>CAZYUB010000033.1:0-1572 GCA_964650515.1 uncultured Planctomycetia bacterium | reverse complement strand
GCGATAAACCCGTGCATCGACTGCAAGATATTAATGCTGAAAAAAGCAAAGGAATCTAGGGAGAGGAAAAAGGCGTCTTTCGTTTTCACCGGGGAGGTGCTGGGGCAGAGGCCGTTCTCCCAGCGGAGGGAAGCGATGAAGATAATAGAAAAGGACTCCGGCCTCAAGGGGTACCTGTTGAGGCCGCTTTGCGCGAAGCTTTTCCCCCCGACGGTTGCCGAAGAGAAGGGGCTCATAGACAGGAATAAACTGCTTTCGATGTCGGGGCGCTCGAGGAAGCCGCAGATGGCGCTGGCAAAAAGGTTCGGCGTGGAGGAGTATCCGGCAGCCGCCGGCGGCTGCGTGCTGGCGGAGAAGGAGTTCGAGAGCAGGCTCGGCGACCTTATGAAATACGACCCCGGTTTCGACACGGTCGACATAGAGCTGCTCAAGCACGGGCGGCATTTCAGGATATCTCCGGAATCGAAGCTGGTCATCGGCAGGAATAACGGGGAGAACCACAAGATAGTTTCATTGAAGAGGAACTCGGGCCTTATGCTGCACGCGCAGGAGCCCCTCGGGCCGGTATCGGTGCTGCTCGGGAAGACGGACGGGGCGGAATTTGACGAGGCGGTTTCGATAGTGGCAAGGTATGCCCTCGGGAAGAACGGTTCCGGGCATGCAAGGATAAAATGTTTCGCGGGCAGGGCGGCGGACAGGGTAATAGACGCCATGCCGTGCGAAGAATCCCTGGCCATAAGCAGGAGGATCTGAAGATGGGAAACAGCCCGGATACCGTCTCGCTGGCGGCCGCGTTCATCGGCGGGATACTTTCGTTCCTGTCGCCGTGCGTATTGCCGCTGCTCCCGTCGTATATCTCGTATATCACGGGCATAACATTCGGCGAACTTACCCGGGAGTCGCTGCCGAGGAAGGTCCGTATGCTCACGCTGGCGCATTCGCTGCTCTTCATCGCCGGTTTTACCGTGGTCTTTGTGGTCCTCGGGATGTCCCTGAATTTCCTCGGCGGCTTCCTGCCGCAGAACAGGGAGATAATAAGGAAGGCGGGAGGCGTCATTGTGGTTTTCTTCGGCCTCTGCATAGCCGGCGTGATAAACCTCGGGTTCATGCAAAAGGAGAAGAAAGTGGAGCTGAAGTCCAAACCGGCGGGCTACGCGGGCTCCGTGCTTGTCGGAGCGGCATTCGCGATCGGCTGGACCCCGTGCGTAGGGCCGATACTCGCCTCGATACTGGTCTTGAGCTCAACGGCCGGGGAGGCGGGCAAGGGCGCGGCCATGCTGCTGGGTTATTCGCTCGGCCTTGCTATACCTTTCCTTATATCCGGCCTGCTGATCAACAACTTCCTGTCCTATTTCAAGGCCGTCAAGAAGCACCTGAGGGCCCTGTCGGTCATCAGCGGCATCTTCCTAATCGTAATCGGCATAATGATTTTCACCAATTCGTTCGGGATGCTAACGGGGCTGTTTGAGAGGGTGTTTTCCCCTTGACTAAAGGCGGTTTTAACCTATAATAGACATTAGATGGTAGAAAAGCTAAAAAAGAACTTACGAGAGAAGATCCTTAGAAGGTTAA
>CAZYUB010000032.1:0-1590 GCA_964650515.1 uncultured Planctomycetia bacterium | reverse complement strand
CTTATATGCTATCTGCTTCGCGCGGGCCTCGCCGATATACTGAGCCGCATCCGCGTTTGACTGAGCGAAGATTATACCAGCCATAGCCAACAGGATAGCCATTACCACCGTAAACTTTCTTAATACCTTATTCATGCTACCATCTCCTTAATATATTTTACAGCAAACCATTCACTTTTTTCAATATATACACTGAACTTTGCAGAGTTCAAACGAACATCCGTACCTTCTTTAAATGTGAAGGCAGCGCGCCGTTAAAGGAGCTCGGGCAGTCCCCTCTTGATAAACCTTCCTCGCCCTTCGCCTCCGACGTAGGCCCCGCCGTTGGCGACCACCTCGCCCCGCGAAAGCGTCATTACTGGGTAGCCTGTGAGTTCAAAGCCGTCGTACAATGTGTAGTCCACGTTCTCATGCAGTATCGACCGGCTCAGCGTCACTCTCCTGTTGGGGTCATATATCACGATATCGGCATCGCAGCCGGGTGCTATGGTTCCCTTTTTAGGGTACATTCCGAAAATTTTGGCCGGTGCCGTGGAGGTCACCTCGACGATCCTGTTCAGCGACAGTCCATGTTTCGGCCCCTCGGACAGAAGCAGCGGCATCCTCGTCTCTATGCCGGGACCTCCGTTCGGTATCTTGCTAAAATCGTTCAGCCCAAGCCTCTTCTGCTCAAAGAAGAACGGGCAGTGGTCAGTCGCGACAGTCTGAAGCGCTCCGTCTTTAAGCCGCCGCCATAGATATTCCCTATCACGCCCGCAGCGCAGCGGCGGAGAGATGACATATTTTGCTCCGTCGAAGTCTGGCCTGTCGTAATCGTCAATCGACAGCATAAGATACTGCGGGCAGGTCTCGCCCATGACCGGCAGCCCCTTACCGCGTGCCTCCTCTATGCGCGATACGGACTCCTCGCAGGTGTTGTGGACTATATAGAGTCTCGCGCCTGTCATCTCGGCGAGCTTTATCGCGCGGTTCGCGGCCTCGCCTTCGCACTCGGCCGGACGCGACAGAGGATGATAAATCGGCGCCGTCTTGCCCTCGGCGAGGAATTTTTCGGTCAGGTGGTTCACAACGTAATAGTTCTCGCAGTGGGCGGTGATCAACGCTCCGCATTTGTTCGACCTTTCGAGCACCTTCATAAACTCGTCGTCGCGCACCCTCATTCCGTCGTAGACCATATAGACCTTGAAACTCGTTACGCCCTCGCTGACCATATCCGCCATCTCGGCAAGGGTCGCGTCGTCCGCGCGCGTCACAGCGATGTGCAGGCCATAGTCAAGGCATGACTTCAATCCCTTTTCGCGCCATATCCTCAGCGCGTCGGAGAGGCTGCCTCCGGTCGGCTGCGCGGCATAGTCGATAAACGACGTCGTCCCGCCGACAGCCGCCGCCTTCGAGCCTGTTGCGAAATCATCGCTTGAGGTTATCCCATCCCTCAGCGGCATGTCGAGATGTGTGTGGACATCTATCCCCCCGGGGAGGACATATTTTCCGGCCGCGTCAATAGCCCCGCCGCCCTCCAGCTCGCGCCCGATTGCCGCCACAACGCCGTCTTTTATACCTACGTCAGCCTTATAGGTATCCGACGCGGTG
>CAZYUB010000031.1:0-1875 GCA_964650515.1 uncultured Planctomycetia bacterium | reverse complement strand
ACAACGCGGTGGATAACACCACCGGCACGATCCTGCTGCGCGCCTCGGTCGACAACAAGGACTCCGCGCTCTGGGCGGGACAGTTTGCGAATGTGCGGCTTGTCCTCAGGAAAGAGAAAGACGCGGTACTTATCCCCTATGAAGCCATGCAGGTAGGGCGGGAACAGGGCGTATTATACAATTATGTTTTCACTATAACACCGGATAATAAGGCGGAAAAAAGAAACATCACCGCCGGCAACAAAATAGACGACCACGTGATCGTGGAGAAAGGGCTTAAGGCCGGGGAGTACGTCGTGACCGCCGGCCAGATGGGGCTGAAGCCCGGGGCGGACGTCGAGATAAGCGCCCCGCAGAACGGGGCATCCAAGAAGGCGGACGAATGAGCTTCTCTGAAAACTTTATAAGAAAACCCATTATGACCACGCTGCTCATGGTGGTCGTGACGATATTCGGCATGGCGGCTTATTTCACGCTTCCGATCAGCGACCTTCCTGTCGTTGACTATCCGGTCATTCTCGTTCAGGTGGCGTACCCGGGCGCGAGCCCCGACACGATGGCGTCTGCCGTCGCGTCCCCTCTCGAGAACGAGTTCACCGAGATACAGGGCCTTACCAGCATCATCTCGAACAATACCGAAGGGCAGTCGCAGATAATACTGACGTTCGACCTTAGCAGGAATGTAGACCTCGCGGCTCCCGACGTGCAGGCGGCCATATCGCGCGCGGCGGGGAACCTCCCGACCGACCTGCCGGCCCCTCCCTCTTACCAGAAGGTCAACCCTTCCGATACGCCCATTATCTATATGATGCTCAACTCGGACACCCTTACGCCCGGCCAGCTTTACGACCTGGGTAACAGGACCGTCGGCAAAAGGATAAGCATGATAGACGGCGTCTCGCAGGTCCAGGTATGGGGCGCGAAGACAGCCGTGCGCGTTCAGGTGGACCCGAATAAACTCTCCGCTTTCCAGATAGGAATAAACGAAGTAGCGGCAGCGGTATCGACCGGCACGGTCCTTATACCCGCGGGAAGCCTCGACGGCGACATCATGGCTTTCTCCATAGAACCGAAGGGGCAGCTCTTCAAGGCGAAGGACTATGATGAGCTTATAGTCGCGTACAGGAACAACTCCCCCGTCAGGCTGAAGGATGTCGGGCGCTGCATCGACAGCATAGATAACGACGTGATACGCCCGATGTTCGGCAAACCGGGGGAAGGCATGAGATCCAATAACGTTGTTATAGCGATATCGCGTTCTGCCGGTTCAAACACGGTCGCCCTCGCCGCCAACATACTGGATATGACGGATATGCTCCAGAAGGAGCTGCCGGGATCCGCAAGGCTTGAGGTGTTTTACGACAAATCCGAAGAGATCGTCGAGTCGGTCAATGACGTCAAGCAGACTATCCTCATAGCGCTCATTCTCGTCGTTCTTATCATATTCCTCTCCCTCGGCAGGATCTCGGACACGATAATACCGAGCATCTCGCTTCCGCTGTCCGTCGTCGCGACCTTTGTCGTCATGTACGCGATGAACTTCAGTTTGGACCAGATGTCCCTGCTGGGGCTCACGCTCTGCATCGGGTTCGTGGTCGATGACGCCATCGTCGTGCTCGAGAACACGGTCCGCCTTATCGAGGGCGGCAAGAAACCGATGGAAGCTGCGGTCGAGAGCGCCGACCAGATCACGTTCACGATCATATCGATGACGCTTTCGCTCGCCGTAATATTCATACCTCTTGTCTTTATGGGAGGGGTCGTCGGCAGGATATTCCGCGAGTTCGCGGTCACCGTCGTCGCGGCCATCCTCTGCTCGGGCGTAGTATCGCTTACACTTACCCCGATGATGTGCGCGCGCATGCTCAAGGAACA
>CAZYUB010000030.1:0-2066 GCA_964650515.1 uncultured Planctomycetia bacterium | reverse complement strand
TGACAGGCCGCCTCGGGCTCATAAAAGGGGTCTCTGTCAAGTCGGCGCTCAGCAAAGGAAAATAAATGATAAGCACACCGAAATCGCTTCGCCTGCAAATAGGGATATTCGGCAGGACTAACGTGGGCAAATCCAGTTTCCTGAATTTCATCGCCGGACAGGATGTGGCAATAACCTCTCCGGTAGCGGGGACCACAACAGATGTCGTCGAGAAATCGATGGAGCTGCTTCCGGTCGGCCCCGTTGTATTCCTCGATACGGCGGGCCTTGATGATATCTCGGTCCTCTCAGACCTTCGCCTCAAAAAGACCGCGAAGATACTCGACAGGGCCGATGTCATTACGCTCGTCACCGAAGCGGATTCCTGGACGGAATATGAAGCGAAGACCGTCGCGGAAGCCGCAGTGAGGAACATCCCAGTAATAATAGTCATAAACAAAGCAGACCTCAAAGCCCCGTCCGCGGAATTCACGGGGAAGATGCTCGAGATATCGCCGCGCGTGATGTCGTGCGCATCGCTGGATTTCGGAAAGACGATAGCCGATAAAGGGAACCAGCGCGACCCGAGCGTTGACAGGTACAAGAGGTTCCTGCTCGAGGTCTGCCCCGAGGATTTCCTGAAACCGCCGATGCTGATGGGCGACCTGATGCCCAAAGGCGGGATCGCGGTCCTTATCATGCCCATAGACAAGGAAGCCCCGAAAGGCCGCCTGATCCTCCCGCAGGTGCAGGCGATAAGGGATGTGCTCGATAACAGCGGGATGTCGCTCGTCGTCAAGGAGACGGAGTATCTTGCGTCGCTTAAAGCGTTAACGGGGCAGCCGGATATAGTCGTATGCGATTCGCAGGTAGTTGACAGGATGGTCAGGGAGACACCCCCGGGCGTGAAATGTACCACGTTCTCGATAATATTCATAAGGTATAAGGGAGATCTCGTTGAAATGGCCCGAGGCGCCGCGGCAATAGATGCTTTAAAGCCCGGCGACAAAGTACTGATAGCCGAAGCGTGCAGCCACCACGCGATCGAGGATGATATCGGCCGCGTTAAGATTCCGCGCTGGCTCAAGAAATACGCCGGCGGTGAGCTCGATATCAGCGTATGTTCGGGCAGGGATTACGCCGAAGGGCTCGCAGAATACAAGCTTATAATACACTGCGGCTCGTGCATGATTACCCGCAGGGAGATGCTTACAAGGATAGAAAAGGCGAAGGAGGCCGGCGTGCCGATAACCAACTACGGGTTCGCGATCTCGCGCTCGCAGGGCGTGCTCGAGAGGGTCTTATCGCCGTTTCCGGATGCGCTCAAGGCGTTCAACGATGAAAAGGAAAGGATAAAAAAGGGAGCCAGCAGATGAAGTATATCGACGAAGAACGGATAAATGGCCTGTTGTCGGAATCAGGGAAGGCATCGACGGGCCGCATAGATGAAATATTGAAGAAGGCGCGCACGCTGAAGCGGCTATCGCTCGAGGAGACGGCCGCGCTGCTCGCCGTCGAGGACCCCGCTATCGTAAAAAAAATACACGAGGCGGCCACGTACGTGAAGAACGAGATATACGGCAACCGCATAGTGCTCTTCGCCCCTCTCTATATATCGAATTTCTGCGCGAACAAATGCCTCTACTGCGCGTTCCACTCCGGCAACACGGAACTCAAGAGGAAATACCTCAACGCGGACGAAATACGCGGGCAGGTCGAGTGGCTTTTAAAGAGGGGCCATAAGAGGATCCTTGTCGTCGCAGGCGAGTCCGGCGTTCCGGGGAAAACCCCGATAGAATATTACACAGAGGCGGTCCGGGCCGTATATGCCGCTCGCGTCGGCCCGCATTACATAAAGAGGGTCAATATCAACTGCGCTCCGCTTTCAGTCGAGGATTTCAGGAAACTTAAGGCCTCGCAAATAGGCACGTTCCAGCTCTTCCAGGAGACGTACCACGACGCGACATACAGGAAATGCCACGTCTCGGGGCCGAAGAGCGACCCCGACAACCGGATCGACGCGATAGACAGGGCGTTCGAGGCCGGCATCGATGAGGTGGGGATCGGACCGCTCTACGGCCGTTACG
>CAZYUB010000029.1:0-2152 GCA_964650515.1 uncultured Planctomycetia bacterium | reverse complement strand
GGTCCCAGTTCACTTTTCCGCCGTAGGCTACGAACGATATCCCTGTGATCTTAGCGCCGCTCAATCCGAGGTCGTCGGGGTCTACCTCCCACTTCGACCATTTTCCCGGCTCGGGCAGCGTACCGTCGTATATGACGGCCTCGTCATCATTGAAGATGAAGACCTCTTCTTCCCCTTCCCTGTAGACGCCTATTTCGCCTTCCCTGCCTTCCGACTCGAAACTTATCCTTAACTGTATCCCTTCCGGGGGGTCTCCCTCGTCGGGATACACGTATATCTCTATATTATGGTTCTCGGGCACGTCGACGGGAGCCATCCTGTAGGAATGCTCCGTGGCGCCTTCCGCCGCAGGCTCCGTGTGCGATCTAGCCCCGCTGTATTTCAGCGGATCATCCCAGTCCCACTTCCCCTGCGTGATCGCGTTCTCGGGAAGCGCGTCGTCGACCAGCACTACCGTGTTGATAACGGCGGCGGTCTCCGCCGCGTTTGTCCCGGGCGTCTCAACCGCCGTGACAGGCTCGACGGCAACAGCCGTTTCTTCGGGATTTGCCGTGTGAGAGATCAAGACCAGAATGAGGGCTAATACCGCGAAAAAGAAAGGCCGCCTCACAGGCGCAACTCCTTTGGTTTTAATCTTATCAAATAAGCCCGCATATGTCAATCAAGAGTATTTTAACGCAATACCCTCTATCGTGACAGCGATATCTTCGCATTTATCGGTAGCCGTCTCGAGGTAATCGTAGATGTCCCTCCATTTGATGACTTCCAGGGGGTCCGTCTTCCTATCGAAAAGGCCCGCGACCGCTTCCCTGAGTATCCTGTCGCCCTCGTTCTCGAGGCGGTTTATCTCTATGCAGTGGCCGATGATCTGGGCGTGCTTGATCTCCTTTATCTTCGGCATTACATAATTGATCTCTTCGGCCTGTTTGAGTATGACCTCGGCTATCTCCTTCATCTCCGGAGTGGGCTTAGTCACTTTATAGAGGACCATGCGCTCCGTGGCGGCCTCGATGAAGTCCATGACGTCATCGAGGGCCGCTGTAAGCTCATGTATGTCTTCCCTGTCTAAAGGCGTCACGAACGTCTTGTTCAACTTCTCCATGATATCATGCGTGATCTGGTCGCTGTCATGCTCAAGCCTCTCGAGCTTGGCTGCGTTCTCTGCGAGCGTATCGAAGTTGTTCGCTATCTCTACCAGCACCTTCGCGCCCCTGAGGAGGTTCTCCGCGCTCTTGACGAACATCTCGAAGAACTTCACCTCTTGGGGGATCAGTTTGAACATTAGTTCCTCCGCTGTTCTATTTTACCGCCTCGTCGCCGAGCATCATCTCTTTCGTCTCGCGGCGGGACCTGAATATGACCCAAAGTATGACCGCCATGCCGGCTATTCCCACGAATATGACGCCGGGATGCATCGTCTCGTTCTTTATCATTATGCCGACGATAAGCAGCGCTACCATGTTCATGACCTTTATCAGCGGGTTAAGCGCCGGGCCCGCGGTATCCTTCAGCGGGTCGCCGACGGTGTCTCCGGTGACCGAGGCCTTATGGGCTTCGGAACCCTTCCCGCCGTAAAGCCCGTCCTCTATCGTCTTCTTCGCGTTATCCCACGCGCCGCCCGCGTTCGACATGAACACGGCGAGCAGCTGCCCGGACAGGATCATGCCGGCCAGGAAACCGCCGAGCGCTTCCTTATGGAGCAGGAGCCCGACGAGAATAGGCGTCAGTATCGCGAGAAGGCCCGGGCCGACGAGCTCGCTCTGCGCGGCCGCGGTGCAAATGCCTACGACGCGCCCGTAATCCGGCGTCTTCTTGCCTTCCCATATCTCCTTATCCTTGAACTGGTTCCTCACCTCCCTGACGATCAGGAACGCGGCGCGGCCGACGGCCCTTATCGTCATCGAGCTGAAGAGGAACGGTATGGCGCCGCCTATCAGCAGGCCGATGAACACGTTCGGTTCCGATATCGAGAGCGAGGCCGCTATCTGCTCGTATGTCCTTCCCGTGGCCTTCGCGATATCAGTGATGTATGCGTTAAAGAGCGATACGGCGGCGACAACTGCCGATCCGATCGCGATACCCTTCGTGATCGCCTTCGTCGTGTTGCCGACGGCGTCGAGGTCGGCAAGCGTCTGGCGCGCGCCCTTATCGA
>CAZYUB010000028.1:0-2232 GCA_964650515.1 uncultured Planctomycetia bacterium | reverse complement strand
GAAAATTTGGTAGCCCCTACGGGAATCGAACCCGTGTTTAATGGCTGAGAACCATCCGTCCTAGGCCACTAGACGAAGGGGCCACGCTAAAATCTTACTTTCTCTTCTCTCCTGTTATGCGCCGAAAGCTGGGCGGCTTCTATAACAGCTGCTGTCTTGCGCACCTCATCCAATTTTATGATCGGGTGCGCGCGGTGCATCAGTACATCGTAAAGGTTTTCGTAATACTTCTCCCAGCTGCTCGGTTCGACCTGGTAGGTCCTTTCGAACTCCTCGCCTTTCATCTGGGTCTTTATCTTTATCGGGTGGCCGCCGTTCTCGCTCAACAGCGCGCCCTTGGTCCCGAGCACATACCACCGGGGTAGATTATACCGCGAAACCTGGCTCGCTTCAAGGTGCGCGGTCACTCCGCCGCGGAACCGTATAAGCAGTTTGAAGT
The DNA here is from genome assembly GCA_964650515.1 of uncultured Planctomycetia bacterium. GTDB lineage: Bacteria > Omnitrophota > Gorgyraeia > Pluralincolimonadales > Pluralincolimonadaceae > UBA6215. The sequence goes on along the minus strand of CAZYUB010000028.1, from coordinate 1,793 downwards.
AGTCGTCTACCTCCCTCGACCAGAGCACTGACTTCATGTCGCACCAGACCGATACCGGCTGCTCCTTTATGAGGCACAGCATCTGGTCTATGATATGTGAGCCGAAATCATACAATATTCCGCCGCCATAGGCCTTCTTATAACGCCATGCGGGGTTAAACTCTTTTACGCCGTAATTCTTCAAAGAACCGTACGAGGTCGCCCTGGATTCCACCGTGAACGGCTCGCCGACGAGGTGCTCATCGAGCAGCCTCTTGACCGTAAGGAAGTCCCCGTCGAACCTGCGGCTCTGGAAGACCGACAGCACGACCTTCTTCCTGTGCGCAAGCTTTATTAGGTAATCGACTTCCTTGAGGGTCAGAGCTATCGGCTTCTCGACCACGCAATGCCTGCCCTCCTCGAGCACCATCTTCGCTATCCTGAAGTGGCTGCTCGACGGCGTCGCGATGACCACAAGGTCTATATCCGTGTCCAGAAAATGCCTGTAGTCCGAAAAAGCTATGGTTCCGTAATCCCTGTCCGCGACCCTCCTGCGCCCCTGTATAGTGTCGCATACCGCCACTATCCGGAACTTCCCCACCCTCTTCATAAGAGGTATGTGGAATTCCTGCGCGCTCCTTCCGAGGCCGCAGATCCCGACCTTAAATTCCATGTTTAATATCCTATCCCCCTCAGGAAATCGCGTGAGGATCTCGCGCTTTCCAGCGGAGTGCTCGAAGTCCTGTCAAGTTCGACGATAATCCAGTTAGTATAATTAATCCTCTCCAAACTTGCAAGGATATTCTTCATGTTGTGGCACAGCTTCCCTCGCCCGAGTTCCGTGAAATCCCTGGCGGCGGGGTCCCAGTCCTTAAGGTGCACGAGCGCTACGCTCGAACGGCATCTTTCTATGACCGCCGCCGGGTCCGAACCGGCCGCGGCCAGGTGCCCCGTATCCAGGCAAAGCTTTACGGACTTTGAAAATTCGAGAAGGTCCATTATGTCCCTCTCGTCTTCCACTATCGTATCCAGATGGTTATGAAAGGCTATCTTGACGTTGAACCTGGAAGAGTATTCGGCGAGCGAATCGAGCCTTTTGCAGAGGGCTTTATAACTCTTTACATCCTTGGAGAGGCCGTCGCCCTTCCAGCCACCCGTCACCATCAGCGCTTCGACACCGAACTGCCCGGCGAAATATGCCTTCTCCCTGGCTTCGGCGATATCGGCCTTTTCGTCGGGCGTTACCCTGACATTAGCGGAGAGCGACGCCAGCTCCAGGCCTGCCTCATCCAACTGGGTCTTCAGGAGAGCGGCGGAGCCTAATCTCGGAAGGGGATCGAATATCTCAGCCCCGTCGTAACCCGCTTCTTTTATCTCGCAAAGAACGTCTTTTAGGGGGTAGTCCCTGAGGTAATTGCCCCAGGTAAGGGTATGGCAACCTATCTTCTGAACCGCCATACGTCACCGCTTTGTTCGCCCGTGGAAAATGGTGCTGGGAGGGGGATTTGAACCCCCACAGTTTATTCAACCAACAGCCCCTCAAACTGTCGCGTCTGCCAATTCCGCCATCCCAGCAAATCTATTCCTAATATATATCGTCTTACCGCGGGATTTTACCGTCTTCCCCGAGATTCACGCGGGCGCCCTTTTCAAACAGTTGCCCTTCTATCCTTACCGGAGCCGACAAGGCAGCCCTGTTGACCCTTCCCGACGGGTAAAAGTCCATTACACTGCCTGCGGGATATCTTATACGGCCTATCTCCACAGCTCCGGCAAGCGTCGCAGATTTCAGCCTGCCGTCCGTATAGAAATCT
>CAZYUB010000027.1:0-3101 GCA_964650515.1 uncultured Planctomycetia bacterium | reverse complement strand
TTAACCTTCTAAGGATCTTCTCTCGTAAGTTCTTTTTTAGCTTTTCTACCATCTATCGTCTATTATAGGTTAAAACCGCCTTTAGTCAAGGGGAAAACACCCTCTCAAATAACCCCGTAAGCATCCCGAACGAATTGGTGAAAATCATTATGCCGATTACGATTAGGAATATGCCGCTTATGACCGACAGGGCCCTCATGTGCTTCTTAACGGCCTTGAAATAAGACAGGAAATTGTTGATCAGCATGCCCGATACCAGGAACGGTATCGCAAGGCCGAGCGAATAACTGAGCAGCATGGCCGCGCCCCTGCCCGCTTCCCCGGCCGTTGAGCTCAAGACAAGTATCGACGCGAGTATTGGCCCCACGCACGGGGTCCATCCTATCGCGAACGCCGCCCCGACCAGCACCGAGCCCGCATAGCCCGCCGGCTTGGACTTAAGCTCCAGCTTCTTCTCTTTTTGCATGAACCCAAGGTTGATCACACCGGCTATGCAGAGGCCGAAGAACACTACGACCGCCCCTCCCGCCTTTCTTATTATCTCCCTGTTCTGCGGCAGGAAGCCGCCGAGGAAATTCAGGGACATCCCGAGGACCACAAAGACCGCCGTGAAACCGGCGATGAAGAGCAGCGAATGCGCCAACGTCAGCAGGCGGACCTTCTTCGGCGGGGAATCCTCCCGGGTCAGTTCGCCGAATGTTATTCCCGTTATATACGATATATACGACGGGAACAGCGGCAATACGCACGGCGACAGGAACGACAGTATGCCGCCTATGAACGCGGCCGCCAGCGAGATTGTGTCCGGCCCGTTTCCCATATTTCAGATCCTCCTGCTTATTGCCAGGGATTCTTCGCACGGCATGGCGTCGATCATCCTGTCAGCCGTCCTGCCCGCGAAACACTTGATCCTGGCGTGCCCGGAATTGTTCTTCCCGAGGGCATACCTTGCCACTATCGAGACGGCCTCGTCGAATTCCGCCCCGTCCGTCTTCCCGAGCAGCACAGATACAGGCCCGAGGGGCTCCTGCGCGTGCAGCATCAGGCCCGACCCTCTCTTGAGCGAAACGATCTTATGGTTCTCGTTGTTATTCCTGCCGATGACCAGCTTCGATTCCGGCGATATCCTGAAATGCCGCCCGTGCTTCAGCAGCTCAATGTCGCCTGCGTTAAAACCGGGGTCATACCTCATAAGGTCGCTGAGCCTGCTCTCGAACTCCTTCTCCGCGAGCACGCATCCGCCGGCGGACGCGGGATAATCCTCAACGCCGAACCGCTTTGCCAGCGCCATCTGCGGCTTCCTCGAGCGCCCCGACATTGAAAGCAGCTTGTTCCTGTCTATGAGCCCTTTTTCTTCGGCTATCGTCGGGGGGAAGAGCTTCGCGCAAAGGGGCCTCAACAGGTATCCCTTGAGGCCGGAGTCCTTTTCGATCGCTTTCATGGCCTCCCTCCTCTGGGAGAACGGCCTTTGTCCCAGGACCTCCCCGGTAAAAACGAAAGAAGCTCCCTTCTTCTCCATGTATTCCTTTGCTTTTTTCAGCATTAATATCTTGCAGTCGATGCACGGGTTTATCGCGGTCCCGTAACCGTAGACGGGGCTCTTCAGGACCCCAAAGAACTCCTCCGTCATGTCTATGACGGTAAGCGGCATGCCCTTGCTGTCTACCGGCCCGTTGAAGAAAACGGTGGTAAAACGCACGAGCTCCGCCTCGACACCCAACTCCATCACGAGCCTGGCCGCGACGATGGAATCGAGCCCGCCGCTGAACAGCCCTATGGCTTTTGTTTTCTTTTCCATAACGTATCTATCCGGTCCTTAAGCTGCTTCTCGAAACCTATCTCGCCCGGCTCGTAATACCTCGACTTCCTTGGCATATACTCCTGCTCGACGAAATGGCCCTCGAAATCATGCGCGTATTTGTATCCCTTGCCGTGCCCTAGTTCCTTGCCGTCCATCGACGAGTCCTTCAGGTGCGCGGGAACTTCCATCACGCGGCCTTCCTCTACGTCCTTAAGCGCCTTCTCAATGCCAAGGTACGCGGAGTTTGATTTCGGCGCGCAGGCGATATATACCGCGGCCTCGGCCAGCGGTATCCTCGCTTCCGGAAGCCCTACGAACTCTGCGACCTGGAACGCCGCGTTCGCCACCACTATCGCCTGCGGGTCGGCAAGGCCGACGTCCTCGGCCGCGCAAATAACTATCCTGCGCGCGATGAACCTCGGGTCTTCCCCCGCGTAAAGCATCTTCGCGAGCCAGTAGAGCACGGCATCCGGGTCGGAGCCGCGCATCGACTTGATGAACGCGGATATCGTGTCGTAGTGGCCGTCTTCGTCCTTGTCGTATACGACGGCCTTCTTCTGTATGCACTCCTCGGCGACCTTCAGCGTGATATCTACGGGGCCGTCCTTCGACGCCGGGGTCGTCAACGCGGCCAGTTCGAGCGCGTTCAGCGCCCTTCTCGCGTCGCCTTCGGAGAGTTTAGACAGGAACTCGACTGCCTGCTTCTCCGCTTTTATCGGCATGTTCCCGAGGCCGCGCTCCTTGTCCTTTAGCGCGTTATACAATATCGCGGTTATATCCGCCTCGGTAAGGGCCTTGAGCTCGAACACGAGAGACCTGGATATCAGGGGTGCCACTATCGAGAAGAAAGGGTTGTACGTCGTCGCGCCTATAAGCACCACGACCCCCGCTTCGACATCCGGCATCAGGACGTCCTGTTGCGCCTTGTTGAAACGGTGGATCTCGTCGACGAAGAGTATCGTCTTCCTGCCGTAAAGCAAGCGGCGCTGTTTAGCGGATTCTATCTCTTTCCTGAGTTCCTGTACGTTGGACGTGGTCGCGTTAAGTTGTACGAATTCGGATTTTGTTGCGTTGGATACTACATGGGCGAGCGTCGTCTTTCCTGTGCCGGGAGGCCCGTAAAGGATAAGCGATGTGATAGTGTCCGCTTCGATCGCGCGGGAGAGGAGCTTCCCTTCCCCTATGATATGGGGCTGGCCCACGAACTCCTTCAGGCCGCGCGGCCTCATCCTTGCGGACAGGGGCTCGGACTTTGAGGATTGCTTCTTTTTCTTCTCGAACAGGTCTTTCATAAACTAAC
>CAZYUB010000026.1:0-3140 GCA_964650515.1 uncultured Planctomycetia bacterium | reverse complement strand
AGCCGATACCGGAAGGCTCATATATTCGGTCACCCAGATCACGAGGGAGATAAAGGCCGTCCTCGACGGTGCTTTTCCGCAGGTATGGGTCGAGGGCGAGGTCTCGAACTTCAAGCTGCATTCGTCCGGGCACATGTATTTCGCGCTTAAAGACGCGGAGTCGGTGATACAGTGCGCGTTCTTCAGGGGATCCAACCAGTCGGCCAAATTCCAGATGAAGGACGGCATAAAAGTGCTCTGCCTCGGCAGGGTCGGTTATTACAACAAGACCGGGCAGACCCAGCTCTATATAGACAGGGCCGAGCCGAAAGGCGTCGGGGAGCTCCAACTCGCTTTCGAACAGCTGAAGGAAAAACTCCAGAAGGAAGGGCTCTTCGACGAGTCGCACAAGGTGCCCGTGCCGATGTTGCCTTCAAGGATAGCCGTCGTCACCTCGCCGACGGGCGCCGTGATACGCGACATACTCCATATCCTCAGGCGCAGGTTCAACGACATAGAGATACTGATATACCCGGTCAAGGTGCAGGGCGACGGCGCTTCCGCGGAGATAGCCGGCGCTATCGGCGACCTGAACCGCATGAAAGATATAGACGTGATGATAATTGCCCGTGGCGGCGGAAGCCTCGAGGACCTCTGGGCTTTCAATGAGGAAGCGGTGGCCAGGGCGATATACGCCTCGAGGATACCGGTAATATCCGCGGTAGGGCATGAGGTGGATTATACGATAGCGGATTTTACGGCGGACCTCAGGGCGCCCACTCCGTCGGCGGCGGCCGAACTCGTCATAGCGAGGAAGGAAGAGCTAGCCGAGAGGGTGGAAGTCCTGGTCAAGGGCCTCAGGGCGTCGCTCGAGGGCGCGGTCTCGCTTTACGAGAGCAGGCTCGCCGGGCTTACCGGCAGCCCGGTCTTCAGGTACCCGCTCGAAAGGGTGGAACGTTACGCGCAGGAGCTAGATGACCTCGAAAGGGCGCGCGACAGCCACTTCTCGCACGGCATCGAGATAAAGACGCAGGCCCTTAACGCGCTTATCGGAAAGATGGACGCGCTCTCGCCTATCGCGATATTGAAGAGAGGGTACAGCATAACGCTTTCCGCGAAAGAGGGCGCTGTTTTAAGGGATGTCAAAGGGCTCAAGCGGGGTGATATAATAGAGACGAAGCTCTCATGCGGAAAACTGGTGAGCGAGATAAAGGATATTATCAAGGAGGTACCGAGATGACTGCCGAGATGAAATTTGAAGACGCCCTGAAAAAACTGGAAAAGGTCGTGGAGGAGCTTGAGTCGGGCGACCTGCCCCTCGATGATTCGCTGAAGAGGTACGAGGAAGGCGTCAAGCTGGCGCAGTTCTGCTCAAAGAAGCTCGATTCCGCGCGCAGGAAGGTGGAGGTCCTCGTCAAGAGCGGCGCGGGAAAGCTCGAGGCGAAGCCGTTCAACGAGAAGGAGATGGAGGGCTGATGAAGACCGCCGAATACCTTAAGTCCCGGCAGAAGGTCATCGACGCGGCGCTAGACGCGTACCTGCCTCAGGAGAACGAATATCCGAAAGAGATTCACAAGGCCATGAGGTATTGCGTCTTTTCAGGCGGAAAGAGGGTGAGGCCCGCGCTAGTGCTCGCTGCGTGCGAGGCCTGCGCCGGAAGTATCAGGGACGCGATGCCGGCCGCGTGCGCGATAGAGCTCGTGCATACGTATTCGCTGGTGCATGACGACCTTCCGGCCATGGACGACGATGATTACAGGAGGGGCAAGCCCACCTGCCACAAGAAGTTCGGTGAAGGCGTCGCCGTGCTTGCGGGAGACGCGCTGCTTACCTTCGCTTTCGGCCTTATGGCCAAGGGGAAGGACGCGAAGTTAAACAACGAGGTAATCAGGGCCGCCGCCGAGGCCTCCGGCACATACGGGATGATAGGCGGGCAGGTCGTGGACATAAAGAATCAGGTGGAACCGGACCTTCCGACGCTTACCTATATAAATGCGCGAAAGACAGGATCTCTTATAGCTGGTTCATGCAGGATCGGGGCCATAGCGGCGCGCGCGACAAGAAAACAGACGGAAGCGATGACCAGATACGGGGAATATATCGGCTTTACGTTTCAGGTCATAGATGATATATTGGATAAAGAGGGTTTCGCGCTGGCCTTAGGCGTCGACGGAGCCAGGAAAGAGGCCGCGAGGCTCATCAAAAAGGCCCACAGGGAGCTCGAGATATTCGGCCGCAGGGCAAAACCGCTGGGGGACTTGGCCGATTTTATCTTAAACCGCAAAAAATAATATGTTTAAAATACTGAATTCCATCAATTCTCCGCAGGACCTCAGGATATTGTCCAGGGAGGAGCGCGAGCTCCTTGCCAGGGAGATGCGCGAGTTTATAGTCGATACGGTCTCAAAGACAGGCGGACACCTCGCGCCGAGCCTCGGGGCCGTGGAGATAGCGGTAGCGCTGCATTATTGCCTCAATACGCCGTATGACAAGGTAGTATGGGACGTCGGGCACCAGGCATACGCGCATAAGGTACTGACCGGCCGCAGGGAGAGGTTCAGGACGATACGCCAGTTCGGCGGGTTAAGCGGTTTTCCGAACGCGTTCGAGAGCGAATACGACACCTTCACGGTCGGGCACGGCTCGACATCCATATCTGCCGCCCTCGGCCTCGCGAAGGCCAGGGACATTACCGGCGAGTCTTATAAGGTCGTCGCGGTAATAGGCGACGGCTCGCTCGGAGGCGGCATGGCCCTTGAGGCCCTAAACGATGCCGGGCACAGCAAGACGAACATGCTGATAATCCTCAACGATAACGAGATGTCGATCGCCCCGTCGGTCGGGGCGTTCTCCAAATACCTCAACAAGATCCTGGTAAATCCGACCTACAACAAGATACACAAGGACATGGAAGGCCTGATAAAGAGGGTCCCGTGGTACGGTTTCAGCGTATACAGGGCCGCGAAGAAGCTCGAAGAGAGCATGAAGGGCATGCTAATACCCGGGATGCTTTTCGAGGAGCTCGGGCTCAGGTACATAGGCCCTATAGACGGCAATAACCTCGAGGGGATGATAAAGACGATAGACGGCGCGCTGCGCCTCGAGGGGCCCATACTGATACATGCCCTGACTAAGAAAGGCAAGGGCTACCACCACGCGGA
>CAZYUB010000025.1:0-3232 GCA_964650515.1 uncultured Planctomycetia bacterium | reverse complement strand
AATTCGGATTTTGTCGCGTTTGACACTACATGGGCAAGCGTCGTTTTTCCGGTGCCGGGAGGCCCGAAAAGTATAAGGGATGTTATCGTGTCCGCTTCTATGGCGCGGGATAGAAGCTTCCCTTCGCCTATGATATGCGGCTGGCCCACGAACTCCTTCAGGCCGCGAGGCCTCATCCTTGCGGACAGGGGTTCGGACTTTGAGGATTGCTTCTTTTTCTTCTCGAACAGGTCTTTCATAAACTAACGGATCTTAGCGCCGAACTTCCTGACCAATACCTCACGGACCTTCCCGTCGAGCGAGTTGACCTCCTCGTCCGTCAGGGTCCTGTCGGGAGCCCTGTATTCGACCGAATACAGGATGCTCTTACACCCTTTTGGCACCTGTTCTCCGCGGTACAGGTCGAACGGCACGACGTTTATCGCGAGCGCGCCGCATGTTTCTTTTATCGTGCCTGTTATCTCGGCATTCCCGGCTTTGTCGTCGACGATCAGTGATATATCGCGCACCGCCGAAGGGAACCTCGGGAGTTCCGTGAACTTCCTTTCCAGTTTCGCCGCCTCATATATGGCGGAAAGATCCAGTTCACCGGCAAACACGGCGCTCTTTATATCGAATTTGTCGAGCAGCGCCTTATCTACCCTGCCTATCACTCCTACCTGCTGCGGGCCGATCCTGACCGCCGCCGATGCGGACGGCGATAAGAGCGGCAGCGGTTTCACCTCGAAGGAATAGTCCCTTATGCCGAGCCGGTCAAAGAGCGCCTCGATGACACCTTTTATGTCGAATATGTCCGCCGCCTCCTTGGCATGCCAATCCTTGCGCTTCATGCCGCAGAGCGCTATCGCGAGCACGCCGCTCTCGCACGGCGTCCCGTCGCCCGAGCACGAATATGATTTCCCAAGCTCGAATATGCTCACATCGGGAACCTTCCTGTTCAGGTTATGCGAGACGACGTCAAGCATGCCGCACATTAGCGCCGACCTCAGCGTCTCCGATTCGGAGCTGAGCGGGTTTTGGACCTTTAAAACATTATCATCCGGTATCGAAAGCGCCTTCTGCACGTAAGGGTCTTTGCACCTTAGCGCGTAGGTTATCACCTCGTTGAGGCCGGCGCCGGTAAGGACTTCCCTGGCGGCCTCTTCAACGATCCTGTCGTGGCTCTTCTGTCTGCCCTTCCCCCACGTCTGTATCCTGGAGAGCGTCTCCGGTATACTGTCGTAACCGTATATCCTTGCGGCCTCCTCTACGAGGTCTATTTCCGTTTTCAAGTCCCTCCTGAAGGACGGGACCGATACCAGCAATCCGTCCTTTCCGGATACCTTCACGCCGAGACCGAGCCCTTTGAATATCGATGCGCATTTCGCCGCAGTTATGCCTGTCCCGAGTATCCTGTTCGCGCCGGATACGCTGAACTTTATATTTATATCCTTCGGCCCTTTAGAGCCCGAGTCGGTGAACTTCGACACACCCAGGCCGCTGCCTTCGCAGATCATAGACACGGCCCTCTCGGCTGCCTTCAGGCAGCCGCAGATGTCGACGTTCCTTTCGAACCTGTACGACGCCTCGCTCGAGATGCCGAGTTTCCTCGCGCCGCGGCGCACCAGCACCGGGTCGAAATACGCGCTCTCGAGGAGCACCTTCTTCGTGGAAAAACCGACCTCGGTATCCCGCCCGCCCATGACGCCCGCTATCGCGACCGGTTTCGACGCGTCCGCGATGACTAGTATATCCGCATCGAGCGGCCTCTTTATCCCGTCGATCGTGACCAACTCTTCTCCCTTCCTGGCCCTCCTGACGGTTATGCGGCCGCCTTCAAGCTTGTCGTAATCGAAAGCGTGCATCGGCTGGCCCGACTCCATCATACAGAAATTCGTGATATCGACTATATTATTGACCTGTCTCATGCCGGCGCTCTCGACTTTTGACGCGAGGCCTTTTGGCGAAACGCCTACCTGCACTCCGTCGATGACGACACCTACATACCTCGGGCACCCTTTTTTGTCTTCTATGGCTATCGACGGCCCCGGAGCCCGTTTCGCGGCGGATGCCGGCAGGGGCGACTTCACGGGCTTCATCTTCAGCCCGTAGAGCGCCTGTATCTCATGCGCGATCCCGTAAAGGCAGAGCCAGTCCGGCCTGTTCGATGTGATCTCTATCTCGTAGACAAAGTCCCCGCCCTTCTGCTCGATACCCTTGACCTCAAGGCCCGCCATAGTCAGTTTCTCGGCAAGCGCGGCCGGGTCGGCGCTGAATGAGACGTATTCTTTTAGCCAGTTATAGGATACTTTCATCTGAATTGTTCCAGGAAACGCATATCGTTCTCGAAGAAGAGCCTCATGTCGTTTATGCCGTATTTCAGCATCGCGATGCGCTCCACGCCCATCCCGAAAGCGAAACCCGTGTATCTCTTCGCGTCATACTTGACCGCCTTAAATACGTTCGGGTGGACCATGCCGCATCCGAGGATCTCGAGCCATCCTTTCCTGCCGCATACGCTGCATCCTTTGCCGCCGCATATGAAACATGACACATCCACCTCCGCGCTCGGCTCCGTGAACGGGAAGAAGTGCGGCCTGAACCTTACCTTGGCGTTCGCGCCGAAATAATTCCTTATGAACATGCTGAGCGCGCCCTTCAGGTCCGCGAATGTCACGCCTTCTCCGACGACAAGCCCCTCGACCTGGTGGAACATGAACGAATGCGAGGCGTCAACGGCATCCGGGCGGTAGACCTTGCCCGGGACGACTATCTTGAACGGCGGTTTCTCGGTCTCCATAAACCTTACCTGGACCGGCGAGGTGTGGCTGCGCAGCAGGTACCTGTTCTTTATGTAGAATGTGTCGAACGCGTCGCGGGACGGGTGGTCGAGCGCGATATTGAGCGCCTCGAAATTATAAAATTCTGTCTCTATCTCCGGGCCCTCGACCACTTTGAACCCCATGCCGAGGAACGTCGCGAGTATCTCGTCGATCGTCTTCGTAAGCGGGTGCCTTGTGCCTGATGGGGGCCTGAACCCCGGGAGGGTAAGGTCGGTATGGTCTTTAGGGAGGACGGGAGACCTTGCAAGCTCCGCCTGCCTGGCCTTCATCGCCTCGTCCATGCGGGACTTCAGCGCGTTGAGCTCCTTGCCGAGGAGCGGTTTCTCCTCGGCAGATAAGGACGAGATCCTGCCCAACAGCTCGGTGACAAGGCCCTTCCTTCCAAGATACTTTATCCTAAGATCATCGAG
>CAZYUB010000024.1:0-3995 GCA_964650515.1 uncultured Planctomycetia bacterium | reverse complement strand
GGCCCATACTGATACATGCCCTGACTAAGAAAGGCAAGGGCTACCACCACGCGGAGAAGCACCCCGAAAAATTCCACGGCACGGCCCCGTTCGATATCGAGACCGGGGAGCTGAAAGCGCCAGGGGCGGGCCCCGCCAAATCGTTCACCGAAACCTTCTCCGAATCGCTCGTCGAGATCGCAAGGGATAACCCGAAGGTAGCCGCGGTCACCGCGGCCATGCCGGAGGGGACCGGCCTCGACGCGTTCCAGAAAGAATATCCGGGCCGCTTCTTCAACGTCGGGATGGCCGAACAACATGCGGTGACCTTTGCCGCGGGCCTCGCCAAGGGCGGCGTCGTTCCTGTCGTCGCTATATATTCGACGTTCATGCAGCGCTCTTACGACCAGATAATACACGACGCGTGCCTGCAGAACCTGCATGTTGTTTTCTGCCTCGACCGCGCCGGCATAGTGGGAGAGGACGGCGCTACGCATCACGGGATATTCGATATAGCATTCATGCGGCATATGCCCAACATGACGTTATTGGCGCCGAAGGACCAGGCAGAGCTTAAAGGCATGCTCGAATATGCGGTCAACCGCTGCGAGGGGCCGGTCGCGATAAGGTACCCGCGCGGAAAGATAGTCGCCCCGCCCGTACTCGAGACGAATGCGCCGATAGTCCGCGGGAAAGCCGAGGTGATGTCGAAGGAAGGCGAGCTCGCAATACTTGCGGTCGGATCGATGGTCTGGCCGGCGTGCGCCGCGGCAGGGCTGTTGTTCAGCGAAGGCATAAAGACCTCGCTGATAAACGTCAGGTTCATAAAGCCCTTCGACGAGGAATTGCTCAGGAGCCTTGCCGCAAGGACCAAGAAATTCGTTACGGTGGAAGAGGGCGTGCTTGAAGGCGGTTTCGGCAGCGCTGTGCTCGAATTTTTCGAGAGGGAGAGGATAAGCGACATATCGGTAAAGAGGCTCGGTTTTCCCGCGAAGTTCGTAGAACACGGCAGGAAAGAGGACCTCTTCAAGGCGTATGGGCTCGATGCCCACGGCATAGCTTCGGAAATAAAAAAAATGTTCTCTAAAGGGAAAGCGGCCAGGGCCTGATGGGAAAGATCACGATAAACAGGGATGCATGCAAAGGATGCGGCCTATGCGCGATAAACTGCCCCGAGAAACTCATTATAATGGAAGAATCACTCAACGTCAGGGGTGTGCATCCGGCAAAATTCAAGGATGTGGCAAATGCGGGCGATGAGCTGAAATGCAAGGGATGCAAGATGTGCGCGATAATGTGCCCCGATGTCTGCATAGAGGTATACAAATAAGATAATGGCAAAGATAATGATGTGCGGTAATGAGGTAATCGGAGAAGCCGCCGTACACGCGGGATGCACTTTTTATGCGGGTTACCCGATAACGCCTCAGAACGAACTGACGCATTACATGTCGTTTCGCATGCAGGAGGCGGGAGGGACTTTCATCCAGGCGGAGTCGGAGCTCGCGGCGATAAACCTTGTTCTCGGAGCATCTGCCGCCGGCGCGCGCGCGATGACATCGAGCTCGAGCCCGGGGATCAGCCTGAAGCAGGAAGGGATATCTTACATGGCGGCGTGCCAGCTGCCGGCGGTAATAGTGAATATGATGCGCGGCGGTCCCGGCTTAGGCAACATCGCGCCGTCGCAGGCGGACTATTTCCAGGCGACGAGGGGCGGCGGGCACGGGGATTACAGGACGATAGTGCTGGCCCCGTCGACGGTAGAGGAGGCCTGGAACCTCACTCAGCTCGCGTTCGACCTGGCCGATGAGTACAGGAACCCCGTGATGATACTCGGCGACGGGATACTCGGGCAGATGATGGAGCCGGTGGAGGTCGTGAGAAGGCACGTGCACGGCAAGAGCGCCGTCAATACGCATAAGCCGTGGGCCCTTACCGGATGCAAGGGGCGCAGGCCCAATGTCGTGCGTTCCCTGTTCCTCGGGGAAGGCGAGCTCGAGGAGCTCAACAGGATCATGCAGATGAAGTACAACAAGATAAAATCGAAGGAACCCAGGTTTGAGTCGTTATATACGGAGGATTCGGACCTTGTCGTTGTCGCCTACGGCACGACCAGCAGGATCGTCCGCTCCGCGATATCGAAAGCGCGCCACGAACACCTGCATGTCGGCATGTTCAGGCCGATAACGCTGTGGCCGTTCCCAGAGGCGCAGCTGCAGAAGCTCGCGAAGAAATCCAAGGCGTTCCTCGTGGTAGAGATGAGCGCGGGGCAGATGGTCGACGACGTCAAGCTTTCGATACTCGGGCAGAGGCCGATACATTTCCACGGCCGCGCCGGCGGCGGCGTGCCGACCGAAGAGGCCATAGTCGAGGCAATAAGGGATATCCTTAAGCCGAGGTCGAAGAAGAGGGTGTACGCATGAAAAAAGTGTTCGAACGCCCGGCATCGCTCAGGGATGTGCCGACACATTACTGTTCCGGATGCGGCCACAGCATTGCGCACAGGCTGATCTGCGAGGTCATCGACGAGCTCGGTATCCGCGAGGACGTCATAGCGGTATGCCCGGTGGGCTGCGCGGTCATCGCTTATGAATACTGGGATTTCGACTGCTCGGAAGCCCCGCACGGCAGGACGCCATGCGTCGCGACGGGCATAAAGCGCGTGCACCCCGACAAGATCGTATTCAGTTACCAGGGAGACGGCGACCTTGCGGCGATAGGCACGGCAGAGATAATACACACGGCCAACCGGGGCGAGAATATTACGGTCTTCTTCATAAATAACGGGGTATACGGCATGACGAACGGGCAGATGGCCCCGACGACGCTTATAGGACAAAAGACATCGACCTCGATACACGGCCGCGACATAACGAGGGACGGCTACCCGATGAAGATCTCGGAGCTGCTTTCGCAGCTGCCGGGCACAAAATACATAGAGAGGGTGTCGGTGGATAACCCGGCGAACGTGCTGAAGACGAAAGCGGCGATAAAGAAGGCCTTAAAGAACCAGATGGAAGGCAAGGGGTTCTCGCTCGTCGAGATACTTTCTCCGTGCCCGACCTACTGGGGCCTCTCGCCGAAAGATGCGTGCCGCCGCATCGAGGACGAGATGACGAAGTATTTCCCGCTCGGGGTCATAAAGGACATATAGATGAAAGAAGAGATAATATTCGCCGGTTTCGGAGGGCAGGGGATAATGGTAATGGGCAAGGTGCTTGCCTGGGCCGCGATGAAGGAAGGCCTAAAGGTCACATGGATGCCGTCGTACGGCGCCGAGGTGCGCGGCGGGACGGCCCATTCGATGGTCGTCATATCGGACGAGATGGTCCCCTCGCCTGTCGTTACGAGCCCGACCGCATGCGTCGTGATGAACAGGCCTTCTATGGACAGGTATGAGGAGTCGCTGGCCCCGACCGGAACATTGATAATGAACGAGACGCTGATAGACAGGCAGCCGGCAAGGGGCGATATAGATGTGCTGAAGATACCGGTCACGAAGCTGGCGACAGACATGGGGAATACGCGGGTCGCCAATATGATAGCGCTCGGCGCATTGAACGCGAAGCTTAAGATTGTGTCGATGCGGGCGCTTGTCGACGCATTGAAGGAGGTCATTCCTCCGGACAAACAGGACCTGATACCTATGAACGAGCAGGCGCTGAAGGAAGGCGCCAGGCTCGTCGCGAGGCAATGATATGGTGAAAGTAAGGTTTGCCCCGTCCCCGACGGGCTTTTTGCATATTGGGAGCGCGCGGACCGCGCTCTTCAACTGGCTTTTCGCGAGGCACGAGAAGGGGACCTTCGTCTTCAGGGTCGAGGATACCGACAGGGAACGCTCGAAGGACGAGTTCCTGCAGGAGATAATCAGCTCGATGAAGTGGCTCGGTATGGACTGGGATGAGGGCCCGTATTACCAGACCAAGAGGCTCGATGCCTACCGCGGCTACGCGCAGCAGCTCCTCAAGGAGGGGAAGGCGTACGAGGCCGAGGGTGCGCTCGGGGGAGAGAAGGCG
>CAZYUB010000023.1:3856-6758 GCA_964650515.1 uncultured Planctomycetia bacterium | reverse complement strand
GGCCCATACTGATACATGCCCTGACTAAGAAAGGCAAGGGCTACCACCACGCGGAAAAGCACCCCGAGAAATTCCACGGCACGGCCCCGTTCGATGTCGAAACCGGGGAGCTGAAGGCGTCCGGGGCAAGCTCCGCTAAGTCATTTACAGAGACCTTTTCCGAAACGCTCGTCGAGATCGCCAGGGATAACCCGAAGGTTGCCGCGGTCACCGCGGCTATGCCGGAAGGCACGGGCCTCGACTCGTTCCAGAAGGAATATCCGGCCCGCTTCTTCAACGTCGGCATGGCCGAACAGCACGCGGTGACTTTCGCCGCGGGCCTCGCGAAAGGCGGCGTCGTGCCGGTAGTCGCGATATATTCGACGTTCATGCAGCGTTCCTACGACCAGATAATACATGACGCCTGCCTGCAGAACCTCCACGTCGTCTTCTGCCTCGACCGCGCCGGGATAGTGGGCGAGGACGGCGCGACGCACCACGGGATATTCGATATAGCGTTCATGCGCCATATGCCGAACATGACGTTATTGGCGCCGAAGGACCAGGCGGAACTAAAAGGAATGCTCGAATACGCGGTCAACCGTTGCGAGGGCCCGGTCGCCATCAGGTACCCGCGCGGAAAGATAGTCGCCCCGCCGGTCCTCGAGACGGATACTCCGATAGTCCGCGGGAAGGCCGAGGTCATGTCGAAGGAAGGCGAACTCGCGATACTCGCGGTGGGCTCGATGGTCTGGCCGGCGTGCGCCGCGGCAGGACTGCTCTTCAGCGAAGGCATCAAGACCTCGCTGGTAAATGTCAGGTTCATAAAGCCCTTCGACGAGGAATTGCTCAGGAGCCTCGCCGCAAGGACCAAGAAATTCGTAACGGTGGAAGAGGGCGTGCTTGAAGGCGGGTTCGGGAGCGCCGTGCTTGAATTCTTTGAGAGAGAGAGGATGAGCGATATATCGGTCAAGAGGCTCGGCTTTCCCGCGAAGTTCGTCGAACACGGCAGGAAAGAGGACCTCTTCAAGGCGTACGGGCTCGATGCCCAGGGCATAGCCACGGAGATAAAGAAGATGTTTTCCAAAGGGAAGGCGGTCAGGGCCTGATGAGCAAGATAACGATAGACAGGGACGCATGCAAGGGGTGCGGCCTCTGCGCGATAAACTGCCCCGAGAAGCTTATTATAATGGAAGAATCCCTGAATGTAAGAGGCGTGCATCCTGCAAAATTTATCGGCACTGATGAGCAAAAATGCAAGGGATGCAAGATGTGCGCGATAATGTGCCCCGATGTCTGCATAGAGGTATACAAATAAGATAATGGCAAAGATAATGATGTGCGGTAATGAGGTAATCGGAGAAGCCGCCGTACACGCGGGATGCACTTTTTATGCGGGTTACCCGATAACGCCTCAGAACGAACTGACGCATTACATGTCGTTTCGCATGCAGGAGGCGGGAGGGACTTTCATCCAGGCGGAGTCGGAGCTCGCGGCGATAAACCTTGTTCTCGGAGCATCTGCCGCCGGCGCGCGCGCGATGACATCGAGCTCGAGCCCGGGGATCAGCCTGAAGCAGGAAGGGATATCTTACATGGCGGCGTGCCAGCTGCCGGCGGTAATAGTGAATATGATGCGCGGCGGTCCCGGCTTAGGCAACATCGCGCCGTCGCAGGCGGACTATTTCCAGGCGACGAGGGGCGGCGGGCACGGCGATTACAGGACTATAGTGCTGGCCCCGTCGACGGTTGAGGAGGCCTGGAACCTCACGCAGCTCGCGTTCGACCTCGCGGACGAATACAGGAACCCGGTCATGATACTAGGCGACGGTATTCTCGGGCAGATGATGGAGCCCGTAGAAGTCGTAAGGAGGCATCTGCACGGCAAGAACGCGGTCAGTACGCATAAGCCGTGGGCCCTTACCGGATGCAAAGGCCGAAGGCCCAACGTGATCCGGTCCCTGTTCCTCGGGGAAGGCGAGCTCGAGGAGCTCAACAGGATCATGCAGATGAAATACAGCAAGATAAAATCCAAGGAGCCGAGGTTCGAGTCGTTATATACGGAGGATTCCGACCTCGTCGTAGTCGCCTACGGCACGACGAGCAGGATAGTCCGTTCCGCGATATCAAAGGCGCGCCACGAGCACCTGCATGTCGGTATGTTCAGGCCGATAACGTTGTGGCCGTTCCCCGAGGCGCAACTGCAGAAGCTCGCGAAGAAATCCAAGGCGTTCCTCGTCGTAGAGATGAGCGCGGGGCAGATGGTCGATGACGTGAAACTTTCGATACTCGGGCAAAGGCCGATACATTTTTACGGAAGGGCCGGCGGAGGCGTGCCGACCGAAGAAGCGATAGTCGAGGCGATAAGGGATATCCTGAAGCCGAAGGCGAAGAAGAGGGTATACGCATGAAAAAAGTGTTCGAACGCCCCGCATCGCTCAGGGATGTGCCGACACACTACTGTTCCGGATGCGGCCACAGCATTGCGCATAGGCTGATCTGCGAAGTCATAGACGAGCTCGGTATACGCGAGGACGTCATAGCGGTATGCCCGGTGGGCTGCGCGGTTATCGCTTATGAATACTGGGATTTCGACTGCTCGGAGGCCCCGCACGGCAGGACGCCATGTGTGGCGACGGGCATAAAGCGCGTGCACCCCGACAAGATAGTTTTCAGCTACCAGGGAGACGGCGACCTCGCGGCGATAGGGACGGCCGAGATAATCCACACGGCCAACCGCGGCGAGAACATAACGGTCTTCTTCATAAATAACGGCGTATACGGCATGACTAACGGGCAGATGGCCCCGACGACGCTGATCGGGCAGAAGACATCGACATCTATACACGGCCGCGATATAACGAGGGACGGTTACCCGATTAAGATCTCGGAACTGCTTTCGCAGCTGCCCGGGACCAAATAT
>CAZYUB010000023.1:2608-3846 GCA_964650515.1 uncultured Planctomycetia bacterium | reverse complement strand
ATTGAGCGGGTTTCGGTCGATAACCCGGCTAACGTGCTGAAGACAAAAGCGGCGATAAAGAAAGCGCTGAAGAACCAGATGGAAGGCAAGGGGTTCTCGCTCGTCGAGGTACTTTCGCCTTGCCCGACCTACTGGGGCCTCTCGCCGAAAGATGCCTGCCGCCGCATCGAGGACGAGATGACAAAGTATTTCCCGCTCGGCGTAATAAAGGACATATAAATGAAAGAAGAAATAATATTTGCCGGTTTCGGGGGGCAGGGGATAATGGTGATGGGAAAGGTGCTTGCCTGGGCCGCGATGAAAGAAGGCCTCAAGGTCACATGGATGCCATCATACGGCGCCGAGGTGCGCGGCGGGACGGCCCATTCAATGGTCGTCATATCGGACGAGATGGTCCCTTCGCCCGTCATCACGAGCCCGACCGCCTGTGTCGTTATGAACAGGCCTTCAATGGACAGGTACGAGGAGTCGCTGACGCCGTCCGGGACATTGATCATGAACGAGACGCTGATAGACAGGCAGCCGTCAATGGGCGATATAGACGTGATGAGGATACCGGTCACGAAGATGGCGACCGAGATGGGAAATACTCGGGTCGCCAATATGATAGCTCTTGGAGCATTGAACGCGAAGCTTAAGATAGTGTCGATGAGGGCCCTTGTCGACGCGCTGAAGGAGGTCATACCTCCGGACAAGCAGGACCTTTTACCCATGAACGAGCAGGCGCTGAAGGAAGGCGCCCGGCTTGTGGCGAGGCAATGAGATGGTAAAAGTAAGGTTTGCCCCGTCCCCGACGGGCTTTTTACATATAGGGAGCGCGCGGACAGCGCTATTCAACTGGCTTTTCGCGAGGCACGAGAAGGGGACGTTCGTCTTCAGGGTCGAAGATACCGACAGGGAGCGTTCGAAGGACGAGTTCCTGCAGGAGATAATCAGCTCGATGAAGTGGCTCGGCATGGACTGGGACGAGGGGCCTTATTACCAGACCAAGAGGCTCGACGCCTACCGCGATCACGCGCAAAAGCTGCTAAAAGAGGGAAAGGCGTACGAGGCCGAGGGCGCGCTCGGGGGAGAGAAGGCGATAATCCTTACGATGCCGAAGGATATCATAGTAATGGAAGACATCGTTCACGGCAAGGTCACCTTCGACATGAACCTGCAGAAGGACCTTGTGCTGATGAAATCCGACGGGTTCCCGACATACAACTTCGCGTGCGTGATAGACGATGACGACATGA
>CAZYUB010000023.1:0-2508 GCA_964650515.1 uncultured Planctomycetia bacterium | reverse complement strand
TCCGACGGGTTCCCGACATACAACTTCGCGTGCGTGATAGACGATGACGACATGAAGATAACGCACGTGATAAGGGGCGACGACCACATATCGAACACCCCGAAACAGCTCGCCGTTTACAGGGCGCTCGGGATAGAGCCGCCGAAATTCGCGCATATCCCGATGATCCTCGGGACCGACCGTTCACGCATGTCGAAACGCCACGGCGCGACGTCGATATCCGAATACAGGCAGATGGGTTTCCTGCCAGATGCGCTCGTCAATTACATATCGCTGCTCGGTTGGGCCCCGTCGGGCGACAGGGAGGTCCTGCCGATAGCGGAGATAATAAAGGAATTCACGCTTGAAAAGGTCGGCAAGACCGGCGCAGTGTTCGATATAAACAAGCTGACGTGGATGAACGGCGAATATATCAGGGCGCGCAAGCCCGAGGACCTGGCTGCCGCGATAGTGCCGGAGCTGAAGGAGAGGGGCGTCCTGAAAGAGGGCTTTGACGGCGCGCGGCTTGCCGAGGCCGTAAAACTTTTCCATCCGCGCGCGAAGACGGTCCGCGAGCTCGCGGATTCCGTAGCGCCGTTCTTCTCGGAGAATATGGAGTATGACGAGGAGGCGGTCTCTTCCGTACTCGGCAAGGAAGGCGCGAAGAAGAAACTCGAAGACGTCATAGGCAGGTTCTCGAAACTGGACGACTTCAGCGCTCCCGCTCTCGAGGATTGTGTAAGGAAGCTGGCAGCGGAGTCCGGGCTGAAAGCGGCGGAGCTGATACATCCGATAAGGGTTGCTATAACCGGGCATAAAGTCGGCGCTAGCCTGTTCGAGACGGTGGCGCTGGTAGGCAAAGACAGGTCCATTATACGGCTGAAGTCCGCCGCGGAGAAGGCAAAACCATGAGAAAACACGCATTTGCTGTCACCGTATTGCTCGCGTATTTGTTTTTCCCCGTACCTTACTGCGGCGCGGAAAAGATATACTATACCGACGGAAAGGTCGCGGACGAAATAGTCATCTCCCGCAGCAAAGATACGCTGGTGCTGGCCCGCACCGACGGCGAAGCGAGCGTAAAGAGGGACCGCATAGACAAGATACTCAACGATGACGGCTCCGTTTCGAAATATGATTACGAGGGACTTTGCAACGCCATAAAGGATGCCGTAAAGGCGGGCAAATACGCCGATGCGGCCGCGTTTTGCGACGTGCTGCTGCAGACGTTCTCGAAGAGCTCGGAGATCCATTACCTGCGCGCCGTCCTGAACCATAAAGCGGGCAACCTCTCGCGGACGAAAGAGGATTACAGCTACGTGCTCGAGAAGGGGACGATAGACGCGAAGATATTGAACAACCTCGGGGCCATATATGCGACCGACAAGGAGAACGAAAAGGCGATAGAGATGTTCAACAAGGCGCTGGAGAAGGACCCGGGAATGACCGAGGCGCATTTCAACCTGGCCGGATTGCTTCTCATGCGGAAGGATTACCCCGGCGCCATAAGCGAATACAATAAAGTGGTGGAGAAGGAGCCGGATAATACAGAGGCGTTGTATAACCTCGGCGTCGCGCATTCAAACAGGGGCGACAAAACGGAGGCGAGGGCCTGCTGGAGGAAAGTGTTGTCGGTAGACCCGCAGAATTTTGACGCCAAAGCGGCCATGGATGCCCTGAAGCATGGCAATTAACAGGTTGAAATCCCGGCCTGTTATGGTAGAATTATAGTATGGTAAAGAGAAAAGCATTCACTCTTATAGAGATATTGCTCGCGATCACGGTAATAGCCGTCTTCTTCGGGCTTATTTTCTCGTTCTATAAGAACGCGATAAATAAGTCGAAGTATGTCGAAGCGGTGGCGACCGTCGCGAATATCGCGAAGACCGAGGAGATAGTCAAGCTCGAGACGGGCGAATATGTCGCCGCGGGCAATACACAGGAAGTCAATGAACGCCTTGGCATGGATATCGAGCCGAGGTGGTTTAATTATAAGGTGGTCGGCGTAACGAACGATAATTTTATCGTGCTTGCCGAGAGGATACGCGATGATATAGAGTCGGGCGATATAGCCGGCGACGATATAGTCGTCGCGAGGAACAACACCGGCCCCATATCCCCCGACAGCGTAAACCAGACCCCGCCGGACCTGGGCGGGGATGACATCGGAGGCCCTGATACCGGAGATAGCACTCCACCCGGAAGCGGTAGCCCGGGCGGCGGAAGCCCGGGGGGCGGAGGCGCGCCGGGCGGTAGCGGAGATAGTGGCGATAGCGGAGATAGCGGAGATACTAGTCCGACCGGTGGCGGAAGCGAAGACGGAATAGTACATCCGACACAGACGGCCGTCCCGTCATCTTATCTCGATTACCTTGGCCTTGCCCCGTTAGCGGCTGACCGGCTCGACCTGATCAACGATAATGACATTAGGCTCGTATATGTTAACAACGAGGATTACGGAGTAAGTTCATCGGCAATCGCATTTTGGTGGGGAATAGACGACCATTACACGTACGATTATTACGGTAA
>CAZYUB010000022.1:0-8247 GCA_964650515.1 uncultured Planctomycetia bacterium | reverse complement strand
CGTCCATCTCAAGCGGCATGAACTTCACTTTCGAGTCGCGCATCACGAACGCGGACATCGCTAACGTGATGCCCGCGAGCACGCCTTCGCCACCGGAAAGTATCACGGCCTGCGCGGCCCTCGGCGACGGGAAGAGCGCCTGTGTCGTGACATCCGACGCGCCGATATCCTCGTCCAGCGCGCGGCGGATGATCTCGAGTACCTCCTTGTCCGCTAATTCTCTAATCGTTTCAGGTTCTCCTTTAGTTTATCGAGCGAGACGCGGGCGTCGGCAAGTTTCGCCTTCTCCGCCTCTACGATCTCTTTCGGGGCCTTATCGGTGAAATTCTTGTTGCGCAGCTTGCCCTCGATAGACCCGGTATATTTCTCGAGCTCGCCTATCTTTGACATCATCTTCTTCTTTTCCGCTTCGATATCGACGAGGCCCTCGAGCGGCACGCATATCTCGCAATCGCCGAAGACGGCGAAAGAGGACGCCTTTGGCCTGGACATCTTATCCGTGATCTCGAGTGATTCAAGGCGCGAAAGCGCTTTTATGTGCTCCAGGGACCTGTCTATCGCCTGCCTGCTCCTGCCGCTGCCGGCCGCGATGATCGCCTTGCATAACTTCTGCGGCGGGATATTCAGCTCGGCGCGTATATTACGTATTGAAGAGACCACGCCTATCGCCACGGCCATCTGATGTTCCGCCTCATCGTCAAGCATGCCCTTATCTGCCCTCGGCCACGCGGATACCATTATCGAGTCGCCCTTATGCGGCAGGTTCTGCCAGATCTCCTCAGTCACGAAAGGCATAAAAGGATGGAGAACCTTAAGGGAGTCCTCTATGCAGTGCACGAGTATCGCCTGGACCGCCTTCTTCCTTTGCGCGCCCTCGGGCCCTTTATTTGCCATCTCCGGCTTGACCATCTCGACGTACCAGTCGCAGAATTCGTGCCAGAAGAACTCATAGGCGGTGCTTGCCGCCTCGTTGAACCTGAAGTTCTCAAGTGACGTGTCGACGGACCCTACCGCGCGGTTCAGCCGCGACAATATCCACCTGTCGGCGAATGTGAGGCCCGCCTTGTCGATCGCGGGTATGCCCTCCGCGTCGTCTTCGAGGTTCATGAGTATGAACCTCGAGGCATTCCATACCTTGTTCGCGAAATTGCGGCCGATCTCGAACTTATCCTTTGACAGGAAGACGTCCTGGCCGCTTGAAGTGATCGATATGAGGCTGAAGCGCAGCGCGTCGGTGCCATATTCCCCTATTATCTCCACGGGGTCTATTATGTTACCGAGCGATTTCGACATCTTCGCCCCGGTCTCGTCCCGCACCGTGCCGTGTATATAGATGTCCCTGAAAGGCGCGTCGCCCATGAACCCATAGCCCGACATTATCATCCTCGCGACCCAGAAGAAGATTATATCCTGGGCGGTGGAGAGCGTCGAGGTCGGGTAAAAATACGAAAGGTCTTCCGTCTTGGCCGGCCAGCCGAATGTGGAGAAAGGCCACAGCCACGACGAGAACCAGGTGTCGAGGACGTCCTCGTCCTGGACGATATCGCTTGCGCCGCAGTCGGGGCATTTCGCGGGCTTTACACGAGAGACCGTTATCCCCTTCTTACCTTCGGACTCCTTCAGGCATTTCCTGCAGTAATAGACGGGTATCCGATGGCCCCACCAGATCTGCCTCGATATACACCAGTCACGGATGTTCTCCATCCAGTCGAGGTAGACCTTCGTCCAGCGTTCGGGATGGAATCTTATCCTGCCGCTCTTGACCGCCTCGATGCCGGGTTTTGCCAGCGGCTTCATCCTTACGAACCACTGTTCGGAAAGGTACGGCTCCACTACGGTATGGCACCTGTAGCAATGGCCTACGGAATGAGCGTGAGGCGCTGTCTTCTCGAGGAGCTTCATCTCCTTTAGGTCCTCGAGGATCGCCTCGCGCGCCTCGAACCTGTCCATGCCGGCGTAATTCCCGGTATTTTTTCCCATTGTTCCGTCCGGGTTCATGACGACCACCGGCTCAATATTATGGCGCCTTCCCATCTCGAAATCGTTCGGGTCGTGGGCCGGTGTGACCTTGACCGCGCCCGTGCCGAACTCCATATCCACAAATCCGTCGGCTACGACCTTTATCTCCCTGCCGGTAAGCGGCAGTATAAGGGTCTCGCCTACGAGGTTCTTGTACCTTACGTCGGAAGGGTTGACGGCAACAGCGACATCGCCGAGCATCGTCTCGGGCCGTGTCGTGGCGACCGTTATATGCCTGCTGCCGCCTTTTACAGGGTATCTGATGTAATATAGCGTTCCGTTGAGGTCCTTATGCTGGGCTTCTTCGTCGCTTAACGCGGTCTGGCACCTCGGGCACCAGTTTATGATGTAGTTGCCGCGGTATATGAGGCCTTTCTCATACAGGCGTATGAACACTTCGTTGACAGCATTGGAGAGGCCCTCGTCCATCGTGAAGCGGGTCCGGTCCCAGTCGCAGGAGCAGCCGAGGCGTTTGAGCTGGGATATGATAGTTGAGCCGTATTCCTCGCGCCATTGCCATACGCGTTTTACGAACTCCTCGCGTCCTATGTCCTGGCGTTTCAGGCCTTCCCTGGCGAGTTTCTTCTCGACGACGTTCTGTGTCGCAATGCCTGCGTGGTCGGTGCCGGGAAGCCATTCGGCGTTCCATCCCTGCATCCGCCTCCACCTTATGAGGATATCCTGCACTGTATTATTGAGCGCGTGGCCCATATGGAGTATCCCCGTGACGTTCGGCGGAGGGATCACAATGGTATAGGGTTTCCTGGCGGCATCGGGCCGCGCGTGGAAGTATTTCCTGGATTCCCAGAGTTTATACCACTTCTCTTCCGTGGTTTTGGGGTCGTAGGCAGAGGGTATATCTCGCATGGCTACTGCTTCTGGACCTTGCGGTCCTTCAGGAGTTTATACTCGATCGAGTCGACAAGCGCGTTCCAGGACGCCTCGATGATGTTCTCGGATACGCCGATAGTCCACCATGAGTCCTTTGAATCCTGCGATTGGATCAGCACGCGGACCTTCGCGGCCGTTCCGGCTTTCTCGTCAAGCACGCGGACCTTGAAATCTGAAAGGTGCATCTCGGCGAGCGCGGGATAGAACTCAAGCAGCGCCTTGCGCAGCGCGTTGTCGAGGGCATTGATCGGGCCGTCGCCTTCTGCGGCGGTATGTTCGACTATCTTATTGACCTTGACCTTGATGGTCGCTTCAGAGAGGAGCCTGTTGCCTTTATGCTCCGTCACCACCTTGAACCCTTCAAGCTCGAAGAACCTCTTGTATTTCTTGAAAGCACGCTTGAGCAGCAACTCGAGCGAACCCTCCGCCGCCTCGAAATGATAACCCTCGTGCTCAAGCTTCTGCAGGAGCTTGAGGATCTTCTTTGTTTTAGGGGCTTCCTTCGTAAGGTCAAGCTCGAGCGCCTCGGCCCTCAGCAGGATCGAGCTCTTTCCCGAAAGCTCGGAGACGAGCAGGCGCCTCTTGTTGCCGACCGCGTGCGGGTCGAGATGCTCATAAGTGACGGGATTCTTCATGATCGCGTTGATATGTACCCCGGCCTTGTGCGTGAATGCGCTGTTGCCTACGAACGGCTGGTTCTCCTGCTGCTTCACGTTGCTGATCTCGGCGACGAACCTCGACGTTTCGGTAAGTTCCTTCAATTTCGCGTCGCTGATACAGTCGATGCCGAGTTTCAGCTTAAGGTTGCCGATCACGGAGACGAGGTTAGCGTTCCCGCACCTTTCGCCGTAACCGTTGAATGTACCCTGCACTTGGACGCATCCTGCCTGCACGGCCGCGACGGAGTTCGCGACCGCCATATCACAATCGTTGTGGCAATGGATACCGACCGGGCAATCGAGTTTCGCGACCACTTCCATCACGATATCCGTGAGCTCGGACATGATCGTCCCGCCGTTCGTGTCGCAAAGGATCACGCATTCGGCGCCGGCGTCGCGAGCAGCGAAGACGGTCATCAGGGCGTATTCCGGGTTGCTCTTGTATCCGTCGAAGAAATGCTCTGCGTCGTAGAAAACGGCCTTCCCCCTGGATCTGAGGAATGAGACCGTCTCGGAGATCATCTTCAGGTTCTCCTCAAGCGGGACTTTGAACACGTCCTTGACGTGCAGGTCCCATGATTTTCCGAAGATCGTTACGTAACGGGTGCCCGAATCGAGCAGGCCTTTCACGATCGTGTCTTTCCTGATATCGGTGTTCGCGCGGCGCGTCGAGCCGAACGCTACGATCTTCGCGTTCTTGAGCTTCAATTTGCCGGCGGCCTTGAAGAAAGCCATATCCTTCGGGTTGGACCCCGGCCATCCTCCTTCGATGAAATGGATTCCGAGCCCGTCGAGCTTTCCGGCGATGCGCAGCTTGTCATTGACCGAATAGGAGATGCCTTCGGTCTGCGCGCCGTCGCGCAGCGTCGTATCGTAGAGCGTAACCTGCTTCATCTTAATTCCGCCTTTATTTTGCTTTCTTAAGTTCAAATTCGTCATGCAGGGTCTTCAGCGCCTGCTCCGCGTGTTTCTTTCCAATGACGCAGGATATTTTGATCTCGGATGTGGATATCATTCCGATGTTTATCTTCTTGGACGCGAGCGCCTTGAACATCCTCGCGGCGATGCCGGCATGGCTCCTCATGCCGATACCGACTATCGATATCTTCGCTATGCTCTCGTCTTTTATGACCTCTCCCGCGCCGATCTCGCGCGCTACCCTCTTGGCGACCTTCATCGTCTTCTCGAGGTCTTCGGTCAGGACCGTAAAAGATACGTCGGTCGTCCCGGTCCTTCCGACGTTCTGGACTATCATGTCTATTACTATATTGTTCGAGCCCAACTCCTTGAATATCACTGCCGCGACACCCGGCTTGTCCGGCACGTCGCATATGGTTATCTTCGCCTCATCCTTCTGTAGCGCTACTCCGCTGACATCTATCCTCTCCATTGATTTTGCCTCCTTGCAGATCACTGTGCCTTCGTTGTTTGAGAAGCTCGAGCGGACGTGTATCGGTATATCGTAACGTTTACCGTATTCGACCGACCTCGCCTGCATGACCTTCGCACCGAGCGACGCAAGCTCAAGCATCTCGTCATAGCTTATCTTCGAGAGCTTTTTTGCGTCCTTGACTATCCTCGGGTCCGCCGTATATACGCCGTCTACGTCGGTATATATCTCGCAGATCCTGGCGCCGAGCGCTTTTGCGAGCGCCACGGCGGTGAGGTCGCTTCCGCCCCTGCCGAGCGTCGTTATCTCCTTCTTGATGCTGATGCCCTGAAAGCCCGCGACAACGACAACCTTGCCTTCCTTCAGCTGTTCCTTTATCCTGTCCGAGGCGGATATGTCGAGTATTCTCGCTTTTGTATGGGTCGTGTCGGTTATTATGCCTACCTGCGCTCCGGTAAAGGATATCGAAGGAACATTGAGCTCCTGTATGGCCATGGCGAGAAGCGCGCAGGATATCTGCTCGCCCGTGGATATCAGCATGTCCATCTCGCGTTCGGAAGGGTCATCAGTGACCTTCGAGGCCAGCTCGATCAGTTCATCCGTGGTATCTCCCAATGCGGAGACGACCACGACCAGGTCATGGCCGCGCTTCTTGTACCTGACCACCCTTTGCGCGACCTTCTTGATCCTCTCGGGATTAGCTACCGAAGATCCTCCGTATTTCTGGACAATTAGAGATCCCACTTTTATTCCGCCTTCCTCCTGTTTTATGGTTTCATGAAATAACGCATGAGCTCTTCGCAATGCCCGTACATAAGGCCGGTGTTCTTTGCCTCGGCCTCGCTGAATGCCGAGGCCTTATTCGGCTCTATGCCTTTACCGCACATAACGAAAGGGACAGGCTCCGCGGTATGCGTCCTAAGCGAGACCGGGGTGAAATGGTCCGGCAGGACCATGACCCTCAGGTCTCCTTTTTTATCCTGCGCGCCGGCGCGGCCGAGGAACGCGCCGACGACGAACCTGTCGAAATTCTCTATCGCGGCTATCTTCGCGCGCAGGTCGCCGTTATGCCCGGCTTCATCAGGCGCCTCTACGTGCACGAAGACGAAATCTTTATGCTTCAGGGAATCTAGCGCGTATTGCGCCTTTCCCTGGTAATTCGTATCGTAATAGCCGGTCGCTCCGGGGACGTTGATCACGTCGAGGCCGATAGTCCTGCCTATCCCTTTTATCAGGTCGACCGCCGATATGACCGAGCCGTCGGCCCCGTAAAGGTCCTTAAATTTCGGCATATTAGCGTCTACGCCCTGCCCCCATAGCCAGACCATGTTCGCGGGGTTCTCCCTGAGGTCTATCCTCACGTGGTTGACCTCATGCCCCGAAAGCAGGGCCCTTGAATCCTCCATTATCTTTATGAGGAATTCGCCGCCGGGGCCTTTCGGAAGGTGCCCTTTTACAGGCGATCCCGTGATATCGTGCGGAGGGACGCATTCCGCCTTCACGAGGACTTCCTTTAAAGAAGCGTCCCTCACTATCATCAGGTGCCTGTAGCTTACTCCCGGATAGAAACGTATCTTATCCGAGCCCATCTCCTTATCAAGGAATTTGATGAGCGTAGAGGCCTCCTCGGTAGTGATATGCCCCGCCGAATAGTCGGCCATAAGCCCGTCATCTATAGTGACGAGGTTGCACCTGAACGCGATATCGTCGGGGCCTAACTTGATGCCCATATTAGACGCCTCAAGCGGCCCTCTTCCCGAGTAATATTTTTTCGGGTCATAGCCTATTATCGAGAGGTTCGCCACATCGGATGCCGGCGCGAACCCCGCCGGAACTGTCTTTACAAGGCCCGACCTGCCGTTCTCCGCCGCAAAATCCATATTCGGGGTCTTCGCCGATTCCAGGGGTGTCTTGTTCCCGAGTTCCCGTACGGGGTAATCCGCCATCCCGTCGCCTACGAGCACGGCGTATTTCATAGGCCGATCGCCTTCAGGACCGCCTTCATCTCCGCCTTGACGGTCTTCGGTTTGCTCAGCAACGATATTGCCCTGTCGGGGTCCTTCAGGCCGTGGCCCGTAAGGACGCAGACGATCTTTATCTTCCTGTCAGGCGACTTTTTGAAAAGGCCCTTGTTTATCATCTTCAGCAGGCCCGCAACAGAAGCTGCCGACGCGGGCTCGGCGAAAACGCCGTCCTTAGACGCGAGCAGTTTATAGGCCTCGAGTATCTCGTTGTCTGAGACCATGTCTATAGTCCCGCGGGATTCGTCGCGGGCGGCCTCAGCCTGCGCCCAGCTTGCGGGGTTGCCTATCCGGATCGCGGTCGCCACTGTCTCGGGTTTTTCTATTATATGCCCCCTTACGATCGGAGCCGCGCCTTCCGCCTGGAATCCCATCATCCTCGGCAGTTCCTTTATCTTCCCGTACTCCTTGTATTCCTTGTAGCCCTTCCAGTAAGCGGTGATATTTCCCGCGTTGCCGACCGGTATAAAATGGAAATCAGGGTTATCCTCCAGCGCCTCGCATATCTCGAACGCGGCGGTCTTCTGGCCTTCGATCCTGTAAGGGTTCAGCGAATTAACGAGGGTTATCGGGTAGTCGTTGGTTATCTGTTTTACGAGGTTAAGCGCCTCATCGAAGTTGCCGTCCACGGCCAGGACCTCGGCTCCGTATATCAGGGCCTGTGCGAGCTTCCCTATCGCGATCTTGCCGTTAGGTATCAGCACGATGCATTTTATACCGGCGCGCGCGGCGTATGCGGCGGCCGACGCGGAAGTGTTCCCGGTAGAGGCGCACATTATCGCTTTCGAGCCCTCTTCCACGGCTTTTGACACGGCCATGGTCATGCCCCTGTCCTTGAACGAACCGGTCGGGTTAGCGCCGTCGAACTTAAGGTATACCTCATACCCCTTGCCGAGCTTTTCACTGAGATGGCCGGAGTGGATCAGGGGAGTATCGCCTTCGTTCAGTGTTATGACCGGTGTCTCGGATGAGACAGGAAGATACTTACCGTACCTATGGATCAGGCCACGCCACATGACTTTATCTCTCCACCCTTATCGCGACGGTCTTTCGCCTTATCGCGGAAATCCTGTCTATCTCCTCGAGCGCCTGCCTCATGTTCTTCTCTTTCGCCTCATGGGTCATCATGACGACCGGCACAATGCGCGCCTTCCGCCTCTCCTTCTGCCCTACGCTCGCGATTGAGATCCCGTGGCGGCCGAGTATTCCGGCGACCTTCGCGAGGACGCCGGGCTTATCTATACAGGAGATCCTTATGTAATAGCTC
>CAZYUB010000021.1:0-8996 GCA_964650515.1 uncultured Planctomycetia bacterium | reverse complement strand
CTTTCGGCAGGTCGGGATAGAAATAGTTCTTTCTGGCGAAGATACTCGTCGGGCAGAAGCTCTCCGTCAGTTTGGTGGATGACGAGACCGGCGAGGTCCTTATCGCTAAGGACAAGACGATAAGGCAGTCGGACCTGAAGAAGCTCGAAAGGTGCGACCTCGATAATGTGAGGCTTTCCGAGAGCAAAGAGGCCGAAGAGGATATAAAGCGCATAAGCAAGATACTCGACGACCAGATCAACGAGCTCGAGTACGAGGAAGAGCGCGAGATAGACAAGATAAAGAGGGGCGATGAACTTCCGGCCGGAGTCCTGAAGAAGGTCGTTGTGCTCGTCGCGACGAAGCGCAAGATACAGGTCGGCGACAAGATGGCAGGCCGCCACGGCAACAAGGGTGTCGTCGCGAGGATAGTCCCCGAGGAGGATATGCCCTTCCTTCCCGACGGCACGGCGGTACAGATCATACTGAACCCGCTCGGCGTGCCTTCGCGTATGAACGTCGGCCAGATACTCGAGACGCATCTCGGATGGGCCGCGAAAGCCCTCGGTTTCCACGTTGAATCGCCCGTATTCGACGGCGCAAGGGAAGACGAGATCAAGAAAGAATTGAAGGCCGCCGGCCTTCCGGAAGACGGGCGCGTTATACTTTATGACGGACTTAGCGGCAGGCCGTTCGACCAGAAGGTCACGGTCGGCTATATATACATGATGAAACTGATCCATCTCGTAGACGAGAAGATACACGCTCGCTCGATAGGCCCCTACTCGCTCGTAACTCAGCAGCCGCTCGGCGGCAAGGCGCAGTTCGGCGGGCAGAGGTTCGGTGAGATGGAGGTCTGGGCGCTCGAGGCATACGGCGCGGCGTTCACACTGCAGGAGCTTTTGACGGTCAAGTCGGATGACGTGGTCGGCCGTACAAGGATATACGAAGCCATAGTAAAAGGCGAGAACGCTCTCCAGCCGGGGACCCCTGAGTCCTTCAACGTATTGCTGAAAGAGCTCCAGAGCTTGTGCCTTGATGTCAGGACGGAGAAGAAAAAATAATATGAATAACGATATCCTCCAGGCGGCAGCTGCCGCAGCGAAGAAAGACGACGCGTTCCTGAAGCCCCGTGAAAAGGGCGTGGAAGAGCCGGCGCCTTTCGATGTCATCAGCATCAAGATAGCTTCGGGAGAGATCATACGTTCGTGGTCGCGCGGCGAGGTCAAGAAGCCGGAGACGATCAACTACAGGACGTTGAAGCCGGAAAAAGACGGCCTATTCTGTGAGAAGATATTCGGCCCTACGAAGGACTGGGAGTGCAACTGTGGGAAGTACAAGAGGATCAAGTACAAGGGCATCATCTGCGACCGTTGCGGCGTAGAGGTCACGCTCTCAAAGGTAAGGCGCGAGAGGATGGGCCATATCGAGCTGGCCGCTCCGGTATCGCATATCTGGTTCTTCAAGGCGATGCCGAGCAGGATGGGCGCGCTGCTCGACCTGAACCTGCGCGACCTCGAGAGGATCCTTTACTACGAGGAATATATAGTAACGGACCCGGGCGAATCCCAGCTCAAGAAGAAACAGCTTTTGACCGAGGAGCAGTACCAGGAAGCGCTCGAGAAGTACGGCCACAAGTTCACCGCGAAGATGGGCGCCGAAGCGATTCGCGAGCTCATAAACGAGCTTGACCTCGATAAGATGTCCGTCAAGCTGCACGCGGACCTCAAAAAGGCGAAAGCGGACCAGACGCAGAAGAAGATAGCGAAGGTCCTTAAGATAGTAGAGAATTTCAGGAAATCGGGCAACAAACCGGACTGGATGATAATGGATATAGTGCCGGTACTGCCGCCCGACCTGCGCCCGCTCGTCCCGCTCGACGGCGGAAGGTTCGCGACAAGCGACCTCAATGACCTTTACAGGAGGGTCATCAACAGGAATAACCGCCTGAAGAAGTTGCTCGAGCTGAAGGCGCCCGAGATAATCATACGCAACGAAAAGAGGATGCTGCAGGAGGCCGTAGACGCGCTGTTCGATAACGGCCGCCACGGAAGGCCGGTACTCGGCCCCGGCAACCGCCCGCTGAAATCGCTCAGCGACATGCTCAAGGGCAAGCAGGGCCGTTTCCGCCAGAACCTCCTCGGAAAGCGCGTGGACTACTCCGGCCGTTCGGTCATCGTCGTCGGCCCGGAACTGAAATTGAACCAGTGCGGCCTGCCGAAGAAGATGGCGCTGGAGCTCTTCGAGCCGTTCATAATAAGGAAATTAAGGGAGCAGGGATTCGTCCATACGATAAAGAGCGCGAAGAAGATGGTCGAAAAGGCGCGCCTCGAGGTATGGGACATCCTCGACGAGGTCATCAAGGAGCACCCGGTTCTGCTGAACCGCGCCCCGACTTTGCACAGATTGGGTATCCAGGCGTTCGAGCCGATACTCATCGAAGGCAAGGCCATAAGGATACACCCTCTCGTCTGCACGGCGTTCAACGCCGACTTCGACGGCGACCAGATGGCCGTGCATGTGCCGCTTTCGATAGAGGCGCAGATGGAATCGCGCCTGCTGATGCTCTCAACGAATAATATATTCTCGCCCGCTAACGGGAACCCGATCACTACGCCTACGCAGGATATCGTGCTCGGGTGCTTCTACCTGACGAAGGACAAAGAGGCAGGCAAGGGCGACGGAAAGAGGTTCAGCGACAAGGAAGAGGCCATTATCGCCTACGAGGACGGGCAGATAGGCCTGCACTCGAGGATAAAGGTAAGGATCGACGGCAAGATGGTCGATACGACCGTTGGCCGCGTGATCTTCAACGGCGTCTTCCCGAAGGAGTTCGAGTTCGTTAACGCCGCCATGAGCAAATCGGAGCTCGGCCGCGTAATATCGAACGTCCACAAGCAGTTCGGGCATAACATGACCGTCGAGATACTTGACAAGCTTAAGAAACTCGGGTTCGAGTACGCGACGATCGCGGGCATCTCTATCGCGGTCGACGACCTGCATGTGCCGAAGGACAAGGAAAAACTCATAAAAGACGCCCGCGAAGAGGTCCTGCATATCGAAGGCCAGTACAGGAAAGGCCTTATAACCGACGGCGAAAGGTACAACAACGTCATCGATATCTGGACCACGACGACGGACAGGATCTCCGACAGGATATTCGAGGAGCTCGACCCGTTCAACCCGATCCTCATGATGGCGAACTCGGGCGCGCGCGGTTCGAAACAGCAGATCAGGCAGCTCGCCGGCATGAGAGGCCTCATGGCCAAGCCGTCGGGCGAGATCATAGAGAGCCCGATCACCGCGAACTTCCGTGAAGGCCTGACGGTGCTCGAGTACTTCATCTCGACGCACGGCGCGAGGAAGGGTCTCGCGGATACGGCCCTTAAGACGGCCGATTCGGGTTACCTGACCAGGAGGCTCGTCGACGTCGCCCAGGACGTCATAATCAACGAAGACGATTGCGGTACCCTTAACGGTATCTTCGTGAGCGCCATCATCGAAGGCGACGAGGTAGTCGTTGCGCTCAAGGAGAGGATCATCGGAAGGGTAGCGCTCGACAATATAGTGGATATCATAACCGACGAGGTCATCGTCGCGGCCGGCGAGCAGATAACGGAAGACGCCGCCGACAGGATCGAGCAGGCCGGCATCGAGAGGATACGCATCAGGTCGGTATTGACCTGCGAATCCAGGCACGGCGTCTGCGCGAAGTGTTACGGGCGCAACCTCGCGAACGGCAGGATGGTCGAGCTCGGCGAGGCGATAGGCATCATAGCCGCGCAGTCGATCGGCGAGCCCGGCACGCAGCTGACGATGAGGACGTTCCATATCGGCGGTACGGCCTACCGAGTCGTCGCGCAGTCCTTCATAAAGGCGAAGAACAAGGGTACGGTAAAATACCACGCCCTGAAGGTAGCCGAGAAGGAGAAGGGTTTTGTCGTATTGAACAGGAACGGCCAGGTCTCGATAAACGATGATACGGGCCGCGAACTCGAAAGATATACGGTACCTCACGGCGCGCTGCTGACGGTAGGCGAAGAGAGGAAGGTCTCGAAGGACGAGATATTCGTCAAGTGGGACCCGTACACAGTGCCGATCCTCACCGAAGTCACCGGTAAGGTGCGTTATGAGGATATTAAGGAAGGCCATACGATAAGGGAAGAGGTGGATTCCGCGACCGGCCTTACCGAGAGGGTAGTCATAGAGCATAAGGGCGAGTACCATCCGCAGATCGTCATACTCGACAACAAGGATGAGGTACAGGCGCTCTATTCTATCCCGTCCGGCGCGCATATCGTCGTGAAAGACGGGCAGAAGGTATTTGGCGGCGACCTGATAGCGAAGACGCCACGCAAGACTATAAAGACGAAAGACATCACCGGCGGTCTGCCGAGGGTCGCGGAACTCTTCGAGGCCCGCAGGCCCAAGGACCCGGCTATCATCAGCGAGATCGACGGGGTCGTGGAGTTCGGCCCCTCCAAGAAGGGCCAGCGCCGCGTAGTCGTGAAGAATCCGCAGACGAACATGAAGAAGGAATACCTGATACCGCACGGCAAGCACCTTAACGTCTACAAGGGCGATAAGGTATATGCCGGCCAGCAGCTCATCGACGGGCCCGTAGTCCCGCAGGATATCCTTCGCGTTTCGGGCGACAAGAAGCTCCAGGAATACCTCGTAAACGAGATCCAGGAGGTTTACAGGTTCCAGGGAGTCAAGATAAACGACAAGCATATAGAGGTAATAGTGCGCCAGATGCTCAAGAAGGTCAGGATCGACGAGCAGGGCGACACCGATTTCCTCGTCGGCATGCAGGTCGACAAGTTCAAGTTCACCGAGGAGAACGAGCGCGTCAAGAAGAAGGGCGGCAAGCCGTCGAGCGCGACGCAGATGCTGCTCGGTATCACCAAGGCCGCGCTCTCCACCGAAAGCTTCATCTCGGCGGCCAGTTTCCAGGAGACGACGAGGGTGCTTACCGACGCTGCCGCAAGCGGCAAGCGCGATGAGCTCAGGGGCCTGAAAGAGAATGTCATCATGGGACATCTCATACCCGCAGGAACGGGTTTTGAGACGCACCGCAATACTGAAGTCGGAAAAAATCTGTAATCAGGAGCTTAAATGCCAACAATCTCGCAGTTAATTAGGTCAGGTAGGGAACAGAAGAACAAGAGGACGAAATCGCCGGCCCTGAAGAAGTGCCCGCAGAAACGCGGTGTCTGCCTCCAGGTAAAGACGATGACGCCGAAGAAGCCCAACTCGGCTTTGAGGAAGATCGCGAGGGTAAGGCTGACGAACGGCATCGAAGTCACGGCCTATATCCCGGGCGAGGGGCATAATCTACAGGAGCATTCCATAGTATTGGTCAGGGGCGGAAGGGTAAAAGACCTTCCGGGTGTAAGATATCACATTGTCCGCGGGACCTTGGATGCCGCGGGCGTTAACCAGCGGAAGAAATCGCGCTCGAAATACGGCGCGAAGATGCCCAAGTAAGGTCATAAAAAAATATGAGAAGACGCAAAGCTGAAGAGAGGCAATTTTTACCGGACCCGAAGTATAAGTCGAAGGTCGTTTCCAAGTTCATGAACATGATGATGCAGTGCGGAAAGAAATCGACCGCGGAAAAGATCGTCTACGGCGCGTTTCAGGAAGCCGCTAAGAAGGTCGGCAAGGAGCCGCTCGAGACATTCCAGAAGGCGCTCGATAACATAAGGCCGTTGGTCGAACTCAAGTCGAGGAGGGTAGGCGGCGCGACTTACCAGGTACCGATAGAGGTCCGCCAGGACAGGGGCATATCGCTTGCGATGAGATGGCTCAGGGATTTCGCGAGGGCCCGCAAGGGTAAGCCGATGCAGCAGAAACTGGCCATAGAGATCATAGATGCCTACAACAATACGGGAACCGCGGTAAAGAAGCGAGAGGATATCCATAAGATGGCGGAAGCCAACAAGGCCTTCAGCCACTTTAGATGGTAATGTGATGGAAGATGGCCCTAACTACACAGGAAACTGCTAAAAATAAAATGGCAAGAGAGTATTCCTTAGAGAAGACAAGAAATATAGGCATTATAGCCCATATAGATGCCGGGAAGACCACGACGTCCGAGAGGGTGCTGTTCTACACCGGCGTAGTCCATAAGATAGGCAGCGTCGACGAAGGCACCGCTACGATGGACTGGATGGCGCAGGAGCAGGAGCGAGGCATCACGATCACATCCGCGAGCACGACGTGCTTCTGGAAGGACATACGCTTAAACCTTATCGATACGCCCGGCCACGTGGATTTCACGGTCGAGGTCGAGCGCTCGCTTAAGGTGCTCGACGGCGCGGTAGTCGTTTTCTGCGCGGTCGGCGGCGTGGAGCCGCAGTCCGAGACCGTCTGGCGCCAGGCCGACAGGTATAAGGTCCCGAGGATAGCATATATCAACAAGATGGACAGGACCGGCGCGGATTTCTTCGGTACCGTAAAACAGATGATCGAAAGGTTAGGCGCGGTGCCCGTCCCGATACAGATACCTTACGGCAGCGAAGAGAATTTCAAGGGGATAGTCGATCTCGTCGAGATGAACTCGCTGAAATACGACGATGTCAAGGGCGTGGAGTACAAGGTCCAGGAGATACCGGCGGACCTGCTCTCGATGGCGAAGGAATACCGCGCGCATATGATCGAAAAGATAGCCGAGGTCGATGACGCGCTGATGGAGAAGTTCGTCCACGGCCAGGAGCCGACCAAGGAAGAGATAAAGAACGCGTTAAGGAGGGCGACGATAAAGAGCCTTGTCGTTCCGGTAGTCTGCGGCACATCGTTCAGGAACAAGGGCGTCCAGCCGATGCTCGACGCGGTATGCGATTACCTGCCGAGCCCGTTGGATGTGCCTGCGATAAAAGGACTGAACCCGGAGAGTGGCCAGCACGAAGACAGGCCGACATCCGATTCGGAACCGTTCTGCGGCCTCGCATTCAAGATCATGTCGGACCCGTATGTCGGAAAACTCACGTATTTCAGGGTGTACTCCGGCACGCTTGAGGCGGGTTCATACATATATAACTCGAACAAGGATGTTAAGGAGCGCGTGGGAAAGATAATCCGTATGCACGCGAACAAGCAGGAGATCGTCGAGACCGTATACGCTGGCGAGATCGCGGCGGCGGTCGGATTGAAGGACACGAAGACCGGCGACACTATCTGCGACGAGAAGCAGCCTATCACGCTCGAATCTATGCATTTCCCCGAGCCCGTAGTTTCGCTCGCAATAGAGCCGTCCACAAAAGCGGACCAGGACAAGCTCGGAATGGTCCTTAATAAATTCATGGAAGAGGACCCGTCGTTCAGGGTCAATTATAATAACGAGACAGGCCAGACCGTAATATCAGGTATGGGCGAGTTGCACCTCGAGATCATCGTAGACAGGATGATGAGGGAGTTCAAGCTCGAAGCGAATGTCGGCAAGCCGCAGGTCGCTTACAAGGAGACGGTCAGGAAGCCCTCGCACAGCGTCGGTAAGTTCGTGCACCAATCGGGCGGCCGCGGCCAATACGGCCACTGCGTCCTGGACATGGAACCGGGCGAGCCGAACTCCGGCATAACATTCATCAATAAGATAGTCGGCGGATCGATACCGAAGGAATATATACCGGCCGTAAAGAACGGCGTCATGATGGCGTCGAAGAGCGGTGCTTTGGCCGGTTATCCGGTAATAGACGTGAAGGTAACGCTGGTCGACGGTTCGTACCATGAGGTCGACTCCTCCGAAATGGCATTCAAGACAGCCGGCTCAATGGGCTTCGTGGAAGGCCTGAAGCTGGGCCACCCCGTGCTTCTCGAACCCATAATGGAGATTGAAGTTACAATCCCCGATGAGTTCATGGGCGTCGTTATCGGCGACCTTAACTCGCGCAGGGCTAAGATAGATTCTATAAACCAGAGGGCGAACGCGAAAGTGCTCGCGGGCACGGTACCCCTGGCGGAGATGTTCGGATACGCATCGGCCTTAAGATCCTTGACACAGGGCCGTGGAACATATACAATGGAACCTTCGTGCTATTCAGAGGTTCCGAAACAGATAGCGGATAAGATCGTGGCATCCGCGACGAAATCCTAAGGAGGATATCCCATGGCAAAGGAAAAATTTGTACGCTCTAAGCCTCACCTTAACGTAGGTACGATAGGCCATGTCGACCACGGCAAGACGACCTTGACCGCGGCGATGACGATGTGCCTTAACAAGAAGGGTATGGCCGAAGTCAGGGCCTATGACTCCATCGATAACGCGCCCGAAGAGAAAGAGCGCGGTATTACCATCAACATCGCCCATGTCGAGTACCAGTCCGACAAGCGCCATTACGCGCACGTCGACTGCCCCGGCCATGCCGACTACATAAAGAACATGATCACCGGTGCCGCCCAGATGGACGGTGCCATCCTGGTCGTATCCGCGCCTGACGGCCCGATGCCCCAGACAAGAGAGCATATCCTCCTGGCCCGCCAGGTAGGTGTCCCCTATATAGTGGTATTCCTCAACAAATGCGACGTAGTAGACGACAAAGAGCTTTTAGACCTCGTAGAACTCGAAGTAAGAGAACTCCTCACCAAGTATGAATTCCCCGGCGACAAGACCCCGATAATCAGGGGTTCCGCCCTCAACGCCACCAATTGCGCCTGCGGCAAGGACGGCTGCCCGAATTGCCAGCCTGTCTTTGACCTGGTCAAGGCACTCGATGAGTACCTTCCCGAGCCGAAGCGCGAGACCGACAAGCCGTTCCTCATGTCAATTGAAGACGTCTTCTCGATCACAGGCCGCGGCACGGTAGGCACGGGACGCATCGAGCGCGGTGTCGTCCATGTCAACGATGAGGTCGAGATCGTCGGTATGCGCAAGGATATACGCAAGACCGTCGTCACGGGTATAGAGATGTTCCGCAAGCTCCTCGATGAAGGCCAGGCCGGTGACAACGCCGGTGTCCTCTTAAGGGGCATAGACAAGAAAGACCTCGAGCGCGGCCAGGTATTGGCAAAGCCGG
>CAZYUB010000020.1:4909-9790 GCA_964650515.1 uncultured Planctomycetia bacterium | reverse complement strand
GAAGAAGAAACTCGAAGACGTCATAGGCAGGTTCTCCGAGCTGGGAGATTTTAGCGCTCCCGCCCTCGAGGATTGCGTCAGGAAACTGGCCGCGGAGTCCGGGCTGAAGGCGGCAGACCTGATACATCCGATAAGGGTGGCGATAACCGGGCACAAGGTCGGCGCGAGCTTATTCGAGACGGTCGCGCTGGTGGGGAAGGACAGGTCCATGATGCGGCTCAGATCCGCCGCGGAGAAGGCAAAACCATGAAAAGACACGCATTGGCGATCACCGTATTGCTCGCGTATTTATTGTCTTCCGGGCCCGACTGCCGGGCGGAGAAGATATATTATACCGACGGAAGGGTCGCGGACGAAAGGGTGGTCTCCCGCAACAAGGATACACTCGTGCTGGCCCGCCCCGAAGGCGAAGCGAACGTTAAGAGGGACCGTATCGATAAGATACTCAACGACGACGGCTCCGTTTCGAAATATGATTACGAAGGCCTTTGCAACGCGATAAAGGGCAACGTCAAGGAAGGCAAATATGCCGAGGCCGCCGCGTTTTGCGACGTGCTGCTCCAGACGTTCTCGAAGAGTTCCGAGATACATTACCTGCGCGCCGTGTTGAACCACAAGGCGGGCAACCTCTCTAGGACGAAAGAGGATTACAACTACGTGCTCGAAAAAGGGGCGATAGACGCGAAGATACTTAACAACCTCGGGGCCATATACGCGACCGACAAGGAGAACGAAAAGGCAGCCGAGATGTTCAATAAGGCGATCGAGAAAGACCCCGGAATGTCCGAGGCGCATTTCAACCTTGCCGGACTGCTGCTGATGCGTAAGGACTACCCGGGCGCTATAAGCGAATATAAGAAAGTCGTGGAGAAGGAACCGGACAACATAGAGGCGCTGTATAACCTCGGAGTCGCGTATTCGAACAGGGGCGACAAGGCGGAGGCGAGGGCCTGTTGGAAGAAGATCCTGTCGGTTGACCCGATGAATCCGGACGCAAAGACGGCCCTGGAAGCCCTATCGCAGGGTAATTAACCGGTTGAAATTACGGCCCTTTATGGTAAAATTATAATATGGCAAAGAGAAAAGCATTCACTCTTATAGAAATACTGCTCGCGATCACGGTAATAGCCGTCTTCTTCGGGCTTATTTTTGCGTTCTACAAGAACGCGATAAACAAGTCGAAGTATGTCGAAGCGGTGGCGACCGTCGCGAATATAGCGAAGACCGAGGAGATCGTCAAGCTCGAGACGGGCGAGTATGTCTCCGCGGGCAATACCCAGGAAGTCAACGAGCGCCTTGGCCTGGACATCGAGCCAAGGTGGTTTAATTATAAGGTAGTCGGCGTCACGAACGATAATTTTATCGTGCTTGCCGAGAGGATACGCGACGACATAGAGTCGGGCGATATAGCAGGCGACGATATAGTCGTCGCTAGGGACAATACCGGCCCTATATCCCCCGATAGCGTAAACCAGACCCCGCCGGACCTGGGTGGGGATGACATCGGAGGCCCTGATACTGGAGACAGCACTCCACCCGGAAGCGGCAGCCCCGGAGGCGGCAGCCCCGGAGGCGGAGGCGCGCCTGGCGGCAGCGGTGATAGTGGTGATAGCGGCGACAGTGGCGATAGCCCGACAGGGGGCGGAAGCGATGAGCGCCAGGTCTATAACAACAGCATTGATGACTTGATGAATATACTGGACTTGAGCACGGTGGGCCATGATTATTATTCGTATCTTCAGGACAACGATGTAAACGTCCTTTTTACGGACCTGGACTCTCTTGGAGCGCTCGGCCTTTTTGTGCCGTTCTGGTGGTTCGATGTATATCCGGTTACAGGCGGCGGGTTAACAGGGCTCGATCCGAACACGATATATCTTGATGATTCGTATATGAGGGAATATTCACCGGAAGCCGCGGCCGCGGTGCTTATGCATGAGGCGACACACGCGTATTGGGACGGTAACACGGATGAGCTCGCGGATTACGAAGTGGATTATTACAACAACACCTTTGTAAACGATTATACGCCGGAACAAGTGGCAGCCATGGGATATCCGGCTGCCATAGTTGAGGGCGACCTTTTTTGGGCCACCTACCAGGAAGGCCCACAGGCGGGTAATCCGTATCTTGACCCGGCGGGGAACCCGGTCCTTTTTGACACGGTCATCCAGGAGATGAGCTGCTTTACCAACGAGGCCGTATTCTGGAACGAGCAGAAAGGGCATAACCCGAGCTTAAGCGACGACGAACTGGATGCCGTCGCCGGTTATTACAATTCAGGCAACCTCTTCCCCGTCGTATGGTTGACATATGCGGGCTATAACCTGTATGAACTGCCTGTGAGATTAAATTGATGAAGACGGCGGGACGCATAATACTGCTATTTATGGGGGTGAGCGCTATATCCGGCATCAGCGGTTGCGCGGGAGACGGCGCAAAATACTCCAAATATTCAAACAGCAATCCACAGGTCAACCTTTCGATAGATTACCCCGAGGGCTGGAGGTATATCGCCTACAAGAACCAGCAGAGCGGGAACCCGATCGTAGCTTTTGCCCCTCCTTCCGACGGAAGCGGCGCTTTTTCCGCGCTCATGTCGGTTGAAGTGGCGGATATGAAAAGCGCTGACGGCAAGGCGCTTTCAGAGAAAGAGGTCTCAGACGGCATCATAAACAGAGAGATGATGATGCCGGAGGCCAAGTTGATCAGCAGGACGAGAATTTCCGTGAACTTCGCGAAGGCCGAGGACACCCGAATATCGCTGAACATGCTCGAAAAGCTGCATATGAAAGGCGCCAAGATGCTGCCTTCGCAAGCCCGCATAATAACGATGAGGAGAGGGGATAAGGTATATGCGGTAAAGCTCATCGCGAAGCAGGAGGAGTTCGGGCGCTATAGCAAGGTCCTGGACCGTATGGCCAAGACCCTTAAGAAGGTCAATTGACC
Source organism: uncultured Planctomycetia bacterium (assembly GCA_964650515.1). GTDB lineage: Bacteria > Omnitrophota > Gorgyraeia > Pluralincolimonadales > Pluralincolimonadaceae > UBA6215. Next base: position 6,841 of record CAZYUB010000020.1, on the reverse strand, counting down.
CCCGTTTTCCCGCCTTTACACTTAATACGGAATAAGGTATAATTACCAGTTACTGAAGCGAGATTTCTGCCCCGTTGGGTAATGGTAGCCCACAAGATTCTGGATCTTGCTGTCTTGGTTCGAGTCCAAGCGGGGCAACCATAATAAAATCCCCTGCAAATTACTTGCGGGGGATTTTTATGTCGAATTCTGGCGAGGCAGATTACGCAGGAATCTGACCGCTGTTTTGAATTCGACACTATCTGCGCGTTTAGGAGCCAGTGCAGGATTTGTCTTGCCGGAATTCTACGCTACTCTTTTTCCTTATCCGTTATTTTTCTCGCCGCATCAGAGCGCGTCAGCTCGAACTTATCGAGGAACCTCTCCTGGAACTTCTGCATATAAAGGAATATGCCCGGGGTGACGAAGAGCGTGACTACCTGCGAGAATATGAGGCCGCCGACAACTATGAGCCCGAGAGGTTTCCTCGATGCGCCGTCGGCGCCGTACCCGAGCGCTATCGGCATCGCTCCCATGATAGCCGCGAGGCCGGTCATCAGTATCGGGCGGAACCTTACGAGGCAGGCGTTATAGATGGCGTCGAAGTTATTCATGCCGTTCTTGACGAGGTTCTCGTTCGCGAAGTCGACCATCATGATGCCGTTCTTGGCGACGATACCGAGGAGCATGAAGATGCCTACGTAAGCGTAGAGGGAGAGCTCAGAGCCAAATAGCCACAGCGTGGCCAGGCCGCCGAAGGTCGCAACCGGCAGCGTCGTGAGTATCGTGAACGGATGGACATAGCTTTCATACAGTATCCCGAGTATTACGTATTTGATGAATATGGCGACTATAATAAGTATGCCCAGGCTCGCGATAGATTCCTTGAACATCTCCGCCTCGCCCTGAAGCGCGCCGGTAACGCCCTCAGGCACGACCTTCCTCGTCGTCTCCTCTAGCGCCTTTGTCGCGTTCCCGAGCGGGAGGTCCGGGGCAAGGTTGAAGGAAAGGGTGGAGGAGTTCAGCTGGTTCAAATGCGGTACGTTTTGCGGGCCAGCGTCGACCTCCCATTTCGCCACGGTGCTCAACGGCACGAGCTTCTTCGTTATCGATGACCTCACGTATATCTGTGAGAGGTTCTCGGGCCTGTTCTGGAAATTTTTCGTAAGTTCTACGATAACGTCGTACTGGTCTACATCCGTCTTGAACGTCGTGACCTTTCCTCCGGAATAAGCGAGGGTCAGCGCGTATTCTATGTCGTGCGCCGTGATCCCGAGCGTTGAAGCCCTGTCGCGCAGTATGTTTATGTTCAACTGGGGCAGGTCGAGACGCGTGCTGTTCTGGATGTCAAGGAATCCGGGCAGTTCCTTCATCGCTCTTTCGAGGTCGAAGGACGCCTGGTAGAGCTGTTCTTGGTCGGCGCCGGTAAGGGTATACGAATACTTGCTGCCGGTAGCCGTGGCTTCGCCTCCGGCGGAAAGCTTAAGAGCGGGTATGGCCATTACGAAAGAGACGCCGTCGGGTATCGCAGACAGCTTCCTGCGGAGTTCCGGGACGACCTTATACATCGGGTCCCTTTCCTTAAGGTCCTTCAATTTCGTGAAGAATATGCCCGTGCTCTGGTCTGCGCCCGGGTTCAGGCCCGTCACCGATATCATATTTTTGGTGTTCTTATCGTTCATGAACACGTCTATGACCTTGTCCTGGTACTCGCTCATCTGCTTCGAGGATGTGCCGAGGGGCATCATCATCTGTCCCATGACCGCGCCGCTGTCGCCCTCGGGGAGGAATGTCTGGGGCACGATCATGAAAAAGAATATCGTCCCGCCGAAGCACAGCACCCACGCTATAAGCGTAGTCATCGGGCGCTGGAGCGTCCATTTCAGGATGACGCCGTATTTCGCTATGAGCCCGTTCATGTAATTCGATATGAGTTCCTGGAACTTCGAGTCG
>CAZYUB010000020.1:2687-4899 GCA_964650515.1 uncultured Planctomycetia bacterium | reverse complement strand
GAAGTTCTTTTTCAACTTGTCCGAGGGTTTGAGCATTCGCGCGCACATCATCGGCGTAAGCGTGAGCGATACGACGCCCGAGCAGAGGATCGCCGCCACGACGGTCACCGCGAACTCGCGGAATATCCTCCCGACGACGCCTCCCATGAAGACAAGCGGAACGAATATTACCGCGAGAGAGAGGGTCATCGATATGATGGTGAACGTGATCTGGTCGGCGCTCTCGACCGCGGCTTCCATCGGTTTCTTGCCGCCCTCAATGAGGCGGACCGTATTCTCGAGGACGACGATGGCGTCGTCGACTACGAACCCGATGCAGAGCGTAAGGCCCATAAGGGACATCTGGTCCAAACTGAAGTTCATAGCGTACATGACCACAAAGGTCGCGACGACCGAAAGCGGAAGCGAGATGCTCGGTATTATCGTGTCCGAGATCCTGCCGAGGGAGAGGAAGATAATGAGGACAACGAGCACGAGCGCAATCAATATCGTCTCTTTCACGTCGTTGACCGATTCGACGATCTCTTCGGACTTATCGTAGAATATTTCGAGCGTCGCCGATCCCGGAAGCTCTTTCCTGAGCGTTTCGGCGATCTCATTTATCTGGGCCGAAAGCGCGACCGTATTCGAACCGGCCGAACGCGATATCGCCACTATGACCGTGTTGGCCCTTACGGGCTCTCCCGGTTTCGCGAGCAGCGGCCGTATGACATCGTTGTCTATGCTGTCTATACACCTTCCGACGTCCTTGAGCCTGACCGGGCCGTTATTCCTGTAAGCGACGATAAGCTCATCATAATCCTTCGCCTTGAAGAGCTGGCCTTTCGGCTCTATCGAGAACGCCTTGACATTGCCGTCCAAACTTCCGGCGGGTATCAGGACCGTGCCCGTCGAGACTGCCGCGGCTATCTCGTTGATACCTATCTGGAAAGCGGAGAGCTTGTTCGGGTCTACCTGGACACGCACGGCCGTCTTCGCGCCCCAGACCTGGACCTGCGAGACGCCGTCGATCATGCTTATCCTCTTTCCAACGGTCCTGTTGCCGAGGTCATAGAGCTGGCCGGGGGTCATCGAGTCCGAATTGAGCATCATATAAATTATCGGCGTGTCAGAAGGGTTGACCTTCTGGTATGAAGGCGGCGCCGGCAGGTCGGTAGGGAGGTTGCCCGCAGCTCGCGATATGGCCGCCTGAACGTCGGGGGCGGCGAGGTCGACGTTGCGGCTCAGGTTGAACGTCAGGATTATCTGAGATTGGCCCTCTGTATTGTTAGAGATTATGCTTGTCAGGCCCTGTATCTCAGTGAACTCATTCTCGAGAGGGGAGGCGACGGCGGATGCCATCGTATCGGGGCTTGCGCCGGGATACGCAACCTGGACGAGTATGACAGGGTAATCAACGACCGGAAGGTCGCTTATCGGCAGCGTGAAATAGGCCGCAATGCCGAATATCGTAACGACCACCATGAGCAGCGTGGTCATGATCGGTTTTCTTATGAAATTTTCGGAAAAGCTCATTCGGCCGCCTTTTTGGATGTCCCGTTCTGTTGGGCGCTGATCTCGACATCAGCTCCGGGCCTCAGGCCCATCTGGCCGGCGGTCACGACGTACTCCCCGGCCTTGATCCCTTCTTCGACGATCATATGGTCATTGACCTTGTTGCCTACGGTTATCTTCCTCATCTCGGCCTTGTTGTCCGGCGTCACGACAAAGACGTAATCGAACAGATCGCCCTTGTCCTGGCCCACCTGTATCGATTCGTAGGGTATTAGCACGGCGTCTTTTTCCCTGCGGAGGACGAGCAGCAGGTTCGCGAACTGCCCGGCCCAAAGGGCGGAGTCCTTGTTGTCGACCGAGGCGCGCAGAAGGATCGTGCCGGTGGTGTTATCCACCGCGTTGTCAACGAAATGCAGAGCACCTTCGCGCGAGGTGGGGTCGCCGCCTTCGCGCGCGATGGAGATGACTACCTTGAGCTGGCCTTTCGCCATCGCTTCCCTTACGTTATCGAGGTCCCTTTCCGGGATCGTGAAATCCACGTAGAGCGGGTCGATCGTTTTTATGTTAACTAGCGTCGGCCCCGAATTCGCCATACCTATATTGCCCGGGTCCCCCTGGCGTTTGCCGCAGGTGCCGTCGATAGGGGAGGTGATATAGCAGTAAGCGAGGTTGATCTTCGCAAGCTCTATGTTGGCGTTATCGAGCTTTATCGTCGCCT
>CAZYUB010000020.1:0-2587 GCA_964650515.1 uncultured Planctomycetia bacterium | reverse complement strand
GCGAGGTTGATCTTCGCAAGCTCTATGTTGGCGTTATCGAGCTTTATCGTCGCCTCCGACGAGGTGACGCTCGTCTCGTATTGCTCGAAGGCCTGTTGCGAGATGAGTTCCTTCGCGAGGAGTTTCCTGTTCCTCTCGAGCGTATCCTTATTCAGTTTCAGGTTCGCGAGGTCCTGTATAAGCTGCGCCTCGGCCTTGTCGAGGGTGGCCTTATAAGAGCTCGGGTCGATCGTAAAGAGCATATCTCCCTTCTTCACGATGTCGCCGTCCTTGAAATGGACTTCCTTTATCTCGCCGGTCACCTGCGACATGATGTTCACGTTATAGGGCGAGTAGAGGTTGCCGAATGACTCTATGGATATGTCGGCGTCCTTCGCCTCGGCCTTGACCGCCTTGACGATCTTCGGAGGCATCTTCCTCTCCGGGGGCTTGCGGCTGCAGCCCTTTATTATGCCGAGGGTCAGCAGCAGCGCGAGGCCTATCCAGGCCGCGTGTTTGATGATCTTAGCCAGAGTGTTACCGATCTTATTCATTTTTTGTCTCTCCGCCTGTATATATCGTTCCGGTCGCGTGGGCCAATTGGGCCAGTGCCACGAAAAGGTCTTTCTTTGATTGTATGAGGCTGCTCTTCGCGTCGGAGAGCTTGCTCTCCGCGTCGAGCAGGTCGAGTATGCTGTTCAGGCCGTTGCTGTAGCTTTCGAGGGCCAGCTCGTATGATGTCTGCGACGTGTTCAGGAACGCTTCGCTGTATTCGAGCTTCTTGGCCGCCGTCTTAAAGTCGTAGTATTTGGTCCAGACCTCGGTGCTGGCCGCGATCTCGGCCTCTATGAGCTTCTCGCGCTCGACGTTCGCGAGCGCCTGCTCCTCGCGAAGCTTGTTCAGGTTCTCGAACCCGTCGAAGACGTCCCAATCGAAACTCAGGTATGCCGCGTATGTCCTGTCGGTATCGCGCGGCTGGCTGTAATTGTAATATTTATAGAAATTCTTGTTTGCCGAGGCGCCGGCGCTCAGCGTCGGGTAGAGGTCGGAGTTCGCGGACCTCGCGACGGCATTCTGCGCCCTGAGATTTGCCCTCAACGCGGCGATATCGGGGCGCTGGTCGATAGCGTCGTTTATCATGCCCGTGATGTCTTCGTCATTTACCGACTTCGGGACATCCTTGGACGGCTCGAGCACCTCAAAAACGGTGTCCGCGGGATAGCCGAGAGACCTCGCCAACGCGGCCTTAGATGTCTTGACCGCGCCCTTCGCGTTCTCGAGGGAATACAGCGTCTGCTCGTATGTCGATTTCGCCTGCAGCACGTCGAGTTTCGCGGCGAGGCCTACCTCGTACCTGCGGGAAGCCGCGTCATACGCGGCCTGCGTGTTCTTCAGGTCCGATTCCGCCGCCGCCTGGAGCGCGACCGAGCTGTGGTAATCATAATAGGACGTCTCGACGTCGAGCACGACGTCCTGCATCTTCCTGTTGAACTGGAAATTCGCGGCGATGAGCAGCTGCGATTGCTCGTCCACGTCGGCGGCCCTGCCGCCGAAATCGAGCAACAGGTACGTAAGCTGTATGCCCGGCCCGTACTTGAAATAGTCGACGCTTGCCATGTCAATATTGGCCCTGGTATCCTGCCTTATGGCTTCGCCGTTGATAGTCACTTTCGGGTAATAGCGGCCTTCCATCTGGAGCTTTGCGGCCTGGACCGCTTTCGCGTTCTCCCATGCCTGTTTAGTGGAAGGGTTCGTGCGCAAAGCAACGTCTATAAGGTCGCCGAGCGCGAGGGGTTTCGAGGAATCGATCCTCTGCCCGCGGATGGATTGCCAGGTCTTGTCCTTCGCGTCGTAGGCCTGTATCTTCTTTGCCGGTACCCAGGCAGCTTCGGAAGACGAAGGGGCTGTGAGAGTGCGGCATCCCGCCGCGGAAAGTAACATGGCCGCAGATGTAAGAACGATTAAAGGTCTCTTGAGAGTAGTCATGTTATATGATGCCATTATACAGGTAAAGAAACACACGCGCAACAAAAAAGCATTAACCCCTTGTTATTTGCGGTTTTTTTTGGTATATTTATAGCGCGTGGAGGCCTGATAATATGCGCAATATTCCCTGTTTGGCCGTGATGGCGTTATTGGCCCTGCTTGCCGTTGCCCAGAGCGCCCAGGCGGAGATAAAATTCGAGATCATTGACAACGCGAGGAATATACAGGGCGTAGCCCTGCCATCGGGCACGAGGATAGAGTATACGGAGTCCGGCAGGATCAATTACGCTATACTTGAGAAGCCGGCAGCCGTGCAGGACCTGCCTTGCCGGGGATGGATATTTTTTTATGAGTCGGGAAAGATCAGGGACGCCGAGCTCTCACGCGACGTGTCGTTACAGGGCATCAAGCTGAGCAAAGGCAGCAGGATATACCTGTATGAATCGGGCAAACTGCAGTCCGGCACGCTGGCCGAGGGGAAGATGATCGGCGGCGTAAAGGTCGTTGACGGCGCGAGGATCTTCCTTTTCGAATCCGGAAAGCTTGTCAACGTATATTTAACGAAAGCCCAGGAGATACAGGGGATCCCGTGCGCTCCGGGGCCGGTAGATTTCTATACGGA
>CAZYUB010000019.1:0-11883 GCA_964650515.1 uncultured Planctomycetia bacterium | reverse complement strand
CCCGTCACCAGGGATCTCGCCATTAGCTTAAAGCCTTTCTATTTTCTCGCGTTTTCTTATATTCCTGAGTGCGTTGCGCGTATCGAGCACGAATCTCGCGTTATCGACGATGAAATCGTAGTCGATGTTAGAATGGTCGGTCACTATCACGACACAGTCGTTCTTCCTTATCTCCGCCGCGCTCAACGGCACGGACTTGATCTTGTGCCCGCAGACCGTAGACGCAGGCACGAACGGGTCATAATACGATATCGACGCACCGCGCTCCTTCAGCTTCTCGATCACCTCGTATGCGGGCGACTCCCTCGTATCGGTCACATCCTTCTTATACGAGAGGCCGATTATGAGGACCTTCGCGCCCTTGACCGCTTTCCCGAACCTGCTGTTCAGCGAACGGGATACCCTTTCGGCGACATACTCAGGCATGTCCGCGTTTATCTTCGACGCGAGGTCGATGAACCTCGGTTCGAAACCCTGTATCCTCGCCTTCCACGCCAGGTATATCGGGTCTATAGGTATGCAATGGCCCCCGAGTCCGGGCCCCGGATAAAAAGGCATGAACCCGAACGGCTTGGTCTTCGCGGCCTCTATGATCTCCCAGACGTCCACCCTGAGGCTGTCGCACATCAGCGCAAGCTCGTTGACAAGCCCTATATTGACCGACCTGAACGTGTTTTCGAGCAATTTCACCATCTCGGCCACTTTTACCGACGAGACGGTCACGACCTTATCGACTATCTGCGAATAGAGCAACGCTATGTTCTCCCTGCACTCGGCCGTCATCCCGCTTACGACCTTCGGGATATTATGGGTCATATACCTCGGGTTGCCCGGGTCTATCCTCTCCGGCGAGAAACCGAGCGAGAAATCCCTTCCTACCTTCAGCCCCGTGGCCTCGAGCATCGGCAGTATCACCTCTTCGGTGGTCCCGGGATATGTCGTCGACTCGAGCACGATTACCTGCCCTTTCCTGAGGTTCTTGGCGATGGCCTCGGCCGCAGACACTATGAACGACATGTCCGGGTCTTTCGTCTTCCTCAGGGGAGTAGGGACGCATATTATTATCGCGTCGACCTCCTTCAGCCTCGAATAATCGACCGTCGCTTTCAGCATGCCCTTCTTCGCGAGGGGCTTTATCTCTTCGCCCGGGATATCAAGGATATACGAATCGCCGGCATTTATCGAATCGACCTTACTTCTGTCGAGGTCGACGCCGAGGGCGCGGAATCCTTCTTTTGCGAACTCAACGGCCAGCGGAAGCCCAACATAGCCGAGGCCTATGACCGCCACCTTCGCTTTCTTCTGTTTGATCTTATCCCTGAACTTGATTGCCATCAGACCTTATTCCCCCTCTTTCTTATTATGTACTCTTTGAACGCTTCCTTGTAATGCCTCAACCTGTATCCGAGGACGCCTTCTATTCTCGAGTTGTCCAGTTCGGTCATCCTGGGCCTTACGGCCTGCCCGCCCGCCTCTTTCGCGGTTATCGGGACGACCTCCGCGGGAAGCCCGCAGAACTCCAGTATCTCTTTCGCGAACTGGTAACGCGAGCATTTGCCCGAGTTCGATATGTTGTATATTCCCGGCTTCGCGGTGCCTGCAACCATTTTGTCTGTTAGCGCCCGTATGGCTTCGGCAAGGTCCGCCGTATATGTAGGGCCGCCGTATTTTTCCGATATCGCCCTGACCTTGCCGCACTCCTGCGCCGCCTCCATTACGGAGTCGACGAAATTCCTTCCTCCGGCGCCGAACATCCAGCTTGAACGGATTATTGCATAGTCGCAGCCGGCCGAAATGACATATCCTTCCGCGGCTAACTTCGATTTGCCGTAAACGCTTAAAGGCCCGGTCCCGTCTTCTTCCGTATAGGCCCGGTCCCCGGCCTTCTCTCCGTCGAAGACATAATCCGTGCTTATATGTATGAGTATCGCCCCTGCCGCCGCTGCGGCATCCGCGACGTTCTTCGCGCCTTCCGCATTGACCCGGAATGCCTCGGCGGGCTCACGCTCGCAACGGTCGACATCTGCTATCGCGGCCGTGTTGATTATGGCCTTCGGCGCGTGCGACAGGGCATATGCCATGAATCCTTCCCTGTCGGTTATGTCGATGCGCTCGCCGATCACCTCATTCGTCCCCGAGAACGCCATGCAGATATCGCGGCCCAGCATGCCGGTAGCGCCGGTTACGATGACCTTCGATCCCATCACTTATATTGCTTCTTATAATAGCTCTTATATGTGTCTTTGTGCTTTATCTTCATCCACCAGTCGCGGTTGTCGCCGTACCACCTGACCGTCTTCTCCAACGCCGACGCGAATGTGTGGCCGGGCTTCCATCCCATCGCCCTTAATTTGGAATCGTCGAGGGAATACCTCCTGTCGTGGCCCAGGCGGTCCTTGACGTATTCGACCATCGAGTCATCCTTACCCATCGCCTTCAGGATCGCGTGCACCATCTCGATATTCATCATCTCGTATCCGCCGGCGATGTTGTATACTTCCCCGGCCGTGCCCTTGTTCAGCACGAAATAGATGCCGTCGCAGTTGTCCTCGACGAAAAGCCAGTCGCGCACGTTCTTTCCGTCGCCGTAAAGCGGCACCTTCTTCCCTTCGAGCAGGTTCGTTATGCCCAGAGCCACGAACTTTTCCGGGTACTGGTAAGGCCCGAAATTATTCGAACTGCGGGTTATCACGACCGGCAGGCCGAAGGTCACGTAATACGCGTGGCACATATGCTCCGCGGCCGCCTTGCTCGCCGAATAGGGGCTGTTCGTGACCAGCGTGCTCGATTCCGTGAACGAGCCGTTATCTATCGAGCCGTAGACCTCGTCCGTCGATATCTGTATGAACTTCGTGATGCCCTTCATCCTCGCCTTCTCGAGCAGGATGTTCGTCCCGAGGATGTTCGTGCGTATGAATTCGTCGGCGGAATGGATCGACCTGTCTACATGGCTTTCGGCCGCGAAGTTCACGACGTAATCGCAGCCGTCCATCGCCTTCTCGACGGTGTCATGGTCGCATATGTCGCCCTTGACGAACGTGTAGTTCGGGTTGCCTTCAATATCCTTCAGGTTCTCGGGGTTCGCGGCATAACTGAGCTTGTCGAGGTTCGTTATCTCGCAGCTCTTGTTCCTGCCGAGCACATACCTGATGAAGTTCGAGCCGATGAAGCCGGCGCCTCCCGTGACGAGTATCCTCATTTTCCGCCGCCTTTCCTTCTCAGGCCCTCTTCGACAAGCTTGTTCGCCCGGAAGAGCGATTCGAAGGTCCCGCAATCCGTCCACCAACCGTCGAGGACGTCGAAGGTCATCTCTCCGAGCCTGATATACTCGTTATTCACGTCGGTTATCTCGAGCTCGCCCCTCTTCGACGGCTTCAGGGGCCTTATGATATCGAATACCTTAGGATCGTACATATATACGCCCGTTACGGCAAGGTCGGACTTCGGTTTCCGCGGCTTCTCCTTTATGCTTATTATCCTGCCGCCCCTGATCTCGGCGACGCCGAACCTCTGCGGGTCCGGGACCTTCTTAAGCAGTATCTTCGCGCCTTCCGCCTGCCCGATGAACTCGTCCACATGTTTCTTTATGCTCTTCTCTATGAGGTTGTCGCCGAGTATTACGACTATCTTCTCCCCCTGCGCGAAATGTTTCGCGAGGCCCAGCGCCTCCGCTATCCCGCCTTCGCCCCTCTGGTACGTGTAGTTGATATGGTTCAGCCCGAACTCGGAGCCGTTGCCTAACAGGCGCAGGAAATCCCCCGCGTTATTGCCGCCGGTCACGATAAGTATGTCCCTGATCCCCGCGTCGACGAGCGTCTGTATCGGGTAATATATCATCGGCCTGTCATAGACGGGCAGGAGGTGCTTGTTAGTGATCCGCGTTAGCGGATCCAACCTCTTGCCGAGGCCCCCAGCGAGTATTACTCCGCGCGGCGCCATCACTTCCTCCAGTCGAACGGTATATCGTTATCGTAGGCGTCAAGCCTGAACTCGTCCGGCTCCTTCGGGTTATACGCCATTGTAGGCACGTTCAGGATCATAGATTCGGTGTCCGCGATGCATTTGAACCCGTGGTACACGCCCTTAGGTATCTTTACCATGAAAGGGTCTTCGAGAGAAAGGATGAACTCGTTCACCTCGCCCTTCGTCTTCGAGCCCTCCCTCGCGTCATAGAGCCCCAACCTTATCTTCCCCTGCAGGCAGACGAAATGGTCGTCCTGTTTCTTGTGGAAATGCCACGCCTTGACGACGCCCGGGAACGCGGTCGTAAAATATACCTGGCCAAATTTCTCGAATATATCGTCGTCGTTGCGCAGTATCTCCATGAGCTTGCCCCTCTCGTCGGGGATCGCCTTCAGCTTCTTTATCTTTACGCCTTCTATCATCTTCTATGTCCTCCCTATGCAGCTGTATCTGAACCCGAGTTCCCTCATCTTTTTAGGCTCGTATATGTTCCTGCCGTCTACGACGACCGGCTGCCTCATGAGTTTCTTTGCCTTCTTCAGGTCGATTTCCTTGAATTCGTTCCATTCCGTAACGATCACCGTGCAGTCCGCGCCCTTTACCGCCTCGTAAGGGCCTTCGCAGAATTTCACGCCCTTGAACTCCGGCAGTTTCTTCGCCCTTGCCATCGACTGCGGGTCATAAGCCCTTATATGCGCGCCTTCCTGCCTGAGCTTCTCCGCTATCGTCAAGGACGGCGCGAACCTCATGTCATCGGTGTTCGGCTTGAACGCCAGCCCGAGCATAGCTATCTTCTTGCCCTTTATGTTCCAGACCGCTTTCTCTATCTTCTTCACGAGGAGCGTCCTCTGCGCCTCGTTTATCCTCTTTACCGACTTGAGCAATTCGAAATTATACCCTATCTTCTCCGATATATGGATGAACGCCTCGATATCCTTCGGGAAGCAGAACCCTCCGAACCCTATGCCGGCGTCAAGGAACGACCTTCCTATCCTCTTGTCGAGCCCCATGCCCCGCGCGACCTCCTCGACATCGGCTCCGGCCTTTTCGCAGATGTTCGCGACGGCATTTATGAACGATATCTTCGTTGCGAGGAACGAGTTCGACGCGTGCTTGATTATCTCCGCGCTGTTGATGTTCGTCACGATTATCTCCGCGCCCAGCGGCCTGTAGAGATCCGTAAGCATCTGCTCCGCCTTCTTGCTCTCGACGCCGATGACTATCCTGTCAGGATGCATGAAATCGCCTATCGCCGAGCCCTCCCTGAGGAACTCCGGGTTCGACGCGACGTCGAATTTCACGTTCTTTCGCGCGTACGCTTCAAGCGTCTTCTTTATCCATGTCCCCGTCTCGACCGGCGTCGTGGATTTCTCGACGACGAGATGGTACGACTTCATGTATTTCGCGATATCCCTGGCTACGGCCTCTATATGCGTGAGGTCCGCCTCGCCGCTGTCCTTCGGAGGCGTGCCGACCGCGATGAATATTATCCCGCTCGACTCTACGCATCCCTTGAGGTTCGTCGTGAACTTAAGCCTGCGCTCCCTGCGGTTCCTCTTTATCAGGTCGTCGAGTCCCGGCTCGTATATCGGTATCTTGCCCCTGTTCAGCTGGGCGATCTTCGCGCTGTCGATATCGTTGCACGTGACGTCGTTACCGAGGTCGGCCAGGCAAGCCGCCGTCACAAGCCCGACATATCCTGCCCCTATCACGGTTATCTTCATAGGTCTCCTGCCTTATTTAGCCCGGGGGCATCGCCGAACCGAACATCGGCGGGTTATAGTTCTGCTCGAATTCTACCGGAACATCCGGGAACGCCTTTATCCTGAATATCACCATGAATGTATGTCCGTGGTCCCTTGATATGTTGTATACGAAATCCCCTATCCAGCAGTGCAGGTCGCGGCTGATCCTGTATTCCTGTTCCGCCATGCTGTTGATGAACTTCTTCGGCGTCCCGTCGATCGCGGTGCCGAACCTCTTGAGGTCCAACCTGTTATACGCGGTTATCTTCCATTTCGGCGTCACATTGAACATAAACTGGCTCTCTATGAGGCTTCCGAGGTCGTTATCCCACCTGTAACCTCCGGCATAGCCCCACTTCTTCCTCGATATGTCGGTATAAACCTGCTGCCTGAGGTCCTGGTTGTCGAAATCGAGCTCCGGGTTGCCTGCGAAGTTGAAGCTGAACGATTCGAACCTCGACCTGTGCGGATTATATACAGCATTAGACAGTAGCCTCATCCAGTTATACGGCTTCGACTCGAAGCTGAGGCTGTAATTGTCGAGCTTGCCGCCCTTATCGGTCTCGGTCGCAAAATTATAGTCCGTGCTGACTATGAACCTCGCGAGGTCTACAGTCGCCATCTTGCCGCCCACCATGCGTTTCGTCTGTAATTTGTTCTCGAGGGACGGCGATATCACATTCGAGAAACCTATATTGTCGACCTCATCGAACTGGCCGAGCTTCGACCTGTTGACGGTAGGCTCATGCGTGTATGAATATTTCACGGTCGGCGCAATAACGTGCCTTATGCCGTTTATCTCCATGTTGAACATCTTGGAGTTATAATTGTAGGTCTTGTAAAAACGCGTGCTGACATCGGCCCCCGTGAAGAAGATGCCGCGCATGAAATTGCGGTCGCCCTCCAGGTCCCTGCTGTAGAAGGTCTGCCTTGTGCCCGTGAAAGGAGTGACCGAAAGCCATCCGAACAGCGTCGACTGGTACGATAGCTTATTGCTCGTGTCGAACCTGTTCGTAGTGGCCACGGAGTTTACCGGCGACGGCTCGAGCTTGTTAAGGTTCGAGGCCGAGGCAAGGCCGTCATAATAAAAGCTGGTTTTGCCGATCTTTATGCTCGTCGTCTCTATCTTGACCTGCGGCAGGTACTCCACGACCGAATCGAACCGGTTCATCCTCTTCTGCGCGAGGAAGCTTGTCGTGTAGTACTTGTCCGCCCTTATGACGGAGGCGTAATTGCTGTTGACCATGTCGCGCTGGTAATCTTTTATGTAATAATCCTTGATCACGTTCGCGTCGGACATCTTGTTGAACTCGAACACTCCCTGCGTTATCGGGTCCATCTGCCATTTGTGCCTCATCTGCGCGCGGTAGCGTTCGATCTTTTTGCCTTTCGGCGAGTCGGATTCCTGCTCGGGCCTGCTGCTCCAGATGCGCTCCTTCTTCTCGTCGAAATAATTGAACCTGAAGATGCCGCTTCCGTAGTCCTCGGTGCCGTAATTCGTCGTTATGCCGTAGGCGAAATCCCTCTTCTCCCTGTAGTCGATATGTATGCGGCCCCTGAGGTTATCGTTGAAGTAGTAGCGCCATGAGGTCAGCACGAAATACCCCCAGTCGTCGTTCTTGCCGGGGATGATCGTGACGCCGGGATGCTTGTCCTTAAGGGAGTGGCTGTAATACGGGAAATAGAATATCGGGACATCCCCGACGAACATCAGGATGTTGCTGGCGGTCACCCTGTCGTCGAGGTATACGTTAAGCTGCCTCGACTGGACCCTGTAGTGCGGATGCTCGCGGTCGCAGGTGGTCACATAACCGCGCTTGATATAATAATGCTCCTTGCTGAGCTTCTCCGCCTTTTCGCCGCCGCCGTAGAACGTCGGGTCTATGAAAACGTTCGGCTTTATGACGGTGCCCGTCTTCGTCTCTACGTTATAGACTACCTTCTCGCCCTTGAACAGGTTCTTGTCCTGCGTGAGGATGACGTCGCCTTCCGCGATCACTTCCTTCGTGTCGGAATGGAACATCGCCTTCTTGCAGGTGACCTTCAGGTCCTGGTATATTATCGATACGTTGCCGTTAGCGCTGGCGGTCTTCCCGGCCTCGTCATACTCGACCGTGTCGCCGTTGATGATGACCGGCTCCTTGCTGTCCTTATCGAAGTCAAGGGGCGTCATGCCGCCTTTCCCTTCCGCGTTCGCGCACGCGCATGTTAGCAGCGCCGCAACGGCAACAACAAAGATTACAGCCAGGTTCCTGTTATTATGCAATTCCCGTTTCCGATCGTTTATATTGTTAAAAGAAAAGGGCCGCAGCCCCTATTACGCCGGCGTCGTTGCCCAGCTTCGCCTTTACTATCTTTACGGCACCGCCTGGTATCTTCATCGCACGTCTTTTCACTGTCTCGCGCATGGGGCCAAAGAGATGCTCTCCCGCCTCCGCCACGCCGCCGCCGACTATGATCATCTCCGGGTTCAGCAGGTTCACTATACCCGCGAGCGTCGTTCCGATCCTTTTGCCCACCCTGTCCCAGAGCTCGATCGCCGTCTTGTCGCCTTTTTTTGCCGCGATGCTAATCGACTCGGGGCTCATAAGGGCCGCTGTGCCCTTCTTCATCGACCTGTACTCTTCCGAAATACGCCTGTTGCCCACATATCTTTCAAGGCATCCGTAACCGCCGCAGTTGCACTTTAGTCCGTCTTCCTTAAGCGGCATATGCCCCACCTCACCGGCCGAGAAAGTAGATCCGCGGTAAAGCCCGCCGCCTATGATAACGCCGCCGCCGACGCCGGTACCGAGCGTTATGCAGACCGCATTAACGGCTCCCTTGCCGGCGCCGAACCTGCATTCACCGAGCGCCATGACGTTGACGTCGTTATCCGCAAGCACGGGTATTTTAAGCTTATTTTCAAGAAGCCTCTTGACCGGCGTGTTCTTCCATCCCTTAACGTTGGTCAGGTTGTAAACCACGCCCTTGCTGAAATCCACAAGCCCCGGCACGCCTATTCCCACTCCCTTTACGCGGCTTCGGGGTACCCGGGCCCTCTTAAGGAGGATACCTATCTCGGAAGCAATAGCCCGCAGCAACCCGTCCCTAGTCGGGTGGTCCGATGTGGACAGCCTGCCTCTCTCTACGATCTTTCCTTTTGGGCTTACAAGGGCGAGCTTGGTATACGTGCCGCCGAGGTCTATGCCTATAGCAAATTTCGTCATTTGAGGAGTTAATCTTAACTCAAAACGCGTGATTTTTCAATATATTTCAGGGCCAACTTACCACCCTGTTCCTTCCCTCTTCCTTGGCCCTGTAAAGGGCCTGGTCCGCCTTGTCTATCAGGACCTGGACATCGTCTCCGTTATCCGGGTATGTCGCGACGCCCGCGCTGATGGTCATCGCTATCGTTTCGTCATACGCCCTGAACTTGTGCCTTTCGACCTCCTGCCTTATCCTCTCCGCTACGGCTATCGCGGAATTCCTGTCGGTGTCGGGCAGCGCGAGCACGAACTCCTCGCCGCCGTACCTTCCTATAAGGTCCACCTGGCGGACGAAATCCTTCATTATCTTGGCTATCTCCTTCAGCACGATATCCCCGACGAGATGGCCGTACGTGTCATTGCACTGCTTGAAATGGTCGAGGTCTATCATGAGGACTGACAGCTTCAGGTTGTGCCTCTTCGAGCGAGCGAAATCCTCCGCGTACCTCTCGAGGAAATGCCTCCTGACGTATATGCCGGTCAACCCGTCGGTTATCGCAAGCGACTGCACCCTCTCGTACAGGCTTATCTTCTTAAGCTCGAGCGATAGCTGCTCCGCGAGGATAGAGAAGCTCTCGGCATGCTCTTCGTCTATACCCTCTATGGTAAGTATGCCTATAGGTATACCTTCGGAAAGCAAAGGCAGCGCTATGAACGACTTGTCCCCGCCGCCCAGGAACTCCCTGAACGGGTGGTTGCGTTCTATCGGGGACTTAAGGTATATGACTTCCTTGCGCGACGATATGGATTCCGCCAGCAGCTGGTCGAATTTGCCGGGCGGCCCGCTGTGCACATCGGCCGACGACGGCCTCTTCGTTGTGGGGTTATGTATCTCATATGTCACCCGCGCGACCGGGACCTCCTGGGATTCGTCTATCAGTATGACCTTCGCGGTCACGAACTTCGATATCTTGCTTACGGCATCCCTGAATATCCTCAGCATCTCTTCCATTTCGAGCGAGGCGCTCATCTTCTTTGTCACTTCGTAGAGGTCGAGGATGTCGTGGACCTGGTTCTGCAGGGATATATTGAGGTCCTTGAGCACCTTAAGCTCGGTCGTGAACTCTTCGTACGATGCCCTGGATTCGCTGAAAATCGAGTTCTTCTTCTTGAAATACTCGTTATACATCCCGTTATAATACGCGGGGAGCAGCGGGATAAGGTTTATGAAAAGTATCGACGCGAGATACGGCAACTCCGCGCCTTTATTGAAGAACATCGACGCTATCGTGACAACGCTTACCGACCCCGATATAATGTATGCGGGAACAAGGCCGAACTCGAACGCGACCGGGACTATCGCGATCACGGAAAGGTTCACGTTGAGAAGGAAGAACGCCGCCTTCTGGCTGAATACCAGGCTGTATACCGGACGGACAAGCGCGAGGAACAGGAACAGGAAGAATATGCCCTTTCCCGAGAAGAGCCACTTCCGCGAGCCGACCTGCGGGTTGGCCTGCGAGCCTACTTGCGTATTTGCGTTCACGCCAGGCATACTTTATCGCCTCCTCCCGATTTCGCCTGATAGAGGGCCGCATCCGCGGTCCTGATCAGCTCGTCCCTTGCCACCGCGTCTTCGGGAAGCGTCGCGCATCCGATGGAGACGGTCACGTGCGTATCCACCTGCCGCAGGATGAACTTCTGCGACCCTATCTTCTTCCTGACGGCCTCGCCGAGCGATCTCGCTTCCTGCTTGCTCTTTCCGAAGAGTATTATGACGAACCTTGCCGCCAGGTCTCCGAGCTCTATCGAGGATTTCATGATATCGCCTATCGACTTGAGCACTATGTCGCCCGCCGTATGCCCGTACTTGTCGTTATATGACTTGAAACCGTCAATATCTATCATTAGAAGCGAGAGCGGCTGCCTGAGCCTTGTCGCCTTAAGGATATCCTCTTCCAGTCGCTCCTTGAAATAGCGCTGGCAATAAAGGCCGGTAAGGCCGTCGCTGATCGCGAGCTCCTCTATGCGGCGGTAGAGCTTAGCGTTCTCGAGCGCGATCGCGGCGAGGTCGGAGAGCGTGGTCAGCAGCCTCAGGTCGTCCGAAACGTACGCCTCGGCCTCCCTCGACTCGACCCTTAGAATACCTATGACCTTCTTCTGCGATATCAGCGGGGCCGCGATGACCGACTTGAACTCCCTTTTGAACTCCTCCGGGACGAGGTCGAGGTTGAACCTGAAATCCTTGTCCGTATCTGAGACGAGCAGCGGCTGCCTCTGCTTCAGCACCCACATGTCGAAGATATCGCCCTTCTTGGACTTGACCGAGAGAGTTCCTTCCTTGCTTCGCGCGGCCTTCAGCGCGAGTTCGTGCGCGTCCTCGTCAACGAGGTAAAGGATGCAGGCGTCGGCCTTCTCGACGAGGTCCGATACGTTCTCGATGACGATGTCGATGACCCCTTCGAGCGAGAGTGTTGAACTGAGCCTGCTCGTGAGGTCCTTGAGCGTCGCGTACCTGATCACTTTCTCCTTCAGCGCGTCATTAGTCCCCTGCATATACGAATATTCCGCCTGCAATGCGTTACGCTCCTCTTCAAGCGTGCCTATCTGCCTGTCGATGGACATGATATACGATACCATGCTGTTCTTGAATATCGTAACGAACGCGCCGAGCGCCACGAATACGAGTATCTGGATATTGAGCCACCTCGCGTTGGTGACTAGCGTGACAAAAAGGGTGAGCACCGAAGAGAGGGCCACATACGTCCAGAGCCCCCATTCGCCGAAGGCGAACCACGCGGCAAGTATGAGGAAGTTCACGAGTATGAGCAGGGAACCTACGACCCCGTATATCCAGTACTCTATGGGGTATTGATGGCAGGCCGAGACGATAAGAGTGGACGTGAAGAGAAAACCTGCAATCGCAAGTATTCCTGAAACGAGTTTCATTTTTTTCAAACTAGGCTATCGCTTTCTCGGTGTCCTTA
>CAZYUB010000018.1:0-12821 GCA_964650515.1 uncultured Planctomycetia bacterium | reverse complement strand
TCGTCAAGGTCGAGATCAACGAACCTTGGAAAATGTGTTATGAAGAGGGGTTAAAGATTCGTCATTCTGAGCCGAAGGCGAAGAATCTAACAGAAAAGCAGATCCTTCGGTCGGCCTACGGCCTTCCTCAGGATGACGGTGAGGGAAAAGGAGCAAAATGTCAGAAAAAGAGCGAAACGACGACAATACAGGCAAATCCGAGGGCAAGCAGGGTCATGGAAAGCGTATACTTTTGCGCACCTTCGGATGCCAGATGAACTTCCGGGATTCGGAGGAGATAGCCGGCTTGTTCATGAAGAAGGGGTATGCCCTTGCGGATTCCCCTGAAGAAGCGGATGTCGCGATATTCAATACCTGTTCCGTAAGGAAGCATGCCGAGGACCGCGCGATAAGCAATGTAGGCGAGCTTAAAGCGCTGAAGAAGAAGCGGCCCGGAATGGTGATAGGCGTGGCAGGCTGCATGGCGAAGGCGCAGGGCGATAGGATAATCGAGAGGCTGCCGATAGTCGATTTTATCGCCGGCCCGGCCAACATCTATGATATCCCCGGCATAGTCGAGGGCATACTGGCCGAGAGGAAAGAAGCCGTCATCGCGACGGATAAGAACGCGCGGCCGTATGTCGATAACATCGCCTACCATGCCAAAGGCATCTCGGCCCTTGTTACGATAATGGAGGGTTGCAACAACTATTGCTCGTATTGCATAGTGCCGTATGTCAGAGGGCGGGAGATCAGCCGGTCGGCAGACGATATAATAGATGAGATAAAAGCGCTTGCGGACGGCGGTTATAAAGAGGTTACGTTGCTCGGGCAGAATGTAAATTCATACAAAGAAGAAAATTCTAGAAGGGTGTCCCCTGAGAGCATGGCTCCTTTTGCATCGCTGCTGGAGAGGATAAACGGGATAGAAGGCATAGAGCGGATACGGTTCCTGACGAGCCATCCGAAGGATGCGGGGGAGGAGCTCTTCAGGGCGATGCGCGACCTGCCGAAGGTCTGCGAGCATCTTCATTTGCCCTTGCAGTCCGGTTCTGATAGAATACTCAAGTCGATGAACAGGGGGTATACGGCCTCCGACTACCTAAAGAAGGTAGAGATGCTGCGCAAGCATGTCCCGGATTGCGCGATAACTACGGATGTCATAGTTGGATACCCCGGTGAGTCCGATGAGGATTTCGGGAAGACCAGGAAGCTCATCGAGGATATAGGGTTCAACTCGGCGTTCATATTCAAATATTCGCCGCGGCCTCCGGCAAAGGCTAGCGGCCTCGAGGATGATGTCCCGAAGAAAACGAAGGAAGAGCGCAACCAGGTGCTTCTCAGGCTGCGCGATAAGATATCGGACGCGAAGGACAGGGAGTTCGTAGGCAGGCAGACGGAGGTCCTTGTCGAGAGCATATGCAGAAAGGAAAAGCATAAAGTGACAGGCAGGAACAGGCAGAACATAAAGGCGGTCTTCGAAGGCGGAAGGGAGCTTATAGGGACGTTAAAAAAAGTGAAGGTAAGCTCGGTCGTCGGGCATACGCTCGCGGGCGGCGCGCTGATGTTCATGGTATTATTAGCGGCAACCGCGGCAACGGCGCCGGTTTTCGCGGAGACGGTCGAGGAATATTTCGTCAGCGGCGATTACGAGAATACGGTCCGCGAGGGCGTAAAGCAGGTAGGCAATTCAAGGGAGCAGGACAAGCTCTATTATATGATAGGTACGAGCCTTAACAAGATCGGCAGGTATGACCTCGCGAGGAAGAACTTCAACCAGCTCGTGAGCGCATTTCCCCGCAGCAGGTTCTGCCCGCTGGCGCAGCTCGGTATCGCGGACAGCTATTACCTTACCGGGGATTATAAGAACGCGTTCAAGGAGTATGAGAAATATATGACGAAATACCCTAACGCCGGGGGCGGCGCGACAGCGTATTTCAGGCTCGCGAAGAGCGCGCAGAAGGAAGGCAAGTGGCAGGCCGCGCGCAACTATTACCAGAAGGTGAAAAGCGAATTCCCGATGAGTTTCGAGGCGCAGATGGCCGCGCAGGCCTTAGGCGATGAGATACTCTTCTTTACAGTGCAGGTAGGCTCCTTCAACAAGAAGTCGAATGCCCTGAAACTCTGCGATGAGCTCGTGAAAAAAGGGTACGAGGCATCGATAGTTAAGCCGGAACAACCGGGCGAGGAATCCTACAAGGTCCGCGTCGGAAAGCTCGACGCGAGGGAAGGGGCGGAAGAACTCGCGAAGAGACTGCGGGCCGAGGGCCTGCCTACCAAAGTCCTGCCTTAATATGGCGAATAAGCTGGTGTTCATCGTAGGCCCCACGGCGATAGGCAAGACCGGCATATCGTTCGAGCTCGCTAAATTGGTAGAATGCGAGATAATATCGTGCGATTCGATGCAGGTCTACAGGGGCATGAACGTCGGCACTTCCAAGCCGGCGAAGGTCCTGCTGAGCTCCATACCGCACCATCTCGTCGATATAATAGAGCCGTCCGAGGAGTTCTCGGTCGCGCAGTTCCGCGAGCTCGCGGTAAAGGCCATAGAAGACATAATATCCCGCCGCAAGACGCCGCTCCTGGTCGGCGGCAGCGGCCTCTACGTGAAGGTCCTTATAGACGGCATATTCGAGGCGCCCGTGACCGACAGGGAACTAAGGCAGAGGCTTGAACAGGAGGCGGAGGAATTTGGCGTCGGGCAGCTTTACGCGCGATTGACCCAAGTTGACGCGGAGGCGGCGAAAAAGATCCACGCCAACGACCTGCGGAGGATAATCAGGGCGCTGGAGGTCTTCGAGAAAGCGTCGGCGCCGATATCCGAACTCAGGAAGAAGACATCCGGGCTCGGGGATAAATACGACGTAAGGATATTCGGGCTCGAGATGGAACGCGCGGCGCTGTACGAGAAGATAGACGAAAGGGTCGATCAGATGTTCTCCGAAGGCTTGGTCAACGAGGCGAGGGCCCTGATGGAGGGGAAACTCAGCCTTACCGCGTCGCAGGCGCTCGGGTACAGGGAGGCTTTCGGGTATCTTGCGGGCGACTACGACATTGAAGAAGCCAAAAGACTGACGAAGAGGAATACGAGGCATTTCGCGAAAAGGCAGATGACGTGGTTCAAGCGCGACCCGCGCATTGAATGGATAATGCTTGAGAAGGATTTCGATACAGAGGAGAAGGCAAGGGCGATATGGAAAAAGCTCTCTTAATAACCGTAGAATTCTTCGACAAGAAATATAAGGATACATGGCGACTCGACGACATCAACTTCGAGCTCAGGGAGCTTGTGCGGTCGGCGGGGCTGCAGGTCGTAGACCTGGTAGAATGCTTCAAGGACAAGCCGGTTGCCGGGCATTATATAGGGAAGGGGAAAGCCGAGGAGATAAGTTCTATCTGCAAGGATAAAGGTGCCGATGTCGTGATATTCGGCGATGACCTGACTTCCTCGCAGCAGCAGAACCTCGAGGAGTCGATAGGCGTAAAGGTAATAGACAGGACACAGCTGATACTCGATATTTTCGCGCGCAGGGCACATTCGACCGAAGGCAAGGTGCAGGTAGAGCTCGCGCAGCTCGAATACCTGCTGCCGCGCCTCAAGGGCAAGGGCATAATGCTTTCGCGGCTCGGAGGCGGCATAGGGACGAGGGGCCCCGGTGAGCAGAAACTCGAGATGGACCGCAGGAAGATAAGGGAGAAGATCTCAAGGCTGAAAGACAGTCTCTCTAAGATCCACGAACGAAGGGGAGAGCTCCGGCGCAGGCGCCATGAGGGTGAGATCTCGATAATATCTCTGATAGGATATACGAACGCGGGAAAATCGACGCTGTTGAACGCGCTCACGGATTCGGACGTGCTGTCGCAGGACAGGCTCTTCTCGACGCTGGACCCGACCGCGCGCAGGTTTGTGCTGCCGAACAACCAGAAGGTCGTCTTCGTAGATACGGTCGGCTTCCTGCACAGGCTCCCGCACCATCTCATAGAGGCGTTCAAGGCCACATTGGAAGAGGTCGCCGAAGCGGATATCATTATACATGTCCTTGATGCGTCGAGCCCGATGGTGCATGAGCTCAGCCAGGCGGTATACGAAGTGCTCGAAGAGCTGGATATACGCGATAAGATGATAATAACCGTGCTGAATAAGTCGGATAAGGTAGAGGACAAAGCGGTCATCTCGAGGTTACTGCGCGAATTCGACAACTCCATAGCGATATCGGCCCTGAAGAAGGAGAACCTGGAAGAGCTCGTCCAGCGGGTCTCGATGATATTGTTCGCCTCGCTCGTCTACGTCAAAGCCGCTATCCCCCAGTCGGAAGGCAAGCTCCTAAGCCAGATATACAAGGAATCCAGCATAATAAGCCGTGACTTCAAGGGTGAGTATGTCCACCTGGAAGCGGATATGCCGGTCCGTCTAAAAAATTTACTTGACAAAAAGGGCTTTTGTGATAAACTCTAATTAGCACTCGGGCGAAATGAGTGCTAACAGGGAAAGCCAAATGGTTGTAACCGATTATATTTCAAGGAGAAACAACATTCTCGAGGTGGTTGTCGATTCCTATGTATCGACCGCCGCCCCGGTCGGCTCGCTTGCCGTATCAAAGAAGCTAAGAGAGCGCTTAAGCCCGGCGACCATCAGGAATATCATGTCCGAACTGGAAGAGGTCGGCTATATCATGCATCCGCACACCTCGGCCGGACGGATACCTACGGACAGGGGATACAGGTATTTTGTCGATTCGATAATGGAGCCGAAGCAGCTGACCCAGGACGAGAAAGAGTTCGTCGAGGGTGCCTTGAGCCAGGAAGCGGACGAGCTCGAGGACCTTATCAAGAGGGCGGCACGCATAGTATCGGGCCTGACTGGCCAGACATCTATGGTCAGCTTCCCGCGGGCGAAGAGAAGGACCTTCAAGAGGATAGAGCTTATCCCCGCGACGAGGACGAAGGTATACGCATTGCTCTTCACGGCGCAGGGGCTCGTAAAACACTCGATATTCGAGATACACGAGACGCTCGAGGAGTCTGAGCTTTCAAAGGTATCGAAGTTCCTTAACGACGAGCTCGACGGCCTGCAGCTCAACGAGATAGCCGACCACCTTCTCAGGAGGGTCATAGGGGAGAACGACCCGTTCCACCACCTGTTCAAGGAGGCGACGGAGCTGCTCAACATGTCGCATATCCTCGAGGACAGCGGCGAGAGGATATTGCTCGACGGCGCGCACCATATGATGGAGCAGCCGGAGTTCAGGGACTCGGACAAGGTCAAGCGCCTGCTGAAGATACTCGAGGAAGAGGAAGAGATCCTCGATATAATGGACCAGGACATGAACGAGCAGAACGCAAGGATACATATAGGTTCGGAGAACCCCTACGATGACATCAGGGAATGCAGCATAGTGATATCGAATTACAGGATAGGCAACAGGAACGTCGGCAGCATCGGCGTGATAGGGCCGACAAGGATGGACTATACGAGGGCCGTCCCCGCCGTTGAATTCGTAGGCAACGCGTTCAGCAGGCTCCTTACAAGGCTAAGCGAGTAATATATGGATGAGCATAAGAAGGTAAAGATAACCGAGGAAGAACTGTCCGCGCTGAAAGAGAGCGCGGCAAAGGCGGAAGAATGCGCCGAGAAGATGCTGCGGATGCAGGCGGATTTCGAGAACAGGAAGAAGAGGCAGGATAAGGAGAAACTGGATTTCCTGAGGTTCGCGAACGAGGGCATCATCACGGAGCTGTTGAGGGTAATGGATGATTTCGAGCGCGCTATCGACTCGGCGAAGAATACGAACGACACGAAGGTGCTGCTGCAGGGGATCGAGATGGTCAGGCGCGACTTCGAGGATATACTGAAGGAGAACGGGCTTAAGGTGATCGACCCCGCCGGGCAGCCGTTCGACCCGGAGAAGCACGAAGCGGTGGAGCACGTAGAGGATGTGGTTCACCCCGAGAATACCGTGCTCGAGGTCATGAGGAAAGGGTATGAGCTTAACGGAAAGGTTTTGAGGCCGGCGGCAGTGAAGGTCTCGAACAAGAAGGAAGAAGAAACTACGGAAGAAAAATCAGAGGAGGAAAAATAAAATGGCAAGAGCGATCGGAATAGACCTCGGTACATCGAACTCGGCTGCGGCGGTGATGGAAGGCGACCGCCCGGCGATAATACCGTCCGCGGAAGGCGCGGGCGTGGCCAGCGGGAAGGCGTTCCCGTCTTATGTGGCTTTCACGAAGGACGGACAGCGCCTCGTAGGCGAACCCGCGCGCAGGCAGGCCGCCATCAACCCGGAAGGCACGATACAGGCCGCGAAGAGGAAGATGGGCACCGACTTCAAGTTCGGCGTATACGGCAAGGATTATACGCCGCAGCAGATATCGGCGTTCATCCTCCAGAAGATCAAGCAGGACGCGGAGGCATACCTCGGAGACACAGTCAACGAGGCGGTAATAACGTGCCCCGCTTATTTCAACGATAACCAGCGCCAGGCGACGAAAGACGCCGGCGAGATCGCGGGGCTCAAGGTCCTGCGTATAATCAACGAGCCTACGGCCGCATGCCTCGCGTACGGGATCGACAAGGCCGAAAAAGAGATGAAGATAATGGTCTTCGACCTCGGCGGCGGTACGCTCGATGTCACCATCATGGAAATGTGGTACGACAAGGAGCAGAAGGCGAGCGGTTTTGAGGTATTGTCCACGAACGGCGATACCCAGCTCGGCGGCACCGACATGGATAACGCGTTGATAGAATACCTCGTCGGGACATTCAAGCGCGAGACCGGCATCGACCTCAAGAACGACAAGATGGCGGTCCAGAGGTTGCGCGAGGCGGCCGAGAAGGCGAAGGTCGAGCTCTCTAGCACCCTGCAGACCGACATCAACCTGCCGTTCATCACGGCAGACGCGGGCGGGCCGAAGCATTTCACGCATACGATAACCCGCGCGAAGCTCGACGACCTCGTGTCGCCGATAGTCAACCGCTGCCGCGCCCCGATGGAGAACGCCGTCAAGGACGCGAAACTTACGATGAACGACATCTCGAGGGTAATACTCGTCGGCGGCCCGACGCGCATGCCGATAATCCAGAAGTTCGTCGAGGATTACGTCGGCAAGAAGATAGAGCGCGGAGTCGACCCGATGGAATGCGTAGCCCTGGGCGCCGCGATACAGGCGGCCGCGTTGAAAGGCGAGATAAACGACATACAGCTCTTGGACGTCACACCGCTTTCGCTGGGCATCGAGACGCTGGGCGGCGTGTTCACTAAATTGATAGAGAGGAACACCACCATACCGACCAGGCAGAGCCAGACATTCTCGACCGCGGCAGACAACCAGCCGGCGGTCACGGTGCGCGTGCTGCAGGGCGAAAGGCCGATGGCCAACGACAACGTTGAGCTCGGACGCTTCGACCTCGTAGGAATACCGCCTGCGCCGAGAGGCATGCCGAAGATAGAGGTCACCTTCGACATAGACGCGAACGGCATAGTCCATGTCAACGCGAAGGACATCGGCACGGGCAAGGAGCAGTCGATAAAGATCACGGCTCCTAAGAAACTCTCTAAGGAAGAGATAGACCGCATGGTCAAGGAAGCCGAGAAGTTCGCTTCCGAAGACACGAAGAAGAAGGAAGAGGTCGAGGTCGTCAACCAGGCCGATAACCTTGTCTACACGACCGAGAAGTCGCTGAAGGATTACGGCGACAAAGTAAGCCAGCAGGACAGGGCCAACATTGAGACGGGCCTAAATGACCTGAAGCAGGCGATAAAGGACAAGAACGTCGAGCGCATAAAGAAGTCGATGGAGTCGTTGCAGCAGGCGTCGTATAAACTCGCCGAGGAGATATACAAGGCGAGCGCGCAAAAAGGTGCCACAGGGCAACCCGGCGGCGGCCCACAGGGCGGCCCGGAGGCAGGTCCCGGACCTGAGCAACCGCAGGGCGAAGCCGAAGGTGGCCCTAAAAAGGATGATATCATCGACGCCGAGTTCCGCGCGGACGATGAGGATAAAAAGAAAAGATAAAGGATAGGGGACGTGTCAAAAAGGGACAGGTTGCAATTGCGGAGTGTCCCCAAGTGACGCGTCCCCAATAATATGGCAGACAAGCGCGATTACTATGAAATACTCGGCGTGCAAAAGAGCGCCGGGGCGGATGAGATAAAGGGCGCCTACCGGAAGCTGGCGCTCAAATACCATCCGGACAGGAACCCTGCAGACAAGAAGGCCGCGGAAGAGAAGTTCAAGGAACTTTCCGAGGCCTATGCCGTTTTATCGGACCCGCAGAAGAGGGCGCAGTACGACCAGTTCGGCCACGAAGGCATAGATTCGCGCTACACCCGCGAGGACATCTACCGGGGCGCGGACTTCTCGAGCATATTCGAGGACCTCGGGATGGGAGGCATCGACCTCGAGGATATACTCGGCGGCATATTCGGCGGCGGCCACGGGGTGTTCGGAGGGCAGAGGGCCGGAACGGGAGGCAGGCGCCGCGGGTCGGACCTGCAGTTCGACCTGGAGATAAGCTTCATAGAAGCGGCTTTCGGCACGTCGAAAGAGTTCGTGGTGCCGCGCCACGAGATGTGCCAGGCATGCAAGGGCGAAGGCACCGCGCCCGGGTCATCCCGCCAGGCGTGCTCAAAGTGCGGAGGCAGGGGCCAGGTGCAGTCTTCGCAGGGATTCATGTTCTTCTCGCGGCCGTGCGACAAGTGCGGCGGGGAAGGAAGCATCATAACGAAGCCGTGCCCCAAATGCAGGGGCGCCGGCAGGACGGTCGTAGACAGGAAGATAACGGTCAAGATACCCGCAGGCATAGAAAGCGGGATGCGGCTGCGCGTCGCGGGCGAAGGCGAGGCCGGCCAGCGCGGAGGCCAGCGCGGCGACCTTTATGTCCTCGTTTACGTAAGGCCCCATGAGATCTTCGAACGCCACGGCAGCGACATATTATGCGAAGTGCCGATCTCCATGGTAGATGCCGCGCTCGGTACCGAGGTCGAGGTCCCGACGCTCAAGAGCAGGGTAAAGATGAAGGTCCCCCAGGGGACCCAGAGCGGCAAGATATTCAGGCTCAGGGGCGAAGGGATAGCGGATGTCCATTCCGGCGTCCGCGGAGACGAGCATGTCCGCGTCATAGTCGAGACGCCGACGGCGGTCAACGAAACACAGAAACGCATCCTCAGGGAGTTTGCCAAGGCCTCGGGCGAGGAGACCTTCCCCAAAGCCGCCTCGTTCATCAAGAAGATAAAGAGCTTCTTCAGGTGAACGCCTCCCGAAAAGGCAGGTTCCGCAGGCTCCTGTTTTTTTGGTTCCCAGTCATAGCATATTGTGTTATAATCTTTATCGGTTCCGCGATGGAAAAGCCGCTCCCTGAGACACAGATCCCGCAGCTGGACAAATTCCTGCATGTGGTAGAATTCGGGGGGCTGTGTTTCCTGCTGATGCGGGCCCTAAAGGTAAGTTTCCCGGGGATGCCCCGCAGGAAGATGTTCATCATCGCGGTATCCTGCACAGTTCTGTACGGTGCCTCGGACGAGATCCACCAGCTGTTCGTCCCCGGCAGGGTCAGCAGCATTATCGACTTATTTTTTGATTCCCTCGGAGCGCTAATAATAGGCCTGATAAAAAAATGACGATAATCAAACCGTTCAACGGCTACAGGTACGATACCCGCAAGACAGGAAAACTCTCGAAGGTCATCACCCCTCCTTATGACGTCATTAACCCCAAGCAGCAGGAAGCATATTACCGCGCGCACCCGGAAAATTTCATCCGCCTCGACCTCGGGAAGAAATACGCGAATGACGGCAGGGATGATAACAGGTATACGAGGGCCGCGAAGGCGCTCGAGGAATGGATCAGCAAAGGGATAATCGCGAGGGACCGCGAACCCTCGATATACGTTTACAGCCAGGAATATACGATAGGCGGGAAGAGGAAGGCGCGTCTCGGTTTCATCTCGCTTGCAAAGCTCGAGGAGGACCGCACGAAAGGGTTTCTGCCGCACGAGCGCACGTTCAAGGGGCCTAAGCTCGACAGGCTCAACCTGATGAAAGAGACCGGCGCCAACCTGAGCCCGATATTTTCGATAGTCTTCGATGATAACAACAAGATAATGGATATACTGAAGCGCGTCTCGAGAAGCCGGAAGCCGGCGATAGACGTCGCGTTCGAAGGGACGAGGAACAAGGTCTGGCGAATGACGGAGCCTGCGCTTATCAGGAAGCTCGAAGGCCTTATGGCGAAGAAGAAGGCGCTTATCGCGGACGGCCACCACCGCTACGAGGTCGCGCTGGAGTTCAAAGTCCTGAGCAAAGCGAAGCCCGGAGGGCCGAAAAATTATGTAATGATGTATTTCGCGACATCCGACCCGAAAGGGCTCGCGATACTTCCCACACACCGCATGCTCGAAGGCGTATCAGCCAAAGACCTCCTGAAGAATTCCGGCAAATTAAAAGAATATTTCGATATCATAAATGTAGGCGGCAGGAAAGGCATGCTCGCGTGCATGAAACGCTGCGGCGGCCACATAATAGGCGTATGCCTCGGAGGGAAGGACTACCTTTGCCTTAAACTGAACAGGGCTGACGCAAGCTCGCTGATAAGATCGGAGAACTCCTCCTATTGGAGGAACCTCGACGTGGTAATATTACACCAACTCGTCTTCGATAAGGTGTTGGGGTTGAAGGGCGAAGAAGCGGAAAAGGCGATAACATTCACGAGGGACCCGGAAGTGGCGTTCAAATGGGCGGCCGGCAGGGGCAAGAGGATGTCGTTCTTCCTGAACCCGCCATCGCTGAAAGATATCTATAACATAGTCAGGTGCCGCGAACGGATGCCGCATAAGACGACGTATTTCTTCCCGAAGCCGCCGTCGGGCCTCGTGATCAACAAGCTGGAGTGATATGTTCGGAAAACCCAAATATACGATAGTCAAGGTCGCGAAGAAGAAAGACATACCCGAAGGCCTCTGGACAAAATGCGAGGACTGCGGGGACATCATATATAACAAGGCGCTCGAGGAGAACATGAAGGTCTGCCCGAAATGCGATTACCATTTCGTGCTTACCGCCCACGAGAGGATCGAGATGCTTATGGACGAGGGCAGTTTCGAGGAACGCGATTCCGCCCTGAGGCCCATGGACCCGCTTCTCTTCAAGGGCCCGCGCTCCTACGAGGATAAGCTGAAAGAGGACCAGATAGCCACGGGACTTACCGAGGCTTGCATAAGCGGCAGGGGCTCGATCGAAGGCAAGAGGGTCATACTGGTAGTCACGGATTCGCGTTTCATAATGGGGTCGATGGGATCCGTCGTGGGCGAAAAGATAGCCCGCGCTACTGAGCTTGCGACGAACCTCCGTTTGCCGCTGGTCATAGTATCGGGTTCCGGCGGAGGCGCAAGGATGTATGAAGGGCTTTTTTCGCTGATGCAGATGGCAAAGACCTCGGCTGCCATCGCGAAACTGCATGAGGCCGGCGTGCCGTATATCTCCGTCCTGACCAACCCTACGATGGCCGGTATCATGGCAAGCTTCGCGTCGCTCGGGGACGTGATAATCGCTGAGCCGAAGGCGCTTATAGGGTTTACGGGGCCAAGGGTCATCGAGCAGACGATAAGGCAGAAGCTCCCGCCGGGTTTCCAGCGCTCCGAGTTCCTGCTCGAGCACGGGCTGCTGGACATGATAATGCACCGGAAGACCCTTAAACCCGGAATTGCCCAGTTAATAGAGTTCTTGACCTAATTTAACTTATGTAGTATCATTGACTTAAATATACTTACTTAAGGAGGTTCAAATGGCTCAGGTAAGTCTCAGGCATGTCTCAAAGATCTATTCCGGCAACGTCAGGGCGGTCTCGGACGTTACGCTCGGCATAGAGAACAAGGAATTTGTGGTCTTTGTCGGCCCCTCCGGATGCGGAAAGTCGACGACTTTAAGGATGATAGCGGGCCTTGAGGAGATATCCGAAGGCGAGATATTTATAGGCGACAAGCTCGTCAACGATGTCCCCGCAAAGGACCGCGATATCGCGATGGTCTTCCAGAATTACGCGCTCTATCCGCATATGACCGTGTATGAGAACATGGCTTTCGGCCTGCGCCTTCGCAAGTATTCGAAAGCTGAGATAGACCAGCGCGTCAAGGAAGCTGCCCAGACGCTCGGGATAGCCAAGTACCTTAACAGGAGGCCGAAGGAGCTCTCCGGCGGCGAGAGGCAGAGGGTAGCCGTAGGGCGCGCGATAGTCAGGAAACCGCTCGTCTTCCTGTTCGATGAGCCCCTTTCAAACCTCGACGCTAAGATGCGCGTGCAGATGAGGACCGATATAAACAAGCTGCATACGCGCCTGCAGTCGACGATGATCTACGTCACGCACGACCAGACCGAAGCCATGACGCTGGGCAACCGCATCGTAGTCATGAAGGACGGTGTCGTGCACCAGGTCGCAGATCCCATATCCCTCTACGACAAGCCGGTCAACAAGTTTGTCGCAGGTTTCATAGGCAGCCCTCCGATGAACTTCCTGAACGGCAGGCTCATCAAGACGGACGGAAAGTTCCATTTCGACGAGGGGACATTCAGGATAAGGATAGTCGATGATATGGTGCCGAAGGTATCGGCTTATGAAGGGAAAGAGATAATATTCGGGATCAGGCCGGAAGACATTTACGACAAACTGTTCGTCCAGGAGGCCGCGCCGGAAAACACGGTCACGGCGAGGGTAGATGTCGTCGAACCGATGGGTTCGGAAGTCTACCTGCATATGGCAACGCCAAAACAATCGTTCACAGCGCGCGTCGGTGGCCACGATAAGCCCGAAGTCAACCACGATATAGACCTCGTATTCGACATGGGCAAGGT
>CAZYUB010000017.1:0-25950 GCA_964650515.1 uncultured Planctomycetia bacterium | reverse complement strand
CAGCGCGCCAATATCGTCGGTCGTCGCGTCGACGATAATTGTTATGACCGAGCAGTTCCTCTCGTTATAAGGTATGCCCATCCTGCCCTGTATTATGCTCCCGAACTCCGACAGGACTTTATTCACCTCTGCCGCCTGGTCCTTCCTGTTCGTGATGATTATTCCCATAAATCCCAGTCGCTTGTCCATCTTTACCTCCTGTAGAGGTGTGTCCCCCAAGTGTATGGCCCCAAAAAACCCGGTTCCTGCGTAGGAACCGGGTAAAATTGCTTGCCTGGTCCCTTGGTTTCAGCATATTTCTGCCTTGCCTCAGGTATATTTCTTGCGGAGTGTCCCTTCTAAGGGAACACGTCCCTACCTTCTACTACCTTCTATATATCGGCATGCCCTTGTAGGTCGTGTGGAGAAGCTTCTCGGACTTCTCGCTCAACGGCTTCTCGAGGAACTCCTTGTATAATCTCTTGATGTAAGGGTTCTGGTGCGAGCAACGGACCGCCTTGGACTTGTCGTCCTCGTAGAGGACCTTCGCGCGCATCATGCGGACCTCGTCGGTGACCATATAGGGCTGCCCGCCGCCGCCGATGCATCCGCCGGGGCACGCCATTACCTCGATAAAATGGTACGGCATCTCCTTGCCGGCCTTCTTCGCCTCCCTTACCTTGTTCAATACGTATTCGACGTTCGCCATGCCGTGCGCGACGGCGACGCGTATCTTCTTGCCGCCGACGTCTATCTCGGCTTCCTTGACCTTCTCAAGGCCCCTTACCGCCTCAAGGTCGACTTTAGCAAGCTCTTTGCCGGTGATGAAATAATTCGCGGTCCTTATCGCGGCTTCCATGACACCACCCGTCGCGCCGAATATGACGCCGGCGCCGGCGTATTCGCCGAGGATCGTATCGGACTCCTCGTCGGGAAGGTTAGTGAAATCGATTCCCGCCTGCTTTATCATGCCTGCGAGCTCGCGCGTCGTCATTACTATGTCCACGTCCTGGTAGCCCGAAGCGTGCATCTCGTCGCTCCTCGTTATCTCGTACTTCTTCGCGGTGCAGGGCATAACCGAGACCATGACTATCTTGGACGGGTCTATATTGTTCTTTTGCGCGTAATATGTCTTAGAGAGCACGCCGAGTATCTCGTGCGGCGACTTGCAGGACGAGAAGTGCTCGATCATATCTGTATGGAACTTCTCCATGAAGTCGACCCACGACGGGCAGCAGGTCGTAATGAGCGGCAACGGCTTCGTGCCCTTCACGAGGCGCTGCTCGAATTCGCTCGCCTCCTCCATTATAGTGACATCCGCGGCGAAGTTCGTGTCGAAGACGGCCTTGAAACCCAATCTCCTCAGCAGCGCATAGAGCTTGCCGGTAAAGTTCTTCCCGGGATAGCCGAACGCCTCGCCGATCGACGCCCTTACCGCCGGCGCTATCTGGACAACGCAGTACTTGTCCGGGTCCTGGAGCGCTTTCCATACCTTAGGTGTGTCGTAATATTCGAGTATCGCGCCCGTCGGGCAATGCGCCGAGCACTGTCCACACTTGATGCAGGGCGATTCGGATAATTGTATGTCTCCCGCCGGCGAGAACCTCGTCTTGATGCCCCGCTGCAGGAACGAGAGCGCCCAGACGTCCTGCATATCCTGGCAGACGTAGATGCACCTTCCGCAGAGTATGCACTTCTCCGGCTCGAGCACTACGGCCTTTGTCGAGTCGTCCTTCGGGAGGTCCCTCTTTATCTTCGGGAAATATTCCTCGGATATGCCGAAATCGGCCACGAGTTTCTGCAGTTCGCAATTATTGTTACGGCCGCAGATGAGGCAGTCGTTCGGGTGGTTCGAAAGTATAAGTTCGAGCACGCTCCTTCGTATCGCTACTATCTCGGGATCATGCGTCGTTATCTCCATGTTCTCCTCGAGGGGCGTGCAGCATGCACGGAGCATCTTGTTCGAACCCTTGACCCTTACGATGCATATGCCGCAGCTCGCCGACGGCGGAAGGTCCGGGTGCTTACAGAGTGTCGGTATCTTTATCTGGACGCTCTTCGCCGCCTCGAGTATCGTCGTCCCCTCGGGGACCCTTAATAGTATGTCGTTTATCTTCGCCTGTATGGATTTTGCCATTTTTTATTCCTTACCTACCGCTTTAAACTTGCAGACCTCGAAACATCTGCCGCAGCGGACGCATTTGTTCATGTCTATGGTGTAGCCGTCATCCTTGTTGCCCGTTATCGCCTTTGCCTCGCAGTTCATGAAACAGAGGCCGCACTTCTTGCATTTCTCCGTGATGATCTTGTAGCTCAGGAGGTTGCGGCACTTCTTCGAAGGGCATTTCTTCTGGAGGATATGCACCTTGTACTCGTCCTCGTAATACCTTAATGTCGAGACGACAGGGTTAGGCGCGGTCTGCCCGAGCCCGCAGAGCGCGGCCCTCTGCATCGACTGCGCTATCCTCTTTAAATTATCGATGTCGCTTATCTCCCCGCGCCCCTCGGAGATCTTGCCGAGGAAACCGAGCATCTGCGCGGTGCCTATCCTGCACGGCGAGCACTTTCCGCACGATTCATCGAAGCAGAACCTCTGGTAGAAGCGCGCGATATCGACCATGCAGTCGTCCTCATCCATGACTATCATGCCGCCCGAGCCCATTATAGAGCCGAGCTTTTGTAGGTTCTCGTAATCGACCGGGGTATCGAGGAAGTCCTTCGGTATTACGCCTCCGGAAGGCCCGCCCGTCTGGACCGCTTTTATATTCTTGTTGTTGTATACGCCGCCGCCTATGTCGAAGACGATCTCGCGTATCGTCGTGCCCATAGGAACCTCGACGAGCCCTGAGTTCTTTACCTTTCCGGTAAGCGCGAATACCTTCGTGCCCTTGGATGTCTGCGTGCCGACCTTCGCGAAAACGTCGCCGCCCCTGTTTATGATATAGGGTACGTTGGCGAGCGTCTCGACATTATTTATTACGGTCGGCTTGTCCCAGAGTCCCTTGACGGACGGATACGGCGGGCGCGGGTGCGGAGTCCCTCTCCTGCCCTCTATCGAGGCGATAAGCGCGGTCTCTTCGCCGCATACGAACGCGCCGGCGCCGAGGCGTATCTCGAGGTCAAAATTAAAACCGCTGCCTAGGATACTCTTGCCGAGCAGGCCGTTGGCGTAGCACTGGTCTATCGCCTTCTGTATCCTTTCTACCGCGAGCGGATATTCCGCCCTTATATAGAAATACCCGACCGTAGCGCCGACGGAAAATCCCGCTATCATTATCCCTTCGACCACCGAGTGGGGGTCGCCCTCAAGGACGCTCCTGTCCATGTATGCGCCCGGATCGCCCTCGTCGCCGTTGCAAATGACGTATTTTTGGTCTGCTGACATTTGTTTCGCGAAATTCCATTTCATCCAGGTCGGGTAACCTGCGCCGCCCCTTCCGCGGAGGCCGCTCTTTTTCATCTCCTCTATCACTTTATCCTGCGTCTTAAGCTCGAAGAGGGCTTTCTTCAGCGCCTGGTAACCCTCGTTCGCCATATATTCCTCTATGCTCTCGGGGTCTATGACGCCGCAATTGCGCAGGACTATCCTGAGCTGTTTCGGCTCCTTGCGCGAGGTCAGCTCCTTGACGATCGTCCCCTGTTTTACCGAGTCGAGTATGCGGCCGATGTCTTCGTCCTTCACGCCGTAGTAGGTAGTATCGGGCAGTACCTTGACGACGACACCCTGGCCATAAGCGCCTATGTCCGCGACGCGCACCGCCTGGACCGAATCCTGCATCCCGCGGTCCCTGAGGCCGTTGAGCAGCAGCGCGTGGACGTCCTTCGTCCTGTCGGCTGCAAAATCGGTATCTCTTATATATATGATCTTCTTGTCCATTATTTCTTTACCTGTATGTCGTAGATATGGTCGTTGACCAGACGATGGTTGTGGATATGCTCTTCGAGGATCTGTACCGCGACCTCTCCGTTCACCCTTCCGTATGTGACCTGCGGCATCCCCTCGACGTTGACCTCGACGAGCGGCTCGACGGAGCACATCCCGACGCAGCCGCATTTCTTGACTATGACGTTTATATTGCGCTTCTTCGCTTCCTCGGTGAGTACATCGAAGACCTTATCGGCCCCGGCGGCTATCCCGCAGCTCGACATCCCTACCTTTATCCAGTTCTTCTCCTCGGGCTTCTTCTGCTTCGCTATGTTTTCGAGGGATTCCCTCGTTATCTTGCTCATTTGGCGACCTGCTCCTCTTCATACTCGGCGATTATGTCCGCGACGCGGTCCTTCTTTACCTTGCTGTATACTTTCTCGTCGATCTTCATCACGGGCGCGAGGCCGCAGCAGCCGAGGCACCTTACGACCTCAAGCTGGAAAAGCCCGTCCTTGCTCGTCCCGCCCTCATGCACCCCGAGTATATCGCGCAATTCGTGCAACAGTTCCGAGGCGCCTTTAAGGTAGCAGGCGGTGCCCATGCAGACCTGCACCATGTGCTTGCCCGGCTGCTGGAGCTTAAAGAAGTGGTAGAAGGTTATTACCTCATATATCCTCGCGAGCGGCACGTCCATGTATTTCGACAGCTGCAGGGACGTAGCGCGCGGCACGTATCCGTAAAGGTTCTGGATATCGTGCAGGATCATTATGAGGCTGCCCTTCTTGCCCTCCCATTTTTTGACGATATTCTTGATATCGTCGGATAATTTTTCTTCTTGCATGTTAATTCCTTCTCCGAAGTTTGATTTTCCACAGGTATTCGGTGGGGTAGAATAGGCCCAATATATCACATGCGCGACATTATGTCAAGCATGTGCTTCGCGGACCTGACGTAAAACCTGTAATTCGAATCCGTCGTATAGGCGCTTTTTTTCGAAGCAATAGCCATTTCAAACATCTCTCTCGCGGCCTGCATGTCCCCGGCATTCCTGTATATGACACCGAGGTCGAAATATGCTGTCACGTTATCCGGATCATGCTCGATGGCGATCTTGTATTCCGCGACGGCCTTCTTACTGTCGCCAAGGATATTATAGCAATACGCGAGCCAGTTGCGCGAGTCGACGTCCTTCGCGTTGAAGAAGAGCGTCTTTCGGTATGTCCTTGCCGCGTCATTTACCATAGTCGCGCTCATATAGTCCCCGGCGCGCCTGTAAAGCAGGTATGAAATATGCGGGCTTAGCCCGATGAACACTGCCGCGATGAATGCCGCGGTTATTAGGTAATTCCTTATCTTCCCTATTTCTATCATCTTCACCCCAATATGAACAACAATATGCCCAATGCTATGAGGATATTCCCGCCTATTACCGGCGCGACCCTCTCGACCACCTCCACCTTCGGGTGTATATACTTGACTATTCCGCTGAAGACCCCCGCCATTATTATCGGAAGGCTCTGCCCGAGCGCGTACGTAAAGAACAGCATTACGGCATAAAAGAAATCTTCCCTGATGATGCCAAGGCTCGCGATGACCACGAGAAAAGGCCCGCATACCGGGCATGTAGGCGCTTCGAAAAGGACGAATATGAGGCCGAAGAAGAACGCCCCGGCAACGCCGCCATGCTTGGCGCTGAAAGCCCTTTCAGCGAGCGCCTCGAGCGGCTTAATCCTGGTAAGGCCCGCCATCTGTATCCCGACAAAAAGCACCGCGGACCCGGCTAAATAATAAAAATACCTGCTTAGGCCCATCATCCTGCTTCCGAGCGTCGCTATCATGCCAAGCAGGACGCCTAACAAGGTATAACTCAGTACCAGCGCGGCGACGAAAGACATGGTGACCAGGAAGGCCTTCTTTTTTGAATCCGCCGCTCCCCCTATAAGGCCTACGACAACCGGTATCCTTACTATCGTGCAGGAAGCTAAACTAAGTATCGCCGCCGCCCAGAAGACGACGACGAATGTCCAGGCCGAATGCTGGTTTACCGCACTTAAGATCGTCTGTATGTCCGTCCCGATCATTTGCTATACCTTTATCGTGTATCCGGCGAGGTTGGCGTCATGCATGGGAAGGTTCGTCGGCTCGCTGACGAAGAATATCGAAGGCCTGCCCCTTCCCGGTTCAGAGATCTCGCAATGCACCGTATCCTTCAGCATCGTGAATATGCAGGTCCTGTGGTCGTTATACTTAAGGCGCAGCATCATGAAATCCCTCGCGCTTAGTTTGCCGGATTTCGCCTTGCGTTCCAAGTCCCTGTGCTTGCGCAGGGCCAGTATCATGCAGACCGGCTTTAACTTGCGCCCCGTATTGTTTATGATGATGAACTCCTCGTGGTGCGGATGCGAGTTCAGCATTATGCGTGCGGCGTTATCCGAGCGTACGCATATAAGCTTGTGCGTGCCGTGCTCGACGGGCGACGAATATATCGTGTCCACAAGCCCGTCCCTGTGCGTCCTGCGCAGTATCTTAGCGGTCGGCCGCAATGTCCTTATGAGCCCTTTCCTCTCGAGTCGCAGCATAATCTTCTCCGTCGCGTCGACGGGCTTCAACCTTATCGTCTTCATGTCAGCGCAGATGCTCCATAAGTATTTTTATGCCTATCGCGATCAATATGAATCCGCCGGCGGCCTCGAGCTTCTTCTCGAAGAAATGCCCGGCGGTGTTCCCTATCACCACCCCGATGAATGAGAGCGAAAATGTCACCGCCCCTATGGCGAGTACCGGCAGGATTATCGGGACCTGAAGGAAAGCGAAACTCAGCCCCGCGGCAAACGCGTCGATGCTTGTCGCTACCGATAGCGCGAGCATCTGCTTCGGCCCGAACGAATGCATCCGCTCCTCTTCGCCGATCTTCCATGATTCATATATCATCTTGCCGCCGATGAAGGCGAGCAGCCCGAATGCGACCCAATGGTCAATACCGGCTACGATCTCCTTC
Source organism: uncultured Planctomycetia bacterium (assembly GCA_964650515.1). Lineage (GTDB taxonomy): Bacteria > Omnitrophota > Gorgyraeia > Pluralincolimonadales > Pluralincolimonadaceae > UBA6215. The sequence continues at coordinate 19,105 of CAZYUB010000017.1, read as the reverse complement.
ATCCGGAAACCGGCGGCCCAGCCGATTACCGGCATCGCCATCTGGAAAGAACCGAAGTACGCCCCGAATTTCAGGGCGCTTTTTAGCTTATGGCGCTTTATCGCGGCTCCGCCCGCTATCGAGACCGCAAACGCGTCCATAGCGAGTCCCAGCGCTATAAAAAGGACCGCCGACGCGCTCATACGCTATTCGCCGACCGAGATGCCGGCCTTATCGCTTATCGCGGCAATGCTGAGGCGGGTCACTTTCAGTTCGGTAAGCAGGTCGAGAATGCTTACTATCTGCTTGAAACGGACGGCCTTGTCGGCCCTGAGGATTACCGTTGCTTTTGGGTTCGACCTATGTTTGGCTGCCAATTTCTCCTTAAGCCCGGATGATGTTACCTTGTCCTTGTCGAGATAGATGGCGCCGTCGCCGGTTATCGAGATATTTATCTGGTTCTTCTCTTCTATCGGGACGATGTTATCGGCTTCGGGAAGTTTCACGTCGAGTTTTTGGATGCGCTGCGGGCTGAACGTGTAGAGCAGGCTGAACGAGATGAAAAAGAAGATGAACATGTTCATGATTATATCGGTCATGGCCACGTTCTCCAGGGTAAAGAGGTATCCCTTCCTTCCCTTTATCTTCAAAGATTCCCCGCCTCCTTCAGCTCCACTATGAGTTCCATGAACTGGACAGAGTGGTTATTCAGCTCGTTGGACATGTATTTGATGCGGCTTATGAAATAGTTATAGCAAAGGAAGAGAGGTATCGCTATCGCGAGGCCGGCGGCTGTCGTTATCATCGCCTGGTAGATCCCCGAGGCGAGCGCATTGACGGTAATATTGGCGCCGGCATGCTCCCAGGCCATGAAAGCTTTTATAAGGCCCGTTATCGTGCCGAGGAAACCGAGAAGCGGCTCGATGCTTATTATCGACGCGAGCGCTCCGAGGTATTTCTCTATCTTCATTATCTGGTTGTTGCCGACCTGCTCCATGACCTTCTCGAGGCGCTGCGGCGCGAGATACCTGCGCTCAATTCCGACCTTGAATACGGCGGCTATCGGGTATTTGATGTTCTCGTCGCAGAGGTCGAGCGCCATCTGTATCCTGTTCGCCTTCAGGCAATGGAAAACCTCCTGGATGAAGCTGAACGAATCCATCTTAAGGTTCCTCAGCTCGAGGAACTTCTCGACTACTATCGCGAATCCCACGACGGAGCCGAGTATGATCGGCGCCATTACGGGGCCGCCCTTAATTATGATATCAAGCATGGCTGCTCCTTGAAGGTTTTATGAAGGATTTAGGAGAGTGATTCTATCACTATCCGCTTTCTTTATCAACCGTTATTTTTTTGCGAGGAGTTTCTCGACCGCCTCGACCAGCTCCGGAGGTTCGAACGGTTTCATGACATACGCGTCGGCGCCGACTTCGAGGCCGATCTTCTTGTCGAGATCGCCTGCCTTGGCGGTGAACATTATTATCGGTATATTCCTGTACCTCGTGTCCTTCTTCAGGAAGGCGCATACCTTGTACCCGTCCATCTTCGGCAGCATCAGGTCGAGTATCACAAGGTCGGGTTTTTCGCTGTGCGCCTTCTCGAGGCCTTCCAGGCCGTCGGATGCCGTGACTACGTCGTAGCCGCTCGACTGCAGGCGGAAACCCACCGTCCTTAATACATCCTCTTCGTCGTCCACCAGCAAGATCTTTTTTTTGTCCATTTTCTGGGGCCTCCCGCCCCGTAACTGCGCCCCGGGCTTAACCCAGGAATTTATCCAATATCTCCGTTAGCTGGCCGAGCTCGAACGGTTTTACGAGCAGCCCGTCGGCCCCGGCTTCTTTTGCCTGTTGCGACACCTGGGTCGTGCTGGCAGTGAACATCACTATCGGTATATCCTTAAGCGCGGCGTCCGCCTTTACCGCCTTGCATACGTCTATGCCGTCGATCTCCGGAAGGCGCAGGTCAAGCAGCACGAGGTCCGGCCGTTTCTCCTTTATCAGGCCGAGCGCTTCTTTCCCGCTTGCGCCGGTAATTACATCATAACCGAGGCTCTTGAGCCGGAACATCGTGACCTTTACGAGGTCCGCCTCATCATCCACTATAAGTACGGTCTTCGCCATAGGTTCCCTTTCTCTCGACGATCGGAAGCGTAAAGATGAAGCTCGCGCCCTGCCCGTATTCGGATTCGGCCCAGATCCTGCCGCCGTGCCTTTCAATTATGTCCTTTGATATCGCTAAACCGAGGCCGGTACCGCCGGTCCTGCGCTCAGTGCCTTTCTCGAGCTGTTCGAATCGGCGGAATAGTTTCGGCAGGTCCTCCGCGCGGATGCCGGGCCCCTCGTCTTTTACCGTTACCCGCAGGAGGCCGTCTTGTATCTCTGTCCTCACGGTTATCCTGCCCCTGTCCGTAAGCTTTACCGCGTTATTTACAAGGTTGGCGAGCACCTGGATTATCTTGTCCCTGTCGAATACGACCTTAGGGATGCCATCGGAAAGTTCCAGCGTGATATCGAGCGCCTTGTCCTTTGCCATAGTTATCATGGTATCGTATACTTCGCGCACCGCGCCGTTAATGTCCTCAGGCGCCAAACTGAAGACCATCTTGCCGGATTCGAGCTTCTGCAGGTCGAGCACGTCGTTTATGAGCCGCGCGAGCCGGTCGACGTTGCGCTTCGCGATATCAAGGAACTCCTTCTGTTCCTTGATGAGCGGGCCGGTAGTGCCGTCGAGGACGAGCGATATCCCTTCTTTTATGGCTGTAAGCGGTGTCCGGAGCTCATGCGATACCATCGACGTAAAGTCCGCTTTTATCCTCAGGGCGGACTCGAGGTCCTTCGAATACTTCTCGACTTTTCCTTTCTCCTCCTGTATGTCCTCCAGCAGGTTCAGGCTGGCCGCCTGCGCGTCGGACAGGTCCTTTGTCCTGGCCTCCACCCTCTTCTCGAGGCCCCTCGACAGATCTTCCAGCTCGTCCCTGGCTTTGATAAGCTCGTCCTGCCTGTTTTTCAGCTCGGTCGTCATCACCCTGAACGCGTCGGCGAACTGTTCTATCTCATCGTTCGTCTTTATGCTTATCGGGTAATCCCAGTCACCGTCAAGTATCCTTTCGGTAGCCACATGCAGCTCGTGGATAGGCCTGGCGAAATAGTCGCCGAAGACCCTCCCTATAGGCACGAGTATCGCGACAAGCACGACCGCGACGAATACCATCTGGTACAAAAGCATATTGAGCGGGCCGAATACCTCGGCAGAATCCTGCGAAACGAACACCTTCCAGTCAATGTCGTTGCCGAATACCGATGTGGAAAAAACCTCCGAAAACGCGATGAACTGCCGCTTCGCGTCGTGGAAAGGCGAATCATACATGATAAGATGCCCCGACTTCATGCCTTCCGGGATCCTGCCGTAATTGAACAGCCTCTGCTCCAGCGGGATGATCCCGGCATGGTATATGACGAAGCCGTTGTTGTCCGTGAGGACGGCGTGGCCCGTCTTGCCTATGTCGAATGAAGCCAGCGGCGCGAAATAACTCGTCGTATCTATGATGACCTTACATGCCCCTATCATCTCCCCCGAATCACCGCGGATGGGAAGCGCGATCGAAATGCCAACGACGCCGGAGAACGCGTCGTATTGTATATTATTTATAAAAATCCCTCCCTTACCGTCCGCATAGGCCTTTTGCCACCATGCCTCATCCGCCTGGTAGAAATCCGTCGTCTTGTTGGAGGAAGCCACGAGCGCGCCGTATTTGTCGGTTACAAAGAACTCAAAGATATCGTCCCTGTCCCTGCAGATCGCCTTTAAGGTTTCGCTCAGGTAATTTCCGGCATATTCGCTTATGGAAGGGTCGTTCCAGGATAACCCGGGCCAGGCAGAATCTATGCGCGCGAAAAAACGCGCCCTCTCATCTTCCGTCATCCTGCCCATTTTCGCGTTCGATTCCAGGATCCTTTTCTTCCAAAGCGGGCCGTTAGAAAGCGACATTATGTCCGTAACCTTCTCCTCGATCGATTCCCTTATGTGGACGGCGAGCAGGTTGGCCATCTCCACATGGTTCTCTCCGATGACCTTGTGCATGAGCCGGAAGCCGAGGGCGTATTCCACGGACAGGCCGATGGTAAGGACTATAAAGGTGGAGATGAATATGAAGATCGCGACCTTTTTCGCTATGCCTTTTTTGCTCATTCCCAGTCCTTTAATATCCCGCCGATATCTATATCGCCGATCTCGGCGTCCGTCAACGGGGGCATCTTATCCAGCCCCCTCTTCTGTTCGTAACTCGGTTTCTCGCTCCTGAATATCACCCCGAGCGGGATACGGTCGCCCCATTCGCCCGCTTTCGCGAAAGCGGCGGATATGTTTGAAGGGTCGTAGGACGCGTCTCCGTCAAGCTTATATACCCTCTTGGTATACCATTCATGCGTGTTGGCCTTGTTAAAAGATACGCACGGCTGGAGCACGTCTATCAGCGCGAAGCCCGCGTGCTGTACCCCCTTCACGACCAGTTCCGAAAGGTGTTCGCTCTCGTTCGAGTATCCGCGCGCGACAAAACCCGCGCCGAGCGATATCGCGAGCTGCAGCGGATGCAGCGGCTCGAGCACGACGCCGCCCGTCTGGACTTTCGTGACGTATCCGGGTTCCGTCGTCGGCGAGGCCTGGCCTTTCGTCAGGCCGTATATCTGGTTGTCGTGGACTATCACGGTGATGTCGGCATTGCGCCTTATGTTATGGATGAAGTGGTTGCCTCCCTCGCCGTAGCAATCGCCGTCACCCGTCGTGACTATGACGGTGAGCTCGCGGTCAGCGATCTTAGCGCCGACCGCCGGCGGGAGCGCCCTGCCGTGCAGCCCGTTGAAGCAATTCGCCTTCACGTAATGCGGGAGTTTAGCTGCCTGGCCTATGCCTGAAACTAAGAGCACGTCTTTCGGCCGGCGCCCCAGCTTTACGAGGGCTTTTTTGACCGCGTTAAGTATGCCGAAATCCCCGCAACCCGGGCACCAGGCGACCGCGTCACCGCTCTTGAAATCCTCGAGTTCCATCTAAAGGGCCTCTTCTATTTTACGGACAAGGTAATCAAGGTCGAACGGCCTGCCGTCGTATTTTAATATCGAGCCGTCCGCTTTTATGCCGGTCTCGCGCCTTATCAGCCGCGCGAGCTGTCCGGCGGCGTTATTCTCGACTGTGAAGAGCTTTCCGGGGCCCTTCAGCAGGGCGGATAACCCTTCCGACGGGAAGGGCCACACCTGCGAGAGATGTATCCGGCCTATCTTCCTTCCCTTGATGCTCTCGCACGCCTCTTTTATGACGCCGTATGTCGAGCCGAAACCCGCGAGGATGATATCCGCGCCGCCGAGGTCCCCTTCGGCCTTCGGGTTAACCGTCTCTTTGGACAGGCCCGCCATCTTCTTATGGAACCTCTTCTCGACCATGCTGACCCTTACCGCCGCGTCTTCGGTGATATGCCCTTCCTCGGTGTGTTCGTCGCTGTCGGCGTAGATAACGTCGTCTATCCATGACGGGACGGCGCGCGGCGAAATCCCCGTGTCGTTAAGCGCGTACCTCTTATATCCCCTGACGCCGCGCGATCCCTCCTTCGATACTATCGCGCGCGATACCTTCTCCGCGTTGAGGCCGGACGCCTCAACGTTCCTCGTCGAATCCGCGAGGTGCTGGTCAGTCAGTATTAAGACCGGTATCTGGTATTTTTCCGCGAGGTTGAACGCCCTTACAGTCAGGTGGAAAGCCTCTTCTACGGTGCCGGGCGCGAATACCGCTTTCGCGAATTCGCCGTGCCCCGCGTGCAGGACGAAATCCAGGTCGGCCTGCTCCGTCCTCGTCGGGAACCCGGTTGCCGGAGCGGGCCTCTGCGCGTCCACAACGACCACCGGCGTCTCGGTCATCCCCGCCAAACTTACGCCCTCTACCATCAACGCGAAACCGCCGCCGGAGGTGGATGTCATCGACCTTACGCCCGCGAATGACGCGCCTATGGCCATATTTATCGCGGCTATCTCGTCCTCGGCCTGCTCCACGATGATGCCGAATTTATCCGCGTAATGCGCGATAGTATCCATTATAGTTGTCGACGGCGTCATCGGGTACGCGGAATAGAACTTGCATCCCGACCTTATTGCGCCCAGTGCGATAGCGCTGTTGCCGTCCATTATCAAAGGCGACGGGGCCGGGCCCGAGGTGACGGCAAATCTGCCCTTGGTGCCGGGGGCAGATGCCGCCTCATATCCCGCCTTCGCGGCGGCTATATTCTGATCGATCACTTCTTTTTCTTTTTTCGAAAAGGCGGACCTCAGCTCTTTCTCGACGCTGTCGAAGGCGATACCTGTTATGCAGGCGACCGCGCCGAGCGCGGACGAATTCACGAACTTGTCACCAAGGGGAATATCCAAAGTGGAGCCGTCCGCCGAGATGGCCGGCTTATCGAGGTCCACAAAGAGGTCTTCATTTTCGCGGGGCGAGTATACGGGTTCAGACGATACCCTTATGCGGTAGAAGTTGTTTCCTCCGCGTATCCTGGACATATAGTCCTGGTCTGCGAAGATGTTCAGGCCCTGGCGTTTCAAGGCGCGGCACAACGCGTCCCCGATCGTCTGGGCGCCCCTCCCGGCTTCTCCGGAGATCTTTATCGTGATTTCGTTTCGAGGCAATGCCCTATCCCACCTCTATCGTCTTCGAATTCTCCCATACGCCGTGGATGTTGCAGTAGCTTACGGCAAGTATGGTGCCGGGCTTGTCCGTCCTGAAGGTGAACTGGGCTTCGGAATTCGTATAGACGGTGCTCGTGTCCGGGCCCTGTATCGATGCGCCGTGCGCCGTGAAGTCCGCCTGGCCTATCTCGTAAGGGAACTTCTCGGAATTCGGCAGGAAGAAGACCTTTATCCATGAGATGTGGTGTTCGGTCTTGTTAGGATGCGGGATCTCCTTGCCTACCGTCACAGTGACCTTTACCGGCTCGCCCTTCTTTGCCCTTTCCTGGGCATCTATCACCGGCACGTGCTTCTCCGCCTTCCAATCGGCGTCCTGGAGCAATTCCTTTATGCTGGCCATCGGCATACCTCCTTTTTAACCGCGCTTCTCCTCGTTCAATATATCTATAAGGGCGTCCACTACCCTCGGGTCGAACTGTGTCCCCCTGTTCCTCTTCAGCTCGTCGATCGCCTGCTGCCTGTTCAGCGGGGGCCTGTAGGCCCTTGCGGATGTCATCGCGTCATACGAGTCGGCTACGGTCACTATAGCGGACATCAGGTTGATCTTTCCGCCCGCGAGGCCGTCGGGATACCCTTTCCCGTCATAGCGCTCATGGTGGCTGCGTATAATATCAAGCAGCTCGTTCGAAAGCAGGACGGGCTTCAGGATGTTCTCTCCTATCACCGGATGCTTGCGGATCTCCGTCCATTCGGCCTGCGTCAGCGGCTCCCTCTTGTTCAATATCCTCTCCTCTATACCGAGCTTCCCGATATCGTGGAGCAGCGTCGCCCTCTTAAGCAGGTCGACCTTTTCCTTAGGCAAGCCCATCTTCACGGCTATCTTCTCCGCGTATTCCGCGACGCGCTCGGAGTGGCCTTTCGTATAACTGTCCCTCGCCTCGAGTATCCGGACGAACGACTGGACCACGCGGTAGAAATACGACAGCAGGTCCTTCTTGGACTCGCTCAACCGCGAGGCCATCTGGTTGAACGATTTCGCGAGTTCGCCGACCTCGTCGGCGCCTTCGAGGTCTATCTTATACCCGAGGTCCCCGTTCGCGAAATGCCTCGAACCCTCCAGGAGTTTCACGAGCTTGCGGGATATCCTCCTCGACAGGAAGATCCCTATGAGCACGGAGAACGCAGCGGCCAACGCGAGGACATGTATCGTGCGGTTGCGCGCTATCTTCTGTTTCTCGTATACATCATCCGCAGCGATGTCGACGCCGACTATCGCGACCGCGTTCCCGTCCCTGTTGAAGATCGGCGCGTACCCGGAGAGCGCGGCGCCCCATTCGTCGACTACGACCTTCTTGTCCGCGGTCGGGCCTTCGAACGCCTTTATCATTTCGGGGTATTTCGACGCGTCATACGTGTCCCCGGGCTTCGAGGAAAGCCCGATGCTCTGCTGCTCGCTGGTAGGCATTACGGGGTCCACTACGAACTTCATTATTTCCTTCTTGCCGGTGGGAACAAGCGCGTAGATGTAACGGATATCCGGGTTTTGCCTCATTATCCTTTTAAGCTCTTCCGCCGCGAGCCTGTGTTCCGGGGAATTCACGCCGCCGGGATTCAGCGGGATCCTCATGAGCGCGTCGCCGTCTATCCTGATGGCGGCAGACCGCGCGAGCGAGATCAAGGTGCTCCGGGCCGAGTCCATCTCGGAATCCAGAAGGTGGCGGTACAGAAAGAGGTTTGTGGCCGCGACGACAAGAAACATCGCCATTATGAGCAGGACCGCGGTCTTTACCCTGAAACTTAATACCGGAAGGATTTTCCTGTCAGTCATTTCCTTTCCCGAGAAGCTTTTTATGGATGTCAAGGGTCGTCTTTAACGCGCTCTGCGAATCTGAATAGACGCTCAGTTTCGGTATGTACGCGCTTACGCGCAGGTTTTCGGTGCCCTTTATCGCCTTCTCCTCGAGATGTGCCGTGAACATGATCACGGGGACCTTCTCTGATATTTTGCGGATCTCTTTAAGCGTCTTGATGCCGTCCATCTCGGGCATCATGTAATCGAGGATGATTATATCCGCCTTTCCTGATCTCAGCGCCTCCAGGGCATCCTTGCCGTTTGTAACACAGGCCACATCATAATCCCATCCCTCTATCCTGCGGCTCATCAGCGTCAGGAAATCCTGCTCGTCGTCAACGAGCAATACCCTCATCTTATCTGCCATATCAGGATCCTCCTTGATTTATTGTATCAAAGAGTAGTAAAATAGGCAAACCAAAAACAGAAAGGGCCCACCGATGAAAAGCATAAAGTTCGACTTTAATAACATGTTCGCGTTCAACGTAGGCAGGGAGCACGGAGTGGACGAGCAGGAACTCGAAGCGCTCTCCTATTCGATAAAGGAAGCCCACGCGCACCTGTCGGCGGCGCTCTCAGACAGCGCCCGCAGGATAGGCCTCGGGCTCGAGTGGACACGGCTCCCGTTCCAGGACGCGAAAACGGTAAGGCAGATCCAGAAGCTCGGGGATGAGATATCCTCGAAGTACGAGAACGTGATATCGCTCGGAATAGGCGGCTCCTACCTCGGGCTCAAGGCCGCGCAGGACGCGCTCTGCCCTCCTTATTACAACGATTTTGCCGGCGCAAGGAAAAAAAGGCCGCGTATATATTTTGAAGGCAACAACCTTGACCCTGATACGCTCTCCGTGCTGCTGAAGAACCTTAACCCGAAAAAAACGTTCGTGATCGTCATATCCAAATCAGGCGAAACGACCGAGACGAAGACCGCATTCATCGCAGTCAAGGAATGGCTGAAAAAAAGCTCGGGCGGCAGGTACGGCAGGCAGATATACGCGATAACCGACCCTGTCTCGGGAGGCCTTCGAAAGGAAGTCGACGCCGCGCAGGAAAAAGACCGCCTCAGTTTCAGGAACTCGTCGCTGATGAAGGGTGTCGGCGGCAGGTTCTCAGAGTTCAACATGGGATTGCTCCACCTGGCCATCATCGGCGTAAAGGTCTCGGATGTCCTCAAAGGCGCGGCCGATATGCATAGATCATGCGTGAAGCAGGAGATCTCGGAGAATCCGGCTTATATGTATGCGGCGCTGCATACGATACTCTACAGGATGAAAGGCAAGGACATAGCGATAGTAATGCCGTTCAGCGAGACGCTGAAATCGACCGCAGACTGGTATATTCAGATGCTGGCCGAAAGTTTGGGCAAAAAATACGACAGGACGGGCCGCGTAGTCAACACCGGCCGCACCCCTATATCTGCGCGCGGCACGAATGATCTGCACTCTATACAGCAGAATAATATCGAGGGCATGAACAACAAGGCCGTCACTTTCATACGCGTCGGGAAATTCGGCTCGGAGATAAAGGTCCCCGCCGGCAACGGCATACTCTCCGGCAGGAAATTCTCGGAGCTTATCGGATTGGCGCAGGAAGCTACGGAATGGGCGCTGGTCAGGGAGTCGAGGCCTAACTGCACGATAATAATGCCGGAGGTATCCGCCTATTACTGGGGGGCGCTGCTCTACTTCTTCGAGATGGCAACCGCTTTCGAAGGTGAGCTGCTCGGGATCAACGCGTTCGACCAGCCGGGAGTCGAGGGATATAAGAATTATATGTACTACAAACTCGGCAAACCGGGCCTTGATGAGGCCGTCGCGGAAGAGATAAAGAAGAACCCTCTCGTAAAGGACCCGAGATTCATCATCTAATCCCCGGGCAAAAGCGCTGAAAGGCCCTCTTTCAGCTCGGGGCCGGCGTCCATGAACGAGACCCCTACGAGATAGAGGTCGTCCCCGGAACGCTCCTTATGCACTACCTTGCACCTTACATCGGAAGGGGACTTCCCGGGCGGCAGGTGCATCCTGCATACCAGTTCGGACTCCCCCGTATCGCCTCCTACCGCGGCAAGCATGCCGTCCTGTGAGATGTTTAGCACTTCGAGCACGATAAACCTCTCCTTTCGCGACGGGTTTACGAGCTCAACTTTAAGGCTTGAGAGGGGCTTCATCCTTATGCACCTTCTTCTTTCGACGACGATCCTGTCGCGCCCTCCGGCCTTTGCCTGGTAAAGCGCCTTGTCGGCGACGTTTATCAGCTCCTCATAACCCTTGCCGTTGAGCGGGAACGACGCGATGCCGGCGCTGAAATGCACTGCGGGCTTCGCCTCATTTTCGCGCACCGCGAGCGGGACCTTCATCTCCAACACCTTGTCCTTTACCCTCTGCAGAACGCGAAGCGCCTGCCCGTGGTTCGCTTCCGGAAGGACCACGAGGAACTCTTCCCCTCCGTACCTTCCTACAATATCGACGCTCCTGACGTTCGCCCTTACCACGGCGGCAAATTCCTTCAACACCCTGTTTCCCGCGACATGGCCGTACCTGTCGTTTATATCCTTGAAATGGTCAATGTCTATCATTATGACGGCCATTTCCTTGTTGTACCGGCGGCAGCGCGTTATCTCGTTCTCGAGTATCTCCATTATCCACCTGAAATTCACGCATTCGGTAAGCTCATCGTAACGCGCGAGCTCCTTGAGCTTCTCCCTGAGCTTCCTGTCCATCTCGGACAGGCATGACATCGCTATGCCTCCGGCAAAAAAGAACGCCATGCGCATGTACATGCTCTTGACGACGACTTCCCTCATAGGCCATAGCGTGAATATATTAACTTCTATATAAAATATAAGGGACGCGGCCGCGGCGGATATGATGCCGCCCCTGATGCCGAACCAAAAACCTGATAGGCATATGAGCGTAAGGTAGAGGTAGCCCAACGAGAAACCGAAGGCGTGGGACAGGAGCCTGACAATGATAAGAAGCAGGAATCCGCCTACGATGAATGATATGCGGAACCTGTCCGAAGCGGTCGCGTCAAGGAACCTGTCTTTCGTTGACACGCGCCCGTCTACCGCCGAGAAGACCTTCTTCTTTTTCGCGTCGAGGTATTTCTTCAGGTTGCCGTTCCTGAATTCCCTCTCGGCATCCGCGAGCACGGCCATTATAAGGCCGCCGGTATAGTAGAAGATTATCCTTGTAGTTGCGTTTTGTGCAACTACATCCCTCAGGGGCCAGTCCTTGAACAGGGTTATTTCACAGAGGAATATCGCGGACGCGACTGAAGCCGATATCATGCCGCCCCTGATGCCGAACCAAAAACCGGAGAGGCATATGAGCGTAAGGTAGAGGTAGCCCAACGAGAAACCGAAGGCGTGGGACAGGAGCCTGACGGCGACTAACAGTATATAACCCGCCCCGAGGAACCGTAAACGGTGCCTTGGGGAGGACGTTAATTCGATAAAATTCATTCTATGGGGATTATGATCTTCGTCCCGGACTTAAGCTTGTTCGGGTCCTTGATCCTTTCCTTGTTTAACTCGTAAAGGTATTTCCACCTGTTCGCCTTGCCAAGCTCGGCCCTGGCAATCGAAGAGAGTGTATCCCCCTTCTTTACGATATATTCTTTCGTCGAGACCTTCACTTTGCTCTCGAGCTGTTTTTCCTCTTCTATGACGTACTTGTTCTCGTCGACCTTCGTCGCGTCGGAGATCTCCGCGGGCGCTTCTCCCGTGTAAGGTATCATGACCTCTTCGACTTCCGCGATCATGAACTGCGCGTTGCGGTCCTTCTGCATGCCTACGAGGTCTGTCACGTGGGCTACCGCGTCGAGCTTGCCGCGGCTGACTATCTTTATGCACGACTCGTCGATGCCGCTGTCTATCATGAACTGCTTCACGGCATCCGCGCGGCGGCGGCCCAGCTTTTCGTTGTATTTCTCGCTTCCGCGGATATCGCAGTTGCCGGTTATAAGGATACTTGTGCCTTTGTTATGTTTGAGCGTCCAGACGGCCTGTTCGAGTACTTTTTTAGCGTCATCCCTTAGCGCTGATTTGTCGTAATCAAAATATATCTTGACGTTCTTTACAATCTTCTTGATCAGGAGCGACGGCCTTAACTCCTGCGGCTTCGGCGGCGGAAGTTCCTCTGACATGTAATCGAAGATGAGCTTATAAACGTATATGTAGCCCCTGTTACCCCAAGGCGTGGAAGTGCCGGGTTCCTTGGGCATCCACCAGTATCCTCCCATATCGGCGTCCTTCACGGGAGAGGGCTGGGCATCGGTAGGCCACCACTGGAACTGCTTTTGCATCTCCTGCAGCTGCTGGTCCCTCTTGGCTATCCTGTCCTGTTTGCTGATGAACCAGTCCGTGGCGAAAAGAGTGTTTACGCAGAAGATGAGCGACGCGGAAATTGCTATACGGATAAGGGCCCTGTTTTTCATCGGATCTGCCTCCTGACCGGGTTTAACGTTGCAACCAGTAGATTATACCCGTAAAACGGCAAAATCCCAAGCAAAATTTTAATGCGAATGGTGACCTAAACCCGCTTTGGCCAGGAACATGAGCCCAATGCCCAGCATGAATGCGATCAGCGAAAAGAACGCCCTCTTTTCGTCCTTCTGTTTATGGAGCTCCGGCACAAGGTCTGATGCCGAGATGTATATGAACCCGCCCGCGGCAATGGGAAGCATCGCGGCAGAAAATCCTCCTATCCTGTCGGCAAAAAAGTAACCTATCACCGTCCCGGCAATGCATATCGAAGCCGAGATATAATTATAGAACAGTGCCTTAAATTTGCTGAACCCGCCGTATATAAGCACACCGAAATCCCCTATCTCCTGCGGTATTTCGTGGAGTATTATGGCGAACGTCGTCACGAACCCAAACTCGATATTGACCAGGAAGCTCGCGCCGATTATGATTCCGTCTATCAGGTTATGTATGCCGTCGCCGACCAGGTTAAGGTACGAGAACGCGTGTATATCGCAGACGCCGTTATGGCAATGCCGCCATTTGAGATAACGCTCAAGCACAAAGAACATTATGAATCCCGCGATCACATACATGAATACCGTATGCGCATCATCGCCTTTCTCGAGAGCTTCCGGGATAATATGCAGCAACGCGCCTCCGAGAAGCCCTCCGGCCGCGAACCCTATAAGGATGACCAGCATCTTATCCAGTATCTTTTCCTTTAGAAGCAGGGCAAATATGCCTACAAGGGATATGACGCTAACGGCAACTCCCGCAGCCAAAGCCCACCAAAAAGCGTTCATCTTATTTCCTCCTTCCGGAAGTCAACCTGTGTCCTTAAACCGTATACAAAGATTCCATATGCCCGCTTACCTGCATTTTTCGCATAATCCCTCTATCTGCATCGAGTGCGACTCCGCAACGCATTTCAGTTTATCCCTTATGAAACGCGATACGTCTTCGAAATTGCAGTATTCCACTTCCTTGACTTTCTTGCATTTTTTACATATGAAATGGTGGTGATGGCGGTTTTCGGGCATGCTGCAGATGGAATAATGCAGTTTCCTGTCTTCCGACTGGACTTTAGCGAGGACCCCTATCTTCTCCAACTCATCTAGGATGCGGTATACCGTAGGAAGGCCGAGTTTCGGGAGCTTTTTCTTGAGCATGCCGCGGACACGGCAGGGGCTCAGGCTCGCGCCTTCACGGAGGAAGAGGCCTATGACCGCCCTTCTCTTCGGGGTATTCTTGAGTTTGTTCGCTTTCAGCTTTTTAAGGAGTGTGTCCATATTATAAATAGAATTTATTTCTATTTATAATATTGTATGGATTGCGGCTATTAATGTCAAGGCATATCCTCTTCGCCTTCGGGCTACAGGGCCACCGGATTGCCCGCGCTCATTCTTATGAACCCGTCGCCGAATTCCTCTTCCAGTATCCGTTCGGCCCCGTCTCCGGTGCAATGGCACGGCGCCACCCTTTTTACGCCGAGCCCCTTCAATCCCGCGGCAACCTGCCTGACGGTCTTATCGTGCTTACCGTATAGATGGAAGCCGCCGGCTATAAGGGATATGTTCTTCCCAAAATAACTCTTTGCATGCCCGACCATCCTTATTATGCCGGGATGCGCGCAACCAGTGACCATATTAAGGCCGCCCTGCGTCTTGACCACGAGCGCCTGCTCCGGCATGAATTTGCCTTTATAACAGCCGGCAACCTGCCCTGTGGTGAATATGCCGTCCGATATCTCCAGGAAACATGCCGCCTCAACCAGCCGGTGCCCGCGCAAATACACGGATGCTTTGAACTTCGGCCCGAAATCCGGGCAACCGTAGACGACCGCGCGCGGGCAGGCATCCAGCAACGCGCGCATGCCTCCTTTATGGTCCCAGTGGTCATGCGATATCACTACCTTTTTTATTTTGCCGACAGGCGTCCCGGTATTCCTGATATTGGCGAGAAGCCATGCGCCGTTCTCTCCGGTGTCAAAAACGACATTCTCCCCGACGAGAAAAGAGACGCCCCAGCCGGTCCGCAACCCGGGAAAAGCTGCTTCTTTATCGAAAAGCGGCATGATCTTCATTTATGCCGGGGCTTCCCCCTCCTTAACATGGTCTCGGCGGAGCTTATCGGCGTGGCCGTCCTCTTCTCGGCGCGATAGACCGACACGGCCTCCAATCCGCCAAAATGGCCTTCTATCCGCCCCATCTCCCGCTCCGTGACCACCGTCGACTCACAATGCCTTAACGGGGTATTCAGGTAGACCTTATCCGGGCATATCTGCCTGGCTACGGACGCGATCTCCAGGGCATATCCGCGGTTGACGGAAGTGAACATTATCTGCAGATCCAGGCTTCCCTTGAAACGTTTCCTGAAATCCTTTAACCCGGAAATGACCGTATCGAAATCTATCGTTTCCATCGGCCTGTTCATTTCTCCGAAAAGGGCCTTCGAGTGCGCATCGAGTTTTGCCACGACAATATCCGCGCCCATAAGGTCTTCCTGTACGTCATCCCTGTACATAAGGGAAGAATTGGTTATCACCGCTATCTTCTCTTTTCTTGCGTTCTTGGCGGCCCTGATCATCTGCCCGAGGTTTTCGGCGAGAGTAGGTTCGCCCCTCCCGGAGAATGTTATGAAATCGGCTTTAACGGCCCCGAGGGAACGAAGTTCTTTCACTATCTCCTCGGTCCGCACGAATTCTGTCCTGCCGTCCGCAAACGAATCCGTCCGTCCCAGCTGGCAGTATACGCAATCATAAGTACATATCTTCGTTTTTTCCGATATGGGGTCTATGCCCAGTGACGCACCCAGCCTCCATGAAGGCACCGGGCCATACACGTATTTCAACGGTCTTCTATTTTTCCCCATATATCCCTTATCTCCGATGAAACATCATTTTCCATGTGGTCTACCGCGGGGACGCATTTGACTATCGACCTGCTGACTTCGGATGAAAACGGTATGCGACCCAGCAGGCCGATGCCGTTCTCCAGGCAAAACAGTTCTATTTCCTGCATGTTCCTTATATTGATGTCATATTTATTCACGACCACCCCGGCTTCAACCTTGAAATGGCTCGTAAGGCCGAGCACCCTCTTAAGGTCGTGCATTCCCGAAAGGGTCGGTTCCGTCACGATGACTGCGAAATCCGCGTCCGAAAGCGACGCTATGACCGGGCATCCTATGCCGGGAGGCCCGTCTACTATTATGTGGCCGCAGCCCTCTGCTTCGGCTATCTCTTTCGCCGCATGTTTGACCTTTGCGACGAGTTTCCCTGAGTTTTCCTGCGCTATCCCCAGCTTTGCGTGGACCATTTTACCGTACCCGGTGTCCGATACGAACCATTCCCCGCATACGCGCTCTTCCATCTCTATCGCGCCCGAAGGGCAAACGCGGGAACACAACCCGCAGCCCTCGCATGATAACCTGTCCACGGAAAATCCCGAACTCACGGCGCCGAACCTGCAAACCCTGAGGCAATTACCGCATCCTTTGCACTTGGCGGCATCTACCTCCGCCGTATATCCGCTGCGAAATACATGCCTTTCCCTTATCCTTGGCTTGAGGATTAAATGGAGGTCTGCGGCGTCAACATCACAGTCGACCATCACCTTATTCCGCGCGAGGGACGCGAAGGAAGACGTAAGGACCGTCTTGCCGGTACCTCCCTTGCCGCTTATGACGACTATCTGCCTCATCCAAGTACCTCTTTTTTTATCGCGTCGTATATTCCCCGGAAGATGTCCCTCCATAAAGGATCCTCCCCCGCGATCGCCTTTCCTTCCGAGTAGAGCACCGCCGCTTCCCTGTCGAAAGGTATCCTCGACAGCACGCGTATCTTGTTCCTTTCGCAATAATCGTTTACGTTATCATCCCCGATGTCGGACCGGTTAATGACCACCCCGTAAGGTATTCCCAGCTCCCTGACGGTCTCAACGGCAAGTACGAGATCGTTCAATCCGAACGGGGTCGGCTCTGTAACGAGGACGCAGTAATCGCTGCCCTTTATCGCGGCTATTGCCGGGCACGAGGTGCCGGGAGGCGAATCAATTATCACGGTACGGGTGGGATTTATGAATTCCTTTACCTGCCTTATCAGGGGAGGAGACATGGCCTGCCCTACGTCGAGCCGTCCATGCGCAAATTGTAAACCGCCCGAATCGCCTATCTCGATCATGCCTATGCGCCTGTCAACTTCGCTAATAGCTCCCGTCGGGCACAGTTCGACGCATGCCCCGCAGCTGTGGCAAAGCTCCGGGAAGAGAAGCACGTTTCCGCTTATATTCCCGGACGGGATTATTACCGCGATGGCATTGTAAAGGCAGGCCTCGCGGCACTTCCCGCAATACACGCATTTCCTCATGTCTATCCCGGGAACTGGCAGGAACGCTTCCTTCGCGCATTTAATTACCGGCTTCACGAAAATATGGGCATTGGGCTCTTCGACATCGCAATCTATGAGTTGCGCGTTCCCGATGGAAAGGGCCATGTTCACGGCAACCGTGGTCTTTCCCGTCCCGCCTTTTCCGCTCGCGATTGAGATCACCATATTACACTGACTTAAAGCCGGCTATTATAATATCCTGGAACCTGCTCTTATGCCTTGTGACATCAAATCCCTTCGAAAGGCGTTCCGCGGCCTCATCGAGTGTCATATGCCCTGTAGTATGCGTATTGCCTTCACTCGCGTGAAGCCTGTCCATCGCCTCGAACCCTTCACGCGTGAAATCGCTCAGGATTATCTTTCCGCCCCGTGCGACCAGCCTCGATATCTCATCAACGACCTTAAGCGGGTTTGCGAGATGATGGATGACATTGACCGAGAATATCGTATCAAAACTGCGGTCTTTGAAACCCGTTTTTTCCGCGTCCTCGACCCTCAACGCGACCCTGCTTGAAAACCCGAAGTACTCGACGTTCAGGCGCGCCGCGCGATGCTCCTCTTCCGACACGTCAATACTCGTAAGCGAATAACCTTTTTTGGCAAGGGTTATCGCGAAATACCCTTTCCCCGTTCCGACTTCCAGTATATTCCCGGAAAAAGGCCGGGATCTCTCGATGATAAAATCCCTTTCCGTTTCAACGTCATAACCGAACTTCCTGAAAAGTTCCTGCCTCTCGACGTATTTTTTGTGGTTCTGCTCTACCTCACTCCTTGAGATTCCCATTTCAGCCCGTCTTCCCCGCCCTATAAGCTTCGACGGCATCTTTTACGGTCCCGGAAATATCCGTGATTATCTTTATGCCTGCGGCGGTGAGCGTTTGCTGCGCATTGGGCCCGACGCTGCCCGTCAGAACCGCCTTAACGCCTTTCGATACAACGAACTGCGCTGCCTGGATACCGGCCCCTCCCTGGAGGCCTATATTGGTGTTTTCGAACGCCTCGAACCCCCCGCATTCGGTATCCTGGATGATAAAATTGGCGCATCTGCCGAACCTCGGGTCTACTTTCGATTCCGGCGTCTTACCTTCGGAAGTGATGCATATCTTCATTTTTTTATCCTTCATTTAATGGCAATCGTTGCCGTGTTCCCGGCAAGCGCCTAACCCGCCCAGTTTATTGCCCAGAAATTCATCGAACGCGTCCCGGACCTTACCCGAATAACCGAAGACCCTGACCCCTGCCTTTGCCAATTTCTGCTGCGCGCCCATCCCCATGCCTCCGGCGATGATATGCGTCACATCATACTTCAGGATCTCGTCAACCGCCAGGCATCCGCCGCCGCCGTGAACGGCCGTATTAGGGACGGTCCGGCTGCTGAGGACCTTCTTGCCGTCCTTGTCTATATCGGCGAGAAGGAAATACTTGCATTGCCCGAAATGTGCGCAGACGAAACCATCCATACCGTTCTCATCTTCCATGACCACACCTACACGCATATTCTCCTCCTGGTTTTATTCGGGCGGGGAAGGGTTAATAAAATCCACCCTCCCCCTTTCCCGTGCTTTATTTTTCCTGTTTGTCCTTTTCAGGGCCCGTATTGATACCGGCCTGCCAGCCGGTAAGCCCTGTCGCGTAATACCTGTTACGGCGCCCCCGGCCCCCCCGGCCCCTTCCGGCGGTCGGGCCTGCCGCAGGCCTTTCGTAAGGCCCCGCAACCGCGCATCTGCCTCTTGCTCCGCCAGTCCTTGGCCCCA
>CAZYUB010000016.1:0-30000 GCA_964650515.1 uncultured Planctomycetia bacterium | reverse complement strand
AGCCTTGCGGCCACTCAAGTCAAACTAGATCCGCTCGACTTGCATGCCTAAACCACGCCGCCAGCGTTCACTCTGAGCCAGGATCAAACTCTCCAAAAAGAGTTTCAATCCTTGCTAATTCGCTCGGTTGAACTTGGCTATTCAATTTTCAAAGAACGGAAAATTTAGACAACAAAAAAGGCATCGAAGACGATGCCTGAACATTCGGGCTTACCGCATCCTCTTTTGTCTTAAATCATCCGGAATTGTCAAAGAGTTCTTTCAAACTCTTTTTTCTCCTCCCTGGCAACGAAGCAATGTTGTTTCGTTAAAAACAACGCCATCCCAAATACCGGACCAAAATGCGGTGTACCGTTTTGGTAACTGATGAATATACCATCAGGGGTAGGGCTTGTCAAGTATTATTTTTAATTATTTTTTGTTACGAAAGATCGATGTTCAGGAAGTGCCGGCCGATCTTCAGCAGCGTGCGTTTGCCTGGCAAGAAGCACGGCCTGTTGGCGTCGCTTATCTTCTCTCCGTCGAGCTTTACGGCCCCCTGCCCCAGCAATGAGAGCAGTTTGCTGCGGGAGTCGATGCCCATCGCCTTGAACTCCTCCCTCGCCTGGTCAAAGACCTGGTTTAGGTTCAACGGGCCGCCCTTTAATTTCTTGACGGGGGCGTCGTCCGGGTCCTTCTTCTTCTGGAAGACGTCCTCAAAGGCTTTCTTCTCCGCGGCCGCCGCTTCCGAGCCGTGGTAATCCTTGACTATAAGGTACGCGAGGTTCTTCTTGGCGTCCATCGGGTGCATCGCGCGGACCGCCTTCATATCCTCATCGGTCAGCAGCTCGTAGTAACTGAACATGAGCTCGTCCGATACGGACATGACCTTGCCGAATATCTCCTTCGCTGTCTCGTTAATGCCGATATAGTTGCCGTAGGATTTCGACATCTTAGCGGCGCCGTCCGTCCCGATAAGCAGGGGCATCGTTATGACCACCTGCGGCTCCTTGCCGTACGCCTCCTGCAGGTCGCGCCCGACCAGCATGTTGAACTTCTGGTCGTTGCCGCCGACCTCTACATCGGCATCGAGCATGACCGAATCGTATCCCTGCATCAGCGGGTAGAAGAGCTCGAGGAAGCTTATCGGTTTCTGCTCCTTCAGCCGCTTCTGGAAGTCGTCGCGCTCGAGCAGGCGCGCTACCGTATAACGCTGCGCGAGCTGGACGAAATGCTCGAAACCGAACTTCAAGAACCATGCGCTGTTATGTATGCGCTCGTATACCTCTTTGTCCGCGGTCTTCAGGACCTTGCCTACCTGCTTCTCGTAGGTCTTTGCGTTCGCCTCGACCTCGTCGCGGGTCAGTACCTTCCTCGCCTGCGTCTGCCCCGATGGGTCTCCCACAAGGGCGGTGGCATCCCCTACAAGGAAGATGACCTTGTGCCCGAGGTCCTGGAAATGCCTCAGTTTCCTCAACAGGACCGTATGGCCGATGTGGATGTCCGGCGAAGTCGGGTCGAAACCCGCCTTGACGACAAGCTGTTTCTTCTTCTTCAGCTTCTCGGCCAAGGCGGCTTCGTTGATTATCTCGACCGCACCGCGTTTGATTATCTCTAACTGTTTTGATGCATCCATTGGTTTAGACCTTAAGGCTTAACGCAATTCTCCTCTCGGCATCGTCGACGCGGAGCACCTTTACCTGCACCTTATCGCCGACCTTATACGACTCCTCGAGCTTGCCGGTCGTCTCCGCCGGAAGTTCCGATACATGGGCCAGGCCTTCAAGGTCCGGCGCCAGCTCGACGAAAAGCCCGAAGTTGGTTATCTTGGTTATCGCGCCTTCGGCCGCGGTGCCGGGCTGGAACCTGGCCACGAAATCGGGCCACGGGTCCGCAACAAGCTGCTTCATGCCGAGCGACAGTTTCCTGTTATCCGCGTCGACCGAAAGCACTACCGCGTCTATCTTCTGCCCTTTCTTGAGCACTTCGGACGGGTGGTTGATCTTCCTGGTCCACGAGATGTCGGTATTATGCAGCAAGCCGTCTATGCCCTCTTCGAGCTCGATGAACGCGCCGTAATCGATGAACGAACGCACCTTGCCCTTGACCTGCGTGCCTACCGGGTACTTACCGGCGACTTCGGTCCATGGGTTCATCTCGGTCTGCTTGATGCCGAGCGCTATCTTCTGGCTGTCCTTGTCTATGCTGAGGACCACGGCTTCTATCATGTCGCCGATGGCCAGGACTTCCGAAGGATGGCCTATCCTCTTCGTCCACGAGAACTCGGAGATATGGACCAGGCCTTCGATGCCCCTCTCTAATTCGACGAACGCGCCGTAAGGCACAAGGTTGACGACCTTGCCCTTGACCCTGCTGCCTACCGGGTATTTGCCTTCCACCTGTTCCCATGGGTTCGGCGTCTTCTGCTTCAGGCCCAGCGAGAGCTTCCCGCTCGCCTTATCGACCGCAAGCAGCATGACCTCTATCTTGTCACCGACGGCGACGAGCTCGCTCGGATGCGAGATGCGCCCCCATGACATGTCGGTTATGTGGAGCAGGCCGTCCATGCCCGGCGCTATATTGATGAACGCGCCGAAGTCGGTTATGTTCTTGACCACGCCCGGTATTATCTGGCCGGTCTTCAATTCTTCCATCATCTTGCCCTTGGCGACATCCCTCTCCCTTATTATGGCTTCCTTGCGGGAGACGACGATGTTCTTCCTCGGCTTGTTTATCTTGACGATCACGAAGTTCAGGACCTGCCCCAGCAGCTGGTTAAGGTTGCCGAAGCCCTTCAGGAAGACCTGGCTCGCCGGCAGGAATGCCTCGACGCCGATGTCGACCGTTAGCCCGCCCTTGACCTTCTTCGTCACGCGGCCGGTGACCATATCGCCTTCTTTGCGCTCGGAGATGATCTTCTCCCAGACCTGCATGCGCTCGGCCTTCCTCTTCGAAAGGACGACCATGCCCTCATCGTTCTCCTTCGACTCGATCAGCACATCTATCTCGTCGCCGATCTTTATCGATTTCGGGTCGATGAACTCGTCAAGCGATATGACACCCTCGGACTTGTAGCCGACGTCGACCACTATGTCCTTATACGTGACTTCGATAACCCTTCCCTTTACGATCTCGCCTTCCTTGACGTCCTTGAAACTGTCCTCGTACAGCTTAGACATATCCATCTTTTCCGAGGACACGTCTTCGTGCTTCTGTTCTACCATCTTCTTTGTTACTCCCTTCTCATTGGATTTTTTGTTTCTCTTCCCGTCTCTCCCAGGCGCTTGATCTCCCCGGCGACGTGGTCTGCCAGTTTTTGCGCGGCCTCCTTCTTGTCGCGCGGAAGATCGAGTTTAGTGGGATCGATCAGATCTCCTATATATACCGATACTCTTGTAAACTTAATGTGTTTCGCGCCCTTAGGCAGCGCTTTATCCGTGCCATCAACATAAGCCGGCAGTATAGGCGCCCCTGTCATCAGGCTCAAATAACCGATTCCCGGTTGCGCCGCCTGCATTTCGCCGGTCTCGCTCCTGGTCCCCTCAGGGAACAGGAATACCGGTTCGCCGGCCTTAAGGAGCCGGATGGCGGCCTTCATCGCCCCGATATCGCCCTCGCCCCTCTTTACGGGGATCAGGCCGCACCTGCCGACCACCTGTTTGAACAACCAGTTATCGAACAGGGTGCTCCTCGCCATGAAATGGACCATGCGCGGCGAGGCGCTCGCAATAGCCGGCGGGTCGAGATGGCTTACATGGTTGCTCGCCAATATGAAAGCGCCTTTCTTCGGGACCTTCTCCTTCCCGTAGGCCTTAAAACCCATAAATATGATAAGGAACAGTTTAAGAAAATTGCTTACAAGAAAATACATCATAGGTTTATCAGGCCTTAATTAACCCCAGGACCTTATCCACGACCCCCTCTATCGTAAGGCCCGTAGTATCCACTATTATCGCGTCGGACGCTTTCCTTAGGGGCCCGATAGGCCTGTTGAAATCGCTGTCATCGCGCGTCTTCAGGTCTTTCTTTACGTCCTCTTCGGATACTCCCGAGCCGCTCTCTTTGAGTTCCTTGTATCGCCTCTGCGCCCTCACCTCGAACGCGGCGTCTATATAAAATTTCCTGTCCGCATCCGGCAGCACGACCGTGGCGATATCGCGGCCTTCCATGACCGTGCCGCCCTGTTCGCCCAGCCTGCGCTGGACCTTTACCATATGCTCCCGGACTGGTTTCGCGCGCGCTATATACTTCACTTTGTTCGTGATCTCCGGCGTCCTTATGCCGGAGGTGACATCCTCGCCGTCGAGAAAGACCTTCAGCGAGCCGCCTTCCTGCCTTAATTCTATATCCGTCAATCCTGCGAGCGCGCCTAGCCCCGCTTCGTCGTCCAGGTCCGCATTTGTCCGGAGCGCCTTCAGCGTAAGCGCGCGGTACATTGCGCCCGTATCTATATAAAGGAAACCCAGCCTCTGCGCTACAAGCCGTGCCACGGTGCTCTTGCCGGAACCGGCCGGTCCGTCGATAGCTATGACGGGGCGCTTCACCCTAATCTCTGCCTCCTCGCTTTCGACTTCTCGAGCTCCCTGCGAAGTTTCGCGCCGGAACCTTCCTTTATCAGCTTCTTTATCTTAGACAGGCTGCGCTCGTAATCCCCGAGCGCCCTGACTATCTCTTTGCTGTTGGTCATGCATATATCGCGCCAGATGCCCGGATCGCTCGCCGCGATACGCGTGGCGTCCTTGAAACCCGTCGAGGCGAATTCTAGCGACTTATCTCTCGCGGAACTCACAAGCGCGGCCGCCGCTATATGCGGCAGGTGGCTTATCTGCGCGACGATCCTGTCGTGCTCCGCAGGCGATTTTATCGCGACGCGCCCGGCGCCGAGCGACTTCCAGAAATTTCCGAGCTTCTTCAACGCCGCCTTATCCGTCTTTTTTGTCTTTGTCATGATGACGACCGATCCTTTGAACAGGTCTTCCCTCGCGGATGCGACCCCGCGTTTTTCGGAACCTGCCAGCGGGTGCGACCCGACGAAATCCACGCCCGAGGGCATCGACTTCTCAAGCCGCCCGACTATCGAGCTTTTCGTGCTGCCGACATCCGTAACGATACAGCCCTTCTTCAGCGAACGGGAAACCTTCTTCCCGAACCCGGGTATAAGGCAGACCGGCGTCGCTATTATAACGAGATCGGCCCCGTCGACGCCTTTTACCGCGTCAAGCGTGCCTTTGTCTATCGCGCCGCGCGCCATGGCTTCATCGATGGATGATGCCCTGTGCCCAACGCCGACCACCGTCCCGGCAAGGCGCCTTTTCTTTACCGCCTCGCCTATCGAGCCGCCGATGAGGCCGACGCCGATTATTGCTATCTTTTTAAATATCACGTCCTACCGCTTTCGCGACTCCCTTTAGTTCTTTCATCATCTTGTCAAAATTATCCGGCACAAGCGACTGCGCGCCGTCCGAGAGGGCCTCTTCCGGTTTCGGATGGACCTCTATTATAAGGCCGTCGCAACCGGAGGCCACCGCGGCCTTCGCCATCGAGGGGACATAGCCCCACTTGCCTACCGCGTGGCTCGGGTCTATTACGACCGGAAGGTGCGTCAGTTTCTTGAGGACAGGCACCGCGCTCAGGTCGAGCGTGAACCGCGTCTGGTCCTCGAATGTCCTTATGCCGCGCTCGCAGAGCATCACGTTGAAATTCCCGTTCGAGAGTATATATTCCGCCGACATCAGCAGCTCGATTATCGTGGAGGATATGCCCCTCTTCAGCAGGACCGGCATCTTCGACATGCCGACTTCCTTCAACAGGTTGAAATTCTGCATGTTCCTCGCGCCTATCTGCAATATGTCCGCGTATTTCTCCAGCAACGGGAGGTCGCGGATATCCATTATCTCGGTTATGACCGGAAGGCCCGTCTTCTGGCTCGCTTCCTTGAGGTACTTCAGCCCCTCCTCACCGAGCCCCTGGAAACTGTAGGGCGATGTGCGCGGCTTGAATGCGCCGCCTCGGAGGACCGAAGCACCCGACTTCTTCACCGTCTTCGCTATATTTATGAGCATCTCACGGCTTTCGATCGAGCACGGCCCCGCCATCGTGACTATCTTCCTGCCGCCGACCTTGACCTTGCCTATATTGATCACCGAATTCTCATGCTTGAATTCGCGCGAGACGAGCTTGTAAGGCGCAAGTATCGACATGACCTTCTCGACGCCCGGGAATACGTCGAGCGGCGTCGAACGCAGGACGTCCTCTTCCCCTATGACGCCTATGATCGTGCGCTCCACACCTTTCGATATCATCGGCTTGAGCCCGAGCGACTTGATCTTGGATACCAGGTGCTTTAACTGCGATTCGGTCGTTTCGGGTTTTAATACGATTATCATCTTAATTCTCCTCCAGCGCCTGCGGGTGTTTTCAACATCTTCTTCATCGCGTCGATGAACTTTTTATTCTCTTTGGCGGTGCCTATCGTCACCCTTATATAACTGTCGAGCTTGTAAGGTTTCATGTCCCTGACTATGACACCGTACCTCAGGAGCCGCTGGAACACTTCCCAGCCGTCCCTCTTCACGTCGACGAGTATGAAGTTCGCCTGGCTCGGGACATACGAAAGGCCCATCCTGTCGAGCGCGCCGTAAAGGGACTTCTTTCCCTTAAGCACGGTCTGCCTGGTTTTCTTCAGGTGCGCAACGTCGTCAATACTTGCCGCCGCTCCAACCTGCGCGAGCGAGTTCACGTTGAACGGCTGCCTGACCCTGTTCATGCATTCTATGAGTTCCGGGTTCGCAAGCGCGTAACCCACCCTGAGGCCGGCAAGGCCGTACGCCTTCGAGAACGTCCTCAATATGATGAGGTTCCTGTCCTTCAGGTGCCTCATCGTATCGGGATAATCCTTCGCGTCCACGAAATCGTAATACGCCTCGTCCATCACTACTATTACGCTGTCCGGGATGTTCTCAAGGAACTTCGTTATCTGCTTGTCGCTGATGTATGTTCCGGTCGGGTTGTCGGGATTAGCGATAAAGACGAGCTTCGTCTTGTCGTCTATAGCTCTCCTTATGCCGTCCATATCGTATTTCAGGTTCACGTTCGGGACGACCTTCACCCTGCGGCCGTACGATTCCGCGATGAGGCGGTATTCGAGGAACGTCGGGTCAGCGACTATCGCGTTCTCGTCCTCGTTCATGAACGCCTGAATTATTACCGCTATAAGTTCGTCCGAGCCGTTGCCGAACGCGAAGTTCTCCGGCTTAAGGCCCATCTTCTTCGATATCTTCGTCTTCAGGTAATAGCAGTTCCCGTCGGGATACCGGTTCAGGTCCCTGAGCGCCTTGCTAATGGCGGTAAGCGCCTTTTTGGAAGGCCCGAGCGAGTTCTCGTTAGAAGCTAGCTTATAGACCTCTTCCAGCAGCAGCTCCCTCTTGACCTCATCGATCGGCTTGCCCGGCTGGTAGGGCTGTATGTTCATTACGCCTTTTTTAGCTAACCTGCTCATCTTATTCCTTTATACTATCGGGTAAGACCCCAGTATCTTCAGGTTCGTGCAGACGCCCCCTAACTGCTTGAGCGCCTTTTTTATTCCCGCATCCTCGTGATGCCCTATCATGTCGACGAAGAAACGGTACTCCCACGCCCTCTTCTTCGACGGGCGCGATTCAATCTTCGTCAGGTTTATCCTGTTCTTCTTGAACGGGACCAGCATGTCGTGCAAAGCGCCGACCCTGTCCTTGACCGCGAACATTATAGAGGTCTTGTCCTTGCCGGTAGGCCTGTTCTCGACCTTGCCGATGACAAGGAACCTCGTCATGTTATGCGGGCTGTCCTCTATCGAGCGCGCGAGCATATTGAGCCCGTAGCATTCTGCCGCAAGGCTTGAACCTATCGCTGCCGCACCCTTCTCCTTGACCGCCATCTCTGCGGCTTTCGTCGTGGAAGTAACCTCGATTACTTCTATTTGCGGGAGGTTAGCTTCGAGCCACATCCTGCACTGGCCTATGACGCTCGGGTTCGAATATAATTTCTTTATCTTGTCCATCCTGCATTTCGCGAGCAGGTTGTGCGATATCTCTATCGAGATCTCCGAGCATATCTTCAGGTCGGATTCCATGAACATGTCGAGCGTGTAATTTATGGCCCCCTCTATCGAATTCTCTATGGGGACAACGCCGTAATCCGCCCTGCCGTGCTCGACTTCTGCGAAGACGTCGTTGATCGTATTTACGGGCAGATAACGCACTGATGAGCCGAATTTCTTCAGCGCGGCGATGTTCGAGAAGCTCGCCGGCGGGCCCATATAAGATATCCTTAACGGCTTTTCAAGCGCGAGGCAGCCCGACATTATTTCGCGGTATATGGCCTGGAGGGCCTCCCCGGAGAGAGGGCCTTCATTCTGCGCGGCTATCTTTTCGTATACTATCCTCTCCCTGTCGGGCGAGTACGCGCTTTTATTTGCCTTCGCCTTCAGCCGGCCTATCCTGTTGCTCAGCTGCGCCCTGCTGTTCAGGAGCTGTATTATCTTCCTGTCCAGCAGGTCTATCTTCCTGCGTAACTTCTCCAGTTCCATCCTGTACCTCCTGGCCTCCGAGTCCCTGTTTCAATTCGCTTAGGTCTATATCCGCTTCCGTGAACTCCCCGAGCTTCGGCAGCTCGTTCAGCGAGCTTAGCCCGAACCTGTCGAGGAACTCCTTTGTCGTCCCGTATAATATCGGCCTGCCCGGCGCGTCCTTCCTGCCGGTTATCTTTATCAATTGCCTGTCCGCGAGCGTCTTTACGACGCCGTCGACGTTCACGCCGCGTATGTCTTCGATATCCGCCTTCGTTATCGGCTGGCGGTAAGCCACTATCGCGAGCGTCTCGAGCGCCGGCTTAGTCAGCTTGTCCTTCGACTTTACCCTGTAGAATTTCTTCAGGTAATCGGCAAACTCGGGCGCCGTGACCATCTGGTAGCCGCCCGCGACCTCGTATACCTTGAAGCTCCTGCCGAGCGTCTCATATTCCGTCTGCAGTTCGGCAAGCGCGGCCTTGATATCCTTCGCCTCTACCTCCTCGAGGACCTCCTTCATCTGCTCTATGGTTATCGGTTTCTCCGACGTAAAGAGCAACGCCTCGATTATCCTTTTCGCCTCAGACAGTTCCATCCGGTGTCCCCTCCGCCGGTTTTTCCGGCGCGCTTTCTACCGCGGCCTTGAGCTTCGGTCCGATATTATTAGGGTTGCGCACTATATCTATCTCGCCGAATATCCTATGCTGCCTTACCATGACTTCCTTCAACCTTATCAGCTCAAGCAGCGCGAGGAACGTCGCTATCAGCTCTATCTTGCTCCTCGACTTCTTGAATATGTCCTTGAAATTTATCACCGGCTGTTCGACAAGCATATGGAACAGCTCGTGGACCTTCTCCTCGACGGTGAACTCGTCCTTTACCACCTCGAGGAACGCCTCGCGCGACACGCTCTTGAGTATCGTCGAGAACGCGTTTATGAGGTCGAATATCGACGCTTCGAAATACGGCCCTTCGGTCTGGTCTATGTACTGCGTCTCGTCAACCGAACGCGGGAAGACCATCGACCGCCTGCGTTCTAGCTCGGAAAGCTCCCCGGCCGCTTCCTTGAACTTCTTATATTCAATGAGCCTGCGCACGAGTTCCGCGCGCGGATCCTCTTCCTCTATCTCTTCCGGCGGCTGCTCATCCGGCGGCAGCAGCATGCGCGACTTTATATGCATCAGCGTCGCGGCCATCACTATGAACTCACCGGCGATGTGCAGGTCGAGCAGTTCCATGTATTCGAGGTAGTGCAGGTACTGCTCCGTTATCTTCGATATCGGGATATTGAAGATGTCCGCTTCTTCCTTCTTGATAAGGTACAGAAGAAGGTCCAGCGGGCCTTCGAACACGTCAAGCTTTACCTTGTACGTCATATACCGACTGCTTTCCTGACCTCTCCCATCGTCTCGCTCGCGACCGCGCGCGCCTTTTCGGCGCCCTTCTTAAGGACCGCCTCGAGGCCTGCTTTGTCGCCCAATATCTTCTTCCTTCTCTCCTGTATCGGCCTCAGGAGCTCGGTTATGCAATCGGCCAGCTTCGCCTTGTCTTCGACGCAACCTATCTTCGCCGACTTGCACTCCTCCGGGATACTCACGGCCAGCTCAGGAAAAAAGAACTTGTAATACGAATATACGTTGCAGATATCCGGATGCCCGGGATCGTCCTTCTTGATCCTCTGCGGGTCCGTTATCATCGCCTTTATCTTCTTCTTTACCTCTTCGGGAGAGTCCGAAAGGTTCACGGCATTGCCGTAGCTCTTGGACATCTTCCTGTTATCCACTCCGAGAAGCCGCGGGGTCTGCGTCAAAAGGCCCTCCGGCTCCGGAAATACCTGCTTCTTGTAAAAATGGAAGAACCTGCGGGCTATCTCGCGCGTAAGCTCGAGGTGCGGCAGCTGGTCTTCGCCAACCGGGACCGCGTTCGCCTTATATATCAGTATGTCCGCGGCCTGCAGGACCGGGTAACCGAGAAAACCGTATGTCGCGAGGTCCCTGCCCTCGACCTCCCTGAGCTGCTCCTTGTATGTCGGGCAGCGCTCGAGCCACGAGAGCGGCGTAATCGCCGAGAGTATCATGTTCAGCTCGAGGTGCTCCGGCACGTCGGACTGCACGAAGATGACCGACCTTTCGGGATCGATGCCGCACGCGAGGAAATCCGCGGTGTTGTCGATGATGTTCTCTTTCATCGCCGACGGGTCCGCGTATTCGCTCATGAGCGCGTGGTAATCGGCGACCATGTAGAAGCAGTCGTACTTATCCTGCATCTCCACCCAGTTCTTCAGCGCGCCGGCAAGATGTCCCAGGTGCAATCTGCCCGTGGGGCGCATCCCGCTCAATACCCTCTTCTTCATATTTTAGAGCTTCCTTGCGGTCTTCCTGAGTTCAAATACTTCTATCACGTCTCCGGGTTTCAGGTCGTCGAAATTGCTGAGCGCGATACCGCACTCGAAGCCCTCCGCGACTTCCTTGACGTCGTCCTTGAAACGCTTGACCGAGGCGATCTTGCCTTCGTATACCTTGTCCTTGTCCCTCCAAAGGCGGCAACCGGCGTTCCTGGTTATCTTGCCCTTCGCGACAAAGCATCCGGCGATAGTCCCCGCCTTCGTGACCTTGAAGACCTGCCTGACGTCGGCGCGGCCCATGAAGACCTCGGTTATCGTCGGGTCGAGCATACCTTCCATGGCGTTCTTTACGTCGTTTATCGCCTCGTATATGATCCTGTAAAGCCTGACGTCGACCTTCTCTAGCCGGGCCTTCTGCTCGCCCTCAGGCGTATAATCCACGTGAAAACCTATTATGATCGCGTTCGAAGCGGCGGCGAGCATGACGTCCGATTCGTTTATGCTGCCCGCGCCCGAATGTATCACGTCGAGCCTGACATCGCTCGTGCCGAGGCCTTTCAACGACTGCTCAAGCGCCTCTACCGAACCTTGCACGTCGGCCTTGACTATGACCTTTAATTCCTTGGCCTTGCCTTCCTTGACCTGCTGTGAAAGCTCTTCGAGCGTTATCCTCTTGACCGGCTGCATCTGCGCCGACTTCGCTTCCTGCCGACGCTTCTCGACGAGCTCCCTGGCCGTCTTCTCGTCCGGGACGGTGAAGAATATATCTCCCGCTTCGGGAAGGCCCGCGAGGCCGAGTATCTCTACCGGCTTCGACGGGGGCGCCTCGTTTAGCCTGTGGCCGAGGTCGTTTATCATCGCCCTGATCTTGCCGTAATGCAGTCCCGCAACGACTATATCGCCGGGCCTCAAAGTGCCCTTCTGGACGAGGACGGTGGCTATCGGGCCGCCGCCTTTTGATATCTTGCCTTCTATAACGACACCCTTCGTATGCCCTGTCGGGTCGGCCTTCAGCTCAAGCATCTCAGCCTCGAGCAACAGCATCTCGAGAAGTTCCTCGATGCCCTTGCCCGTCTTCGCCGATACGCCGATCATGACGGTCTTTCCGCCCCAATCCTCGGACATGAGCCCTATCTCGTTCAATTGTTTCTTGACCTTGTCCGGGTTCGCTTCCGGCTTATCTATCTTGTTCATCGCTACGACTATCGGGACCCCTGCCGCACGCGCGTGGTCGATGGCTTCTTTCGTCTGGGGCATTACGCCGTCGTCGGCGGCGACTACGAGTATTACGATATCCGTCGCCTGCGCGCCGCGTGACCTCATAGCGGTAAACGCCTCATGGCCGGGCGTATCCAGGAACGTCACATTCCCCTTCCCTACCTTGACCACATACGCGCCGATATGCTGCGTGATGCCGCCCGATTCCTTGTCGGTTAGGCTCGACTTCCTTATAGCGTCGAGCAATGAGGTCTTGCCGTGGTCGACATGGCCCATCAGCGTTACGACCGGGCCGCGCGCCACGAGCTTCGTCTTGTCCTCGACATCAAAGGCCTTTAATATCTCCTGTTCCTGCGTAAGCGGCTTCTCGAACTCAAAACCGAAATCGGCTGCTATCAGGTTCGCGACATCACAATCGACCGACTGGTTGATGGTCGCCATTATCTTGAGCCTCATAAGCCTTATAATAATATCGTTAGGCCTCGCGTTTATCTTCGCGGCGAGGTCCTTAAGTGTCATCGGGAATTTAGCTATAACTTTTACCGGCTCTTTCTTCACGGCCGGGGCGGCCGGGGCGGCCGGGGCGGCCGGCGCAACCGGAGCGACGGGTATGGCCAGCTCAGGCTTTACTACAGGCTTGATTTCAACCTTCGGAGCGGGTGGAGCTACCGGAGCGGGCTTCACAGGTATTGGAGCGGCAGGAGCGGGTTTCGGAACGACCGGTGCCGGAATCGGTTTGACTTCAACCTTGGGCTCAACCTTAGGTTCGACCTTCGCCTTGATTTCTTTTTTCTTGGGCGCGGCTTTTACCTTAACAACGGCCTTGGGCTTCGCCTCTTTTTTCGCCTTAACGGTCTTGACGGCGGCCTTGGCAGGTTTTTTGACCTTTTTTACTTCCTCTTTCTTCGTCTCGTCTTTGGTTTTTTTCATTTATTTTTTCGCCAGCTCTTTCGCGCTCTTGAGTATCTTTTCCGCGGTCTTCTCGCCGATACCCTTTATTTTAGTGAGTTCCTCGACCGATGACTCCGCTATCTTCGCGATAGTGGCCAACCCTGCGCCTTCAAGCAGCGCCTTCGTCTTCGCGCCGACGCCTTCGACAGATGAAATGTCGCCGGCCTCTTCCTTCGCCGCCAACTCGGGCATTACAGCTTCAGCTGCGGCCTTGGCCGCGCCTTCGACGGCAGGCGTCTTCGGCTTGATATCTATCTCCCATCCGGTAAGCTTCGACGCGAGCCGCACGTTCTGGCCCTTCTTGCCGATAGCTAAGCTCAGCTGGTCGTCGTCGACCGTGACCTGCGCGGTCTTCGACTCCTTATCGAGCTTTATCGTCGATATCTTCGCGGGGTTAAGCGCCGCGAGCACATATTCCTTCGTATCGTCACTCCAGCGGACGATATCTATCTTCTCGCCCTGGAGTTCCTTTACGATATTCTTTACGCGCGAGCCCCTCATGCCTACGCAGGCGCCCACGCAGTCGATCTTCTCGTCCTTGGAGAATACCGATATCTTCGTCCTGTCGCCGGCTTCCCTCGATATCGACTTTACCTCGACAATGCCCTCGTATATCTCGGGGATCTCGAGTTCGAAGAGCTTCTTGACGAGGCCCGGGTTCGCGCGCGACAGCACTATCTGCGGGCCCTTGCCGGTCTTCTTGACCTCGAGCACATACGCCTTTATGCGGTCACCCTGCCTGAAATTCTCCTTCGGCGACTGCTCGCTCTTCGGTATGAAACCCTCGGTCTTGCCGAGGTCTACGATTATATTGCCCTTCTCGAACCGGTAGACCGTGCCGTTGACAACGTTGCCTACGCGGCTGTTGTAATCTGTGAATATGACGTCGCGCTCCGCCTCGCGGATCTTCTGGATTATGATCTGCTTCGCGGTCTGCGCTGCGATGCGGCCGAAATCCTCGGACTTTATCTCCTTCGTGCCCGAGAATACCTTGACCTCGCCGTTCTTCCTGTCTATCTTGACCGTGACGTCGTCGGACTGCGTGCCGAGCGCCTTCTTCGCGGCGCTGACAAGCGCGCTCTCGACGGCCGTCATCAGGATCTCGCGGTCTATGCCCTTGTCTCTTTCAAGGTGGTCCAGTACTGTTAACAGTTCACCGTTCATAGTTGTTCCCTTCTAAAATTCAAATGCAGCTTCGCTTTTATTATCGCTTCGCGCGGCACGGATACTTCCCTGCCGTCGGGCAATTCTATCTTTATGCTCTCTTCACCCACCCATTTGAGCGCCGCCGAATACTCCCATTTCCCGTCCACGGGCGCGCTTAAAACTATGTCAAGTTCCTTCCCTATCACCCTCTCGAAATCGCTGGTCATGGCAAGTTTCCTGTCGAGGCCCGGCGACTGCACTTCGAGCATGTAATGGCTCTCGATCACGTTCGCCTCTTCCAACAGGCCTTCTATCCTGCGGCTCAGCGCACTGCATTCGCCGATGCTTATCCCGCCCCTTTTATCGACGGTAAAGCGCATGACCATGCCGCCGCTCTCGTGCCTGTAGGTCAGGTCGACAAGCTCGACGCCGGCCTCGGAAAGCGCCTGTGACGTAAGTTCCCTTACTTTTTCCAATATAATATTATCTTCCATGCCTTTTTCGGGTTTTTCGGAAAAAAGACAACAAAAAAAGGAGGTAGAACTTACCCACTCCTCCTTGTGTAGTGGACTTAAATTGTACTTATACTTATACTACGGACAGGCGTCGCTGTCAAGCCTTTTATTCGACGATTTTTGAGTAAGATTCCGTCTCAATGGCCTTGTCCGTGAATACGGTCTTCGCGCCGACGGCCTTCAGCGACTGCAGGCCGTCAATGACCGGATATACCGCCTTGTCGAGCCAAAGCTGGACGAGCGCGGCGTCGAAATCCTTCTCCGGGCCCTTGTTTAAACCGCCCTGCTGGCCCCTAACCTGGAACTGGTCGAGCTGTTCCCTGTCCATCTCTAGCATCGACTCCTTCTCCTTGGCCTGCGCGACAAGCCCGGCTGCCGTCTCCGGCGTGTTGGCCGGGTCATTTATCTTCGCGTTTATGTCTGACAGCTCTTTCTCAAGCGATTGTATGTCGGCCTTCAGCTTGTCCGTCTGCGCGTCCATCATCTCCTTGACCTTCTTCTGCTGTTCGGACATGAACGCGAGCCATCTTACGGCCCAATCGCAGATCCCCTTGCCCTTCTGAAGAAGCGTGTCCACCTTCAGGTAGGTGACCTTGTTCGCCGGGTCCATTAGGCCGTGGTTGACCGACTTGAAATCCTCGTTCTCGAAGAGCGATTTCGCGGCGCCGGAATACGAATCAATAGACCCCTTTATCGGCTCGCGCCCGAGCGAGAAGAGGAAATAATCCCCGACGTAGCAGAACGCCGGCTGGAACGCCATACCGAACGGCAGGTTCATGTATTTGATATCGGTGCCCTTATACGATTCGGACTGCATGCTCCCGCCCTGCGTGAACTGCGCGAGCATCCTGTCTATCGCTTCTTTCTTGTCGACCTTCAGGAAGACGACGAACTGCGGCATCGGTATCATGCCGTCGAGGTTGATATCGGTCAGGCACATGCCCGTCTCGTCGCCGAGCGCCGGGATAATGTCGTTCTCTATGCTTATGCCCATCTGTTTCTCGAAACCGGCTATCATGTCGTTGAAGGTCGGGCCCTGGTTCACCTTGGCCGCTTCCTTGCCCATCTCTTCCTTTATGTATTTCCAGTACGATTTCCATTCAAAGGTGTCCCAACTGTACCATATAGTGTTGGCCGGGGCCAGTTTTATCGCGGTGTTCTTGCGCGGTTTTACCGAGTAGAAATCCCTGAAGAACGGTATCAGCTTCGCCTTATCGAGAGATAACTGCATCCTCTCCTTGACGATCTTGCCGGGGTATTTCGCGTAGCTGAACGATTTGAACCCGCCGTAGGCGACGAGCGTCTTGTCCAGTTGGTCCCTGAAGATACGGCTCGGGTCCGGCTGGGCGCCGCTTACTTCCTTCGGCGCCGGCACGGCGTCCGCGATGTGCTTTATGCCGGCCGTCATGAGCCCGATATCACCAAAAGCGACCGTCTCCGCGCCTTTCGGGAACTTCGCCATCGCGCCGGTATAGTCCTTGTCCTGCGCGAGCGAGAGGAATTTCTTGTCGGCCACGTCGCAGCTGGATGTGGCGGCCTTCTTGCCTAAACCTATGACGATGATATCCTTTATCTGGACGTAGGCGATGCTGACCTTGTCGTCGAGCTTGACGACGGTCACTTTCTTGCCCTTGTAATTCTCTTCTACGACTTCATATTTCCTGCCGGCCTTGTTGAATATCTTCGCGAGGAAATCGATGAATTTCGTCTCGGGCTTCACCCTTGTGGCAAGCGTAATATTCGACGCCATATCGAGCACACCCTCGGGAGTGAACTCCACCTTGCCCGACGGGTATACCGCGACTGCTATCTCCTTTCCGAAATATTTCTCGAGGACGAGCCCGCCTATGAAGCTGGAAAGCTCCTTCCGGGCGGCGCTGAAGTTCCCGACATCTTCCTTCTTCGCGCCGCTCTTCTCCATAAGCAGCTCGATATCAATCTTCTCGAGGTTCTTATAGAGGCGCGAGGCCTTGAACTCCTTGACCTGCCTGTCTACCTCGGAGAACTTCATGAAGAAAACGGCATCAGCCGGCAGTATCGACTCTATCGGGGCCGGTTTGGACGAAAGCGTGAAAAGGACGCCCGCGGCGACAGCGACGACCGCGACGGATATGACCGTGATTATAATAGCGGATTTCTTCATGGGTTCTCCTTAGGTTAATTAACGGGTATTATATCACACCTTACTATATCTACGTCCGAAAATAATTGCGTGTCCGCCCGCTGTGAATCCGGGCCGGCCATCAGCGTGAAATACCCGGGCGCGATCCCATCTTCTTTAAACTTGTATACACCGTCCGCGCCGGTCGCCGCCTTGCGCGTGACGGACGCCCATTCATCCCTGCCGCTCTGGTTTATGCCGAGGATGAGCGGCTGTCCGGGGACTTTATTGCCTTTTTCGTCCGTGACTGCTATATCCGCCTCGTAAATGCCGTTTATCGAAGGGGATCTCCTGTCTTTTGATATCTTCACGCGCAGGGATCTCTTCTGCGCGCAAAGGTAGACGTCGAATTCCTTCCTTATTATCGTCTTTCCGTCCCGGCCCTTCGACTCCACGACGACGGTATTGCTGCCGTATGATGACGGGCCGAATATCATATTACCGGTCCACCAGTATTTGCCCTGCCTCTTGAGCATGACCTTCCTGCCGCCGCAGGAGGCGGTGACGGACGCAGTCCTGCCGGAACCGCTTATCTCGAAACGCAGGTTCTTCGTATATATGCCTCCCTGTTTCGGTTCGACGACGACCGCGCTGAAATACTTCTGCAGGTCGTAATACGCCGGGCGCGGCTCTTTCTTGTAATCATCCGGCCTGCCGTCATAAGGAACGAGGCCCCACCACTGGTTGCCCTCCGACTTCTCCTTGCCCCACGCCCGCCATGTGAAGAAGAACGAGCCCGCGGCACCCGCCTTTATCTGCAGGTCGAGCAGATTCATCATCTCGGGGCTGAGGCGGTCCACATCGTCGGTCCAGCCGTATTCGCTTATGATGAACGGCCTGCCCTTAGCGCATGCCCGCCTGTACCAGTCGGCATACGCGTAATAACCTATGGAATCTTTTGCGGGTGAGAACGGGTAAAGGTTCAGCGCCGCGATATCGCACATCGAGGTATCCGCGAACGCGTCGGGAGGCATTACGCATATCGACGTGAGCGCGCCCGGGTGGACCCGCTTGACCCGCTCGCTCAGGGCTTTCCACATCGCGGCGGCGGCTTTCTCGCCCTGCGTGTAAATCGCCTTCACGTTCGGCTCGTTGTCTATGGTATAAAAAAGGATGTTATCGTATTTTTTGGAGAAACCGGCGATCTCGTCTATATTTTTCAGGTGCCCGTTTATCCTGGCGGTGTCCTTATACTCGTCGGAGAAACAGAGGCGGTCGGAGTCCTGCATTATCATGAGCCCGTATTTCTTGGCTATCTCTATCTTCTCGGGAGTCAGGTAGGTGCGGATGGTGTTGAAACCAGCTTCCTTTATCCTCCTGAACTCGAATTCGAGGACCTCGGGGGAGTTCTGCTCGTATTTGCCGAAGACATCGTGCGCCTCGAAATAGCAGACGCCCTTGACGAAGAACTTCTCGCCGTCGACGTAGAACCAGCCGTCCTTTACCTCTACCCTGCCGTTCGCGGCGCCTGCCAGCGCGGGCAAAAATACCGATACGAATATGACGAGGAATATTAAACGGAATATGCTTTTCATCGGGTATATTTTACCACTAACCGGCACGGAATCCTATTTCTGCTTTTCCTCCGGTTTATATTCCTTCGCCTTCTCTTCATACTCCGCGGCCTTTTCGGTCTCACCCTCTTTGGCATACATTTCGCCGAGGTAATGATAACATTCGTAGCACACAGAGCCCAACGCCACCGCCATCTCGAACGCCTCTTTTGCAAACTCATGCCTGCCGGTCAGGTAATAAGATATACCAATATTATCATAGGCATCGACATTATAAGGATTCAGCACCAGGGACGCGTAATAATCCCTGATAGCCGACTCGTTATCGCCCTTCATGAAATATTCGTAACCGCGGTTATTATACGCGAGGTATGTATTGCCGTTGTCCGGATGTTCTTTTATCAATTTGTCGTATTCTGATATAGCCCTGTCCAGGTCGCCTTTCCCGGAAAATGCCAGTGCCCTGTCGAAACGCGCGTCGTAGTATTTCGGGTTCAGGCTCAGCGCGCTGTTGAAACTATTAATCGCCTTGGAGTATTCCTTTTTTACCAGGTACATATAGCCGCGCTTATAAAAGGCTTTTGCGTTGGTCGGCTCTATCTCGATTATCTTCGAATAGTCCGCTATAGCTTTATCGTATTCTTTAAGGTCCTTATATATATTCGCGCGACCCTCATAGACCATGGTAAATGACGGGTCGAGTTCAAGGGCTTTGGTATAATCGGCGAGGGCTTTTTCGTTTTCATATAAACTGCGGTATGCGAAGCCGCGGTTCAGGTAAAGATTCGGGTATTTAGGGTTGAGCTCTATAGCGCGGTCGTAATCCCAGATGGCCCTTTCGTAATCTCCTATCTTCAGGAAGGCGTTGCCCCTCTGCTTGAACGCGTCGGCAAACTGCGGGTTCATCTGGATAGCTTTGGTGAACTGGAGGATGGAGTAATCATAATCGTGCTTGTTGAAATAAACGATGCCCTTGTTGAAATGCTCGCGGGCGGTTAGTTCTTCTTCTATTTCGCTCTCAGCGTAACAGGCAAATGATATGACGCAAAACATTAAAGAAAGCAATAATACTTTCAATAGCTTCATTTTGCGCCTCGAAACGTTTTTATTGTTTTGCCAATTATTGGGGACGTGTGACTTTGGGACACTCCGCTACGACCTGTCCCCTTATGACACGTCCCCTATTGCTTCTGAGACCTTGACGATTTTCACTTCCTTCGTCTTGCGATCTTTGACTTCCACCTCGCCGGTGGCGATGCGTTTTTCTCCTATGATTATCTGTATCGGGAAGCCTATGAGGTCGGAGTCCTTGAACTTGACTCCGGCGCGTTCGGGGCGGTCGTCGAGGATGCATTCGATGCCTGCGTCCGTCAGGTCCTTGTAGATCTGTTCGGCTGCCTGCATAGATGCCTCATGCGCGGTGTTGAGCGGGAGTATTGCGACTGTGTATGGCGCTATCATTTTGTTCCAGATTATTCCGTCCTTGTCGTGGCTCTGCTCGATGAGCGAGGCGACGATGCGGTTGACGCCGATGCCGTAGCAGCCCATAATGCAGGGATGCTGTCTTCCGGATTCATCGAGGAAATTGCATCCGAGCTTCGTCGAGTATTTGGTGCCGAGCTTGAAGACCTGGCCTACCTCGATGCCGCGCCTGAAGAGCAGCTTCTTGCCGTCGTGCGTGTCACCCTCGACGGCGTTGCGGATATCGGCAACGGTAATATTAGCGCCCGTCAACGGAAAATCCCTTCCCGGGACGACATTCTTCGTATGGTAGTCGGTCTTATTGGCGCCCGTGATACTTATCGCCATAGCGGCAACGGCGTGGTCTATTATCATCTTCGAGGCCTTGCCCGCAAGCCCTGCAGGGCCCGCGAAACCGACTTTAGCGCCGGTAACCTGCTCGATGACCGCGGGAGCGGCCAGTTCGTTATGCTTTCCGCCGAGGACCTGCGTTAGTTTCTCGGGGTTCAGGTCATGGTCGCCGCGGACCAATGCGACGACGACATCTTTATCTACGGAGAATATTAGCGTCTTTATCATATCCTGCGGCTTCGACTTCAGGAACGCGCATACCGCTTCTATCGAGCCGGCGTTCGGCGTATGGATATCTTCCAGTTTCGGCGCATTGGCGACGGCGGCCTGCTTGGGTAAAGGGTCTACGGCGGCTTTTTCGATATTCGCGGCGTAGCTGTTATCTTCCGTATGGACGATGACATCCTCTCCCGAATCGCATGGAGCGGTGAACTGGTGCGAGCCGGAGCCGCCCATTTCGCCCGACTCCGCTTCCACGATGACGAAATCGAGCCCGCAGCGCGTGAATATGCGCTTGTAGGTCTCGTACATGTTCCAGTATTCTTTGTCGAGGCATTCAGCGGTCGCGTGGAAACTGTATGAGTCCTTCATCACGAACTCGCGGCTGCGCAGGACGCCGAAGCGCGGGCGGAACTCGTCGCGGAACTTGAAAGATATCTGGTAAAGGTTTACGGGAAGCTGTTTGTAGGACTTTATCTCGCCCGCGGCGACACTCGTTATGACCTCCTCCGCCGTCGGCGCGATGACGTTGGTATGCCCGTGCCTGTCCTTGAACTTCGCCATCGTCTCGCCGTAATCGACGTCGCGGCCCGTCTGCTTCCAGAGCTCGATGGGCTGGACCGCCGGCAACATGACTTCCAGGGCGCCCGCCTTGTCCATCTCTTCGCGGATGATATTTTCGACTTTGTTGATCACGCGCATGCCGAGCGGAAGGTAAGAATACGCTCCCGCGGTAAGTTTGCGGATGAGCCCCGCGCGTATCATCAGCTTATGGCTTAATATCTCGGCGTCTGCCGGGTCTTCTTTTAGCGTCGGGATAAGCGATTTAGACCATCTCATGTTGTCAGCCCTTTAATATTTTATTTATCTCGGTTATGACGGCGCTCACGAACTCGCTCTCTTTTATTTTACGCGCGGGCTTGCCCTTTATAAAGAGAAATCCGCTGCCCTTGCCGGCCGCGATTCCGAGGTCGGCTTCTTTCGCCTCTCCCGGGCCGTTGACTACGCATCCCATGACGGCCACGCGCAGGCCGGAGAGCTTGCCCTTATCGTCTCTTATCTTGCCTAACGCCTGCTCGACCTTATTGGCGATGCCTATAATATCCACTTCAGTCCTGCCGCATGTCGGGCACGAGAGGACTTCCGGCCCGAAATTGCGTATACCGAGGCCCTGGATGATGTTCTTCCCGACGATGATCTCCTGTACCGGGTCTCCCGTGAGCGAGACGCGTATCGTATCGCCGATGCCGTCGGCAAGCAATATGCCGATGCCAAGCGCCGACTTGACCGTGCCTGAAAGCTCCGGACCCGCGGCCGTGACGCCCAGATGGAACGGGTAATCGCATTTCTTGGCCATGAGACGGTAAGCGTCTATCGTCTGGCCGACGTCGGAGACCTTCAGCGAGACCATTAAATTCCTGAAATCAAGATCCTCTATTATTTTTATATAATCGAGCGCTGCTTTAACCATCAGCGACGGGAACTTCTCCTTTGAAACACCGCCCTTGGGTATGCGCACCGAACCGGAGTTGACTCCGACGCGCACGGGAATACGGCGCTTCTTCGCGGCCTTGATGACCGCCTCTATCTCTTCCCTCTTATATACGTTGCCCGGGTTCAAGCGAACACCATCGACACCCGCGTTTATCGCCGCGAGCGCCAGGCGGTAATCGAAATGGATATCGGCCTCGAGCGGGATATTTATCTTCTTCATTATCCTGGCGAGTGCTTCACAGCACGAGCCGTCCTTCACGGCCGTCCGGACAATGTCGCAACCGGCGAGCTCGAGTTGTTTTACCTGTGCCACGGTCGCGGCCACATCCATCGTATCCGTTTTAGTCATCGACTGTATCGAGACCGGGCTCGCGCCGCCTATCTTTACCCCGCCTAAACTGATTGTCCTTGTCTTGCGCCTTGTTATCTTCATTTTCCGAGTTTCCCGAATATGTCGTTATACGTTGCGAAAAGCATCAACCCGATAAAGAACATCCAACCCGCCTGCATCGCTATCTCCTGCGCCCTCTTGCTTACCGGCTTGCCCCTCAACTTCTCGATACCGAGAAAGAGTATCAATCCCCCGTCGAGCGGAGGCACCGGAAGGATATTGAAGACACCGAGCAATGTGCTGATGAGCGCGGTCAGCAGGACGAGCGGGATTATGCCCACCTTCGCCGCCTGCGTCATGAGGTTGAATATCCCTACGGGGCCCGATACGTTCTCCTTGAACGCGAGGCGACCGGTTATTATGTTCCAGAGGCCGCGATATGTCATCACGACGAAATCAACCTGTTTTTGCGCGCCCTTGACAAGCGCCTGGCCCGGGCCGAACTTCAGGTAGCTCCTCTCGTCGGAGTTCATTATCCCCACCTGCGCTATCTTGACATCGTTGCCGAGCAGGTCTTTCGTCTCTTTTATCACCGGCTTGATCGTGAAATCCATATTCTTTCCGCCGCGGTCGACCGTGACCTTCACGTCCCCGGCCGTCTTCTTGTGCATTATCGCTATAAGGGCTTCCCAGTCGCTGACGGGTTTGCCGTCTATAGAGAGCACCCTGTCGCCTTCCATTATGCCCGCCTTCTTCGCGGGATAATCGTCGACGAGCCCGCCGACCTTGGTCGTTATTATCGGATAACCCGCCATGAAGACGATCCACATCAGCGCGAGGCCGAGGATATAATTCAGCGTTACGCCCGCTATGAGCACTTTGAACCTGCTCCACGCCGGTTGGGCGCCGAACTCGCCCTTATCGCCGGTCACCGCCTCGGACGGGTCCTCTCCGAGCATCTTAACGTAGCCGCCGATAGGGATGAGCGACAGCCGGTATTCGATGCCGTTCCTCGTGACCGAGAAGATCTTAGGCCCCATGCCGAGCGAAAATATCTGCACCTTTATCCCCACGCGCAGCGCCATGACGAAGTGGCCGAGCTCGTGTATGAATATCATAAGTGAGAAAGCCAGTATGACCAGAACTATTTCGAGCATCAGATGTGTCTCCCCGCCTGCTGCCTTGCCCAGGCGTCGATTTCAAGTATCTCGTTGA
This sequence comes from uncultured Planctomycetia bacterium, assembly GCA_964650515.1. Lineage (GTDB taxonomy): Bacteria > Omnitrophota > Gorgyraeia > Pluralincolimonadales > Pluralincolimonadaceae > UBA6215. The sequence continues at coordinate 6,556 of CAZYUB010000016.1, read as the reverse complement.
GCGAAGGTTCCCTGTTCGCCGTATGCGACGATAGGACCTTCTCGATTATTGACGGTATCCTCGTGAACTTTATCTTCTTATCCAGGAAAGCCAGCACCGCCACTTCGTTAGCGGCGTTGAGCACGACGGGCGCCGAACCGCCTTTTTTCGCGGCTTCATATGCCATCTTTAGGCACGGGAACTTCCCGAAGTCCGGCGGCGAGAACGTGAACTTGCCGAGTTTCACGAAATCGAGCGCCGGCAGGGCCGACTTAACGCGCCGCGGATACGAGAACGCGTACATTATCGGGAGCCGCATGTCCGTCTGCGACAATTGCGCCATTATCGACCCGTCGACGAACTCTACCATCGAGTGTATTATCGCCTCGGGGTGTATCAGCACGTCGATCTTGTCCACGCCGACTCCGAAAAGCCAGCGCGCCTCGATCACCTCGAGCCCCTTGTTCATGAGTGTGGCCGAGTCGACCGATATCTTCTTGCCCATCTTCCAGCGCGGGTGGTTGACGACCCTTTCGGGCGAGAGCGCGTGGAACTTTTTTGCTTCCATGTCCTTGAGCGGGCCGCCCGAGCCCGTAAGGTATATCTTATTGATATCTTCCCTGTTGTGCCCGTTCAGGCACTGGAATATGGCGCTATGCTCCGAATCCACCGGGAGTATCCGCACACCCCTCTGCCTCGCGGTAGATGTTATTATCCGGCCGGCCATCACGAGCGGTTCCTTGTTCGCGAGCGCCACCGTCTTGACCGAATGTATCGCGCGCAACGTCGGGATCAGCCCAGCCGCGCCCACGATCGAGACGAGCGTTATGTCCGCCTCGTTATATCCGGCGAGCTCGTTCACGCCCTCATATCCGCCGAGGACCCTGATGCCCGTGCCGGAGAGCGACTTCCTGACGGCATTCGCCTTCGACTCATCGCATATCGCGACCGTCTTCGGGCGGAACCTACGGGCCTGTTTCACGAGCAGCGCGGCGTTCGAATGCGCCGCGAGGCCCGCCACGGAGAAATCCTTAGGGTGCTTCGCTATGACATCGAGCGCGTTGGTGCCTATCGAGCCGGTAGAGCCGAGGATGTTGATCTTTTTCATAGGAATTTGAACACATAGAAATATAACGTCGGCGCGGTAAACAGTATGCTGTCAACGAGGTCGAGCACGCCTCCAAGCCCCGGTATATAGTCCGCCGAATCCTTGACCTGGCAATCGCGCTTTATCAGGGATTCGGAAAGGTCGCCTACCTGCGCGAGGACGCCCAGCAGGCATCCGAGTATCAGCAAATGATGTATCGGTATTGACGGCAGGAAGCTCCTGCTCGCGAACGCGGCGCCGACGCTGAACAGGAAACCGCCGAGCGCGCCCTCTACGGATTTCTTAGGGCTTATCCTCGGGATAAGGCTGTGTTTTCCGAAGTAGGTGCCCACTATGTAGGCGCCTATATCGCCCATCTTGGTCACGAGCAGCAGGAACGCCACGAGCAGGCCTCCCGAAGGAAGCGCCGGGTTCTCCATCAGCTTCAGTTTCAGCATGAAGCTGAACGTCCAGCTGATATAGAGTATCCCGAATATCGTCGTCGATACGCCGAATATCGCGTTGCTGTTCTCCCTGCGCGTGAACTGCAGGACGAATATCGTCAAAAGGACCGCGATGATGAAGAGCAGTTCCCATCCCTTCGTCGGCTCGAACGTGAAGAATATCGAGAGCGGCACGAGGATGCCTATCGAGATGCCGCTCGTCTTGAATATCGGTATCCCCTTCCTCTCGACGAGCGTGTAGAACTCGTAAAGCGCCATGCCGGTCATGAGCGTCAGGACCGAGCAGAAGACCCAATCAGGCCAGACCATTACGGTGAAATATACGAACGCTATTATCAGCGCCGAGCTTATGAAGCGAGGGATGATATTGTTATGGTTATTGCCGTTGCCTTGCTCGATCATGCGCCGAACCTTCTTTCGCGTTTCTGGAACTCACGGACCGCCTCGACGAGGTCGTTCTTCCTGAAATCGGGCCAGAGCTTGGGCGTTATGTATATCTCCGCGTAGGATATCTGCCAGAGCAGGAAGTTCGAGAGGCGCATCTCGCCGGACGTGCGTATCAGGAGGTCCGGGTCGGGCTGCCCGGCCGTGTCGAGCAGGCCCTCGAACATCTTTTCGTCGAGCTCGTCGACGCCGGCCTTGCCCGACTTTACCAGCAAAGCGAACTTCTTCGCCGCGTCGATTATCTCCGTCCTGCCGCTGTAATTCAGGGCGACGTTGAGCGTGAGTATCCTGCCGCTTTTTGTCGCTTCTACGGCCTTCTTGAGTTTCGGCCTTACGTTATCCGGGAGGCCGCCCGTCCTGCCTATGAAATTGAGCCGCACTCCGTTCTTTATGAACGACGGGACCTCTTTATCAAGGTATTCGCCGAGGAAGCGCATCAACGTGTCCACTTCTTCCTTCGGGCGCTTCCAGTTCTCCGCGGAGAACGCGTATAGAGTAAGGTGCTTTATCCCGAGCTCGCGGGACGTCTTTATGACCTCGCGCACGGATTTCATCCCCTCGCGGTGGCCCATCGCGCGCGGAAGCCCGCGCTTCCTGGCCCACCTGCCGTTGCCGTCCATTATGACCGCTATATGTAAGGGGATCCTCTTCTTATCGAGCATATCAGGTATGGACCCTGTAATCTATCTCCGGGAAGATATTGTCCTTATGTTCGATATCGGCAAGCCAGCCCTCGTCTATGCGCTGGGCTTTTATGTCGTCATAGAGCCGCGTGAACCTCAGGATATGGTCCTTCGTCCTCTTGACGGCGTATTGGACGACGGTCCCGGTCTTCATGATGAATGCCCAGTCGCTCGACTGCGCGAGCAGCAGTTCGCGCAGCGCCTGGTTCAGCGCGCGGCGCGTTATCCCGGTGGCCCCGGGATAGCTGTTGGCGAGTTCGGTCATGCGGTCGGCGGCTTTGTGAAGGTGCTTGTATATCCAGTCGTTCGAGCCGTCGAGCCAGTGCTCGCAGTAACCTTTATACCCCCAGCTCGACATCGTCGGCGTGGATACCTGGTTGCGCGGGTTACGCTCGAGGTATTCCGAAGGCGTTATCGGCTTGACCGTCTTCTGGTCGAAATGGAGCTTCCTGAAGAGGAAGTCGAGGAACATCGGCCCCTCGTACCACCAGTGGCCGTACAGTTCGGCGTCATAAGGTGCCACGATTATAGGGTTCTTCTTCATCACGTCGTGCAGGAACTCGACCTGTTTCTCCCTGTTGAACATGAAGTTCCCCGCGTGCGAAGCCGCCCTCTCGCGCGCCCAATCGGGGTTATACGGCTCCTTGTGGTCGGTGCGGCCGGTAATCCTGTAATATTTGATTCCGGTATTTATCCTGATGCCTTCCTTGTGGATGTAAGGCCTTATGTAATCGAAATCGAGGTCGAAACCTATATCGCGGTAGAACTCGCGGTAATTGTAATCTCCGGGGTATCCCTCGATGGCGCTCCATACCTGCTTAGAGGACTCGAAGTCCCTCGCGAACGCGGCCACACCCGACCTGCAAAAGACCGGCGCGTATACGCCGTACTTCGGGCGGGGGCTCGCGTGCAGTATCCCGTGCGTGTCGGTGAAGAAATAACGTATGCCCGCCTCTTTCAAATACGCGTCGGCTCCCGGAAAATACCCGCACTCGGCGAGCCACGTGCCGCGCGGCCTCCTGCCGAAGAACCTCTCGTAATTGTTAGCGCCGACCTGCACCTGCGCGCGGACCGACTGCGGATTGACCTCCATGAGCGGGAAGAACCCGTGCGTCGCGTTGCAGGTTATTATCTCGAGCTTGCCCATGTCCTGGAATTCCTTGAACGCGGACAGGATGTTCTTATGGTAACGGTCTACGAACGTGCGGCGGGTCTCGATGAACTGCGACTGGTACATCAGCGCGAGCCGGTTGAACGCGGGCTCCCATCTCGTGCGCTCGACCTCCTTGTTCGAAAGCTCGATCAGCGCGTCGAGGTGCTTGACGTACCTGTCCTGCAACAGCGGGTCGGCGAGCATCGAGCAAAGCGAAGGCGTTATCGACATCGTGATGCGGAAGTCGACGCCGTCGCGGACGAGCCCGTTGTAAACGTTTATCAGCGGGATGTATGTCTCGGTGATCGCCTCGTAAAGCCAGTCCTCCTCGAGGAAATCCTCGTACTCCGGGTGCCGGACATACGGAAGGTGGCTGTGCAGGACTATGCAGAGGTATCCCTTTTCCATTATTTGGTAAATTTCTTGACTATCGGCGTTATGGTGCGCTCCTCTTCCTTGTCGGCCGAGACGCCCTTGACGGGGATCACCTGCTCGCCGTCCGGCAGCGCGAACCTCAAGCTGAACGTGCCGTCGCGGTTAAGCTTAATCGGCCTGTCCTGGACCGTCACCGTAGCGTCGGGCTCGGTAGCGCCGTAGACGATCAGCTCGGTGTTGACCACCATCCAGAAACCGCGGCCCTTGTAGTTCGGCGGGCGCACGAAAGAGCTTAGCCCTCCCGACGAGAGCTCCTTCTGAAGGCGTTCCTTCATTATCTTCTTGATCTTCGCCTTGCCGGACGCGCCGGCAAAACCTCCCCAGAGGCCGTAGAGCTTCAGGAACTCCTCTTCTATCGACATCCATTCCTCGTCGATAACATCGGAGGCGCTGTCACGCGGGGTGACGACTATGTTCGAGCGGGCTATCACTATGAACTTGCCGCCGGGAGTTATCACTCCGAAATCGACGCACCATGACCTGTCCGCCGCGCCGACGTTGATGTACCAGCTCGAGGCGCCCGGGTGAAGGTCTATATCGAAATACCTGTTCGCGTTGAAACCGTTGAAATCCTTGCCTGTCACGTCATAGACACGCAGGACCTTGCGCATCTCGTTCCACGACGCGCCCGCTTCGCGCTCAACCTGCATGCGCCTCTCGTCCGTGACTTCCCAGTAAGCGAATATCCAGTAAGGGTCCCGCGCCATTATGACGATACGCGTGTCGCCGTAACGCTCCGGCAATTCCTCGTGTTCCCACTGCCTCGGAGGAAGATATGGGGTCGGACGGGGATAATATTTCGTCTCCTCGGTCTTGTTGCGAGGTGATTCTATCGCCTGCGCCGCCTTCTGGGGGACGGACTTCTTCACCCTGCCGGCTGCCTTTCTCAGGGCCTTCATCAGGGCCTTTTTCTGGTCCGCCGGTTTCTTTACGGGCTTCTTTGCCGGCTTGGCTTTCCTGGCGACAGGGATCTTCCTCGCCTTTTTTACGGCCTTACTGCTCTTCTTCATCTCTTCCTCCTTAAAAGAGCGGATTATTTGATATATTCCGAATCCTTTTCGTGCTCTTTAAGAAATTCCGTCTCCGCCTTCGACATCTTAGGAAGTATTATTATCTCGACCCTTCTGTTCTTCTGCCTGCCTTCCTTCGTGTCGTTCGAGGCTACCGGACGGTATTCGCCGTAGCCCGTCGCCTGCAGCCTGTTGGGCTCGGTGCCCTTCTCTTCCAGGTAATGCAGGACCGACGTCGCCCTCGCTGTCGAAAGCTCCCAGTTCGACTCCCAGCCCGATTTCTTTATCGGCTCGTTGTCGGTATGGCCCTCGATCGCGATATTCCTGTCGGCGACCTGGCTGTTTATGACGTTCGCGACCTTATCCAGGACACCGTTAGCCGACGAGCGGATCTTCGCGAGGCCTGAATCGAAGAGCACTTCGGCCACGAACGTGACCACGAGGCCGCGCTCATCCATGCCTACCGATACGCCCTTCTCGCCTTTCAATCTCTTCTCGAGCTCGGCCTTGGCCGCCTGGAGCTCGCTGTTCTCCTGCTCCCTGAGCAGCTGCAGGCGCTCTATCTCCGCCTTAAGGTCCTCGATCTTCTTTATATCGTTAGGGCTCCTCTTATAGAACCCGACCGCGCAACCCGACAATACGAAAGCTGTCATTACTACCAATGCCGTTAAACCTAATCTGGATATCCTGAACATCAATTGCCTCCTTTCTCGGTAGTGTTAAGCGAAAGGTACGTGCTGAGTTTCGACCATGTCTTCGGCCCGACTTTTCCGTCGGCCTTCAACCCGTTCGCGGCCTGGAAATCTTTTATTGCTTTCTTGGACTTCTGCCCGAGTTTCCCGTCTATCGTCCCCGGGTCGTAACCTGCGTTCTTAAGCGCGGTCTGTATCTGCCTGTTCTTTGTCCCTTCGTCCGGGGCGAGCTGGACCGCTATCTCCTGCGGCTTCTTCTCCTTCATCTCTTCCGTGATGGGCGGGTTCGGCTCGAGCTGCTCGGGTTTGATCAGCTCAACTTCCGGCTGTGTGGTCCCGAGGGAAGCGGGCTGGGTTTCTGAGACGGGTTTGGCCACCTTCCTGCCCATAGCCATCACTACGCTGGACAATAAAAATATAGTTATTAACGCCACGATTACCACTACCGACCTTCTCGACATCTCCGCTCTCCTTATTTTTAAATCCGAGAGAACCTCTTGATTCAGCTTCATAACCCTGTTTTGTGTTGTTAGCCATTGTAGATCCGTTGAGAGTCGCTTTTACGCGGATTATTGCAGTTTACGTATTGAAATACATCTTAGTATCAGA
>CAZYUB010000015.1:0-36196 GCA_964650515.1 uncultured Planctomycetia bacterium | reverse complement strand
GACCTCAATATCTCTTCGACTATGCCGCCGACCAGCAGGTTCGGCAGTATGCTCGTATACAAGCTTCCCGGCCCGAGGACTATCGCGTCCGCTTCCTTTATCGCGAGCAGCGCTTCGGGCGTCGGCTTCGCGTTATCGGGTTTCAGGTATACCTTCTTTATCGGGCTCGCCTTGTCTCCCGACGGCAACGTGGCCATCGGTATCGTGCTCTCGCCCGACGTCTCCGTCCCGTCCGCCCGTTTCGCCACGAGCGTCACCTTCTCGAGGGTAGACGGCACGACGCTCCCGCGTATCGCGAGGACCTTGCTCGATTCCTTTATCGCCTTGTCGAAATCGCCGGTTATCTTTGAAAGAGCGGTAATAAAAAGGTTCCCGAAACTGTGGCCTTTGAGCCCCTCTCCCTCCGTGAACCTGTACTGGAAGAGGTCCCTCATGAGGCCCTCGGCGTCTGCGAGCGCGACGAGGCAGTTGCGTATATCGCCGGGCGGCAGGACGTCGAACTCCGTCCTTAACCTGCCCGAACTCCCTCCGTCATCGGCGACAGTCACGATCGCCGTGATGTTCGAGGTGACTTCCTTAAGCCCGTGCAGCAGTACCGACAGCCCGGTCCCTCCGCCTATGACGGCTATCTTCGGGCCCTTCGAGAGCTGCCTCTGCCTGAAAATTATGTCAACGAGGTCCTTTTCGCGGCGCGGCAGGAATACGGTCACGAACGACTTGACCATCTTCCTTATGCCTATCGTCACCATTACGATGCCGGCGCTGAACAGCAGCGTGCCAAAGACCAGGTAATTCGCCTTGTGCGTAGCGAGGTACCTCTCGTACCCGAACCAGAGGAACCCTGCCGAGAACATTACCGCGGATATGCCGATACTAAAGAGGAAGATCCACCTCTTGATCCTCATACCCGGATATAACCACTTGAACCACCGCATCTCTTATCCTTTACCGGGAAATCTGATTAGTGGCGTTTCGTGTCTTCGTCTTCGATGAGTCGCAGGATGCTCTTCTCGTCTTTGCACTGCTTGAGGGATTCGCGGAAGACCCTATCCTTGAGCAGGCGCGATATCCTCGCCAGCGCCTTGAGGTGGGGGCCCGCCGAATCTTGCGGCGCGACGAGAAGGAAGAAGATGTGCACCGGTTCTCCGTCGAGGGAATCGAAGTTCACTCCCTTCGGGGAGAGCGCGAACGCGGCCGTCAGCTCCTTTACCCCGTCGCATTTCCCGTGGGGTATGCCTACGCCCGAGCCGATGCCGGTCGAACCCAACGCCTCGCGGCTCATGAGTATCTTCGCCAGCTTGTCCTTCTCTTTCACGGCCCCGGCCTTGGTAAGGAGGTCGACGAGTTCCTTTATCGCGTCTTCCTTTGTCTTCGCCTGAAGATCTGCGGTCACAGCATCCGGGTTAAGAAAGTCCATTATCTTCATTGCGGCTTCCTCCTTGTGTACGAACACAACACCGGCGCAATTCCAATCAGCGCCGGGTGTTATCTTCAGAGATGGAGCGGGTGAACGGGATCGAACCGTCGACAACTACCTTGGCAAGGTAGCGCTCTACCAACTGAGCTACACCCGCTTGATATTCGTTTATAATCTCAACGCCTCGCGCTTAAATTGGTGCGCGGAAGAGGGTTTGAACCTCCAAGGGTTTCCCCAATAGCTCCTAAGGCTATCGCGTTTGCCAATTTCGCCATCCGCGCGAAGACAAAAAAACATCACATGGTGAGCCGCGAAGGACTCGAACCTTCAACCAACAGATTAAGAGTCTGCTGCTCTACCGATTGAGCTAGCGGCCCGCATTTAAGAAAAAGATTTTACCATAAACCCCACAGCAGGTCAATAAAATAACGGGGACGTGTCACTTAGGGACACTCCGCTTCTTTTGTTATGTAATTTACAACCATCTTTGCGGCTGTCATGATGCCGCGGCTTTTAAATCGTTTCGCGAAAGCCAAAAGACGGGCTGCGTCGATCTTTTCGGTATTTTGCAATCTTAATTCTTCAAGATATGACGGCGAGATCTTCATCCCATTAAGATAAAAAAGGTCCAACAGCGCCTTTTCGGGAAAAGCCACAAACGCCGTCTGTTTGTCCATGCTGATAGGATCGTACCCCCAAAATAGCGGCTTCTTTACGCGCCTGTAAGAAAATACTCCCGCCTTTGTGGCATATTTTGCCTGCCGTTTGGTAGTGACCGAAGTATAAACCGGTACCGACTCAGGGATAAGCCCGTGAAATTCAAGAGCTTTCTCCAAGCTGATATACGACGGGCTCATCAATATAGACGCCAAATACGGCTCAAACACTTCTTTCCTTCGATAGTCCTTCGAGAGAAGATAGATCCCCCTTTTTACCTGGATGAGCTTACCGGACTTCACCCAACGGCTGATCTGGACTTTGACCGGACGGGTATCAGCCACACCAGCCAAAAGGATCTCGACGTCGATAACCGGCAGATTCCCTGCCTTTTTTAAGAATTCATGCCATTTCATACGAGTAATTTATCATATTTGATAACATAATGCAATAGAATAATATTCAGTTGTCAACGATCGCTTTCCTGTTGAATACCGCCAGTAAAGACGGGATGTCCATATTGACTATCTTTATGCCGTGCTTCCTGAGCGCGGCGTACATGAGCGACGTGATGACGACCTGCGTCGTGAGCACTGCCGCGGCCGCGCCAATGGCACCCATCTTAAATTGATACAACAGCGTTATGAGCAAAACGATATTCAGCGCTCCGCCGAATATATATATCCTCGCGAAATACCTGTCGAGCTTGAACGGCAGCAGGCCTAGGTTCGCGAATATGTACGCCACCGGCACGATGAACGCCAGCGGCGAAAGGATACGAAGCACCTCTGCAGTCGGGCCGAACTTCGGGCCGAGTATCACGGCCGTTATGGCGCCGCTGAATATGAATATCAGCGCGAATGCCGCGAACGAGAACGTCATCACGAGTACGAACAGCTTCCTGAGCTTCAGTATAGCTATGTCGCGCGCCGTCGCCGCCGTCTTAGCGATGTGCGGGAATACGGCGACAAGTATCGGGTTGAACGCCTTGTTCGCTATGAGTATTATCTTCTCGCCCGCCGAATAAAACCCGACCGCCTCGAGCGGCGCGAATAATCCGAGTATGAACGTGTTGCTCGTCGTTATCAAACTTATCGATATCATCGAGATAAATACGTTCCAGCCCTCTTTCACCTGCCGCGCTATGTCCGCCGCCGACGGCATGACAAACCTTATATTGAACCGCGTGAACACCATCACGATGCTGACGAGCCCGGCGATCATCGCCCCTGCCGAGGTTATGAGCGGGGCGTAGATATAATCCGACTCTTTCCTGATGAACAGGAATATCGCGAGCACGAACAGCGCGCGGGCGAGCAGGTTGATGGCGGCGATGAACTTCATCCTCTCCATCCCTTGGAAGAACCATACGGGAAAGAGCACGTCTCCTATCACCATCCCGAACGCGAATATATATAAAAGAGCGTCCTGCCTGAACTTCGGTATAAAATATATTATCGAGAGCACCGCCGCGAAGCTCACGAGCATGAAGCCGGCCTTTATCAGCGTGACGGTCGAGAATATCCTCGAGACCTTTTCCGTGTCGTCCCTGGCGACCGATATCGCGCGCGTCGCTGTCAGCTGGAACCCGAAATCCGTAAATGTGATGAAATACTGTATCAGCGCCTGCGCGAACGCAATAAGCCCGTATTTCCCCGGCCCGAGCACCCGGACGAGATACGGCACCGTGACCAGGGGCAGGAGATAATTCGCCGCCTCTATCGTAGACAGGCTGAAAAAGTTGCTCGCCAGGCGCTTCTTGTCTGCGTTAAACCCATTAAACATATTGATTTATAATTATACCACATTTTACTTGCCTTTGAGGCCAAAAACTGAGAGGAGTGTGCGCAGGAGTATGGCAAGGTCTAGCAGTAAGCCCTGGTTCTCTATGTAGAAAAGGTCGTATTCCATGTTCTCATGGATAGGCGACTTGCGGTGTTCGCTTATCTGCCAGAGGCCGGTGATGCCGGGTTTTACCTTAAGGCGCTCTTTCTGTAACTCGCTGTATTCCTTGACGATGAATTCCATCTCGGGGCGCGGCCCGACTAAGCTCATGTCGCCTTTCAGCACGTTCAGGAGCTGGGGCAGCTCGTCGAGCCCGGTCTTGCGCAGGATCCGCCCGACTTTCGTTATGCGCGAGTCGTTTGAGTCCTTCGGCGAGAAGTCGTAGCGCGCCGCCTGGGTGAACATCGTGCGGAATTTCATTATCCTGAAAGGTTTTCCGAACTGCCCCGCCCTCTTCTGGCTGAAGACCACCTTCCCCGGAGAATCGAGCTTTATGGCGATCGCTATCGCGATACCTATAGGAAGGAAAAATACCAGCGCCATGAACGCCACGATGAAATCCACGAGGCGTTTGAATGCCGCGTAAAGCGAATGCGGGCTATATCCGCGCATGCCGATGACCGGGATGCCCTCGATATCGTCCATCGAGATGAGGTCTATGGGCATGTTATAGATATACGGGACGAACCTGAATAATATCTTCTTCTCGGCGCAAAAGTTCATTACGCTGAGCACTTTGCCGTAAGGCAGGTCCTGCTCCGCCATGAATACGGCGCCGACCTTCTTCTTCACGACGTGGTCCGGCAGGGTAGTTATGTCTTCGAGCATGCCTACGGGCTTGAACCCGATCTTCGGCGTAAGGCGGAGTTTGGTCGCGAGCCGTTGCGCGACCACTCCCGTGCCTATTATGAGCGTATTCGTGACGCCTATGCCCTTCTCGTGGCGGCTCTGCGTCCATTTGCGCAAAAGGAGGCGTTCCTGCGGCATAAGGCACATCATGAAGACGAAGAAGAAGAAAAGCGACTTATGCAGGCCCGCGACGACCGGGAACAGGAAGAACAGCAGGAACACGAAGAGGAACCCGAACAATATCCCCCTGAATATCGATATCGTCTCCTTTATATGGAGTATGCCGGTCTTCTCTTTATACAGCCCGACGCTCTTGAATACGAATATGAAATACGGGCCCATGAACAGGAACTCGGGGGTGCTTATGCTCTTTTCAAACCCCGTGACCAGGCCTGTCTTTACCGATGCCCATATGGCAAGCGCTAAGCTCGCGTATATGACCGCGAGGTCGCATACCAGCATCGTAAACAGCTGTTTTCTCCTGTCGTAACCTTGCGCCATGTCTACCTTTTCTTTATCGCGTTATCCGTGTATTTCTTAAGCGCGTCGTAAGCCGGGAGTTTCCTGTAGTCCGACGTCATGAGCCCGAAATCGAAGTCCCTCGGCAGGCCGAGCTCGGTGCCGCAGTCGCGGAGCGTGTGCCAGAAGACCACTTCTACGCCCTCCCTGAAGAACAGGTCGTAGAGCTTCGGGAGCAGTTCCGCCTTGTCCTTCTCTTCCCTCGCCCGGTCGTTGCTCTTGAAGAAATCCGGCGTCGTAGAGACCTCGGTTATCCAGAGCGGTTTCGGTTTGCCGGACCATTTGATGATATTCTTCGTGTTCGTCAATGCCCTCTGGAAGTCCCATTCCGACTTCGAATAGCCGTGGATGCTGAATATGTCGAAATAGTCGAACGCGCCGCCGTTCATCAGCCCTTTCATGAAGCTGTCGTCGAGCGGGTACGCGATCCCTCCGACGAGGACTTTGCAGCCGGGGTCGCCCCTCTTGAGGCCCGTGTACATCCTCTTGAGGACCTCGATGTATTCCTTGACGTCGGGCTTGCCCCTCCAGAATATGAAGAGGTCGGGCTCGTTCCACGCCTCGTAATATTTTATCCTTCCTTTATAATGCGACGCCAGCGCCTCGCAGAACCTTTCGATATCGCCGAGGTCCTTCGCAGGGAAATGCGACGTCCCTATGTCGAAATTATTCACGCGCGTCGGCCCGCCGCTCGCGTTCCATTTCGCGGATATCGGCACCGTGAAAAGGATGTCTATATCGTTGCGGCGCAGTAGGTCGACTATCTTGTCCATCTTGTCCCAGGTGAATTTCCCGCGCGACGGCTCGAGCTCGTCCCAGCAGTCTGTATTGAGGCGCGTTATGCCGATATTCAGGTCCTTGGCATACGGGATCTCTTTTTCATAGACCTCTATCGGTGCCCACACTCCGAGGACTCCGCCCATATAGGTGCCGAAATTCCGCGGGGATAACGCAGTGTTGTTATTTCCCTGCATCGGGGCTATGGGAGCACCGGCTATTAATATCGCCGCCAATAAGCTTATCATGTGAACATCCTCCTGACGAAGAACCTCATCGCGTTTACCGTATGGTGCAATTTCAGCCTGTTGAACAGCCCTTGCGCGCTTTCGCGCTTATATGTATGCACGGCCTCCGCCTGCGGCACGTATACGACGCGCATTCCCGCCCTCTTCGCGCGGTAGCAGAGGTCGATATCCTCGTAATACATAAAATGGCTCTCGTCGAACCCGCCCAGTTTCGCGAGCGCTTCGCGTCGCGTGAACATGAAACTGCCGAGAACCCAGTCGACATCCATCGGCCTTGAGCGGTCGGCGTCCGTCATGAGGTAATCGCGCATGAACTTCGGATTCTTCCCGGGGAAGAATCCCCTCGCGAAGAACGTCGCCGGCGTCGGGAACCGCCTGCATGAATACTGGACCGTCCAGTCCTCGTTGACCAGCTTCGGCCCGGCGATAGCGACATCCGGGTTGGCGTCCATATATCCAACGAGCGCCTCTATTGTCCCCTTCCCGAAACGGATGTCGGGATTGCATATCAAGAAGTATCTTGTGTTCGCCTTTTTGAGCGCGATATTATTCGCCGCGCCGAAGCCGACGTTCTTTTTGTTATAAATGAACTGCGCCGTTTTATACTTATCCTCGAGATCCCGGATAGATTCCGAGGACGCGTTATCGACAACAAAAGTCGCATTAGCCGCCCCCAACGATTCCAGGCACCCTATCAGGTCCGCCCTGCTATTATAATTGACTATCGATACCGTCACATCCTGCATTCAGCTGCTACCTCGCGGAACGCGGAGAAGACCTCATCGACCTCTATCTTCTCGAGGCACTCGGGCGTGGTCCTCCCCTTGCATTTCGCCGGAAGCACCTTTATGCTGTTGCAGAAAGAGCACGGCAGCCGCTTGAAGACGACCCTGAGCTTGTCTTCGGACCTGTGGTGCGGCTTGACGATATCCGCGTCCATCGGCCCCGATACGATTATTACCGGCACGTCGAGCGCCGCGGCTATATGGACCGGCGCGCTGTCGTTTCCTATCACACAATCGCACCTCTTTACGAAACTTACGAGCCCCTCGAGCGAGAGTTTCCCGGCGCAGTTGACGGCGCTCCCGCCGGAGTTGTCCGCGACCTGGCCGCACTTTTCTATCTCGCTGTCACTGCCGCATATCGCGGGCACGAAACCCTCGTCGGAGATCTTCTTCGCGAGCATCCCGAACTTCGCGGGCTCCCATTCCTTCGCGGCGAACTTCGAGCACGGGAATATGCCTACGGTCCTCTTTCTCGCGTCTATCGCCTTCAAAAGCTCATCGGCTTCCTTCGCGCCCGTCTCGGTCTCGAACAATTCGGAATGCGCTTCGGCCTTCACTTCCTTGTCAAAATATTTGATTATCTCCATGTTCCTCGCCGTCATGGGCATGCCGCTCTTATAAGGCACGATATCCGTCAGCATATACGCGCCGCCCGCGCGGTCGAACCCGACGCGGCGTTTTACCCCGGCCATGAATAAAAAGAATATATAGCGCAGGTCGCCTCGCGGCTCTATCGCGACATCGTAATCCCTGGCGCGGACCTGCGCGGCCGTCCGTATTCCCCGGTAAGGTATGATCTCCGCGGCATAAGGGTTATTGCGCAGCAGCGGCACCGCTTCCGGCCTCACGAGCAGGTCTATCCTGGCGTTCCTGAATATGTTCTTTTTGAGTTCGCGCACGAGGGAGGTCGCCATCACGACGTCGCCGATATTATCGACGCGCATTATGAGGGCCCTCTTTACGATCTCTGGCGGCTTGAAGTATTTCGACTCTCCCCTTACCAGCTTTACTGCCGCCGCGATAGGCCTCAGGACGGCGTCGGCCGCCTTCGCGAGGTACCTGTCTTTTTTGTTCCTTATTTCATACATAGACATATTTAAGCAGGATCCTCATCGAGCGCGCTTTCTCCCGCGATATCACGGAGAATGCGAGAAAACGTATTGCCAGCCCTCCGAAAAGTATGTCTTTGAATATGGCGTATTTCCATGCCGGGTTCTTCGTCCTGAAGAAATGCTTCAAACTCTCCACCTGGAATTTAGATATCTCCTCGCCCTGTTTCGACGTGCTCTGTTTAGAGATGTGCATTATTTTTGCGTCGGGGAGAAAAACCGTCCTGTACCCCTTCTCTTTCAGGCGATAGCAGTAATCCATGTCCTCCGCGTAGAGGAAATATTTCTCGTCGAGCCCGCCCATCTCCTTGTATATCTTCCTCGGCGAAGCGAGGCACGCGCCGCAGAGCCAGTCGACATTTGCCGCGTTCCTGCCTGACGGGGCGCGATTCATGAAAATACCCGGCAGGCCGAACAACCTGCTCAGGAAGAAATACTGCGCGAACGCCGTCCCGAGACCGGGGAACCTCATCCCCTGCTCCGTCTGGAAACTCCCGTCCTTATTGAGCAGCACCGGCCCGGCCGCGCCGACATCGTCGCCGGCCGATTCCATGAATGAGCATATCTTATCGAGCGCGCCGTCGAGCACCTTCGTGTCGGGGTTCAGCAATATTACGTATTTCCCTTCCGCGGCCTCGACGCCGATGTTATTTCCTTTCGCGAATCCGAGGTTCTTGCTGTTCTTTATTACGATCGCGTTTTTGAATTCCTTCTCTACGATCGGGATACTGCCGTCCGAGGAAGCGTTATCCACCACGATCACTTCCAGCGAGTGTTTCGTCGTCTCGCGGTAGACGCTCTCAACGCAATCGCGAAGCAGTGCGCCGGTGTTCCAGTTGACGATTATGACCGAAAGGTCTTTAGCCATTATTATCCCTGATGATTTTCGCGGGTATGCCGACGACCACTTTATTGTCCGGCACATCTTCGAGGACTAGCGACGCGGCGCCGACCACAACATTATCGCCGACTTTCACGGGAGCGAGTATCTTCGAACCTATGTACATGGTCAAGCCGTCGCCTATGACTGGGCCTCCGTACCATCCCTTGCTGCTGTCATAACCGTCGCCTCCGAAAACGTTCTGCCCGTATAATAACGCGTTCCTGCCGATCTTCGCGTGTATTATGTTCCCTACGGGGTGACATACGACAAACCCGGGGCCTATCTCCGACATCGGTGAAATATCCAGGCCGAAAAGCACGATATTAAGCACATAGAATAATTTCGATATCAGGCCGAGACGCTTGCAAAAGAAATAATGCGACAAGCGGTAGATGCTTGTCGCGACCGAGATATGCGAGAACAACCCCGCGAGTAAACCGAAGAACGATGTGTTTTTGCGCATATATATGCGCCTGCGGCGGTTATCCTCAAGGATATAGGTTATAAGTTGCTTGAATGACATTTTCTCTCGAACATGTTTGAACCCGGTTCGGCCTTTCCTACTACACGCCCCGGAGTGCCTGCGACAATAGAACCATCTGGAATGTCCTTGAATACTGATGCCCGTGAAAGGATCCAGCAGCCGTTACCGATCCTAACCGGCCCTAATATCAATATATCCACGCCGAACTGGACGTTGTCGCCTATGACCGGGAGCCCCGGGCCTGCCCCAATATCCAGGTCCGAGCCGTCCCCTCCTGCCTTTAGGGCGCCGGCTGACACCGCATTCTCTCCCATCTTCCCCGTGAACGCCGTGGCTGGAGTGTGAAATAATATGAATCCTTTTCCTATTTCGGACCTCGGGTTCAGGTCCGTTCCGGTAAGCATTATGCCGATATTTTGCATTATCCTGCTGACCAGCCGTATATTTAGCCCGTCGAACCAGTGCGCGATCCTGTATATATAGATCGCGGTGGTCCCTGGGAGCAGCAGGAAACTTAAATAAGAACTGATACCGGCTTTCTTGTGGTTCAACTTAAGCCAGAAAATGTAATCGCCCCACATATTGGCGAATGTCTTGCCGAGCGTTGTCCTGTTTTTCATTTAAGAGCGAACTCCAGTATTTTATAGTACGACAGCCGTCTTGCCGGCGGGAACACGTTAAGCATATCGTCGAGCGCCGAAAACAACACACATGCCCAATGCACATCCTTGAAGAAATACGACGCGCAAAGCCGGAAGAATACCAGCTCCGGGTAATGCACCTTTACCGCGCCGAGGTATTTCACTGCGGCAAGCACTTTTGCCGCAGTGAGCGGGTATTCCGACGGCGAGCTCTTCCTGAGCCCGAACACCGGAAGCACCCTGTTCCTGAAGAACATCAAGAGCGGGTTGTCACCGGAGTTCTCGATGAATACGGCTTTCCCTCCGTCCTTGAGCACGCGGCGTATCTCCGGAGCCGCTTTCCCGATATCTATATGATGCAGTATGAAAGAGCCGAATACAAGGCCGAATGATCTGTCCGCGAACGCGAGTTTCTCGCAATCCATCACACGCGCGTCCACCTCTACGCCGTTCTTCTGCGACCATTCCAACGTCCGCGCGACATTGGCGGGAGATATGTCTATCGCGGTGACTATCGCGCCCTTCTTCGCGAGCCAGCAGGAGTTCCCGCCTGTCCCGCAGCCCATGTCGAGCGCCTTCTTCCCCGCGGCGTCGCCCAGCAGTGAAAGCGCATAGACATGCATCCGGTAGAGTTTCTCGTCGGGATTATTTATAAGCCCCTTGTAATAACTTAACGGGCCCTCGGCTTTCTTGTCCCAGAATTCGGATTCATTCATGCGGCCTTAAGCGACCTCCTTACCGCAACGCTCAATATCACGAAAAATAGCGCTTCCGGGATTATCGTGGTCATCGCCGCGCCGGCCGCGCCGTACTTCGGTAAAAGCACTAGGTTTAACGCGACCGCGAACACCAGCACGACTATCAGTATCTTCAGGTACGATCTTTCCCTGTTCAGCGTATATAAGAAATAATTATTGCCTGTGTTAAGGAACAGGAATACCGGCGTGAAAGCCATTATGTATAACGGCAAAACTGCGCCGTTAAACTTCGGGCCGTAGACAAGGCCTATCAGGTAAGGCGCCAGCGCGAATATTCCCGCGCTGACCGCCAACGCCGTCCAGAACAGGTATTTGCGCGCCCTAGCCATAGCGTGCCTTAATCGCGCCGCGTCGTTCCCCGACGCGATGGACGTCAGGTGCGGAAAGACCGCCTGTGTCATGCTTATAGCTATCACGCCTGAGACGCTAACGAAGCGGAACCCGGCGGCGTATATGCCGGTCGCCTCATCGCCTTTGAACACATTAAGCAATATCGTATTTGTCTGCACGTATACCGCCAGCAGCATCTGGATGACGGATATATGGGTGCTGCCCTTGAACAGCGATAAGCACTCTTTTGCCGAGAACGCCTTCAGGGCGCTCCTCGCCGCGACAAACCTGGACGATACCATATACGCGACGAGGAAGAACGACGAATACACCGCGAGCTGCGTCACCGCGAAAGCCCCTATATCCCTGAACCTGAGGATGACGAAGACCGAGGCCGCCGTGGAGATAAGGTACATCGACCCGCGTATAGCGCCCTCGTAAGCCATCTTCTGGAACGCCCTGAAATACGCGAAGAGCGAGAACATCAGGGATTCGATGAGCCGCGCTGACATTACGAGGTATATAACGGCGCGCTTTTCGGTGCCGTATCCCGCGGCCCTCAGCGCTATGTCAAGGACCAGCATGCCCGCGACAATCATTACCGCGCGCGCCGCGAGTATATTATAAAAATATGACCCGGCTTTTTGCGGGTCTCTCGCGACTGCCCTTATCGCGTAATCGTTCATGCCGAAATAACTGGCGAAATATATTATTGTCGCGGCCGAATAAGCGAATGAGAACAGCCCGAGGTCGGCCACGCCGAGCGCGCGGGCGAGCGCGATGACCACCGCCACGCCGCAGGCCATATTGAAGGCCTCGGACGCGACCAATACCACCGCGTTCTTCGCTACGGCTTTACTCATCAGCCAGTTCTATCCTGTCCCTTATCGCGAGGTTCGTTATCGTGAAGAGCGCCGCGAAAAAGGCGAAAACGGTCAGGCGCGACGGGTAGTTCATGTCGGAGACCGCGTGGATAGCGTAAGCTATGAAACCGAAAAGCAGTCCGGCGTTAAGGTTGAACAAAAATCCCTTCGACTTGCGGATATTCCTTATTCCCGTCACTATGATGACGAAGAACAGCGAAAGCAGCGCCGTGATGCCTACTATGCCGGTCTCAGCGAAATATTCGAGGTATACGGTATGAACCGGGAACTTGAACCCGCGGGATATGCGTTGCGTGGTATTGTCGTACTCTTCCATTACCTCGACGTAATTGTTGATGCCGACGCCGACGAGCGGATGTGCGGTTATTATCTCCCTAGCCACGTAATACTGGCTGACCCTCGCGTTGGCGGCTCCCCTGTCGCGTGAGACGATCCTCTTGTAGATCTTCGGCGAGAACCCGGCGAGGATACCGACGGCAAGCAGGATTATCGCGACCGTCTTGAAGAAGAACTTTTGCTCATAGATGTTCCTTGCCGCGAGCACGAAGAACAGGAAGAAGCACGCCGTCACTACGCCTACCCACCCTCCGCGCGACAGCGTATATATAAGCGATACGCCTCCGGCGAACATCGCGATCGTCGTGAGCTTGCGCAGCCACCCGGGGCGACGTATAAATGCCATGGAGAACATCAGCGGTATGAGGAATTCGAGGTAGTTGCTGAAGAGGTTGGGATGCCCGAAGAGACCCGACGGCCTGAAGACCTGGTGTTCTTCCTCGTACGACAGGTACGGGCTCTTAAGCTCCCCGAGGTAGATGAAACCGAGAGTGTCTCGGAAATACACCTGCATTATCACTATTACGGCCTGCAGGATGAGCCCTATCGCGAGCGTCGCGATAATGGCCCTGAATTCCTTCGTCGAGGTGATGTTGTTTATGAAGTAAAAATAGGTGATGACGACCTTTGCCATCATCGCTATCTCTATGAAGGAGCGGTCGAACCTTACCGCGCTGACGAGCGATAGTATATCCGCCGCTATCATCGCGAGGAGGAAGAACATGACCGGCGTCATCCAGATGATCTTCCTGTGGCCCTTTTCCGCGCTGTGCGCCATCCTTCCTATCCAGATCCCGTAAAGGATAAACAGGAACGCGTCGGTCGCGAAGAAAGGCAGCGTGTCGCTGAGCGAAGGTATCGGGTTGTCTATCCTGAATATGGCCTTGTTGATGTTTATCGGCAGGAAAAAAACAAGCAGCGTCAGGTAATAGAGCTTCTTGTCGTGGAAGAATATCGACACTACCACGACAAGCAGGGCCGCGCCGAGCGCGAGAACAAAACGCACCGGAAGCATGCCCGCGACCGCGGATAACGCCCCTATCGCCATGCATACTAACAGCGAAAAGGCGATATTCCTGAAACTGTCGTTTTTTTTGTCAAACATGCCTGTAAATGAACGCAGGGATGAAATACCTCTGGTTCGTCAGGACAGCGCCGAGGAAGGTAATGCCCTCCCTCTCCGTCTTGCGCAGTACGTCCTTTATGACCTCACGCCTTGTCGCGCTCTCCTTGACCACCATGATGCCGAGGTCCGCCTGCTTGCACACGAGAAGCGCTGCAGCGGCGCTCTTCATCGACGGGCAGTCGAATATGACCAGATCGTAATGCTTCTTCGCCTCGTCTATGAGGTGGCGTATCTTGTCGGCCTTGAACGGCGCCCTTGAATCTGTCCTGCCGGCGGTAAGGACGTCGAGGTTGTCGTTTATCGTGTTCTTAGCCTTCTCTATCGAAATATCGCCGTCGAGCACATCGCTGAGGCCCGGGTTCTCCGGCACGCCGAACAGCTTGTTCATCGACGGTGATTTTGTATTGGCGTCTATAAGCAGCGTCTTCGCGTGCGAGCGCTTGCTGACGATCACCGCGATATCCTTCGCGGTTACGCTCTTTCCTTCCTGCTTCTCGGTGCTCGTGACCGCGACGCAGACCGGGCGCCTGTCCTTCACGAGGATCTGGAGCCGCCCGGCGAACATCTCGTACGCGCCGTAATACGCGTCGTCCATGTTCGGGTCGAGGTCGCCCGCCATCCTCGTCTTAAGCGAAGGTATCGAGGCCAGCACATGCAGGCCGAGGTATTTCTCTATCTCGAGCGGCGTCTTGACCGAATGGTCGAGCACCTCCATCGCGAACATGCCGGCTATGCCGAGGATTATGAACAAT
Source organism: uncultured Planctomycetia bacterium (assembly GCA_964650515.1). Lineage (GTDB taxonomy): Bacteria > Omnitrophota > Gorgyraeia > Pluralincolimonadales > Pluralincolimonadaceae > UBA6215. Next base: position 21,856 of record CAZYUB010000015.1, on the reverse strand, counting down.
ACGAGCGCGACAAGATACGCTATCTTCTTGTTCGGCGTAGAAGGCCATGCGGGCACCGAGGCCTGCTCTATGACCTTGATATTGCCGCTGCTCATCGCCTCGCTGAACCCGACCCCGCCTTTCGCGATCTCATCGCGTATATCCCTGATCTGGTTCTCGAGTATTGTTATCTTCGGGTGCTTCTCGCCGTATTTCGTGCGGTATTCGTCCATCTGCTGCATCATGTTGAATAATATATAACGCTTCGTAAGGGCATCGGCTATCCTGGACGCCATTACGGGATCATAATCGATCGCCGCGACGCGTATGACGTCGGTCCTCTCGATGCTGTCGACCTTCACCATTTTCGCGAGACGGTTAATCGATAGCTCGAGTTTCTGCGATTCCGTCGGCGGCTTCTTGAAGATATGGATGACAGGCGTTATCACGTAATCCATGGTTAGCTTGACGGCTTTCCATCCGAGCGGGGAATACTTAAGCTCGTCCTTGCGGCTGTCCAGGCCGAGCGTCACAGTGACATCCCTGAGCAGGTCCCTGCTCTTTATGACCTCGCTGACCGTGCTGGCGATATCGACCGTCCTGAAGGCGGGTATCGGCGTATAATACGTCGAATCCACCTGCGGCAGGCTCGCGACGAGCAGCCTTATCTCGCTCCTGTATTTCGGCAGGAAGAACGACAGGAATATCGTCGTGAATATCACCGAAAGTATCGCGAATATCAGCAGCAGCGATTTCCTTTTGAATATGATCCTTAAATTGTCACGCGCGCTCATCTCATAACGGTCCATCTACGCCCTCCTTTTTAGGAAATAACGTTACCGTAGTATCCTTTGTGGAAATAATAATTAAAAAGACGCCTGTATATGAATGAACTTACAGCCTCGCTGTTTCGTTCCGTTTTTTTCGCAAATGATAAGAACATATTTATCGTCAAACCGTTGATGAATACCCTCTGCAGCACGTATCTCGCGTACCTTACGGACAGCTTCGGCCCGCGCTCCGGAAGGAACCTGCCTATGAACTTCGTCTCGTCCAACAGGCCCTTCTCGCCCGAGTCGAGCCAGAGGCGGAACGCCTCGCCGTACCTTTGGACTTTTTCGAGGAACTGCTCCGGCGTCCTGAAATGGTAATGGTACGATACCGCCTTTTCGTTATATATTATCTTCAGCCCCTTCTTATGGAGCCGGAAGCCGAGGTCCGTATCCTCGAATCCTACGGTCCTCGCGAACACCTTCTCGTTGAACCTTTCGGTGATGAAAGCCCTGTTCAGCGATATATTCATCGACGAGAAATCCGCCCACCCGCATATATCGCCGTGCTTGAGCCGCTTGAACGCGAGCCCGACATCGTCGAGCCGCATCAGCGGCGTCGCCTTCACTTCCGGCGGGTATTGCGGGTTGCCGAGCACCGCTATATACGGCCCGGGGAACCTCTTGTGGAAATCCAGGTGTTGCTCGAGGCAATCCTTCTCCGGGACGTTGTCCGCGTCGAGGAACATTACGTAGGTGCCTTGCGCGGCATCGAGCCCCCTGTTGCGCGCGACCCCCGAACCGAGCCGCTCCTCATTCCTTAAATATTTCACAGAGCCGTCTTCCGCGTATCTCTCTACCGCCGCCCTCGTGCCGTCGGTCGACGCGTCATCGACCACGATCACTTCTATACCCTTCGCGCTCACGGTCTGCTTCTTCAGCGCCTCAAGTACCTTCCCTATCACCTCCCCGCAATTATATGCGGGTATAATGACAGAGAACAAACTAAAATACGCCTTCCTCGACCTGTACTATATCGCCGGGCTCAAGCACGATATCTTTCGACAGGCCGTTCATAATAAGCTTCATGTTGGCCTTGAATGTCTCGTATCCGGACCCGTTCGCCTTCGGGCGCAGTACTTTTACGCGGCTCGACGAGCCGTATTTCGTGAAACCGCCGGCGGTAGATATCGCCTTCATGACGGTCATGTTGTCCTCGAGGAAATACGTTCCCGGCTTAAGGACCTCGCCGTAGACGTAGAACTTCTTGCTGCGCGATTCCTTGACCGCGACCGAGACGACCGGGTATTTCAGGTAGCCGTCCGCGAGGCGCGACTGTATCTCGTCCTGCACTTCGGAGGGCGTCTTGCCTTTCACGTCCACCTTGCCGATATACGGGAACGTTATCGAGCCGTCCGGCGACACCGTGACCGTCAGCGCGAGCTGCTCGGGCTGCAATACCGCAATATCGAGGATGTCCTCGTTGCCGATGGTGTAATCCTGCTTCACCGCCGCAGCCGGCGAAGCGCCCGCCTGCTCCTGGACCGCTGCGGGTTGCGCGGTTTCCTGCGCCACCCCTCTAGGCTGCGCGAAGTTCACCGATCTTGCGGCCTCATCAGCGCCCGCGCTCTGCGCAAACATGCACATTGCCGCTATGGATATAACTATTACCGGTCCTTTCATCACTTTGCTCCTTTCGCTATTAAAACTACGGGTATCGTTGTGAACAGTATCTTAAGGTCCAGCCAGATAGACCAATTGTCGATATACTCAAGGTCGAGTCGCATCCATTCGTTGAAATCCGTTATCTCGTTGCGGCCTTTCACCTGCCAAAGGCACGTGATGCCGGGCCTCATGCTTAACCGGCGGCGCTGCCAGTTATCGTAATTATCGACCTCGGCCGGTATCGGCGGCCGCGGCCCGACGATGCTCATCTCACCGTTAAATACGTTCCAGAGCTGTGGAAGCTCGTCCAAACTCGACTTGCGCAGGAACCTGCCTATCGCGGCGTGACGCGCGGGTCGCTCTTCATCTTGAAGACGGGGCCGTTCATCTCGTTGAACTTCTGCAGTTCGGCCAGCTTCTCCTCTGCGCCTTTTACCATCGTCCTGAACTTGAATAACGTGAACCTGCGGCCGTTGAGCCCGCAGCGTTTCTGCCTGAAGAATACCGGCCCTTCTGACGTTGCCTTGATTATCACGGCCAGCGCGAGGAACAACGGCGACAGCACGACCAGCCCGACAGCCGACGATATTACGTCGAACGCGCGTTTCATCAGAAGCTCCCACACCCTGTCCGGCGCCGATTCGAAGGTCAGCATCGGCGTGCCCAGGAAATCCGTCTGTTTCGCGCGCGCGAATTTCAGTTCATAAAGGTCCACGACGACGCTCGCGGGTATGCCCTCCGTCTCGCAGAGATGGATAAGGTCCTCTATCTTCTCGAACCAGAGCCGCGGCACGACGAACACGACGTGGTCTACGACGTTGCGGTGCAGTATCTTCGCCATATCGCCGAACTCGTCCTCGTCGATCATCTTGATTATCTTAAAGCCCCACTCGCTGTGCGTCTTTATCTTCTCCACGAAATCCTGCGCGCGCTTGCCCGTTCCGACAATGAGGACGTTCCTCGTGTTGTATCCCTTTCTTCGCAGGTGCTTGAACGCCATTACAATTATTATCTTCTGTATGACAAAGAGCGCTGCCGAGATGAATATTATCATGAAGACGAACGCCCTGCTGACGTCATGCAGTTTCACTACATACACGACGCTGCTGAAAACCACGAACCCGAAGAACGCCGTCTCGAAAACTATCGATATCACGTCCGATAGCGGCTTCATCCTGAACGAGTTATACATCCCTAGGAAGTACAGCAGCCCGACCCACACACCGACGAAATACGGCATAAGCCGCAGGTAGTCGTTGAGCGGGTAGAGCTCCTTCATCTCGTTGCTCAAATAATATGCCGCGATGAACGCGGCCGCGGCGAGGCATACATCCGCGAAGATGAGCAGTTTCCTGAATATATCCGAGTGCTGCCTAAGCATGTTATGGAGCCATCCTCTGGGGGCTGCGAAGCGTCCCTATCAAGGGGGACACCCTAAAATTCAGCCAGCAGGCCCAATGTGACGGTATTCTTGCGGTATTCGCTGAATATAGACGTAGAATCCTGCTTGGAATACGAATATGCCGCCCTGGCCTTCCATTTGTCGTTTATCTCATACTCCAGCGCGGCGCTGGAACCCACGAACTTATCGACCTGCTCGGTGTCGACATATTCGCCCCTGCCGTAGAATGCCGAGACCGTGCCTTTAAGTTTCTGCGTGATCTCGTGGTTCAGCGACGCCGAGATCTGCCACTGGTCGAAGATGTCCTCGTTGTAGGATATCGTGCTGTAGCGTTTTGAGAACATCAGCATCGCGTTCGTGCGGTCGCTGATCTCGTCGGTTATCGATATGAGGCCGAACGGTTTCGTGAAATCGCTGCCGCTGTAGGCCTTGATGAAATCTACTCCCGTAGACGCGTCGACAAACATCTGCTTGGTAAGGTATTTGCGGAACCCGCCGGTCCATGTGTTCGTCGTCGCGTGCGGGCCTTCGTCGAAATCGCGGCGGGAATAGTCATATGCGGTATAAAAACTCAGGTCCGAACTTACTATGTACGACCCCTCCACCCCTCCCGAATTAAGGAATGATTTCGCTATATCGTCGCGGGAATAAGTGTTATATTCGTTCGAGTAGCGCGTTGCGAGGCCGATATGCTCGGAGACGTCGCGCGCGTACCCGAAATCCACGCGGTTCCTCGTCGAGCTGTAACGCCCGCCGATGAACCCGAACTGGTCCTCGAAGCTTCGCGGCTCGTACGTCTTCGAGAACGCATCCCTTAACGTGATCCTGTCGTATTTTGAGAGCTCCGATTTCAGTTCGGCGGTAACGTCGCCGCCGTTATTATCGAAACCGGAATTATCGGCGTAAAATTCGTGGTAGTAGTTCCCGTCGACCAGCAGGGAGGTCGTCTTGCCTTCGTAGATCATTGCGGCGCCGACCGAGGGCTTTGTTATCCAATCGTGGATCTTCTCTTCTTTGACATACGTTATGTTGTCATCGTACGTCTCATAGACGGATGCGTGGGGTTTTATCTCTATTTTACCGAGCCGGAAGGCCCAGGCATTGCCCTGGATCGCCCATTGGCACAGGCAAAAAACCGCCGCAAACAATGTTATCGAGTGTTTTTTCATAGGTTATCTTCTTGTTGACCATAAAGGCAAGCAAGTGAGTATTTTACGTTAATTGCGGGGGTGTGTCAAGCGGTAAAAAACGAACGTGGCGAAGAGGCAGGCGAACCCTCCTATGAGCAGGGCATCGGTCGCGCCAAGTTTGTTCGCGATCGCGCCGGCCAATAAGCTTCCGATAGGCGCCATCCCGATAAAAGCCATTGCGTATAAACTCATTACGCGCCCGCGCTTGTCGTCATGGACGGTATTCTGGATTATCGTGTTGAATGACGCTGTCGTCGCGAGGAATCCGAAGCCGGTGGCGATCAGCAGGACTATCGAGACCCACAGCACGCGCGAGAGCGCGAACAGGATTATGCTCACTGAGAATATCGTGGCCGCGGTCGGGACGGTCTTTTCTAGCGTCGGCGGTTCCCCTAGCGACGCGAGCCATAATGTCGCGGCCAGCGCGCCGACCCCCACGGCTCCCATCATGAAACCGAGCGTGTCTGCGCCGCCGCGGTGGATATCTTTCGCGAAGACCGGCATCAGGACGATATAAGACATGCCGAGCATGCTTATGACGCTCAACAGGGACAGTATTCGGCGTATCGGCAGGGAGTTGTAGGCGTATATTACGCCTTCCTTGAGCTCCTGCAGGACGTGCATTTCTGGCGCCCTGCGCTCGGCGCGGTCAAGCTTCATCATTAGCAAACTTGCGATGACCGCGAAGAAACTCAACGCATTGATAAGGAAACATATCCCTTCGCCCGCGACCGCGACGATGATGCCTGCCAGCGTCGGGCCGATGAGCCGCGACGCGTTGAACATCGCGGAGTTGAGCGCGATAGCGTTGCCGAGCACTTCCTTCTTCTCTACCATCTCTATAAGGAAAGATTGCCGCGCCGGGATGTCGACCGAGTTGACGCATCCAAGAAAGAATCCCAGCGCGACTATCTGCCAGACGGTGATATTCCCTGAAAGCGTCAGTATTGCGAGGATCGCGGCCTGTATCATCGACAGTGCCTGCGTGATTATGACTATTTTATGGCGGTTGTACCTGTCGGCGAAGACGCCCGCGAACGGGCTCAGAACGAACGTCGGTATCTGCGACAGGAACGCGACCGTCCCGAGCAGCAGCGCCGACCCCGTCATCCGGTAAACGAGCCAGCTCATCGCGACCGACTGCATCCATGTGCCTATCGTCGAGATGCTCTGCCCGGCGATGAACAGCCGGAAATTCCTGTATTGCAACGCCCTGAACGTACTCCTTAGGGGGCCATACACTTAGGGGACACACCTCCTGATTTATTCATATCTGAGCGCATCGATGGGGTTTAGCTGCGCGGCCTGGTGCGCCGGCCAGCTGCCGTAAATTTTCCCGAGGGCGAGCGAGAAACCCGTAGCCAGCGCTATCGATGAGACGGATAACGCTACCGCCCATCCGGCGATTGACGCGATAAGCGACGCGATGCCCGCGCCCAATATGACGCCGGCGATGCCGCCGATGAACGCTATCAGCGCGGCCTCGATGAGGAACTGTATCATGATATCGAGGTTGCGCGCGCCTATCGCCTTGCGCAGGCCGATCTCGCGCGTGCGTTCGGTCACGGAGACGAGCATGATGTTCATGATGCCGATGCCGCCGACGAGCAGGGATATCGCCGCTATCGCGCCGAGCAGGAGCGACATCGTCTTCGTCGTCGATGTCAGCATATTCTTGAACTCGGACATGTCCCTGATCTGGAACGAGTCCTCGTTATCCCCGCTCAACCGGTGTTCCTTGATGATGAGCTTCCTGATAGATTCCTGCGCGTCTTCTATCTGGTCCGCTTCCCTTATCTCGACCGATATCGCGTCAATATATTCCTTGCCGAGCACGCGGTACATCGCCGTCGTAATCGGGATGACTACCGTATCGTCCTGGTCGCGCCAGCCCGCGGCGCCTTTTTCCGGCAGGATGCCGATGACCCTGAAATTCTGCAGGTTGATCTTTATCGTCTTGCCGACGGGGTTCTCGTCGCCGAATATCTCCCTGACGACAGTCCTGCCGATGACCGCGACCTTCTCCCTTAACTTGAGCTCGCTTTCGGTGAAATACCTGCCGATATCCGGGACCGACGCGCGCATCTCGGGATAATCGAGGCCCTGGCCTTCGACGGTCGTGTTCCAGTTCTTGTTGCCGTATACGACCTGCCCTTTGCCCTGAACCGACGGCGATACGCGGCTTACTTCGCTGGTCATCTTCTTTATCGCCTCGACATCGCTGAAGGTGAACCTCGTGACCGCGCCGGTCCCCGTCGCGACGCCGTGAAGGCGCGTCGAGCCGGGCATCACAAGCAGCAGGTTCGAGCCGAGCGACGAGAGCTGTTTCGATATCGTCGCCTGAGCGCCCTGCCCTATCGCGAGCATCGCGATGACCGCCGCGACGCCGATCAGGATTCCAAGCACCGACAGGAACGTGCGCATCTTATGCCCCGCCATCGCGCTTACCGCCTGCCGTATGTAATCTACAAATTCCGCCCGCCTTGAAAACGTTGCCGTCCTATTTTCACACACCCTAGCACTCTCTTCTCCTGAGTGATAGGGTGGGTTCAAATGAGACGGCAATGCCTTTGCCTTATCTTCGATGATCTCGCCGTCGCGCATTTTTATTACGCGGCGGGCGAACTGGGCGATCTCATCCTCGTGCGTGACTATTATAAGAGTTTTTCCGCTGTCGTTAAGGCCTTTCAATATGGACATTATCTCGCCCTTACTCTTTGAGTCGAGGTTGCCGGTGGGCTCGTCGGCCATGATTATAAGCGGGTCGTTGACGAGCGCCCGCGCGACCGCTACGCGCTGCTGCTGGCCGCCGGACATTTCGTTCGGCCTGTGCCTGACGCGGTTGCCAATGCCGACATCGTTCGCCTTCTCCATTGCTTGTTCCTTAAGGTGCCTTTTGCCCGCGTATATGAGAGGCAGTTCGATGTTCTCAAGCGCGGTCATCCTTGGCAAAAGATGGAATTGCTGGAAGACAAAACCGATCGTCCGGTTCCTCGTCGCGGCCAATTCATCGTCGGATAATCCCGTGACATCCTTTCCGCATAGTTTATACGAGCCCGAGTCCGGCCTGTCGAGCAGGCCCATGAGATGCATGAGCGTGGACTTGCCCGAACCGGACGCGCCCATTATCGCGACAAAATCGCCCGCCTCGATCCTGAGCGAGACGTTGCGCAGCGCGCGCACTTGCGCCTCGCCTTTCGCGTATGTCTTGCTTATATTCTTTATCTCTATCATTTTTTTCTTCGTTGAGGCATGAACGGGTTTGTCCCGGTCGACGAACTTGCCGGCAGGACAAATTTCTTAGACCTTATCTCGACCGTATCATCGGCCGTGACTCCTGAAATGATCTCGACGTTCTTCTCATCCGCAAGCCCCGTCGTGACTGCGCGCCTTGCCAGCGGCTTTCCCGGCCCCTGGCTCAACAGCACATAGCTGCCTTCATTGTCGGAACGCACAGCGTCGAGCGGGAGCGTCAGCACGTTCTCCTTCTTCTGGTCGATGAAGTCAACGTTGGCGTTCATTCCCGACCGGAAATAGTCAGGGACCTCCGCAGGTATCATGTCCGCCTTATAAATGGTGACGTTATTCACGGTCTCCGATTCGTAGTATATATGGCCGACCGTAGACATTATCTTCGCGTCGGGATAAGCGTCCAAACTCAGCACCGCCGCCTGCCCGAGCTTTATCTTGCCTATGTCGGTCTCGTCGACCTGCGCGCGGACGATGAGCCTGTCCGACAGGACGAATATCGCGTCGGCCGTCGTGACGGTCTGGCCCGGCTGTATCGTCGAGACGATGACCTCGCCGTCTATCGGCGCAAGCAACGGTATCGCTTTATAAGCGTCTTCCCAGTATTTAAGGGTCGCTTCGTCCTTGCCTTTCGCTGCGTCGAGCAGCGCGGCGCGCTCCGTCGAGCTCATCCATCCGAGCGTCTGCCCGGTCTTTACGTTATCGCCTTCTTTTACGAGGATCTTGTCGATGCGTCCGTTGACCGTGGGCTTTATCTCGAGGCGGTTCTGAGGCAACACCGAGCCCGTCGTCGAGATATACGTCTCTATCGTCCCGACCACCGGCTTTACCTGCTTTGCTTCCTCGTTTTGCGCTGCGTCCTGTTTGGGCCTTAGCATGAAATACACGCCGGCGCCAAGGACAATTATTACAATGAGGAATACCTTCCATTTTTTATTGAACATTTTCGAGTGTCTCTCCTTTCGCCTGGATCCAGTTCGCTTCGGCTAACAACGCGCTGGCCTGGGCGTTAAGATACGAGTTTTTTGCATCCACGAGGTTATTCTCTATTATTATCCAGTCGTTGAACGATACGAATCCGATCGAATACTGCGCCTCGGTTATTTTGGCGCGCTCCTCGTTCGCGGCGAGGAACTGCTTCTGTATATCGACATTGTCCAGGGCCCGCTGCAGCGACGTCCATTTGTCCTGCAGGGTCTCGATGACGCCGTCGAGGCCGCTCTTTTCGTCGGCCTTCGCCTTATTCAGCTGCGCGGTCGCCTTGTTGATATCGGCGATGCGTTTGCCGCCCTCGAATATCGGGAACGATATCGCGGCGCCTATCGACCAGTTGTCGTTCTCGGGAGGCCAGCTCGTGTCCGTGCGGCCCGCGCTGCCGTTGGCGGTTACCTGCGGCATGAATTCCGCCTTGGCGGATTTCAGGTTGAATACGGCGGCGTTCTTCTGCGCGATTAACTGCTTGAGCGACGGGTTGCTCTCCGCTATGGCGGCGAAATCGGGCATATCGCGGGCCTTTTCTTTGACTGCAAAATCGCCCTTTGCAACCAGCGGCGCCGTTTCGGTTCGGCCAAGTTCTTTCGTAAGCTTGCGCTGTGCAAGCTCGATATCCCTTTTCGCCTGCGTAACGTCGTACCTGGCCTGGATGAGGTTCGCCTCTTCCGTCATTAGCGAGCCCTTGTTCTCCTGGCCCGACTCATAACGCAGGGTCACAAGTTCGTAATTCTGCCTGCGGCGATTGTAGATCTCTTCCTTAATGCGCAGCCCGTCCTGCGCCTTTAATAATTCTATGAATGCGGTGCGCAGCCGCAACCGGACGTCCGACGACGTGAACCTGTAGCTCTCCTGCGCTGCCTTGATATTTTCCGCGGCGGCGTTTACCTTATTCGCGGTATTGAACCCGTCGAAGATGAGCTGGCTTCCGCTTACGCCGTAGTTATAATTATTTGTCGAGCTGTTTGACGCGCCAGAGGCGCCGCCGGATGATTGGCCGCCACCTGAGCCGCTTTTTGATTTCGAGACACCGGCATCGGCCGATACCTGCGGGAAAAGCCCGCTCGCGGTTATCGACTTGTCCGCCGCGGCACTGTTGACAGATTCCTTCGCGGAGACGAGGTCGGGATTGTTCTTAGCGGCTTCCTTGACGCAGTCCTCCCATGTGAATATTTCTTCCGCGCCGGAGACAGCGCCTGAGGCCATGAGGGCCGCTACAATAATATAAATAAATTCGTTCTTCATATTGCTCAGATCTGCGCCTTTATCTTTGAGAGGACCTTTGTTGCTTCCGTGAGGAAACGGTTGAATTCTTCTGCCGGCACAAACCCGATAGGTCCGTCGCGCTTCGAGAAGACGATTAGCTTGTCCCCGGATTTAATGTTGCGGGACTTCCTTATGTCCGCCGGGACGACCACCTGCCCCCTCTCGCCTACGGTGACAACGCTATGGAACTCACCTGCCGGGCCTTCAATGATTTTGTCCTTCATCTTTACCTCCAAGTAGTATGATATGTATGATATATCATACTATTCATACTGTCAAGGCAAATTTCATTCTTCATTACTAATTTAGACGCTTCATGAGGAAAAAGGTTTACATGCATAATGCGTTGCCGTCTGATTATCACCCACCCTACGGGGTGGTTATCCACAGATTCCCGATACCTCTTCTTTTATTGAAAGAAAATGTCTCAAATTATCGTCTATTACTATATAAAGGAGGTGCAGAATGCCGTCAAAACGGGAGTTGGCCGACAATGCGGTTTACCATATTGTCCAAAGAGGTAACAATAAGCAAGTAATCTTCAAGGAAGAAAACGATTTCAGGCAATTTTTGCATTCCCTGTCTAAGTGTAAAAATAATTACTCGTTCGAGTTGTATCATTATTGCTTAATGCCCAACCATGTACATCTTCTTATGCGGATTCACGAAAAGGAGGTCACCCCCAGATTGATGCAGGCCCTGCTTCAATCCTACAGGTTTTACTATCGAACGAGATATGAATATGTCGGCTACCTTTTTCAAGGCCGGTACAGGAGTAAGATGATCGAACGAGATTCCTATTTGCTGGAGTGCGCAAGGTATATCGAGCGAAATCCGGTAAGGTCCGGCTTCGTCAGTAATCCCGAACATTACAGATGGTCAAGCTGCCATTCGTACCTTGATGGGCGGTTGAACTGTATTCTTACGGAAAATCCTCTTTTCAGGGATCTCGGTCCCGACGATAAAAGCAGGCGGAATGCTTTTTCGGAATATTTAATGACAAGCCGGCCTTACGACGAAATGATCGAAAAAGTGCTTTAACTCCGCACGCGCTATTTTCCGAGGAATGCCAGAAGGGCTTTAACGATCTCTTCCGGCGATGGCGGGCAACCGGGAATATGAAAATCGACAGGCAGGACTTCTTTCACGCCGCCGGCGACATAATACGAGCCCTTGAAGGCCCCGCCGCCTTTCGCGCAATCACCGAGTGTTATGACAAATTTAGGGTCAGGCATGGCTTCATAGGTTCTGCGCAATGCGACGGCCATGTTCTTCGACACAGGCCCTGTCACCAATAACGCATCCGCATGGCGGGGCGATGCGACAAAGTCGATGCCGAAACGCTGGATGTCATATATTGGGTTCGTCGTCGCGATTATCTCTGATTCACACGCGCCGCAGGAGCCCGTATCGACTTCGCGGATGTGGAACGAGCGGCCGAATTTCTGATTTATCCTCTTCCTTAATTCGGCACCCATTGCCTCTATCTCCGGAAGTAATTGCTTTTCCGGCTTGATAGACCTGGTTAATGTCCCTTTTTTTGATTTAACTTTAAGTATACTCTTCATTCTTACCCTCTGCCTGTGGATAACCACCCCGTAGGGTGGGTGAAAATCAGACGGCAACGCCTTTCGCTTTACAGGTCATTGCCGGGATACGAGAGGTCGAAGCTCTTGTTGCATAACGGGAAGTCGGGAATTATGTTCCCGAGTACTGCGAAACAGAGCCCCTGCCAGTTCCTGAACGACGGGTCGACTATCTTGCAACGTTCGATGCGCCCGTCCTTCCCCGTCCTTACCCAGATAACTAACGGCCCCCTCCATGCTTCGACGCATCCGACCGAGAAACCCTCTTTCGGCTCCCATTTCGTTTCCGTCTCCGGAGGTTCCGAAAGGTTGCCCAGCATAGCCGTTAATTTTTTTACCAGCCAGACGGAGGCGTCGAACTCGTTGAGCCGCACATCCAGCCTCGCGAGGACATCGCCGTCTTCTTCCATTGACGGCTTGAAACCGCACGCGTCGTATATATCGCCGTCGAATACAGAACGCAGGTCTGAACGTATGCCCGACGCGCGCGCCGCGAGCCCCGTTATCCCGAGGTCCGCCGCGGTCTTCTTCTTCAATATCCCCGTGTTGTCTACCCTGTCCATGAACGAAATGCTTGAGTGGAGGATCTCCCTCAGCTCGCCGAGGTCCTTCCGCGCCATATCCAGGGACTTGATCAGCAAAGCTTTTCCTTCCGCTGAAATGTCCGCCGCGACGCCGCCGATCCTGTTGACGCCTTTCAGGTACCTGCTGCCGGTAAGCTTCCCATTAACTTCCAGGAGGCCCTCTTTTATCACGGAAGCCAGCGCGTTCGGAAAGCTGAACCCTACATCCGTCGCGATGCCGCCGATATCGTTTGCGTGGTTATACATCCTTTCCAGCTCAAGGAACAACGCCCTGATGATCTTCGCCCTCCCCGGGACCTTCACGCCGTATATCCTCTCGATGCCGGCGCAAAACGCGCAGCTGTAAGCAAAAACGGAATCGCCCGCGATCTTCTCGGCCAAGGAAACGGCGTCACGCGCGTCCATGCCCTCGAGCATCTTCTCTACGCCACGATGCGTGAATCCCAAACGCGTCTCCAGGTTTATTATCGGCTCGCCGGCCGCGCTAAACCTGAAATGCCCGGGGCCGATGATACCCGCGTGGACCGGGCCGACCGGGACCTCGAATATCCCCTCCCCTTCTACCTTCTTAAAACGATACTTGTTCCGCTCGCCCGGCACTTTCATTCCCGGCGCCGGAGGAGCGAAATCCTTGCGCAGAGGATAATATCCCTCAGGCCATACCTCGTCATGCAGGACAAGGCGCCTGGGATCAGGGCTCCCTTCAAAGCATATCCCGAACATCTCCGCCATCTCGCGCTCGAACAAACTTGCCGAATACATCTCTTTCGCAAGCGACGGCATCTTCGGGCAATCTCCGGGAATGCTTGTCCTTGCGATCTCCCATCTGCCGGCTTTCCTGTCAAGGAAAACGCAATAGATACGGAATACTCCTCTCTCTTTCCTGAGGTCCTCGGCAAAATACGCCATGACGGGAGACTCGAGCCGTTTATGCAGGCCTAGGCACTCTTCAGTGAACCTCCCTGGCTCTACGTCTATATATATCTCGTTCTTGTGTTCCATCACGCGCCCCTTATTATCTCGGATGCGGCCAACAGCAGGTCCCTGAAGAATCCGGGCGCCGCTAGGCCCATTACGCAGATCAATAACAGCAATATCCCGAATGCGAGCTTTCCGCTCAACGGCTCCCCTTCGACGGGCATCCCCTCCGGTTTTCCGCCAAAGACCGGCCGGCTGATATTTAAAACTATAGCGCCGAACGCGATTGCCATGAACAGCAGCAGCAGCGCCGCCTGCGGCCAGAGGCCCATCTTGAATCCGGCGAGCAATATCATTATCTCGCTGAAGAACGCCGAGAACGGCGGCGAACCGGTCAGCGCGAAGACACCGATTATAAGCATAGTGCCGGCAAACGGCATCGCGCTGATTATCCCGCGGATCTCGCGGATGTTGTGCGACTTGTATTTCTTCACCGCGCGCCCCGCCGCGAAAAACATAAGCGATTTCGCCGCTGCATGGTTGAATACGTGGAAAAGAGCGCCGTAGATTGCGACGGTCCCGCCGAACCCGAGCCCTGCCGCGATTATCCCGATATTCTCGACGCTGCTGTAGGCAAGCAGGCGTTTTATGTCCCTCTGGACGAGCACGAAACCGGCGCCGATGCCGAGCGACACGAGGCCGAAGAGCATGAACAGGTTCCCTGCGTACCCTGTTCCTATACAGACGTTGGTTATCGTCGCGAACCTTATTATCGCGTAGATGGCCGTCGGTAGCAGGACGCCGGAGAGCATCGCGCTTATCGGCGCGAGCGCCTGGCTATGCGCGTCCGGAAGCCAGGTATGCATCGGGACGAACCCCGCCTTTGTCCCGTACCCCACCAGTATGAAAAGGAACGCGACCTTAAGGATCGACGGGTTCAAGCTCCCCGCGACCGCTGCCATGTCTGTCCAGTTAAGCGACGAGACGCCGCCGTCGCGCGAAGCCGTGTAATAGAACAATATCGTGCCAAGCAGGGCAAGCGTGATGCCTACGGAGCAGATTATGATATATTTCCAGGCCGCCTCGATAGATTCCTTTTTGTTATAGAACCCGACGAGGAACGCCGAGACGAGCGTCGTCATCTCTATAGCTACCCATACCATGCCGAGGTTGCTGACCACCGGCACACAGAGCATCGACAGGGCGAAAAGGTTGAAGAGCGCGTAATAGGCCTTTGCCTTCCGCTCGCTCATCACACCGTCTTTCACGTCCGCGGAAATATACCCTATAGAATAGAGCGCAGATATCGAATTTATTACCGATATTGTCAAGATGAAGAACGCGCTCAAAAGGTCCGCATAGAAGAACCCGAAGAACGACGCGGGTTCGCCGGATCTCAATAGCCCGAGCGCGAACAGGACGGCAAGCACGGCATTGGTAGAATGCCCGGCCGCGTTGAGCACGCCGAATTTCCTGCTCCTTCCGGCCTTTACGCCCGGCAGGACCGCGATCCCCGCAAGCGCAAGAGGTATGAGTAATATCGGGAATATCTCCATATCAGCCCTTCAGTTCCGTGAGTTTGTCCACGTCAATATGCGTGAATAGTTTGTTTATCTTGAACACGAACACGCCGAGTATTATTACGACGAGAAGGATATCGAAGAATATCGCTATCTCGACTATAAAAGGCATCCCGCCCGACACGCTGGCGGCCGCGAGGAACATACCGTTCTCCATCACGAGCAGGCCGATTATCTGCGCGAGCGCCTTCATCCTCGCCATCATGAGGAATATTCCTATCATCGTCACCGAGAGCGAGACGAAGAACGCGCTGTTCTCGAACTCGCCGGGAAACGACAGTATCTTGCCGGTAAAAAGGTACGCCATATACGAGAGCAGCACCGCCGCGAATATCGAAACGGTCGGGTTCGCCGAGAGGCCGAGGTCCTCGTTGACCTTTATCCTGCGCGCCACCCTTCCTAAAATATTCGGCACGAGCACGACCTTTATCGCGAACAACATCGTCGAAATAAAATAGAGCTGGGTGGAATTCTCCCTGAACGCCAGGATGAATGTCAGCAAGAACAGGAAGAACGACTGCGCCCTGAAACCGAATATCAGCGCGGACATCCTCTTCGCGGCGACCATCGCGAATGCCATGACCAATATCCCGAATAATACAAGCCCTACAGCCATTTTAAAACCCCATCGCGGAGATGACCACCGCTATTACCGAAAGCACGAATGAGAAACTCATAAGGTCCACTACCCTGAAAAGGCGCATCTTTGCCATCGATACTTCAAGCACCGCGACCGCGACTGCTATCGCAGCCATCTTCGCCGCGTAATTGCCGAACGGTATCGCGACCGCCGCGATCAGCGAGAAGAACAGCACCTGTTTGATGTGCGATGCGAGCTCTATGAGCGCGAGCGAGCGCCCTGAATATTCAAGAACCATCGCCTCGTGCACCATCGTCAGCTCAAGGTGCGTCTCCCTGTTATCCACCGGGATGCGCGATGTCTCCGCCAGCGTTACGACGAAGAGCGCGCCCGCCGCTACGAGCGACGATAGTTTCATCGTTTCCACCGACGCGACCGCCCGCGGCATCGTCGAACCGGCAGCAAGCGAGACGGCGAATACGGCAAGCAGGGCGACCGGTTCCACCAAACTTGATATGAACATCTCCCTCGACGAGCCCATGCCACCGAAGGAGCTTCCGGCATCAAGCCCGGCAAGCGCGATGAAGAACCTCCCGAGCGCGAGCAGGAATACAAGTGCCACGAGGTCTCCCGCGCCGTCAAATGATATGCCCGGGCCGAAGGCCGGGATGATGAACAGCGCCGCGAGCACGGTGCCCAGGACGATATACGGCGCGCACATAAATATCCAAGACGTGTCGCGCGAGACCGCCTCTTCCTTGCTCAGCAATTTCGCTAGGTCATAATACGGCTGGAATATGCCGGGGCCCTTCCTCATACGGAGGAAGTTCTTTATTTTCCTTATAATTCCGGTTACCAGCGGCGCAACGGCTATAAGCACGAGCGCCTGCAATATGGCAAGTTCGGTTTTCATCAGAACCTTCCCATGAATATCACGAGCAATACAATCGTAATGAATATATACGCCACATAAACATGGATGCTGCCAGGTTGTATCTTCTTGAGTTTTCTCGCGCCGATGAACAATAAGCTGACCGCGGGCGCGTAGACATATTTCCTGAAGACCGGCGTCGTAAAGACCTCGTACTTGAACGACCGGACATGGTAGAACGAGTCCCTGATCTTTTCTGTCTTGCTGTAGGGCATCAGGAAGAAACTGAAAGCTATGCGAAGCGGCTTCGAAAACGCGGTCGCGCTGTATTCGTTGCGCGGGCTGAGCTTATAATAACCGCAATCCCATGTATTGCATTCGGCGGCCTTCCTGTTCCTCGCGGCATAGCAGCAGGACGCGGCGAATACCAATACCGCGGCTGCTATCCAATTCGTCTTTATAAGGAATGAGAGCGGCGCCTCCACTGCCTGCGCCCCTATCGCGAAACCCGCTACCGTTGAAATATATTTCACCGCAGCCGGCGCCCCGAGGCCCAACGCCAGCGCTGTTACCGCGAGGAATGCCATCGGCGCTTTCATCGACAACGGCGCTTCCTGCGCCGACTGGGCCGGCTTGCCCCTCGGGACTCCGAGGAACGTTATGCCGAACGCTTTGACAAAGCATGCCGCTGCCAGCCCTCCCGTGAGCGCGAGCAGCGCGGCGCATACGCAAAGGAATATCTTGTAACTCCCGCCCGAGTTGACCGCGCCGTAGAAGAACGCCTGCAGCGTCATCCATTCGCTTACGAACCCGTTGAAAGGCGGCAAACCGGATATCGCGACTGATCCGGCTAGGAACGCCGCCGCCGTGACGGGCATCTTTTTTATGAGCCCGCCGAGATGCTCAATGTTTCGCGTTCCGGTCGCCTTATATACCGCGCCCGCGCCTAAGAAGAGCAATCCCTTGAATACCGAGTGGTTCAACAGGTGGAATAAGCCCGCGCATAGGGCCATTACCGCAAGCGCCGGCATGCCCATTTTTGTGAATACCATAGACGCGCCGATGCCGAGCATTATTATCCCCATGTTCTCGACGCTGGAATAGGCGAGGAGTTTCTTCAGGTCCTGCTCAATTAGGGCATACATGATGCCGGCAAGGCACGATACGAGCGCGAGCACCAGCACGAGGTTGCCCCACCATTGGGGCCCGATGCCGAGGGTCAGGAAAACGAACCTCAACAGGCCGTATACGGCGGTCTTGATCATCACGCCCGACATTATGCTCGAGATATGGCTGGGCGCCTGCGGGTGGGCATACGGGAGCCAGACATGCAGAGGTACCAACCCGGCTTTCGTCCCGAAACCAACAAGGAAGAGTATGAATATTATGTCTTTTATGCTTGCCGGTATCGATGCGGACGCTGCCTTCATCGCCGCGATATCGAACGAGCCGGCGTAATTGGACATTATAAGGAGGGCTGCCGTCATGAACGCCGTGCCGATATGGGTCATCACGATGTATATCGTGCCGGCCATTACGGACTTTTCATGCCTGTGGTCTATGACGACGAGGAAATACGAGGCCAGCGACATCAGTTCCCATGCGACAAGAAAGACCAGCGCGTTCCCCGACGTGACGACGAGCGCCATCGACAGCACGAATGCCGCCAGCAGCGCCCATAGCAATGCCTTCTTTCCTCTTTCGTACTCTCCTCTCATATACCCGACCGAATATAAAGCGGCCGGCGCCGAGACGAGCAGTATCACAAAAAGGAAAAATAAAGACAAAGGATCCGTCAATAAAGTGTAATTAACACCTAAAAGTTGCATCTTTCCTTGCTTTTTTGATTATTTAATAGATGGGAGTATATTATAGGACGTGCCGGCCTGTTTGTCAAGCCGGCACGCCAGGGTGGGCGAAAATAGGACGGCTATGCTTAGGCTATGCCTATGCCTTCAATTGCACTTTATCGGCGATCCGTCATCCTGCGTCTGGATGGGCGCCTTCATGCCGCCCTTCATCATCGGGCAAGGCATCTTGCCTTCTTTCATCATACCACGCATGCCCTGCATATCGCCCATCATGGGACAACCCTTTTGCATGTTTCCCATCATCGGGCACGCAATCGGGCTGGCTCCGGTAGCCATAATCGATATGCCGGCTACCGCAATTACCAATGACACCGTTATGAGCACCGCGCCGACGAATTTTCCGAACGACTTGACCTTCTCCGGGGCTTTCTCCGCCGTCAATAAGACGAAATAGCTTATCGCCAGCAGGAGGCTCATCCACATAAGCGTTATTATCCCTACCAATGCCATCTTCTTGCCCTCCTTGTTATCCCAGGATCGCCTTCAGGTCGGCGTCCGGGGTTGTTATCGGTTTGACACCGAACTGTTCGACCAGCACCTTCAGCACATTCGGCGAAGTGAACGCCGGCAGTGACGGGCCTATCCGTATGTTCTTAACGCCGAGCGAAAGCAGTGTTATAAGGATGCAGACCGCCTTCTGCTCATACCATGAAAGCACCAGTGACAGCGGCAGGTCGTTCACGCCGCACTTGAACGCGTCCGCAAGCGCCAGCGCTATCTTCACCGCCGAGTAGGCATCGTTGCACTGCCCTACGTCGAGCAGGCGCGGGATACCGCCGATATCGCCGAATTCCAGCGCGTTGAAGCGGAACTTTCCGCAGGCAAGCGTCAATATCACGCAGTCCTGCGGGACCTTCTCCGCTAACTCGGTGTAATAATTGCGGCCGAATTTCGCGCCGTCGCACCCTCCGATCAGGAAGAAATGGCGTATCTTCTTCCCCTTTACCGCTTCGATGACCTTGTCGGCGACGCTGAGCACAGCGTTGTGCCCGAAACCGACGAGTATCTCCTTTTGTATATTATCCTGCGGGAAACCGCCGAGTTCAAGCGCCTTTTTTATCACCGGCGAGAAATCCTTCTTGTCGAACCCGGGGATGTGCGTTACTCCGGGCCACGCGACGAGGCCAGTCGTGAAGACCTGCGCCTTGTATGAATCGCGGGGCTTCTGGATGCAGTTCGTCGTGAACAGGAACGCCGCGGGCACGCCCTCGAACTCCTTCTGCTGGTTCTGCCATGCAGTACCGAAATGCCCGGCCAAGTGCTTGTATTTATTCAGCGCGGGATAGCCGTGAGCAGGGAGCATCTCGCCGTGCGTGTAGATATTTATGCCCTTGCCCTCGGCCTGCTGCAGCAGCTGTTCGAGGTCGAGCAGGTCGTGGCCTGTCACGATTATCGCCGGGCCTTTCTTTACACCGAGCTTGACCGCGGCGGGTACCGGGTTGCCGAAATGCCCGGTGTTCGCCTTGTCCAGCAGCTCGAGGCATTTAAAATTAACCTTGCCGAACTCCATGTTCATCGCGAGAAGCTCTTCGACGGAAAGGTTGTCCTCGGCAAGTTTCGCGAGCGCCTTATAAAAATACGAATTCACCTCTTCATCCTCGAGGCCGAGCACCGACGCGTGGTCGGCGTAGGCGGCCATGCCCTTCAGCCCGTAAAGCAGGAGCTCCTGCAAACTGCGAGCGTCTTCGTCCTTTGCCGGCCAGGCATGGACTCCGACCTGTTTGCCCTGCTCGACGAGGCCTGCCGCGCTGTCAGCGGGCTTCCAGTCGGCGACGGCGGGAAGCTTTCCCGTAAAATCCTTGCCGTGCTGTTTCTTGTAGGCCTGCAGGAAGAGGCGCTTGATCTTCTCCTTTATCTCATACGCCCGGTTCAGGTATTGCGTTAGGCGTTCCGGGTCGAAGTTAACGTTGGTTACAGTCGTAAAAAGGCCTTCCTTTACAAACAGATCAACTTCCTTATCCCTTATAGCCAGTTCGCGCGCCATACTGCCGTAAACAGCGATGCCCTTCAACGCATATATAAGGAGGTCCTGTAATATCGCGGTCTCGGATGTCTTTCCGCACACTCCCTGCACCGTGCAGCCTGTCCCCTGCGCTGTCTGCTCGCACTGCCTGCAAAACATCTTGTTATCCATGTAGTATCTCCTTTATTGTCACACCTTTTAACTGCGCGACCGCGAACTCTTCGATCGCTTCCAATCTCTTCCTCAGGAAGCACGCTTTCCTGTTAGGGCATATCTTCCGTTTGAACATGCAGTCATTAAGCTTGAACGGCCCCTGGAATATTTCCATGACTTCTGTGATGAATATCCTGTCCGCCGGCCTTGCGAGCCTGAACCCGCCTCCTTTGCCTTTCTGCGATATAAGGAGTTTCGCCGCGTTCAGCTTCTGGAGTATCTTCCTTAGGAACGGCCTGGGCATCCCTAACTCTTTTACGAGTTCCGTCACGGTGATGACACCGCCCTTCCCTTTCTTATCAGGCATGGCCTGTGCCGCCATGTAACACAGCGCCCTTACCGCGTAATCCGTATTCCTTGTCACCAGTTTTGTGCTCATGGCGTAATGATACCATATTGGTGTCATTTGTCAAGCTATATTTTCCGGCTGTTTATTCAGCCGGAAAATATGTCCCGAAGCCTGCGACGTAAATTATGGCGCTTTATGCCAGAATTTACGAGCGTTTAGGCAAGGGATTATTCCTTCCCCATCCTGCGGCTAAGGTAGCCACCGGTAAGGCCGTCTATAGTAGCGGTAAGCTCTTCGATGCGGAATTCCCTTTCGAGGTATGAGGCGCTTTCCTTGTCCTGGATCTTCTCGAGCTGCTTGATGATCTTCTTTCTTTCGAAGTAGGCGGTGTTGAGGTCGTTGAGGATGTCGTTACGCAGCTGGACCATGAGCTTGGAGCGTGAGTCGATCGAGGTCTGGGCGCTGTTGTATACCAGGTCGCCTAAGTCCCACTTGGCGGTGAAGTCCCAGCTGCTGCTTGTGTCATCGGGGCCTATGTAATAGTTCGTCCTGCCGGATGCCGTTGCCGCGGTAACCGTGGCATCAATGTCATTGCCGTAGCCGACACTAATCTCGGGAAGCAGGGCCTTCATTGCGGCCTGCTTGCGCCAGGTAGAGATCTTCTCGGGGCTTACCTCGGCGTACTTGATGGCGGCTTTTTGGAGTTCCTGGATGGTGGGCTCTTCCTCCGCTGCCGCCTTTATCGGAAGCAAAAGCACGATACCTATCATGACTGCGGGTGCTATATACCTCATTTTCTTGTCTCCTTTCTAAAGTAGTAGACGGTAGAATCGCGAATTTTCTTTCATAATAATTATTCCATTTAAATGCTAATTTCTCCCTTTTCTTTG
>CAZYUB010000014.1:0-38131 GCA_964650515.1 uncultured Planctomycetia bacterium | reverse complement strand
CACCGCTTCTGCCAAGCTCCTCATCGCATTACTATAATCCTGCCACCGGCCAGCCGAAAGTGCGTATAAATATTTTGTCTTCTTTTTTTCATCTTTCCGCGATAACAAGCATCTCAAAATCTTCTGTGGTCAGTTTATCATTCCTTGAGTATGCCCCGAGCTTCGCGCCGAATATTTCGATTTTTTTATACCCGAGTGTTTTTAAAAGCCACGTGATCTCGCTGGGAACATAACAGCGCTCGTTGCATTCCAGTGCCTTTTTATTTCCTGCGTCATCCTCAAATTCAACCTGATTATGATCGCGGAAGGTCATCAGATCAAAAGATATGCTTTTACATATAGAATTCCCGTCCTTACCCGCCGATGCATAAATTTCCTTTGCCGAATGGAACAGCGGAAACAATCCGTTCAATGTAGTGAATATGAACTTCCCGTTATTTTTCAATGCCTTTGTCGCATTCTTAAGTATTTCGAAATTCATTTCATCCGTTTCCATCAAAGAAAAACCGCCCTCACAGAGCATGATTGCCAGGTCGAAATCGCTTTCGAAGGGAAGTTTTCTTGCGTCATGCCTCCGGAAGTCAATCTTCACTCCTTGCTCTTTTGCTTTTTCTCTTGCCCTCTTAAGCTGTGACTCGGAGAGATCGATTCCCGTTACTTGATACCCTCTTTTTGCCAACTCAATAGCATGGCGGCCGGTGCCACAGCCGATATCCAGGATCTTTACCGACTTATCGTGATTTATCTCCTGTTCAATAGAATCACATTCTCCAGCCGTCCCTTGAACATAACTTTCCTTGTCGTATTTCCGCGCATAATTTTCAAAAAATAACTCATACCATTGCTTCATCATATTCTCCCATGTTTTGACGTTGAATTGGCCACCAAATATTCCCCGGCGGCAACAGATACAAGCACCCCGATGATTATCGGCAAGGAAGACCTTGCGAAATCATGCCCCGGCTGTATGATCAACACGATCATCGCCGATAGAACGAATATTTCCGCCATTCCGGCCAGGAACACCGCAAACCATTCCGGGCCCGGCACCCGATAAGGCCTCGGAATCCCCTTATCCCTTCTCCTTAATATTACAAAAGCGGGGAAAAGCATCAGATACGACAACAACTGAACGATAAGGCTGAATGAGACCGTATGCCAGAACAGTTCTGCTGCGTTCTTTGCAATAAACCCGTAGACGATGAGTACGGCAGTAGAGATGATCCCGGATACGACCGATGCGCCGACAGGGGCCATCTGCTTGTTCGTCCTGCCGAGTACCCTTGGCAGTTCGCCGTTATTCGCGGACTCGGCCACCGCCCTGTTCTGCCCCAAAGTCCAAGCGACGATACCGGAGAACAAGGCGACCGATATAAGCAACCCGGCGGCGAGAATGACGATATTCCTCATCGCATTGCCTTCCAACGCGATCATGAAAAGCTGGAGTATCCCGCTTGAGATATTTATCTCGTTTACGGGTATGACTACCAATACCGCAAACGTGGTTATCAAATATAAGAAAGCGATCACGATTGCGGAGAAGATCAGCGCCCTCGGTATGTCCCGCGTGGGGTCCTTCATCTCCCCTGCCGCAGAGGAGACAAGCTCGCAGCCGAGGATATTGTAGATTATCACCGGGATAAAGACGATAGCCGCGCCGAGGTTCGGCAGTATGTTCGCCACCGCGATATCATTGGCAAAATGCCCGCTGCCGCGGAAATACGCGATAGCGGCGCAGATCATGCCCACTATTACGACGGATTGCGCGATCGAGCCTATGTTCGGTATCCATTTCGACACCTTCAAAGGACAGAGATTTATCCCGACTGCCACCCATATAAACGCGGTCCCGATAGCTATCTGCCTCCAGAGGCTGATGCCGGGAAAAAAGATATGCCCGAAGATCTCGGCGATAGCGATATATATCGCGGGCAGCCAGATCGGCAGCGAGACCCAATAATACCATATGCTCCTGGCGGCCCATTTCTTCCCGAACGCCCGCTTGATCCAGACATACATCCCTCCCTGCTCCGGATATGCCGACCCCAATTCTGCCGATATGAGGCCTGAGGGCAGGAAATAGCAGGTTATGCCTATCAGCCACCAGGATAAGGCCGAAGGGCCGATCGCCGCCGACGCCGATATCGCCTCAAGGCCGAATATCGAGCAGAACACGAACAGCGCAAGGTCCCAGAATCCCAGTGCTTTCTTTCTTTCCATTTCATTTTGCCTCATATATCTACGTGCAGGACTTTCCTGACCCCAAGCCCGATGAGGAAGCTCAACGCCGCGACTCCCATGCTTATCGCGGCCATCTCCATGAACCTGGCCTTAAAAGGTATCTCCTTGACCACCGAATAATAGAAGGTGAAGACGAGTATGAGCAGTATGGCAAATACGACCGTCAACCCCAGGGACAGATAGTAATTTGCCGTCATGAAATACGGGAAGACGAGTACGAATACCGTGATCACGTATGCGATGCCCGTATAGACCGAGGCCTTGAGCGGACTCTTCTGCTCCGCCTCCGTCTTAGTGGAAAGGTATTCGGACGCCGCCATCGAAAGCGAGGCCGAGAAACCCATGATAAGCCCGACCATCCCGATGAGCCGGGAATCCTGCAGTGCGAACGTAAACCCCGCCAGCGCGCCGGTGAATTCGACAAGCGCGTCATTGAGCCCGAGGACGACCGACCCCATGTATTTAAGCTTGTCCTCGTCTATCATGCCTATAAGCATGTTCTCGTGCCCGAGCTCTTCCTTCTGTATCCTGCCGGCCTCCGGCACGGTGCCCGCCAGCTGCGCATAAGATACCTGCGCGCCTTTCTCGCCTTTCTCCATCAGCCTTATGCCGAACGTGACCCCGAATAACATCGAGACGAGGACATAGAACAGGTACTTGACGTTCTTCGGCGCCGCATCCTTTCCGGAGCATTCCTTCCAGATATTATAATGGCTCTGCTCTTCATCGGCTATCTCGCCCAGTATCTTCCGGTTATGGGCGTCCTTAGCCATCGCGGAGAGCTTCCTGTAGATCCCGACCTCCGTGATCTCGTTCCTCTGGAATTCCAATATGATACTTACCGTCTTTTCGTCGAGCATATAAGCGCCTCTTTCCTTGCCCTCGGCAGCTTCTTTATCCTTTTCTCTTCCATGAACGCTAGCTTGAAGTATTTATATTCCCTGTACCAGACCAGCTCGACCGGCCGCCTGTCCCGCGTATACTTCGCGCCCTTGCCCTTGTTGTGCGTCTCCACGCGTTTCTTTACGTCCGGAGTATAGCCCGTATAGTATGTGCCGTCGCAGCATCGGACTATATAAGTATAGAATTTCCCGGTACGCTTGATCTTCAGTTGATGTGCCTCATTACTTGTCCGCCCAGAACATATCTCCCGCCGGTATGCTCTTCCTCCTCCCGGCTTCCATCGGGTCATAATGCATCTTGCCGAAAAGATACCATGCGGAGGCGGCCAGCGAAAGGTTCGTGTCGACGCCGTCCCACAACTTTCCCGTCCCGTAGTGCGTGCCTGGATTCGTCGCATAAGGCAGGCCTGCTCTCGCGGGGCCGCCGTCTTTCGCGTTTACGCACGGCATTAAGGCCTTACCCATCTCATCAAGGTAGAAATCCGCGGTATATCCTCGTCCTGCGCTTCGGTATGCGACCGCCATCTCGCCCGTCCCCTCAAGCCATACCGAATCGTGGTCAAGGTCGAAACAGAACCCGGTGATCTCTATGCCGCTCGCCTTTATCTTTTTTGAGGTCAGGAACATCGCGGCCTCGTCCAGGGTCCGCTGCGGCATGCGGGGGAACGCGCAGTACCCCCACGAATGCAGGTCGAGGGCATACTTATATTTTTCGTGCTCTCTCCATGCGAGAAACGCCTTCTTCTCCGGGTCCCAGTATCCGTTCTTAAGGTACCCGAGGATCTTCCTGTGGAAACCGTCATATCCTTTTACCGCGTTAAAGGAGTCGATGATACCTTCCGCGGATTTCAGTATCTGTTTGCCCGACCGGTCATACCCTCCCCACAGGCCGCCGTCCTTAGTGTCCTGCAGCGAACGTATCCACTTCTCCAGCGACGATGACAGCTTCGAATACCTGCCGTTCCCCGCGATACTGTGGTAATTGTTCACCGCTATCAGCAGCCACGCATTATCCCCGAGCCAGCGGTGCGGCGCGCCGTCCAGCGGCACTCCGTCCCTGTCGCGGAACTGCCCGAACCCGCCGGGCGCCTGTTTCAGTTCGCCTATGTTCCTGTCGAAATAATCGAGCACCTTCTCCGCCCTCTTAAGGTCTCCGCGCGCCGAGAAGACTATCGCCGCGAGGGCGTTCTCGTAAAGCGATACGAAGTTGCTGCCGTCGGAACTTTCGAGCAGGCCGTTCTCAAGTTGCAAACCGCTTACCCACGCATAGACCCGTTCGGTATCCGGGTCGGCCTTGGCCGGGACGGCGGTTCCTCTTTTAGCGATATGGGCGCATCCCGCGAGCGAAAGCGCAAACAACGATGCCGATAACACGGCTGCCAGCATCCTCTTGTTCATCTTGCCTCCTTGGCTGTCCCTGCTGCCAGTATCTCATCCGCGGAACGTGCCGCAATGAAGAACGCCACTATCAACGCGGGGAACATCTGCACAAGCAGCCTCCCCATGGAACAGAATACATACCAGCCGAGTTCCTGCGGCGACAAAAGGTATACCAGGAAATAGGTGCCGGCCATTCCCGCGAGGACCGCGGAGACGAACGCTATGCCCCTCATTTGCGTCTTTTTGACCGCAATACCGACCGCCAGGACGTATATGAAAATGCCCGCCTTCCCGATGAAACCCCCGAAATACGAATAGTGTATGAACGAGCCGATAATGGTAACGTAACGGTCGGGATCGAGGAGCCGGTTCATCATGCCGCCGTCCTGCCCTGAAAGCGCCGACCCTGTGAACGCTATGATATCGTTCTGCGGCGCGAACTGCGCCTTGAAATAAGCGAGCGTCAATATGACCGGCAGCGACCCGCACAAATACCATGCGAGAGCGGCAGCGCCCTGTTTCGACCGGCCGCGCCATGATTCAATTATGAACAGCGCGACAGCCGAGGCAAAGAAGAACGCGATACCTTCGTTCTTTGTCCAGGCGGCGATCGCCGCAAGCAGTCCTGACGCCAGGAGCAGTCGCCTGTCATTGCCGTCCTCGCGGTAAACAAGATACATCGATACCGAAGCCAGGATAAAATACGCGAGCGGTACGTCGGCATACTGGAAGGAGCTGTATTGCACCACGTGGTTCGCCGATAATATCGCGAGGCCGCACAATATCCCCTGCAGCTTTCCCTTCAGCAAAGATACGGCGGAGACCGCTGTCGCCGTCAGGGCAGCCATGAACAGGAAAGCCACGCATTGCGCGGCAAAAGGGTATTCCGCGCCGGCATACATCCAGCACCGTGCGACCGTGGCAGGCAGCATCAGCGGGTAATCGGGATGGCTCCATCTCAACGCCTCGTCGAACATACTTGTCCAGAGCTCCGGCTGCCTGGACATGAAGCGCGCGTGCTGGTTCCATATCGAATACGCGTCCCATTCCCCGTGCGGCATCTCAGACGAGAACATCAGGAAGGAAATGGCCATGGCGGCCGCGGCTATTATGAATGATATTATCAGTATGGATTTGAGGGCTCCGGACGCCTTCATCGCTTCTTCCTTGCGTCCGTGATCCGCGGGGCACCTCTTTCCCGCGGCGGCATAAAGCGCCAGCAGCACAAGGGCCTCAAGTATCACATAGGGCGCGAACCCCGCCTTGTATGCGCCCGATGCGAGCCACCAGAAATACATGCACGACGTGATCCCTGTCCCCGCGCCGAAAGATACGCATGCCGCCAATGCTCGCCCGTACGCTATCCCTGCGGCGGAGGGCCAGATCAAACGGCAGGCCGCATGGCCTATGCCGTAAGATATCAGCAAAGAAAACATGAATGTTATCATCTTCCCCCGAGCCGGCGCTTTATTACCTGTACCTGGCCGCCCTGTTCCCTGATGACGTATTCGTGCTGCCCTGACCTGTCTATCACGACCGGGCATAACGCGTACTGCATTATATAATGCTTGCGGATGTCGTTCTCGGTATCGTCGGTCTCATAGCCTACCTTTCCTCCCGGAGGAAGGTAGGGCTTCATCGTCGCGTACCTCGCCTGCTCGGACTCTATGTCCGTCCCCTCGTAAACCCAGTTGCGCATCTTGAACACGAGTTCTGCGGAAGAGAGGCAGCAGACGATCGCGAAGACCGCGACGGCCGTTTTCCTCAAGGGGTGAACCTCTGGTACAGTAACACGCCTATCGCGTAGAAAAAATCCTTCATCTTTATCTTCTTCCCTTGTTTCGCGCTCCTGCCGGAATATGATATCGGCACTTCCTTTATCCGCACGCCGAGTTTCGCCGCCTGTGACGTGACCTCCGGCTCGAACGTGAACCTGTTCGCCCTCAGTTCCATCCCCTTTATGATGTCCGCGCGTATCGCCTTATAACAGGTCTCCATGTCGGTGATCCTGGTAGCAAAGAGCAGGTTGGTGAGGAACGTAAGCGCCCTGTTCGCTATGAAGTTCGGAAATGCCATCCCGCCCGGGCGCCTGACGCCGAGGAACCTGCTTCCGTAAACGGCCTTCTCGTCACCGGAAATGATCGGGGCGATGACCTTCGGTATATCGCGGGGGTCGTATTCCGTATCGGCGTCCTGGATTATTATGATATCCCCCGAGGATTCGGATATGCCCTTCCTTATCGAGTACCCCTTGCCCTTGTTCACGGGGTTCCTGAAGATCTTTATCTGCGCGCCGGTCCCGAGCGCCTTTTGTGCCGCCAGCGCCGCATCGTAAGTGTTGTCCCTGGACGCGTCGTCCACGACGATGACCTCGTATTCGGCCGGGAACCGCACCGCGCCAACGCGCCCGAGCACATCGGCGACCGTGTCCTGTTCGTTATATATGGGTATGATTATCGACAGCTTCATTTGAACTGACGCAGCCTGATGAACGTCGCCGTATGCAGCCAGTACTTGAACAGCGTGCCGAGTATGCCGAGGCCGTAAGCGACGCTCGGCAGGAACCTGATGGATGACGCCTCGTCGAAATACCTCGTCTTGATCGGGACTTCCTCGATCTTGAGGTTATGCGCTATCAGCTGCGCGATTATCTCGGTATCGAATATGAAAGAGTCGCTGTTCAGCTTGAAATTGACGGTCCTAAGGGCCTTGGCAGAGTACGCCCTGAACCCTGAATGGTACTCGGTCAGGTACGTGCCGAACACGACGTTCTCCATGGCCGTCAGCAGGATGTTCGCGTTATGTTTCCAGAGCGGCATCCCGCCTTCCAGCGCTCCGCCTTTCATCATCCGCGAACCGAAGACCGCGTCGGCCCGTCCCGCGAGTATCGGCTCAACGAGATGGGGGATGATCTTCGGGTCGTACTGGTAATCGGGATGGACCATTATGGCGATATCCGAGCCCAGTTCGAGCGCCTTTTCGTAGCATGTCTTCTGGTTGCCGCCGTAGCCCTTCCTCTTGTCGTGCCTGAAGACCTTCAGGCCCAGCTTCTCCGCGATCTTCACGGTGTCATCGCTGCTCGCGTCATCTACGAGTATTATTTCGTTCACTATATCGCGCGGTATATCGGCAACTGTCCTTTCGAGCGTGCCCGAGGCGTTATACGCCGGCAGGACCGCGGTTATCTTCGCGCCGCCCTTACGGTCGGCATACGCCGGCTTCTCGAGCTCGTCGAGGTATTCGAGCCTGCGCGCCTTCCTTGAGAAGACCTCAAGCTGGTCGCCGAGGTTGACACGGATGACCTTTTCCGCGAGCCGTTTATTTCCGAGAAACAGCGAAGCCGCCCTGTATAGGAAGGAGCTGCGCCCCTTCAGGCCTTCGAGCAGGTATCCTATCGTAAAATACCGCGAATGCCCGCGCACACTTACCGGCACGAATCCCGCGTCGTTGAGCATCTTGGTAAGAGTCTTCCTCGTGAAATAGTAAAGATGGGATTCCTTGACCCCCCACCAGCGCGCCTTCAGCAACCTGCTCGCCAGGCTGTCTATATCAGGCGTGCTCACGCAGAGTATCCCGTCGGGTTTCAGCACGCGCCTGACCTCGTTGAGCATACCCTTGGGGTCGGAGAGATGTTCTATCGTATCGTTCAGGACTATCGCGTCAAAATAATTATCGGGATAACCCGCATCACGGAAGACACCCGGGAAGACGTTATCGAGCCCCATCTTTTCCTTCGCG
Source organism: uncultured Planctomycetia bacterium (assembly GCA_964650515.1). GTDB lineage: Bacteria > Omnitrophota > Gorgyraeia > Pluralincolimonadales > Pluralincolimonadaceae > UBA6215. The sequence goes on along the minus strand of CAZYUB010000014.1, from coordinate 29,870 downwards.
TAATCCGCCGCCCACTTCGACGGTTCAACGCCGTAGGTGTCCCATCCTTTATTTCGGGCCTCATGCAGGAAGAAACCCGCCGAACAGCCGATATCAAGCAGGCGACCGCCCTTCCTCATCTTCTTCAGGGCTTCCAGCGTCGAACCGGCCGCAAGGCACCGGCCTTTTTGTTCTTTCGTATACAGGTCATCGTGCATGCCGGCATAGAGCCCCATAACCTTTTCTTCGGAAGGCCTCGGATTCGCGTAGATCAGGCCGCACCTCCTGCACCTGACGAGGGTCACCGCCCCGTCATCGCAGTGGTCGGTGATCTTATACCCTTGCGCCCCGCGGCCGGCGGCGTCCTGCGGCCGGGTCCGGGGGCCGTATACATATGAATAGCTGTTCGAGCCGCAGAGGTTGCATGCCGTCTCCACGAGACCGCTTTCGTTCATATCCTCGGCCTTTCCTTTAACACCCTTACAGATATGTCCAGCGCGTTCTTCTCTATGAACGCTTTCCTGAAATAGCCGTAATCCGCGAACGCCGATACCAATACCGCCGCGGACATAGCCAGTATCACGGCCTTCAGCGCTTTCCCGCTTACCTTCGACTTAAAGTACCCGTAAATATACCATGCACCGATGCCTCCGACCAGATAGAAAAGCGCGAATACCGGGCTGATATACCTGAGGTTCTGGCAGTACGGCGCTATCACGGCCACGGACGCGAACGCCAGCAATATGAATGTCGAGCCGGACGCTATTTCCGGAGTGACGGCCTTGTCTTTCCTTCGCACGATCAAAAACGATATGCCCGCAAAGCAGAGCGCCGTATTCAACGGGCTTATGGTAAAAAGCGCCGTTAAAATATTATACCACGGCCCGGTCTGATATTCGACCGCGTATGCGTTCACGGGCATCCCGTCCCTTATGTGCATCATGACACCCATAAGCTGGGATGGCCCGCCCGCCGCGAAAGACAGCAACGCGAAACTGCATACCGCGCCTGCGGAGATACCCGCGATAAGCTTCAAAGCTTCCCCGGCGCGTTTCTGCCTGTACAGGAAGAACAGGAGCCATGCTATGCAAAGCGCATAAAACACCGCGCCGGATTCCTTTATCAGGATATAATAACTCCCGAGTATCACGAACAAGGCGCTCCAAAGCGCCCTGCCCTTCTTTGTTATGATCTCCGAGGCGATGTACACAAGCAGGAAACCGAGGCTGCCGAAGACCGCATCCTGCCATGCCCTCCTCGATATGGCTATATCCATCGCCGATGCACCCATCGCCAGCACGGCGTAAAGCGCGATCCATCCGTTGAAATATTTCAGCGCGAAAGCCGCGAGGAACATCAGCGTAAGTATGTTGAACAGTAGCGAAAGGTACGAGCCGGCCCTTTCATCATGGATACCGGTAAGCTCCATGAAATACGACAACGGCCACAAGTATCCTATCCTCGTCGGAGGCGGAAGCTTCCAAAGCTCTTTGTCCTTATTGTAGGACGCGAGCAAAGCGCCCATAGCGTCGCCGCCGTATTCGACTATCACGTTCGATTGCCAGGTATACACCACTTCATCCGGGCTCCTAACGGTGACATTATCATGGTTGCAGATCCTCAGGACTATTCCTGCCGCCAGGGCCGCAATTATCATAAATCCCGCGATACGGGGCGCCGTCATCTCTTCTCCTTCCTCAGTTTTGCCATGAAAAACCCTTCCATGTATTCGTTAGGGAGCACGCGCATCGCCATGCCCATCTCTTTCGGGAACCGCTTGCCTTCCCACAAGGCGATGCCGCGAGACTTGTTCGGCAGCGGCATGTCAACCGGCAAAAGCCGAAGCCCTTCGAATTTCTTCAATGCCCAATCGACGACTTCCTCGTTCTCCTCGGGAGAGAACGTGCACGTCGAATAGACAAGCTCACCTCCGTCCTTCAGCGCGCTTATGCCCGAATATATCAGCACTTTCTGCGTATGCGAAAGCTCCCTGACCTTCTTCTGGCTCCACGGCTTGAACGACTTCGGGTCCCTCATGTAGAAGAGCGCCTCCCCCGAGCAAGGCGCATCGACAAGGACCTTATCGAAATATCCAGGGCATTTCCTGCCCATCTCTATCCCGTCCTCCATAAGCGTCTTCGCAAAATCGACGCCCTGGATCCTAAGTGTCGCGAGGAGCTTCTCGTAGCGTATCCCGAGCTTCTCGACCGCCACGAGTTCTATCTCCCTGCCGGCCAGCGAGGCGATCTCGCTTGTCTTCGCCCCGGGCGCGGCGCAGAGGTCGAGTATCTTCTCTGCCGGCTTCGGGTCGAGCATTATGGGCGGCAGCATGCTCGAGACGTTCTGCATGTATATTTTACCATCAATATACGCCGGGCTCTTCTGTAATTCCTTGTTCTCCGACCTGAGGATGAAACTTCCTCTCGGCCAATGCAGTTCGCGGTATCTTATCCCCTGCCGGTCGAGGTCTTCCTTCAGCACGGGCAGGGATGTCTTTAAGCAGTTTATCCTGAATGTCTGTTCTTTCTTGTGGAGGAATGACTCGCAGATCTTGGGGAATACGGAAGGATATACGGTTTTCAGCTTTTCTGTGAATTCCTCGGGAAGCTCGTTGAATACGGCTTTCATCTGTCTTTCGTTTTAGCGGCTTTCGGCCTTTGTCTCGCTATCTCATAACAGAATATTGCCGAGGCCATGGCCACGTTGAACGACAGCGCAGCGCCCTGCATCGGGAGCGTGACCTTCATCTCCAGGTGCTTTTCCACGCCGTGGTGTATCCCTTTGCCTTCGGAACCCATGACTATGCAAAGCGGGAACGGAAGAGACGCCTTCGTTAGGTCATCGCCGCCTTCGACAACGGCGCCCGCGGCCCAGTATCCGGCCTTCTTTGCGTGTATCAGCGCGTTCGTCAGGTTATTTATCCTGCAGATCGGGACATAATTGTCGCCGCCCGAGGCAACGCTCAATACCGTCTCATTGACCTCGCATGCGCCGCGTTCGGGTATCACTATGCCGAAACCGCCGAAACATGCGGCTATCCTTATTATCGCGCCGAGGTTCTGCGGGTCGGTCACCTCATCAAGCATTATGAAAGAGAGTTTTTCGCCGTCGGGATTCCCTACGAGCGTCTCGAACGACGAGTACCTGAACGGGTCTATTTCCGCGATGATGCCCTGCAGGCGCTCGGTCCGTTTCATCTTAAGCATCTCCTTTTCGGAGACCTTCTGCAGAGGTATGCGGCGCGCCTTGATAAGATCAAGGGCCGTCGGGTCGTCGAAATCTTCCGCAATGATCACTTTCCTGACCCCCCTCATGTTCGCCCTGAGCCTCTCGATGACCGCGTTCTTTCCGTAAAGCAGCATCGGGTTATTTTGGGCCATCTTTTTCCTCCTCATCAACGTTGTCGACCTCTGCCTCGACGTCTATTATATTACGGTCTTTCATCGCGCCAGCACCGGTTCCGGGCCCGCTGCGCCCGTTGGACCGGTAGATCCTGAACCTGCCCTGCGGGCTTACTATAAGGTTCAGCATGAAGCTAATGACGCTGAAACAAAGCGCTCCCCAGAATGCCGCGCCAAAATCCGCTATCACGAAGCCCTCGACGACCCATGATACTATGTAAAAAAAGAAACCGTTCATGAAGAGCGTGAATATCCCGAACGAGAATATCGTCAGCGGCAGCGTCAGCGCGAAAACGACGGGCCTCAGCGTAGCGTTGATAAGCCCGAGGACGAGCGCGGCGAGTACGGTCGCGATCCGGCTTTCCGAATGTATGCCCGGCACGATGCTTATCACGAGCACCATCGCTGCGATATTGACCACCCATGTAAGGACGAAACCCCTCAAAAGCGCCTCCTATTTTATCTGTATCGAGAGCAGGAATATGTCGTCGCTCTGCTCGCCGTTCTGGAACTCCTTCAGTTCCTCCATCAGTTTCTCGTTGAAATCCGCCACGTAGAGCGCGCCGTGCTGCCTGACGAACTCCTCGAACCTTTTGTTCCCGTACATCTCCCCCGAAGGGGCTTTCGCCTCGATTATGCCGTCGGTAAAAAGGAATATCTTGTCGCCCTTTTCGAAATCTATCGTCATCTGGTAGACGCCGCCCTCATCCATCCCTATGCCCATGAGGAACGTCTGCGATTCCATGTATATTATCTTGTTATCCGCCTTCCTGTAGAGTATCTGCGGCGGGTGGCCGAAATTCGAGTAGGTCAGCTTCCTGCCTGTGAAGTCGAGCAGCCCGCCGAACGCGCTGAGGAATATGCTCATCTTGCCGAAATCCGACTTGATGAACCTGTCGAGGCGCCTCAGCATCTCCCCGGGGTCTATCTTCAGGCGGAGCAGGTCCTCGATTTCCGTATGCAGCCTGTTGACCAGCAGCGCGGCCGAAACGCCGTGCCCGGTTATATCGGCTATCATGAATACAAGCTTGTCCTTCTCGATGAACTGGAATTTCGCGTAATCGCCGCCCATATAGAGCATCGGCCTGTAGTCGACCGCGATATCGACGAGGTCCGTCCTGACCGACTTCGGCATGAGGCCGCTGTGGATCTTGTTCGCTATCTCGAGCTCCTCGACCATTATCTTGCTCTTCTCCTCGATCTCCTTCTTCAGCACGAAATCCTTCTGCCTCATTATCTCCTCGCTCCTCTTCACGACCATGCATATGATCGTGGCGGTCACGAGGAGCGTAATGTTGATGCCGAATATCTCGTAATTCACGTAAGTATTCGACATCTCGTATACGCCGATGAAACTGACAAGCGTATACACTCCGAGCGCGGCGGTCTCGAGGATGTTCCACGGCAGCAGCAATACGCTCGCGAAGAGCCCTATCAGTATCAGCGTTATCCCGAGGTTGGCTATGACATCCGGATGCGCCGCGGCCGCGAGAATCGCGATAGATATCAGGAAGATGCTGAAGAAAAAACCCCTGATCTTATGTATGATGAGGCGCCGCTTGAACTTTCCCGAGAACAGTATGATGACCGCGAGTATGGTGCCGCCCGCGACTCCGGGAATATCACTGGCGCTCAGCAGCCTCCTGAACCAGAAACTGGCCAGCACGACCTCTATGAAGAAAGCGCTTATCGCGATATAGCAGAAGAGGTTTATGCGCTGGTCGAATATGCGCCTCAGCTCGTTCTTGTATTCTTCCCTGAACCTCTCGGGGACCAGTTTTGCCATGATTAATTTTCCAGTGCCGTCATCTCGACTACCGGCGAGCTAATCGATGCCTCAAGGCCCTTGAATTTCAGCCACCTGTACGGGGGTTCGCACGAATACCACGAATAATTCTTAGGTATGAACGCCTTCACGGGGCTAAGCAAGCCGATATTCGGGTCTATACATACCCTGAAAGCGTCCATCTCCCTCCCGTTGGCCGTTATCTTCTCCCTGCCTTCCACCCTTATCGTGATGCTGTAGACCGCCGGCTCGTCGTTGACTATATTCACTACCCTCTGCTTCTCTCCGGCATCAAGCATCGACCGGACCGTGGCGCCCGTAAGCATCTTGTTTATCATGACGCCTTTATATTTGAACGTCTTTTTCTTCTCGGACCCTTTCACGAAGTCCTTTACCAGGTAACGCACTTCACCCTTGCCCGCGCCGTAATCCTGCGTCTCTTCGAGCAGGACCTTCCCCGCCGCCGAGAGGACCGTCCTCTTCAGCCAGCAGGGCATTATCCCTTCCTTGCCGCTAGTGTACTTCGCCTCCGACCGGCATGAGGTCTCGCCTTCAAAACCGTAATACAGGCCCTTGCCTTCCTCCGTTATTATATACGCGCCGGGTTCGCCTTCCATGGGAGCCGTCGTTACGGTCGATTCCCATAATGTCTTCCCGCCCGTGTCCGAACACCTCTGGCGCGTAACGGCAACGCCCGCCTCTCCCGCATGCAGGACGGCGGTAAAAGACAGTGCTGCAATTACGGCAATGGCCGCTTTCTTCACGCGGGGATCTCCGACTCGAGCTTGTCGATCAGTTCCTTTATGTCCTTTATGGTCGAGGCGGGAAGCAGCTTCGCCACTTCGATATCATTCTTCAGGCCCTTGAGCGTCGCGACGACGCGGCGTATCGCGGAGGACTTCCTCCTGTCCCTGGCTTCCTGCGGGTCGAGGTCCTCCCTCTGCCTTATAAGCGCGGTCAGGTCCTTCTTGACCTCGCGGAAATCCTTGCCCTTCTCGAAGATGTTCTTCTTCAGCGACTCGTATCCGTCCTCGCCCAGCTCCTTCTTGTTCTTCGCCATGCGCAGCAGGTTGACCGCCTCGTAGCTCGGGACGCTCGCGGCCTCTGAAGGGTCATCATCGCTTTTCTTCAGGTACTGCGGCTCCTCCTTCTCGAGGAAATAATACGAACGCAGCAGTTTCATCGCCGTATCCTTCCTTACCCCTATCTCCTTTGCTGAATATGCCTCGAACGTAAGGTATCCCCAGTCCTTGTACATCTTGTCCTTCCACACCGCGTAAAGGGACTGCCCTAATTCTATCCACGAGGTCTTGAACTGCATCACGTTGCGCAGCACGCGGTACCTCAGCGAGCCCTCGTCAAGCCCTTCCATCTTCTTTTCTATGCTCTGGATCGCCCTCGACTTCATCTTTCCGTCTCCCCCGTCCAGCAATAAAGGCACAGCCGGTCCTTGGGCAGCCCTATCGCCTTGACCATATCCTCGAGCAGCTGGTACCTCAGTGTCGTTACCCCGAGGTCTTTTCGTATCCATTCGACCATCGCCTTGTGCTTTTCGGTCTTCGGGTCTATATACTCCGAGACATCCTCGGCATCGTTCCCTTCCAGCGCCTTTATCGCCTTGCGCGCCGCGAGCTCATGAATACTGCGGGTTGACAGGCAGTATCTGCACGGGAACATCAGGGGAGGGCACGCCGGCCTCACATGGACCTCTTTCGCGCCGTTATCCCAGAGCTTGTTGACCGTGAAATTCTTCAGCTGCGTCCCCCTGACTATCGAATCCTCGCATAGAACTATCCTGCTCCCGTTTATTATCTCCTTTATCGGGACAAGCTTCATCCTCGCGATGAGGTCGCGGGTCTTCTGCGACGGCGGCGTGTAGCTCCTGCCGTAGCCGGGAGAATATTTCACGAGCGGGCGCCTGAACGGCTTCTTCGATTCCATAGCGTAACCGAGCGCGTGCGCCGAACCGGAATCCGGAACACCCGAGACGACATCGACCTCGATGTCCTTATCATGCTTGGCCAGGCACCTTCCGCACCTCTCCCTTACTATCTCTGTATTTATGCCTTCGTAATCCGACGCGGGGAACCCGGAATATATCCACAGGAACGCACATATCCTGTTCGTCTTCCCTCCGGGTTTCCTCTGGACCATCCCTTCCTCGTTGAGCAGGACTATCTCGCCCGGCTCAAGGTACTTGACCGTCTGGAACTCGAGGTTAGGGAACGCCGCTGTCTCCGTCGCGGCCGCCCACGCGTCCATCCGTTTTCCGATTACCACCGGAGTATATCCGAACCTGTCGCGCGCGGCGTAGACGCCGTCCTTATTGAGCAGAAGCAGCGAGCAGGAACCCTCGATCTTCTGCCACATCTTCTGTATGCCGTCGAGCAGGTTGTCGCCCTGGACTATCATCTTGGCTATGAGCTCGGTCACGTTGACGTTGCCCTTCGTGACCTCGCTGAACGAGGTGCCCCTCTTGAGCATCTCCTGCATCAACTCTTCCGTATTCTCTATGAGGCCGTATGTCACGAGGCAGAAAGGGCCGAACCTCGAATTAAGGTATATCGGCTGCTCATCATATGAGCTGATCACTCCGATGCCCTTGTTGCCCCTCATCCTCCTGCAGTCGTCGAAGAACTTCGACTTGAACTGGCTCTGGCTTATGCTGTGTATCTGCCTCGTGAACGTCTCGCCGAGGACGGCCATTCCGCCGAACTCGGTCCCGAGGTGCGAATGGTAATCGGTCCCGTAAAGAAGCGTCTCCGCGCAGTCACCTTTTGATACCACTCCGAAAAAACCGCTCATCTTTCCCCCTGGTTGTTATGCTTCAGGTATTATGATTCGAAAAGGCTCTTTGTGGCAAATTCCGGCTCGCTCGTGAGGTTTACGCCGAGTTTCCTTAATCCCGCCTCGTCTCCCGGCGTCGGTATATGCGTAAGGTGCACCTCGCACCCGTGAAGCTCCTGCAGTTTCTCCATCGCGTCCTGCGCGGCCGGGTTCGTCGTCGCGCTTATGCTCAGCGCTATCAGCGCCTCCTCGAGGTCTAAACTGACGGTCCTGTATTTCAGCACGTCCTTCTTGAGGTTCTTTATCGAGTCGATGATATTCGGCGAAAGCAGGTGGAGCTTATCCGGGATGCCCGCGAGTTTCTTTATGGAATTGAAGACGAGGCTCGACGTCGCGTGCATCAGCTGGGAGTTCTTCCCGGTGATTATCGTCCCGTCGGACAGCTCTATCGCGGCGCCGCAATATACGCCGTCGTTGCCCTTCCCGTTCTTCCGGCATTCGTCGGCCGCCTTCCTGGCCGGCAGCACGACGCTGCGGTCCTCCGCCCTGACGCCCACTTCCTCCATCAGCAGATGGACCCTCTGCTCGGTCTCCTTGTCCACGAAACCCATAGCGTATTCGCAGGCGTACCTGAAGTACCTGCGGATTATCTCCTGCCTGGCCGCTTCCCTGACCGCCTCATCGTCCGTTATGCCGAATCCCGCGCGGTTGACTCCCATGTCGGTCGGGGACTTGTATACCGCGCCCTCGCCCATTATCTTCTCGAGGATCCTCTTTATTACGGGGAATACCTCGACATCGCGGTTGTAATTTACCGTCTTCTCGTTATGCGCTTCGAGGTGGAACGGGTCTATCATGTTGAAATCCCTGATATCGGCGGTCGCCGCCTCATACGCGACATTGACCGTGTGCTTCAGCGGGATGTTCCATATCGGGAACGTCTCGAACTTCGCGTACCCGGAGTTTACGCCCTTCTTATGGTCATGGTAGAGCTGCGAGAGGCATGTCGCGAGCTTCCCGCTTCCCGGCCCGGGGCCCGTGACTATCACGAGCGGGTTCTTCGTCTTTATGTATTCGTTCGCGCCGTAGCCCTCGTCGCTTACGATGAGGTCTACATCCGTCGGGTATCCCTTCGTGAATCTGTGCGTATATACCTTTATTCCGCGGCGCTCGAGCTTGTTCTTGAATATCTTCGCGGCGGGCTGGTTATCGAAACGCGTTATCACGACCGCCAGCACTTCTATGCCCCAGTCCCTGAGGTCGTCTATGAGCTTCATCGCGTCAACGTCGTACGTGATGCCGAAATCCGCCCTTACCTTCTTGCGCTCGATATCGCCGGCGTATATGCATAATATTATGTCGGCCTTGTCCTTCAGTTTCTGGAACAGGCGCATCTTCACGTTCGGGTCGAATCCGGGCAGCACCCTAGACGCGTGGTAATCATAAAGCAGCTTACCGCCGAATTCAAGGTAAAGCTTGTTGCCGAACCTGCCGACCCTCTCAAGTATCGCGGCCGACTGTTCCCTGAGGTATTTCTCGTTGTCAAAACCGGGCTTCTTCATCTATGCTGGCTCCTTATAATACTTTACTTCCTGAGCAGGAATACCGCGAGGATCACGGCGCTGAAGACGAACCTGTATATTATGAACACGTTGAATGAATGCTTTTTCACGAAACCGAGCAGGCCTTTTATGGCGAGGAAACCCGTCACGGCAGATACCGCGAAACCCGTGAATACCTCAAGCCCCTGGCCGTTCGAGGCGATGTCCCCTATGTCCCCAAACTTAAGCAGGACCGCGCCGAAGATTATCGGCGCCGAGAGCATGAACGAGAACTTCGCGGCCGACTCCCTGTCGAACTTAAGGCCCATTCCCGATGCCATAGTAATGCCGGACCTCGATACGCCGGGTATTATGGCGAGCGCCTGCGATAATCCTATAATAACGGCATCGAGCAGGTTCAGCGACTTCAGGCTGCGCGATTTCCAAACGAACCTGTCGATCAGGTAAAAGAGCGCGGCGAACGCGCTCATCGTAAAAGCGATCAGCAGCGGCGACCTGAAGGCCGTCTCCGCCTTGCTCTCGAGAAGCTTGCCAACGAGCGCGCCCGGCACGCTCGCAACGGCGATATACCATATCATCCGGCTTTTTATTATCCCGAGCCAGTCCTTCCGGAAATATATCATGACCGCAAAAAGCGTGCCTGCATGCAGGGCTACATCGAACGCAAGGCTGTGCTCCGGCCATCCGAAAAGCCACGGGAATACTATAAGGTGCGCCGAGCTGCTTATCGGCAGGAACTCCCCGAGCCCCTGGACGAGGCCGAGGACCACCGCCTGGAATAGACTCATATGCCTTTGCCTGTGGCCTTATTTGCTGCTGTACTTCTCGGCCATGTCTCCGATTACGGGCAGCTTGAACGTCTCGCCCGAGAATGATTTTATTATCAGTATGATCCAAAGCACGAGGAATAGCAGGCCGGCGAAGGGTATAAGGAACGCACCGACGATAGTAACAGCGAGTACCACCATCACGGCTATCCACGCGACCGAGAAGAGTATCGACTGCATCGCGTGGAACTTCACGAACTTGTTCTCCTTCTCTATAAGGAAGAAGATAAGCCCCGAAACCCAACCGAACACATAAGACAACGCCGCGGCGAGGTTCGCGTCCATACCGACCGACGTCTTTCCAAGGTCCTTTCCTTCGGCCATGTCAGCCTCCTTTTTTACGGTCCGACGACCGCGTTTAAAAACAGCTGTGTAACGAAGCCCGCAATCGCCGCGAATGTCGCGGCTATCTCATTGCCGTGGCTGTGGCATTCCGGGATTATCTCGTCAAATGTGACATACAGCATGGCGCCGCCGGCGAAAGCGAACCCGAAAGGAAGCACCGACTTCGATAACCCGAATAGCATTATACCAAAAAAAGCCGCTATTGGCTCTGCAATTCCGGAAAGTGTCGCCAATCCCAGGCATTTAAGCCGTGATACGCCGGCTTGCCTCAGCGGCGCGGCCACGACCAGGCCTTCCGGCATGTTTTGCAGGGCGATCGCGGCGGCGAGCACGAGCCCGAGCTTCGGCGACAAGAGGTACCCCACGCCTACGGAAAGCCCTTCCGGGAAGTTATGCAAAGTGATGGCGACCGCCATCAATATCCCGCTCTTCAGTTTAATGCTCATAGGGTTGTTGCTGAAATGGGGGTATTTGCTGTGCAGGTGCGGTATCGACTTCTCTATCAGGTAAAGGAGCAGCGTTGCCGTCGCTATGCCCGCGGCCGTCTGTCCTATGCTGCCCATGGTTATCGAAGGGCCGATGAGGTTGAAGCACGCCGCGGCTATCATCACCCCGGCCGAGAAGCCGAGCAGCGTATCGTATAACCTGTGCGAGACCTCCTTGAACAGCAGCACGGGTATCGCGCCGATCCCCGTAAAACAGCTCGCTATGAATGACGCCAGCAGGGCTTCCTTCAACGGTTTGCCCCTTTTCTTAACAGGCCTGATAATGCCTCGTCGTCACCCATAAGCGCGTCCTTATCATTCGATACATCCGCGCCTTCCTTGATGATATTGACCAGCGACGAGACCCCCGCCTTCTCGCCTATCACTATGGCTCCCACGAGCTTGCCGTCCTTAATGACGCATCTCCTGTAGGTGCCCCCCGCCTCGTCTTTCTTAGACAGGGACTCATACCCTTCGCCTTCCGGGTTCACCGTCCCTATCGAGGTCACGTCTATGCCGACCACCTTCAACGTCGCCTGGAAGGTCGTCCCCTTATATTCGGCCGGGATGCCTATCATGTTCGATGCCGCCGCGAGGCCCTGCTCGAGCGCGGCGGGTATTATCCCGTAGGCCGTCCCGTTGAATTCGGCGCAATCGCCGGCGGCAAAAACGTCCGGGCAGCTTGTCTGCAGGTTCCCGTCCACAACGATCCCTTTCTGCACGCCTACGCCGCATGACTTCGCGAGCGAGGTATTCGGCCTCACGCCGGCAGCCGCGATAAAAAGGTCCGCGCCTATACCGCAGCATGTGGACTGGCGCAGCAATACTTCTATGCCCATCCTCTCGACGCAGCATTTTATCAGCGCGGCGCCTTCCTCATCGAGCTGCCTCGGAAGCAGCCGCGAATTATGCTCTACCACGACGACCTTCATGCCGCGTTCCGTGAGCGCTTTCGCCGTCTCAAGCCCGAGAAGGCCTCCGCCTATGACCGCCGCCTTCTTCTTGTCCCTCGCGAATGAGCGGATCCTGAGCACATCGGAGATATTCCTGTACGTGAAGACCTCTTTTCCGGATACCCCTTCTATAGGCGGGACGAACGGCGAGGCGCCGGTCGTCAGCAGGAGTTTATCATAACCGGACGTCCCGGATCTCGCCGCTTTTATCTCCTTTGAAGACGTATCGACAGCCGTGACATTATCGCCGAGCGACACCCGGATACCCCTCTTCTTGTACCATTCATCGTTATATGGGAACATGCCGTCGAGAGTTATCGATTCGGAGAGCAGCCTGTCCAGGAGCGGCCTCGGATAATAGTTATATTCTTCGTCGGTGAAGACCGTTATCGAGGCGCGCGGCTCTTTCTCGGATATGTGTTTCGCGGCCGTTATGCCCGCGATCCCGTTGCCTACTATGGCTATCTTCATGGGTCCCGGGTATCAGATCTTCTCGAACATGTCTTTGCCTACCCCGCAATCGGGGCAGACCCAGGAATCGGGGAGTTTCTCGAAGGGAGTGCCGGGCGCAACGTTCTGTGTCGGGTCACCCGCGGCCGGGTCATAAATATATCCGCATACGGTGCAGCGATATTTGCTCATTTTTCGTCTCCTTTTTCAGGCGATCTTCTTCGCGAGTTCCGCGCCGAGATTCCTGCAGAGCGCCAGCTCCTGCGCGTCGGGCACGTATTTTGCCGATACCGGGGGCATCGCCGTCTCCATCCCGGCCTCTTTCAGCATCCCCTCTATCTCCGCGACGGCCCCTCCGGCCCATCCGTACGAGCCGAACGCCGCGGTGACCCTGTCCTTCGGCTTGAAACCTTTCAGAAGCTCAAGGAACGACGCGATCGACGGCAGCATGTCGTTGTCATGCGTCGACGACCCTATGACAAACGCCTTCGCGTCGAGCATCTGGTAGGCGACCTCGGTCCTGTCCGAGAGCGCAATGTCAAAGAGTTTCACTGAGACGCCGGCGCCCGTAAGGCCGTCCGCTATAGCCCTCGCCATCCTGCCGGTCGAACCCCACATCGTCTCATATACGATGACCGCCTTGCGCTTCGTCTCGTTCTTCGTCCAGGAGACATAAGCGTCGATCGCCTTAGCCGGGCCTTTGCGCCATATTATGCCGTGGCTCGGGGCTATCATCTTTATAGAAAGCCCCATCTTGCGGATCTCTTCTATCTTCCTCGCTATGATCCCGCCGAGCGGCCACAATATGTTCGCGTAATATTTCGCCGTCTCTTCCATCAGCTCGCACTCGCTGGTCTCGTCGTCGAACCTCTCCGATGTCGCGTAATGCTGGCCGAACGCGTCGTTCGGGAAGAGCAGTTCCTCTTCGGCGCAATACGTGAACATGCTGTCCGGCCAGTGTATCATCGGCGCCTCTATGAACGTAAGCGTCCTTTTGCCGATGTTTAGCTTCTCGCCTGTCTTGACGGCCTTGAAGTCCCAATTCCCGTAATAGTGTTTCTGGAGCCCCTCGCCGCATTTGGCTGTCCCGTAAAGTTTCGCGCCGGGGCAAAGCTTCAGGAGTTCAGGCAGGGCGCCGGAATGGTCGGGCTCTATATGGTTTACTATGATGTTCTCTATCTTTTCGACGGGCACGATCTCGCGTATCTTGCCGATCATTTCGCCCGCGAACGGCCCGTATACGCCGTCGACGAGCGTGACCTTATCGTCTATTATAAGGTAGGAGTTGTAGGTAGTGCCCCTTGCCGTCGAATACGTATGACCGTGGAAGGTCCTGACGTTCCAGTCAACGGCGCCTACCCAGTATATGCCTTTCTTTACCTCGACAGCGGCCATATCCCTGCCTCCTTCTGTTAACCTTCCATCACCCTTCCTTCCGTCTTCACGAACCACGAGACGGAATCCGAAAGCATCGTCAGCGCTTCCTCGAGCAGCTCGTAATGGTGCTCCTCTTCTTTCTTTAAGGTGTTATAGAACACCTTCGCTATCCTTACGCCGGCCTCTTTCGACTGCTTATCGTAATAGTCGTAGCTCTTCGTCTCCTTCCTCATCGCTATCTCTATCGCCTTGATGTTCGATGGGTCGGCCTTCAGTTTCCTGGCCTCCGCCTTCGTAAGGCGCCTGAATACGAGCGCGAGCTTCTTCTTCGCCTGCCTGCCTATGGCCGCCTCGAAATCGCCCCAGTCCTTCTCGTGCTTCAGGCCGTCGCTTATCTCCTTTATGCGGTCGATATGCGCGAGTTCCTGGTCGGCGAGCGATACGAGCAGCTTCTTCGCGATGGCGTTCCTGGCGGTCTTCGCCGCCTGCAGGTAGAACTTCCTTCCGTCGAGTTCCATCTTTACCGCGGACTCGAGTATCCTTATGTCTCTTGCGGGCATAGTGGTCTCCTTATCTGAATTAGCGTTGCGAAATGCGGTTAGGATCGCCTGTTATCAACCGTACCTGTAGAGGATGCCGAATCCGCCCTGTGGGTAGTTCCAGTCAACGTTCTGGAATTCATCGCAGATGACACGGCAAGTGCCGCACTCGAGGCACCCGTCAACGTTTACTTCGGCGACTCCCTTGTCGTTGATCTTCCAGCAGTCAGACGGGCATCCGATGGAGCACTGTTTCTTCACGCACTTAAGACAAAGGTCCTTGTCTTTTACCTTGATATGGGGCTCCGGCCCCAGCTTGAACCTGTTCACGAACAGCTTATCTTCTATCCTTATCATCTATCCCTCCATGCGTATTATCGCACAATACCAAAATCCGTTCAAGGGGCTTTCACCTTAAAACCGCACAATTCCATCCATGACTTCACGCACTGGTTGCGCATGAAATTGTCCCATACCATGCCCGTCCTGTAATTCTCGATCATCAGGACCGTCACGCCCTGGTCTATCCCTATATAATTATTGCTGAACCAGTTCTTGTCCAGGTTATACCCGGCCTTGAAACCGTACTCCCCGTACACGCTGTTGCCGTGCCTGTCGTATATCTTCTTCAGCGACTTCAGGGAGAGTTCCGGCACCAAAGGCATCGACGCCGCTATCCCGTAAGGGTTGATGGTCCCGTCCTGGACAAGTTTTTCCGCGGGCATCGCGCCGTAGCCCTTGTAACCGCCGGGCCCGTCCCCCGCCGTGAGCCCCCACCCGTCCTCGCCGTATCCCTTATGGGACCGCGCATTGTCTATGCAGAACTTCCTGTTCGCGTGCACCGCGTTTATGGAGTTCTGCCAGTAATTTATGCCGTTATCGTCGATGCCCCTGAAATCGACCCACGCCTGAGCGAACTGGTAGGTAAACAAGCTCCCGAAGAAGGAATACACGACTTTATACCCGCCGTATTCGGCGACAGGTTTCCTCCAGGCATTCCAGCATTCCGGCGGTATCGGGTATGTCGGAGACCCTATCGCAAGTATATAGGCGATAAGCCCCTCGTTATACCAGTCCCAGTACGAGCTGAGGAAACCGTTCTCCGGGGTCCACCCCATGCATATGAGGTTCTTCCCGTTCGTCATCCACTGCCAGTCCGCCCTGAAATACAGCGAGTTTGCGAGACGCTCGAGCTCGGTGCCCTTGAAATACTGCGCCGCGAACAACGCGCCGGCGAAAAATATCGCGGAATCTATCGAGGAGAGTTCGGATTTCCATACCCTCCTGCCGGTCTTCATGTCAACGAAGTGGTAATAGAACCCGTGCTCGCTCTTCAGCGTGTTCCTGAAGGTCTTCAGCGTCCTGAATACGCGGTTATACGCCTCATCATAGGTTATCCACCCCCTGCTGTGGCCGATGCACACGACAGCGAGGCCGAAACCCGTTGCCGCAATGCTGCACGGCGCGCCGGCTGAGGCGTTGTCCGCTATAAGCCCTGTATCGGGGTCCGCCTTATCCCAGAAATACCTGAACGTGTCCTTTTCGATCCTATCAATGAACTCATCCTGCGCCGACACGCCGCTGCCGGCATAAAGGCACGCGGCAGGGCACGATATAACCGACAAAGCTAGAATAAGCGAGATGGCCGTCTTCATGGTTTGGTCTTAAAGAACAGTAACTGCCTCCTCGCTTCTTCCGCCTTCGATTTTATCTGGGCGGGCGTCAGTTTGTCCGCGTCCTTGATCAGCTCGTCGAGCGAGTTCACGGATATGTCTATCTTCATCCTGAATATCTCCGCCATATTCTCGAGCATCCCCGAGAGCCCCTTGAACTCGTCGCCTTTCCTGAGGCGGAAGCCCGCGGTCAGGTTCCCGCTCGACATCGAGTTGATCGACTTCTCGATGCGGCTGACCGGCCCCGCTATCTTGTGCGACAGGAATATGCTCGCGGCGGCTATCACAAGCACGATCGGGAGTATCCTTGTCACAAGCTCGTTCTTCGTGTCATTCAGTATGTAATACACCGATTGCTGGCCGTCCGCGCTCAGGAAACGCGCTTCCCTGAAGTAACGCTGCGGCGTGTTGGCCTCCGTAACGCCGTACCTGGAGTCCTCGTAGTCCTTGATGCGCGACGCCGTCTGCAGCTTTTCGGAAAGGTTCCACGCAGACCACTCCGACGCCGCCCTCCCGAGGATGCCGTAGTACATGACAACGCCCGTCAGCATTGAAGCGAGCAGCATGCATAGGACGATCGCCGCCATATAACGCACCTGCATACCCGGGTTTACAAAATAATTCTTCCTTCTCGCACCGCTCCTTTTCATATCTCCTCCCTTTTCCCCCGCGTATATTATATGCTGCCACGGGCCGGAAGTCAATTGACACCTCGTCGATATTATGCTATTTTATAGCAAATGTTAAGGATGATTTTATCATCGGCCGGCAGTTTCTACTTTACGATCCTTAACCTGTTGTACCCGCAGGATTGCCTCATCTGCAGCAACAGGATCCGTGAGGCTAAAGGCGCCCGATTGTGCGCCCCCTGCAACAACAGGATAATGAGGTATGCCGACACCCCCCACTGGAGCTTCACCGAACAGGGCCTCGCCTTTGACGCGGCTTACCACGTTGCGGATTACGACGACATAGTCAAGAGGTGCATCTGCCTCATGAAATACGACGGTAAACATGACCTCTCGAAAATCCTCGGCGGCCTCATGACCGAATATGCCGAAAGGAATATGAACTTCGGCGATATAGACATGTTCGTGCCCGTCCCTTTGCACCCGGTGAAACTGCGCGAGAGGCAGTTTAACCAGTCGGAGCTCATCGCCGGGCACCTCGCGGAAAAGTTCAATAAGAAGCTCGAGAATAAATGGATAAAAAGGATACGTTACACGCCTCAGCAGGCCGGCCTCTCAAGGGAGAAGCGATTCCGCAACATTAAAGGCGCGTTCCTCGTAAGGCAGGACGCCGATTTCGGCGGCAAGTCGGTAATGCTCATAGACGATGTCATGGCCACCGGAGCCACCCTCCACGAATGCGCAAAAGCCATCAAGTCCGCCGGCGCAAAAAAGGTATACGCCTTCACCCTCGCGCGGGGAAACTGATATGAGGATAATCAGGATATACATCCTTAAGGAACTTGCCGGGCCTTTCATCTTCGCCTTCGTGATAACTACGTTTGCTTTCATGGCCGGCAACATGATAAAGCTCGCCGACCTCGTCGTCAACAAGGGCGTTGATTTCTTTTCCGTATGCAAGCTCTTCCTTTATATGCTGCCGTGGCTATTCACGTTCACCGTGCCGATATCCGTGCTGACCGCGACACTGCTGACCTTCGGGCGCCTGTCGTCCGACAACGAGATAACCGCGATGCGCGCGAGCGGCATAAGCCTATACAAGCTCGTCTACCCGCTGGTCCTGCTCGGCCTCGTCATCAGTTTGGTGTCATACGAGCTCAACGACTGGATACTCCCGCGCCTGCGTTACGAGACGAGGAAGCTCGTCACCCAGATAGGCGCGAAGAACCCGGCCGCCTACCTCGAGGCGGGCACGTTCATAAAAGCGTTCAAGGGATACATCGTCTTCATATACGGCATAGACAAGAACAAGCTCACGAACATCAGGATATACCAGCCGCAGGAAGGCCGCCCGACGCGCACGATCATCGCGCAAAAGGGCGAAATGGACTACATTGAATCGAAGGACGCGATACGGCTGAAACTGATCAACGGGACCGTCGACGAGCCGAACCCGAACGACCCGAACAATTTCTACAAGCTTAATTTCAAGACCTATATAATGACGCTCGACCTGAGGGAGGGCCGCGACCTGAAGGTCGACAAGAAGAAATCCGACATGTCGATAGACGAGCTCAGGGAAAAGATCAAGGCGCTGAAGTCGGAAGGCGTGGACCCGTCGCCGTTGCAGATGGAGATCCACAAGAAGATATCGTATTCGTTCTCGTCGCTGATATTCATACTGATAGGGATCCCTCTCGCGCTCATGGCGCGCCGCGGGGAGAAATCCATAGGGTTCGTGCTGAGCGTCTTCGTCATAGTGACTTTTTACCTGATACAGCTCGGCGGCGAGGCGCTTGCGATCAAAGGCATCCTCTTCCCCGCGCTCGGCATGTGGCTGCCTAACATAGTATTCGGCATAATCGGGCCTGTGATGATCTTCCTGATGGCGGAACAATGAAGATAATAGACAAATACATAACGAGGGGTTTCATCTGGCCGTTCCTCTACTGCCTCTTCATCTTCCTTTTCCTTTATGTCGTCGGGGACCTGCTCGGGCATCTCAGCGACCTCGTGAAAAAGGGCATACCCTTGGACGTCATAAGGACGTACTACCTGGCCTCCCTTCCGTTCATATTCGTGCAGACGACTCCGTTCGCTGTCCTGCTCGCGTGCGTCTTCCTCTTCTCGAACCTGAACCGCCATAACGAGATCATCGCGCTTAGGGCAGGCGGCATAGACACGCTGCGCATCATCACCCCCGTTCTCCTGCTCGGGTTCGCTATCAGTTTAGCGGTATTCCTCGTTAACGATAAGGTCGTCCCTGAGTCGGCTGTGATTTCGAACACAATTAAAGAGCTGCGTTTCGACAAGGAACAGAAGGAAAAAGGCGACAGGATCGAGAACATCACCGTCTTCGGCAGGGACGGCAAGCTCTTTTACGCGAGGGAATTCGACCTCGACACGAAGACATTGAAGGATGTCGTCATGCTTGTCCATGACAGTAACCAGGTCCTTAAGCGGAAAGTCACGGCGGTCAGGATGGAATGGACCGGCAAGAACTGGAAATTCCACGGTGCCGACTCGTTCAGGTTCGACCGCGATGGTAACGTTCTCGGCAAGCCCGCGATATTCCGGACACCTAAGATTATCGACTTCAACGAGACGCCCGAGAGCCTGCTGAAGAAGCAGACGCAGCCCGATTTCATGAATTACGCGCAGTTGAGGGATTATATCCACCTGCTCGCGCTCGAGAGCAAGTCCACCGCGAGGAAACTTCTCGTAGACCTGCATTACAAGCTCGCTCTGCCGTTCACGAGCGTCGTAATAATGCTTATAGGCATCCCGTTCGCGCTAAAGAGGACCAGGTCGAAGGCGATGGCAAGCATGGGCCTTGCCCTTGTCATAGCCCTCGTATTCTACGGCGCCAACGCGTTCTTCCTCGCGCTCGGTAAAGGCGGGTTCCTTCCCCCCATAATAGCAGCATGGGCCGCGAACTTTATATTCGCGGCTCTCGGCATCTACCTCCTCGCCGACATCCGCTCCTAAGGGACGTGTCACTTGGGGACGTGTGAAAAAGGGACACTCCACTATTTAAACGATCTGATCCTTTCGTCTACTATATATTCATAAGGCCTCGATTTCGACATATATTCAATATAAACGCCCTTTCTTTCTTCTTCATTGCCGGCCAGTGTCTCGAACAGTGGATTCATTGTTATGAAATCATCGCGACGAGTGCCAGCATAATGACCGTAACTTGACCATGAATATCCTGATATCTTATCCGTAAGATTTGCACGCACGGGATTCCTTTCTATATACCTGGCGCACTCCAGAAGATATGAATCATCTTCAATGAGGATACTTTTATACCTGTTCTGGAACAGGTAGCCGACATGTTCATATGTATTTCTGTGATAATTTGCATAACTTTGGCAAATGCCTTTCATGAGCGGAGACAATTCATCTGCCCTGCCGATTTTCATTAACAGATGAAAATGATTCGGCATGATGCAATAATGATACACCTCATAATCATATTTCTCCTTATACCCGTTTATTATCTCCTTAAACCTCACGAAATCGTCTGCTCTGCAAAATATCTTATCCTTATTGTGCCCCCTGTTTAATATGTGATAGACACCCCCATCCACGACAGTGCGCTTAGTCCTGGGCATAAGAAATCCCTCCTCTTTACTCATGTAGACGTAAAAAAGAGGGATTTTCTTTCAACTATTTTAGCGGAGTGTCCCTAAGTGACACGTCCCCTAGGCTTTGCCGGCGCAGCCGAGGAACCCTATCTTCCTCTTGACGACTTCCTTTATCGCGTCGCGCGCGGGGCCGAGGTATTTCCTCGGATCGAACTCGCCCGGCGTCTCGACGAATACTTTGCGTATCGCTCCGGTCATGGCAAGGCGAAGGTCGGTGTCTATGTTGACCTTGCAGACACCCATCTTCGTCGCCCTGGATATCATCTCCTCGGGGACGCCCCTCGCGCCGGGTATTTGCCCGCCGTAATCGTTGCATTTCTTAACGAGGTCGGCCGGTGCCGACGAGGCGCCGTGCAGGACAAGCGGGAATCCCGGAAGCAGGCCCTTGATCTTCTCGAGGCGCTCGAAATCCAGCTTCGGCTCGCCCTTGAACTTGTACGCCCCGTGGCTCGTACCTATCGCGACGGCCAACGAATCGCATCCCGTCTTCTTCACGAACTCTACCGCCTGGTCCGGGTCCGTATAGATCGCGTCCTTCGCGGCTACGGATATGTTGTCTTCGACGCCCGCGAGCTTACCGAGCTCAGCTTCGACCGGGATACCCTTCGCGTGCGCGTAATCTACCACCTGTTTCGTCAACCTCATGTTCTCCTCGAACGGGTATTTTGAGCCGTCAATCATGACGGACGAGAACCCCCCGTCGACGCACGACTTGCACATCTCAAAATCCTCGCCGTGGTCCAGGTGAAGCACGCAATCGATGCCCGTGCATTCCATCGCCGCCTGCACGAGGTGGATAAGGTACTGGTGGCGTGCGTATTTGCGCGCGCCGGCCGAGACCTGGAGTATCACAGGCGCTTTCGCCTCGGCTATCGCCTCGGTGATACCCTGGATTATCTCCATATTGTTGACGTTAAATGCACCTACCGCATAACCTTCTTTGTATGCCTTCTGGAAGAGCGGTTTTGACGATACGAATGCCATCTTCTTCTTTCCTTTCCTTTATGTGCCCATTTCCCACGAGGAGAGGTACTCCCTCTGCTCCTTCGTGAGGACGTCTATCTTTACCTTCATCGATTCCAGTTTCAGCGCCGCTATCTTCTCGTCGATGTCCTTCGGGACCGAATAGACCTTGTTCTGCAGGCGCTTCGAATTCTTCGTCACGAACTCCGCCGACAACGCCTGGTTCGCGAAAGACATGTCCATTACCTGCGCCGGATGGCCTTCCGCCGCCGCGAGGTTTATCAGGCGCCCTTCGCCGAGGAGGTTTATCCTGCGGCCGCTCTTCAATGTGTATTCCTCGACGAACTCCCTTATGTTCCTCTTCTTCCTGCTCATGCGCGCGAGCGCCGGTATGTCTATCTCGACGTTGAAATGCCCCGAGTTGCATATTATCGAGCCGTCCTTCATCGCCTTGAAATGCTCGGCGCGAAGCACGTTGCAGTCCCCCGTCACGGTCACGAATATGTCGCCGATCTTCGCGGCTTCCTTCATCGGCATGACCCTGAACCCGTCCATTACCGCCTCTATCGCCCTTAGCGGGTCTATCTCGGTGACAATGACGTTCGCGCCCATTCCCCTCGCGCGCGACGCGGCGCCTTTTCCGCACCAGCCGTAGCCCGCGACGACAAAATTCGTGCCGGCGACAAGCTCGTTCGTCGCCCTTATTATGCCGTCGACCGTCGACTGCCCGGTCCCGTACCTGTTGTCGAACATATGCTTCGTCAGCGCGTCGTTGACCGCTATGACCGGGAACATCAGCAGGCCTTTATTCTCCAAACTCTTGAGCCGTATGACGCCCGTCGTCGTCTCTTCGGTCCCCGCGAGTATATAATCTACAAGCCCGCGCCTCTTCTGGTGGATCGTCGAAACGAGGTCCGCGCCGTCGTCCATCGTTATGTTAGGCCTGTGGTCGAGCGCGGCGTTTATGTGCTTGTAGTAGGTCTTGTCATCCTCTCCCTTTATCGCGAATACCGGTATCTTGAAGTCCTTCACGAGCGACGCAGCGACGTCATCCTGGGTAGAGAGCGGGTTCGACGCGCAAACGACGCAGTCCGCGCCGCCTGCCTTAAGCGTCACGACAAGCCCCGCCGTCTCGGTAGTGACATGCAGGCAGCATGCTATCCTGACTCCCGCGAGCGGCTTCTCCTTCGCGAAACGTTTCCTTATGAGCCGGAGCACCGGCATGTTCTCGTCCGCCCATTCGATGCGCAGTTTCCCTTTCTTGCTTAACGCCGTGTTCTTTATATGGTATTTCATGCTTTCCTCGCTAAGAGCGCCGCCTTATCGGTCTTCTCCCATGTGAAGCCCATGTTCCCGCGCCCGAAATGGCCGTATGCCGCGGTCTTCCTGTAGAACGGCTTCCTGAGGTCAAGCGCCTTGATTATGCCCTTCGGCGTGAGGTCGAAGTTCTGCCTTACGAGCTTTACGAGGCGCTCGTTGGAGATCCTGCCCGTGCCGAACGTCTCTACGTTGACCGATACCGGCTCGGCCCTTCCGATGACATACGCGATCTGCAGCTGGCACTTATCTGCCAGGCCCGCCGCGACGATATTCTTCGCGACATACCTCATCATGTAGGCCGCGGAACGGTCGACCTTCGTCGGGTCCTTGCCCGAGAAAGCGCCGCCGCCGTGCGGGGTCGAACCGCCGTAGGTGTCGACGATTATCTTGCGGCCCGTCATGCCCGTGTCCGACTGCGGCCCGCCTATCAGGAAGAGCCCGGTCTGGTTGATGAAGTACTCCGTGTCTTTCGTGAGGTAATTGCCGACAACCGGCTCTATTACCTTCTTTATTATCTCCTTGCGCGCCTTATCCGAGAATTTACCCCTCACGACCGCGT
Organism: uncultured Planctomycetia bacterium; assembly: GCA_964650515.1. GTDB lineage: Bacteria > Omnitrophota > Gorgyraeia > Pluralincolimonadales > Pluralincolimonadaceae > UBA6215. Next base: position 6,582 of record CAZYUB010000014.1, on the reverse strand, counting down.
CCTCGGTATGCTGCGACGCTATGACAACGTTCGTGACCTTCTTTGGCTTGCCGTTGACGTATTCGACCGTCACCTGCGACTTGCCGTCGGGCCCGAGATAACCGAGTATGCCCTTCTTCCTGGCCTCCGCGAGGCGCATCGAGAGCCGGTGCGCGAGGGTTATCGGAAGAGGCATGAGCTCTTTCGTCTCGTTGCAGGCGTAGCCGAACATCATCCCCTGGTCGCCGGCGCCGCCGCGGTCGACTCCCTGCGCGATGTCGGGCGACTGCTTGTGTATCGCGTTGAGTATCGCGCACGTATGGTAGTCAAAGCCGTATTTGTGGTGCGTATAGCCGATGTCCTTAAGCACTTCGCGGCAAAGGTCATGGACGTGAATGAAGACCTTATCGTTTGTCGTTATCTCGCCTCCGACGATTATGAGGCCCATCGTGACGTAGGTCTCGCAGGCGACCCTTCCCATCGGGTCGTCCTTCAGGACCGCGTCGAGCACGCCGTCGGATATCTGGTCGCATACCTTGTCCGGATGGCCTTCCGTGACCGACTCGGACGTGAATAAATAATTCTTCTTTTCCATTCTTTCTCCTATTTTCCCTGGAACGCCAGGTTCGCTTTCCTGTAGGATTCAAGGTCGCCTATATCGAACCATACGCCCTTGAACACGTAACACCTTACTTCCTGCCCCTTGCTTATCCACTGTATAAGATGGCCGGGCGCGTCCTTCTCGTTTCCGACCTTCAAGAACTGCGCTATCATGCTCAGCTTGTCCTGAGGAAAATAATAAATGCCTGTCGCTATGATCGACGTCGGCGGGTCCTTCGGCTTCTCGAGGAAATTCACCATGTTCCCGTTCGCGTCCACTTCCACGACCCCGTAGGTGTTCGCCGCCTTCGCCTTGTCGTTCAGGTCGTACGCGCCGAGCGCGAACGCTTCCGGCTTCTGCTTCGCGAAATCCGCGAACTCCACTAAACTCCAGTCGAACATGTTGTCGCCGGCAAGCACTATCATGTCGTCGTAGACCTTCTGTTTCTCGAGGACGAGCCTGATATCGCCTATCGCGCCGAGGCGGTCGTCGTTCGTCATGCTCCCGTCGTTGTCTATGACTATCTTTACCTTCGACTTGCAGGTCTTGAGCCATTCGTTGAATATGCCGTAGAACTTATTGTTCGTGACGATATATATCGTGTCTATCTCGGGGACCTGCTCAAGCTTCTTTATGAGGTAATCCACAATAGTGCCCTTGCCCACGAGAAGCAGCGGCTTCGGCCTGTCCTTAGTCAGGGGATATAACCTTGTCGCGTATCCGGCGGCCAGTATCAGCGCTTTCATCTTAACTTGCTCAGCTCTTTCTTGAGGAAAGCGATCCTTTCGACCGGCGTCGGGTCTATGCCGTTAAGCATCGCCAGGTGGTAGCTCACGAAATCCCCCGCGTGTATCAAGCTGAACATGCGCGCGAGCAGGCACTCGCCTTTTGACGCCAGTTCGATGACCTTCGTGCCGGGCTCTATCATCGACTTCGTTATCTCTATCCTCTTCGCAACGCGCGGGTGCTCGCTTTTGTCCCTCAATAACACCACTATAAAATCCTTCAGCAGCGCCTTCGGGCCTTCCCATCCTACCGTCTCGTTATGGTTTAGTTCGGGGAAGACGTGCGTCGACGCGAGCGTCTTCGCGTTCTCCTCTATCTGCCCCCTCCACCTCAGCACGACCGAGTCGAGGTGCTTGTTCGCGCCGTATATAATGATATATTTGCCCAGCAGCGCCTTCGCTATATCCTCATAATCGTTCTTCTCCCTGGCCTGCTTCATCACGGCTATCGCCTCTTCCGCGTCGCGCGCCCTGTCGCTTATGAACCCCAATTTATACAGCACGTCGAGCCAGCAGAAGAACGAATACCCGAGCGCCGTCCTCGGCGGGTGCCCCTTCGGTATGTATATCACCGGCACCTTGTCTTCCTTCGCGAGCACTTCAAGCTTGCCGCCGGAGGTTATTACGATGATCTTCGCGCCCCTTTCTTTCGCTTCCGCGTAAGACGAGAGCGTTTCCTCTGTGTCGCCGGAATAGCTGCACGCGAGGAAGAGAGTATCCCTGCCGACGAACTTCGGCAGCGTATAGTCCCTGCTGACGAATATCGGTATCTTTATGTCGTCTACCAGATATGAGCGCAACAGGTCCGCGCCTATCGCCGAGCCGCCGAGGCCGGAGAAGACGATGTTCCTGTACCCCGCGCCGACATACGACTGCGGCACCTGGAAATCGCACCCGATTGAATAAGCCCGGGCGCACTGCTCCGGGAAATTTACTATGAGTTCCAGCATATTCGACTTGTCTGCCAATTCCGCCCCCTTTATGCCATGCCGGGCACTAACTGCCTCAGCTTCATGTTCGCGAATTCCTCTATCTCCGCGCCGGTGGCCAATCCCATCGCTTCCTCGGCTATCTTCTGCGCCGTGGCGTAGTCCACCGACCTTATGATCTGCTTGACCCTCGGTATGTTCACGGGGCTCGTCGAGAACTCATCGAGCCCGAGGCCGAGCAATATCAGCGAGAACGCGGGCTCGCCCGCCATCTCTCCGCACATGCCGACCCAAATATTATGCTTATGCCCCGTATCTATGACGTTCTTTATAAGCCGCAGCACCGCCGGATGCGCCGGCTCGTAAAGGTAGGCGATCTTCTCGTTGACCCTGTCGACCGCGAGCGAGTACTGTATCAGGTCGTTCGTGCCTATCGAGAAGAAGCTTATCTCGCGCGCGAGTATGTCCGCGGTAAGCGCGGCCGAAGGCACCTCTATCATTACGCCGACCTCGACGTTCTCGTCGAACGGCACGCCCTCGCGCCTGAGCTCGTCCTTTATCTCGGCGAGCATCTTGTTCGCCTCGCGGACTTCCTCTATGCCCGATATCATCGGATACATTATCTTGAGCTTGCCGTGCGCCGAAGCCCTCATTATCGCCCTGAGCTGTATCTTGAATATGTCCGGGCGGGCCAGGCAAAACCTTATCGCCCTCCACCCCATGAACGGGTTCATCTCCTTCGGGACCTTCAACTGTGACATGAACTTGTCGCCGCCGAGGTCGAGCGTCCTGACAATGACCGGGTTCGGCGACATCTGCTCCGCGACGCTCTTATACGACTGGAACTGCTCTTCCTCCGTCGGGAAATCCGTGCGGTCGAGGTAAAAGAACTCCGTCCTGTAGAGCCCGATGCCGTTCGCGCCGTGCGACTTTACCGACGCGACCTCGTCGGGTATCTCTATGTTCGCGGCCAGGTGTATCGTGCGGCCGTCGGGAGTGACGCAAGGCAGGTCGCGCAGCTGGACCAGCGAGGCGTCCACCTCCGCGAACTTCGTCTTCTCCTGTTCGTATTTTGAAAGGGTCTCTTCGTCGGGGTTGAGTATGACAACGCCGTTCGAGCCGTCGACGATAAGCGTATCGCCGCTCTTCACATTCAAGGTTATCGATTTGAGGCCAACAACGGCGGGTATCTCAAGCGCCTTCGCCATGATGGCGGTATGGGACGTCTTGCCGCCTATATCCGTCGCGAAAGCGATGACGTTCTTCTTGTGAAGCGACGCGGTATCCGACGGCGAAAGGTCATACGCTACGAGGACCACCTTCTCCTTTATGTCGGCGAGCGTCTCGCGCTTCTTTCCGAGCAGGTGGTTCAGGACCCTCTTGCCGATATCGCGGATGTCGGCGACGCGCTCCTTGAGGTATTCGTCCTCGACCTTCTGGAACGCGGCCATATACCTCTTCAGCACATCGTCGAAAATGTATTCCACACAGACGAGGTCCTTCTTAAGCCGTGATATGACCTCTTCTATGAGCGTGCGGTCTTCAAGGACGAGCAGGTGGGCGTTGAATATCTCCGCGTGCTTTATGCCGAGCTGGTCGGAGATACGTTCCTGTATGCCGAGTATCTCCTGCCTCGTCTGGATAAGGGCATCCTCAAAACGCGCGATCTCTTTCGGCAGGTCCTTTTCTTCTATCCCGCGCCTGATTATGGTATAGGTCTCGCTGTCTAATATAAAGACCTTCCCTATCGCGATACCGGGAGATGCCGCGATACCCTTCAATAACATCCGTTACCTCGCTTTAGTTGTCTCGGGCGCGTCGAGGTCGCCCGACAATACCTGTTCGAGTTCCGTCATCGCCTGCTCGGCATCCTCGCCGTCTATCTTCAGCGTGACCTGGCTGTTCTTTCCGGCGGCAAGCATAAGTATCCCCATGATGGACTTGCCGTTGACCTCAAGCTTGCCCTTCTTGACTATGACCTCTGAGTCGTATTTGTTCGCGATCTGCACAAAGACAGCGGCAGGCCTCGCGTGGAGACCCGACTTGTTCTTTATGGTGATCTTCTTTTCCGCTATCATTTCATTCCTCTGTTTTGATGTTTTCGGTAAACTTCATATTCCATGTCCCGCCGGGCGCCAGCTTCAGCCCCCAGTGGAACAGCATCGCTATCTCCTGGTATGTCCTCTCGAGGCCCTGCTCCGAATCCGATACCGTCTCTATCGGGAAGTACCAGAACGACGCCTCTTTCGAGAACTCAAAATCCGCCTTCACGCCGTACCACTGGTCGTTCACGCAGATGTTCCTGATGCCCGACGCCTCCCCGACCCTGTTCAGGTGCGGGTCCTTCAGCGAGAAGCTGAACTCCACGCCGAACCTCGGCGTTATCTCCCTGCTGCCGGTGTTCGTCAGCGCGTATTCCACGTCGAACGCCTGCTTATTCGGCTTCAGCGTGACCGTCTTCGATATCCTTACGCCGTTCGCGGACCCGTCCGCGCCGTAATAATTCCCGTCGCGCGACATCACTACCACGGCCGCCCCGGACTTGTCTTTCTTTACGCTGTATTTATACGCGCCGTCCACGAAATCGCCGGCCTCGCCGTACTTCGACGCGGCGAAATCCTTTACCGTCGTCCCGTCTTTCAGGAAGTGGTCTATAAGCGAGGACCTCCTGTACCAGTCATAGCTGAGGTCCGCGACAAGCTCGGCGTCCTTCGCCCTCGACATGTCGTGTATCGAATCTATGCCGTCGGCCTTCTTGCCTGCCTGTGCCTCTTTCGCTTTCTGCAGCGCCTTCTCGTGGTACGGCTCCTTGCGCCTCGTGAGCGTGTTCGTCATGTTCAGCGCGAGCGGCTTGAAATCCAGTTCAAAGATCGTCCCGCCGTTATGCGGCGATATGTCCAGCTCGAGTTTCGAGTTTGAAACCAGCACTTCGTTATACGAATCGCAATCGAGATCCGTCTCGGTTATTTCGGCCCAGTCCGCTTTCTTATGCGCGGCCTTGTCGAGCTCCTTCTGCGCCTTGATGATATTCGAATACACCGCCGAGCGCAGGTGGTTCAGGTAAAGCCCGCCGAAGACCCCGTGCCAGTAAGCGCAATTGCACTGGCTCTTATAGATATATTCGAGCGCTTTGCGCGCCGCATTCGATCCGGCCTCAGCCGTCAGCCCGCTGACGAACTGCATCTTCTTCTGCATGCTGTTCGATTCCGGGTATTTGACAAGGAAATTCTTGAAATACCCGCCGCTCCACTCCATCATCTCGCGGTAGCTTGCGCCGGTCAGGTATATCCTGCCGGTCGGCCCGTTATCTTTTATATAATCCGAGAAGAGCGTCGTCTTGAGCCACGACTGCTCGTTCCCTATGGCGCCGAAAAAGTTCCGGAGCCAGTTCTCTTCATATACCCATTTATGCGTGCCCGGCCAAACACCGAACTTCTCGCCGTCATCGGCGAATATCTTCGAGGCCGTCCCGCGTTCCTTCTGCTCCCTCATGTAATTTACGGTCTCGTGCGGGAGCTTGAAAGGCATCAGGTACCTCAGCTTCTCCGAGCCGGGGAATATGAACAGCTTCGAGCCGTCATCCTCGGTCACGTAATAGCCCGATGTCTCGTCCGGTTTCTGCCCGACATACGAGAAATGCCAGTCGTCGACTATCGCGAATTTGACGCCCGCCTTCGCGAGCGGCTTTATCAGCGTCGGCTCCCAGACCCTCTCGGTAAGCCATATCCCCTGCGCGGGCTTTCCCGTAAGCTCCTTGAGCCGGTCGTTCATCAGCTTGACCTGCCCGAGGATATCCCTCTCAGGGATAAGCGTCAGTATCGGCTCGTAATACCCGCCGCCGAGCATCTCTACCTGGCCGCGGCCCACCATCTCCCTGAGCATCTTTATGAATTCAGGGTGTTTCTTCTCGATCCAGTCAAGCAGGCATCCCGAATAATGCAGCGACATCTTCAGCTGCGGGTGCCCGTAGAGCATCTCAAGGAACGGCAGGTACGACTTCTCATACGCTTCCGCGAACACCCACTCGAAATTGCCTTCCGGCTGGTGTGAGTGTACCGCCATCAAAAGGTCTATCGCTCCCCGCCCCATTACGCCCCCGTGCCCCTGACCTCATATATGAGGTCGAGTATCCTCTTCGATATCTTCTCGGCGTTATGCCTTACATAATCGTCGACGGTTATCATGTCGCCCTCGACGACCCCGACGCCTATCTCGCGTATCTTCTTCGTGTCCGGCTCAACGGGATAAGCCATCTCCGATCCGTATTTCTCCTTCAGCGCTTCAGGTA
>CAZYUB010000013.1:0-63421 GCA_964650515.1 uncultured Planctomycetia bacterium | reverse complement strand
GTCGTGTTGCCGACGGCGTCGAGGTCGGCAAGCGTCTGGCGCGCGCCCTTATCGAGATGCGCCATCTCGCCTATGCCGTTCGCGTTATCCGCGACGGGGCCGAAGACATCCATCGATATGTTGTTCCCCGTAAGCGTGAGCATGCCTATACCGCACATGGCCACACCGTAGGCGATGAACGTCGGGTTCGTGCCCGCGTAGATCATTACCGAGGCCCCTATAGCCGCGGCAATTATGAGTATAGCCCATACGGTCGACTCGTATCCGACCGCGAGGCCCGTGATTATCGTCGTCGCGTGGCCGGTCTGCGTGGCCCTCGCTATCGACTTTACCGGCGCCGCTTCGGGTTTCGTGAAATACTCCGTCACGCGGTTGATCACTATGGCGAGTATGATGCCGACCATCGTCGTCCATACCGGCCTCATATCGAGGCCCGCCACTCCGAAGCTCGCCCAGTTCGGGAGCTGCTCCGAGCCGGGGAACCTGAGGTAATAAAACCCTATTACGCAAAAACCGATTATCGATACCGCGGCCGACGACCAGAAGCCGACGTTGATCGCGTGCATAGCGTTGCGCACCTTGTCGCTGGTGCGGACGAGGTACGTGCCGAATATCGAGCTCAATACGCCTATCGCGCGCACCAAGAGCGGGAATATGACGCCCTTATGCCCGAACGACGCCCATCCGAGGATCATGGCCGAGACGATCGTGACCTCGTATGACTCGAAGATATCCGCGGCCATACCGGCGCAGTCGCCTACGTTGTCGCCGACGTTATCGGCGATCGTGGCGGCGTTCCTGGGATCGTCCTCGGGTATGTTCTTCTCTATCTTGCCGACGAGGTCCGCGCCGACATCAGCGGCCTTCGTGTAGATGCCGCCGCCGACCCTCATGAAGAGCGCGAGCAACGTGCCGCCGAAACCGAAACCGAGCAGGACTTCATACGCCTGCTCGCCGTATATCATGAATATGACCGTGCCGCCGAGCAATCCGAGGCCGTCCGTAAGCATGCCCGTGATAGTTCCGGTGCGATAGGCGATCTTCAACGCCTGGCCGAAGCTCGTCCTCGATGCCGCGGCCACGCGCACGTTGCCCTGCACGGCGAGGTTCATCCCGACGAAACCTACCATCGCAGAGAAGAACGCGCCCATAAGGAACGCGCACGCCCTTCCTATCTGGATATGCGCCGCACCCGCGGTGAAATAAAGCCCCGCCGTCAACACGAACATCAGCAGTACTATCGCCTTGAACTGGCGGTTCAGGTAAGCGTTCGCGCCGACGCGGATCGCCGTCGAGATCTCCTGCATCTTCGGCGTGCCTTTGTCATAGCTCAATACCTGCGCCATGAGGAATCCGGCGTATAAGAGGCCGAGTATGGCCACGCCCAATACCGACCAAAGGGCTATCTTTTCCATCATCGTGAATACCGGGTCGTTCATGAAAGCGAACGGCTTGAAACCTTCATGGACAGCGACGGCCGCTTCCTGCTGGGCCGCCGCGAGCCCCGAGAACATCAAGAACGCGACAACAAAGAAGAGGACCTTAGAAAAACTTTTCATTTCTACTTCTTACCTCCCATCTTGAACACCTGTTCACGCCTGCTACCAACCGAAACGAGCTCTATCTTTACGCCGATAAGTCTCTCGAGCTCCCTGAGATACTTCTTGGCGTTAGTTGGTAATTTCGAGAAGCTTGCCACGTGCGAGGTATCCTCTCCCCACCCGGGAAGCTCTTCATATACCGGCTCGACATCCCACAATATCTCGATGTTGGCCGGAAAATCCTTGTATGTCTTCCCTTTATGCTTATACGCGACCGCTATCTTGATCGTCTTGAGCTCGTCAAGAACGTCAAGCTTTGTCACGACTATGGCGTCGAGGCTGTTGACGAGCGCCGAGTGCCTGACTATCAAGCTGTCGAACCATCCGCAGCGCCGCGGACGCCCCGTCGTCGCGCCGAACTCCTTGCCCTTCTGCCTTATTATCTCCATGAGGTCCGGCCCGAATTCGGTCGGGAACGGCCCTTCTCCCACGCGCGTCGTATACGCCTTCACGACGCCCGTGGCCTTGTCTATCTTAGACGGCCCGAGGCCCGTGCCGGTGCACGCGCCGCCTGCGGTAGCATTCGAGCTCGTGACATACGGGTACGTGCCGTGGTCCACGTCGAGCAGGGTCCCCTGCGCGCCTTCGAGCAGGAGCCTCTTCTTCTTCCTGACCGCTTCGTTCAGGATTATCGTCGTGTTGCACGCGTACTGCGCTATCTTCTTCCTGTATTCCGCGAACTGCGCGTATATATCGTCGAACGAGAAACCCTCGTGGTTGTACAGTTTCCTAAGCGTCTCGTTCTTCGCCGTGATGTTCTCCTTCAGTTTCTTCCTGAATACCTCGTCATCGAGCAGGTCCGCGAGCCTTATGCCGGCCCTTCCGACCTTGTCGACATAGCACGGCCCGATGCCGCGGCCGGTCGTGCCGATCTTCTTCCGGCGCTCGCTGAGGCGGTCTATCTCCTTATGGTACGGGAATATCAGGTGGACCTGGTCGCTGACCTTCAGGTTGTCGCCTACCTGTATGCCTTTTGAACGCAAGCTCTCTATCTCGCTTATCAGGGCCTCGGGGTCCACTACGACGCCATTGCCTATAACGCATATCTTGCCCTTGTGCAGGATGCCCGAGGGTATGAGGTGCAGGATAAACTCTCCCTCGCCGATGACGACCGTGTGCCCGGCGTTGTTGCCGCCCTGGTAGCGCACGATGTAATCCGCGTCGCGCGAGAATATGTCTATTATCTTGCCCTTGCCTTCGTCACCCCACTGGGCGCCAACTACTACTGTATTCATGGTCATAGCCTGATTAGTTTAGCTTCTATTACGTGCTCGGCGGAGCGGATCTCCTTCATGACGGCATCCGGGACCTCTTCATCGAGGTTAAGCACGGTCATCGCGTGGCCGCCCGCCTTCTTCCTTCCGAGAGTCATGCCCGCGATGTTTATCTTATGCTTGCCGAGTATCGTGCCGATGTGGCCGATTATGCCCGGCTTGTCCTCGTTGATGAGGACGAGCAGGTAACCGACCGTCGACGCCTCGACGTAGAAATCGTTTATCTTGACGATGCGCGGGTTCTTGCGCGGCGAGAGCGTCCCGGCCACGACGACCTTCGCCTTGTCGGTGTTCGCCTCTATCGTAATGAGGTTCGCGAACTCCTCTATCTGCGACGTCTTCGTCTCGACTATCTTTATGCCGCGCTCTTTCGCTATGAACGACGCGTTCACGTAATTTACGGTCTCCTGCAGGATAGGCGTGAGCGCTCCCTTCAGGAAAGCTATTGTCACCGACGCCAGGTCATGCTGGACGATATCGCCGGAATACTCTATCTTTACCTCCTGCATCCTGCCTTCCGAAAGCTGGCCGATCACGAGGCCCATCTTCTCGGCGAGCGTCACATACGGGCGTATCGCCTTATAGACCTCCGGGTCCACGCACGGGACGTTGACGGCGTTGCGGCATCCGCGCCCGAGGAGCGCGTCCGCGACCTGCTTGGCTACCTCTATCGCGACGTTGACCTGCGCCTCCTCCGTCGAGGCGCCGAGGTGCGGTGTCGCTATGAGCTTCTCGTTCTTGAACATCGTGAAATCTTTCGGCGGCTCTTCCTCATAGACGTCGAGCGCGGCGCCGGCGACCTGCCCGGACTCGAGCGCCTTTAACAGCGCCTTCTCGTCAATGATGCCTCCGCGCGCGCAGTTGACCAGGCGCACTCCCTTCTTCATCTGCCCGAACTCCTGCTCGCCAATAAGGTGCTTCGTCTCGTTCGTTATCGGGGTATGGACCGTTATGTAATCGGATTCCCTTATTATATCCTTCACTTCCACGAGCTCGACTCCGAGGTCGTTGGCCCTTTCGACGGTCAGGTACGGGTCGTAGGCGATGACCCTCATGCCGAACGCCATGCCGCGCTTCGCGACTTCGGTGCCGATGCGGCCTAGGCCGATTATCCCGAGCGTCTTGCCGTAGAGCTCGACGCCCATATATTTATTCCTGTCCCATTTGCCTTCCCTCAGCGATGCGTTCGCGTTCGGGACGTTGCGCGACATCGAGAGCATCAGCGACCATGTGTGCTCGCAGGTCGAGATCGTGTTTCCTGCGGGGGTGTTCATGACTATGATGCCGCGTTTCGAGGCGGCTTCGGCGTCGACGTTATCGAGGCCTACGCCCGCGCGGCCGATGACCTTGAGTTTCGTCGCGGCTTCTATGATATCCTTGTTGACCTTCGTGCTGCTGCGGACCACGAGCGCGTCGTAATCCTTGATCAACGCCTTTAATTCCTCGGGGGGAAGCTTCAGTTTGACATCGACCTGCAGTTCCTTCTCGTCCTTTAATACTTTAAGCCCTTCTTCAGACAGCGAATCGCTGACGAGCACCTTGTACATTTCGTCTCTCCTGTTAGATGATTATAAGAACGCCGCAGACAACTATCGCAAGCCCGGCGAGGGCATGCGTATAACGCTCGATCTTCCCCAGCGGAAGCAGGTTAAACCCGAACATCGAGACCATCACGACCCCGAGCATCGTCGTTATCGTCACCGCGCCGAATACCAGCGTGACATAAGCCGCGTCCATCAGGCTGTTTTTCGCGGCCGGATACATCAAAAGCGGTATCAGGACCTCGCACGGGCCGAACACGAATATCGTGAAAAGCACCCACGGCGTTATGCTTGTCCTGCTTTCGCGCGCATGGCCATGGCCGTGACGGTCCCTGAACGCTTTCCTTACGCCCCAGACGAAATACACGAGCCCGAAGGCGATGAACAGCCACGCGGCGATATTGTCGCGTATCGAGTCGAAGGCCTCTATCCTGCTTAACGCGAAACCGAAACCGAGGCCTATTACCCCCAAAAGCACGGCGCTGAGGATATGGCCGATGCCGCATAAAAATGTCACGAATGCCGTCTTCAGCAAAGACCAGCCGCGGGCTTTCGCGATCATTATGAACGGCACATAATGGTCCGGCCCCGCGAGCGTATGTATGAAACCTAATGATGCCGCTGTGGCGGCTAACGCCAGTGTTTCACTCGACATCCAAGTGTGTCCCCTAAGTGTATGGCCCCTAAGCCCTAAGCAGATTCTACGGGGTTCCTGTCGCGGCCCTCGAGAAGGACTTCCTCGGCGGCTTCGACCCCGACGCCGGGTTCGCCCCTGAATCCCATCTCGGCGAGCGCCATTCCGAGCACGGCGATCGTCATCAGTATATCCGTATCGTTAATATATCCCATATGCGCGATGCGGATGACCTTGCCCTTGAGTTCGGCCTGGCCGCCGGCGATCCCGACGCCGTATTTATCCCTCATATGCTTTACGAGCTTCTCTCCGTCGATCCCCTCGGGGACGCAGACGGCGGTGACTCCGTTCGACGGCGCGGTAGGCGCGAACAATTTTAATCCCATCGCCTCCATAGCTTCGCGCGTGGCAAGCGCCAATATCTTGTGGCGGTTGAATATGACGTCAAGCCCTTCCTTCTTCATCATCCTTAGCGTCTCGCGCAGGGCGATTACCAGCGATATCGCCGGCGTGAACGGCGTATCGGTAGCGTCAATGGCTTTCTTCGCCTTCTTGAGGCTGAAGTAATATCTTGAGTTCTTCGACTTCTCGACCTTCTCCCACGCCTTATTGCTCAATGATATGAATGCGAGCCCGGGAGGGATCATGAGCCCCTTCTGTGAGCCGGATACCACGACGTCTATGCCCCATTCATCGGTCTTTATCTCTTCGGCGCCGAGGCCGGATATCGCGTCGACAGCGAGCACCGCTCCGTGGCTCTTCGTTACCTGCGCTATCGCCTTGATGTCGGTCAGCACGCCGGTCGAGGTCTCGCAGAGCGTCGTGAATACGGCCTGTATCGAGGGGTCCTTCTTGAGTTCCGCTTCTATTACCTTCGGGTCGACGGCCTTGCCCCACTCTACATTTATGACTATCGCGTTCACCCCGTAGGCCTTGCATAATTCCGTCCATCTCTCTCCGAACTTTCCGCCCTGGACGCAAATGGCCTTGTCTCCCGCCGACAGCAGGTTGCAGACCGCCGCTTCCATGGCGCCCGTACCGGAAGATGTCAATGTTATGACAGGGTTCTGCGTCTGGAACACGAATTTTAAGAGTTCACATGTTTCCTTGAATATCTCCATGAACTCCGGTGTCCTGTGGTGGATTATCGGCTCCGCCATAGCAAGCAGCGCCTGCGGCGGAACGGGTGTGGGCCCCGGCGTCATAAGGTAATTCTTCTTCATGCTGGCTTCCTCCTGTCAGGTTTGGATAGATAAGTGCTGGTATACGGCCGCTTTCCTGCATTTCTTGTCAAGGGCAATTTCCAGTACCTGGTCCATGTTCTCAACCGGTATTACTTTAAGGTCCTTTAATACGTTCTTCGGTATCTCTATAAGGTCTTTCTCGTTCTCTTTCGGTATGATGACCGTCTTGATGCCGACCATATGGGCCGCGAGCATCTTCGATTTTAGCCCGCCTATCGGCAGGACCTTCCCCCTGAGCGTGATCTCGCCGGTCATCGCGACATCCTTCTTGACCGGGCACCTCGTGAGGCTGGATATGAGCGCCGTCGCCATCGTAATTCCGGCCGACGGGCCGTCCTTCGGTATCGCGCCCTCGGGGATATGTATATGTATGTCCATCTTTTTGTAGAAATCGTCGGAGATGCCGAGTTCTCGCGCGCGGGAGCGGATATAGCTCAGGCCCGCCTGGGCCGATTCCTGCATGACCTCGCCGAGCTTCCCGGTCAGCGTCAGCTTGCCCTTGCCCTTCATAAGCGTCGACTCTATGGATATTATGTCGCCGCCGGCTTCGGTCCACGCGAGGCCCGTCGCCACGCCAACCTCGTTCTTCTCTTCCTTCTTCGGCTCGGTGAATTGCACCGGCCCGAGGTACTTTTCGATGCGGTTCGGCGTCAGCCTTATCTTGAGGTCCTTCTCCTTCTTTACGACCTCTTTCGCGATGCGCCTGCAGACGCGCGCTATCTCACGCTCGAGGTTGCGGACGCCCGCCTCGCGCGTGTAACGCCTTATCATCCTTAATATGCCGTCAGGCGTGAACTTTATGTCCTCCGCCTTTAGTCCGTTCGCCTTGATCTGCTTCGGTATCAGGAACCCCTGGGCTATCTTGACCTTCTCGTATTCGGTATAGCCGGGTATCTTTATGATCTCCATCCTGTCCTGCAGCGGGATCGGTATGTTGTCCTGGAAATTCGCGGTGGTTATGAACATCACGTCCGACAGGTCGAAATCCACCTCGAGGTAATGGTCTGAGAACGTGGAATTCTGCTCCGGGTCGAGCACCTCGAGCAATGCCGAGGCAGGGTCTCCCCTGAAATCCATAGACATCTTATCGACCTCGTCGAGAAGGAATACCGGGTTCCTCGATTTCGCCTTCCTTATCGACTGTATTATGCGGCCCGGCAGGGAACCGATATACGTCCTGCGGTGGCCGCGTATCTCGGCTTCGTCACGCACGCCTCCGAGCGATACGCGCACGAAATTGCGCCCAAGGGCGCGCGCTACGGATTTCGCGAGCGAGGTCTTGCCGACGCCGGGCGGGCCCACGAAACAGAGGATCTGGCCCTTCATCGACTTTACGAGCTTGCGGACCGCGAGGTATTCGAGTATCCTCTCCTTCGGCTTCTCGAGCCCGTAGTGGTCCTCAGCGAGTATCTTCTCGGCATTCTTTATGTCGAGGTTATCCTCGGTCCTGGCCGACCACGGTATCGCGACGAGCCAGTCGATATAGTTTCGCGAGACGGTCGCTTCGGGCGAGCTCGGGTACATCCTCGAAAGCTTTTCGACCTCGCGAAGCGCGGTCTCCTGGGCTTCCTTCGGCATCTTCGCCTGTTTGACCTTGTCCTTCAGCTCGTCGAGCTCGTTCTTGTAATCGTCCTTCTGCCCGAGCTCCTTCTCAATGGCCTTCAGCTGTTCCTGCAGGAAATATTCCTTTTGGGCCTTCTCTATCTGCTTACGGACGTTCGAGGATATCTTCTTCTCTATCTGGAGTATGCCTATTTCGGAGTTCAGCACCTCGGTCAGTTTCTTTATCCTGTCGACCGGGTTGAGTATCTCGAGTATCGCCTGCTTCTCCGCTACGCGCATCGTCAGGTACGAGGCCGCCGTATCGGCGAGCTGGTCGGGGTCCGCGATGTTGGCTATCGTCGCATACGCCTCGGTCGGGACGCGCTGGTTCAGTTTCACGTATTCCTCGAACTGGTTGACCAGCGAGCGCACGAGCGCTTCGACTTCCATCGTCTTCTCAGCGGCGGACGGGATCTCCTCTATCTCGGCGTCCAGGTATCCCTTGACCGGCGAGAGCTTCACGACCTTCGCGCGATAGAGCCCCTCGACGAGCAGCTTGTATGAGCCGTCGGGAAGCTTTACGGACTGAATGACCTGACCGACCGTGCCGATGGAATATATGTCATCGGATGACGGCTCTTCGACCTTGACCGATTTCTGCGCGCAGAGCAGTATAGTCTTATCTTTAGATAAGGACTCCTCGACCGCCGCGATCGACTTCTCGCGGCCGACCACGAGCGGGACGGTCATGAACGGGAATACGACCATGTCCCTCAAAGGCAATAACGGCAGGGAATCCTTGGATTGGTTCTCTTTTTTCATGTATCCTTCGGTTACTTCTTCTTACCTTTTATGACCTCATCCACAATGCCGTAGGCCTTCGCCTCTTCGGCGCTGAGGAAATAATCCCTGTCCGTATCCTTCTTGATCTTCTCGAGCGGCTGGCCCGTATGTTTCGCGAGCAGCTCTTCTATCCTGTCGCGCATCCTGAGTATCTCTTTCGCCTGGATGCTGATATCCGCGGCCGCGCCCTGCGTGCCGCCCCACGGCTGGTGCATCATTATGCGCGCGTTCGGGAGCGCCAATCTCTTGCCCTTTGTGCCGGCGGCCAGCAGTATCGCGCCCATGGATGTCGCCTGGCCGATGCAATAGGTGCATACGTCGGGCTTGACGAACTGCATCGTATCATAGATCGCGAGGCCGGCTGTTACCACGCCGCCCGGCGTGTTTATATACATATTGATGTCTTTATCGGGGTCTTCCATCTGCAGGAAAAGCATCTGGGCTATGATGAGGTTGGCGATGTAATCGTCGATCGGCGTGCCGATGAAGATTATCCTGTCCTTAAGGAGCCTTGAATAGATGTCGTAAGCGCGTTCGCCGCGTCCTGACTGCTCTACGACCATCGGGACGAGCATCTGCGACCGTTCCCTGTCTGCCATCTTTAGACCTCCTCTATTTTAGCGTTCGCGACCACGAATTCCATCGCCTTATCCTGCGCTATCTCCGCCTTGATGTCTTCCATGAGGTCGTTCTCCTCGAGGTACTTCTTCGCTTCCTCGAAGGTCTTCTTCGCGCGGGTAGCCATCAGGTCTATGCGCTTGTTGATATCTTCCTGGCTCGCGGAAAGATTCTCGGCCTGCGCGATCTTGTCGAGGATGAAATACGCTTTTACCCTCTTCGTCGCCTCGTCGCGGAACTTGTCCTTCATCGCGGCCTCTTCCTTCTGGATATCGTCGGCCTTATAGCCCATGTACTGCAGCCTCTGCTGCGCGTCCCTGAGCATATGCGCGGCCTCCGCGTCGACCATCGATGACGGCGCCTCGAAACTCACCGACTTGATCAGCTGGTTCATGAGGTCCTCTTCCGTCTTAAACCTGACCTCCTGCTCCTTCGCCTTCGTGAGCTCCTCGCGTATGTTCCCGCGCAGCTCGAGCAGCGACTTGAAACCGCCAATATCCTTTGCGAACTCGTCGTCTATCGCCGGCGCTACCTTCTCCTTGACCTGGTTTACGGTCACGATGAAGACCGCGGGCTTGCCGGCCTGGTCCTTCTTCGGGTAATTGGCGGGAAGCGTCGTGTTGACCGTCCTCGTGTCACCCGGGACCGCGCCGATAAGCTGGCTCATGAACTCGGGCTTCGTAGATTTCGGCGTGAGAGGGAACCAGACGTTCTCGTTCTTCTCTCCCGGCTTGCCCTCGACCGATATCTCGACGTCGCACAGGCACCAGTCGTTCTCCTTGGCCGGGCGCCCCGAGACATCCTTGAGCTGCGAGTGCCTCTCCTGGAGCTCCTCTATTACCTTGTCGACGTCCTCGGTAGATATCTGGGCCTTCTGTTTCGACGACTTAAGCCCTTTATAATTCTTCAGTTTGATCTCCGGGCGCACGTGCACCTCCGCCTTGAACGAGAGCGGCTTGCCCTCCTCGAAGATTATGTCCGTGACGGACGGCATGCCTATCGTCTCAATTCCGGCATCCTTGACCGCCTTTACTATCGAGTCGCCTATGAGGCGTTTCTTGACCTCGTCTCCGGCCTTCTCCTTGTAGTGTGACTCCACGAGGTAGCGCGGCGCCTTGCCGGTCCTGTATCCGGGGACCTCGGCGTACTTCTCTATCTCGTTATATATCTCGTCGAATTTTTCCTTTATCGTCTCCGCCGGAACCTCTATCTCGAAACCCCTGCGGGAACCCGCCAATTCCTTGCTTTTTACTTTCATAGCGATAAGCCTCAGGCCTTTATGAGCCCGAAGTCCCCGTCCTTTCTCTTATAGACCACTTCTACTTTGTTGTCATCGGCGTTCCTGAACACGATGAACTCGCCGCTCGATATCTTAAGCTCCTCTACCGCCTCCTCGACCGACATAGGTTTCTCGGCGACGCGTTTCGTCTCGACTATCCTGGGCCCGGAGGCGGGCTTTTCTCCCCTCCAGTAATCCTTGATGCCCCATATCCTCGTCGCGAGCTCCTTTATCCTACCGGATGAGTTCCTGACCCTGTGTTCCTTCACCTTGTCGTGCAGCTTATGCAGCTGGTTATCGAGGGAATCTATCGCCTTGTCTATCGACGCGTACATGTCGGTGGTCGTCTCGGTCGCGGTGAACTTCATATGCTTTCCGATGACGGTCATCTCCGCGATATGGCGGAACTTCGAGACCTCGAGTATGACATGCGCCTCAAGGATGTTCTGGTGGAACTGGTTCAGCTTGGCTATCTTGTCGTTGATATGCGACTTCATGCCTTCCGTTACGTCGAAATGGCGTCCTGTCACGACTACGTTCATTGCTGCCTCCTTATGAGTCCGCTATCTATTAGCGTACGAATATCCCCGCAGCTGCAAGCAGATTTTGCTCGCGCAGCGAGCAAAAGTCGCGCAGCGTCTAGCTGCGGGGACAACTTGCTGCGGTCGGCTCACATTCTAAACTTCTCTCCCAAATATATCTGCCTCGACTTCTGGTCGGAGATAAGCTCTTCGGCCGTGCCCGATATCAGCACTTTCCCGTCGGCCATGATATATGACCTGTCGGTTATGGAGAGCGTCTCCCTGACGTTATGGTCGGTCAGCAGTATGCCGAGCCCCTTATCCTTCAGGGAGCATATTATCTCCTGGCATTCCGCGACCGCTATCGGGTCGATGCCGGAGAACGGCTCGTCGAACAAAACGAACAGCGGCTCCGTCACGAGCGCGCGCGTTATCTCGAGGCGCCTGCGCTCGCCGCCCGAGAGTGTATATGCGTAATTCTTCGCGAGGTGCGATATCCTGAGCTCGCCGAGCAGCATCTCCAATCTCTTCCTGCGCTCTTTCTTCGAGATCTTCAGCGTCTCGAGTATCGCCATGATATTCTCTTCGACGGTCAGTTTCCTGAATATCGACGGCTCCTGCGCGAGGTAGCCGATGCCGCAGCGGGCCCTCCTGTGCATCGGCAGGTTCGTTATATCCTGGTTATCGAAGATGACCTCGCCCTTATCCGGCTCTATCAGGCCGGTTATCATGTAGAACGTCGTCGTCTTCCCGGCGCCGTTCGGGCCCAAAAGGCCTACGATCTCGCCGCGCTTGACGGATATGTCCACCCCGTCGACTACGCGCCGGCGGTTATACGTCTTCTGGAGGCCCTTCGTCTCGAGCAGGTGCATCTAAAATACCTCTTTTGTCGCGGCCTTCGATTCTTCCGGATAGATGGTCACCTTCGGCGAGCCGCTCAATATGACCTTTTGCTCCGCCGCCAGGTATACGGCCTCATCGCTGAATGTCCAGCTTCCGCCGCGTACTATCTTCACATTGCCTTTCGCGACTATCCTTGAGACCTTCTTCGTGCCGGAATCGTAATATGCCGTGGCGGTATCGCAGAATATCTGGCCGCGCTCGTCATTGACCCTGACATTCGTATTGAAGACCGCGTAGTTCTTGCCGTAATCTATCTCCATCGGGCCGTCGCAGACGATCGTGGTCGGGATCTTGCGCTCGGTGCCGTCCTCTTTCTTCTCGACATTCTCGGCGTAAAGCTTTACGGGCTTGTCGGTGACTATCTTCTGGTCGGCGTTCTTCCAGTCGACCTCGTCGGTCACCATCTTCGTTCCGTCCGTGCCGGAGACGACGACGTTCGACTCGAAATGCGCGTCGCTCGTGTTCCTGTTGAACACTCCCTTGTCCGCGGTCAGCGTCATGTCTACCTCTTCGCCGTATGCCTTGGCGACGACGTCGGTCAGGTTCACGACTTCCGTCATGATGTCTGCGGACTTGCCCTGGACCTCCCACTTCTTCCTGCCGCTCTTCTCGTACCCGGCCAGGGAAAAAGCCATGACCTGCTGGTCGGTCGAGAGTGACACCGGCTCTTCCGCGGGTTGTTTTGCGGGCTTGTCGCTGCGCACCGCGCAGCCGTTGAACGACAGCGCTAAGAGCAGCGCCGCAATAAATTTATTTATCTTCATTTGTTTGCGTCTTCCACCTTTCGTGGAACCAGACCCATTGTGACGGGTATTTCCTGATATATGATTCTATGACCTTCGACCATTTCTGCGTGTTGGCCATTATATCCGCGTCCTTATTGCCGGTAATTTCGAGCTCAAGCGGCTCCTCCACGTATATCGTATGCGTGTCCCTCTCGCGGACAATGAACATGGGTATTATGGGCACCGCGGTCGCGAGCGCGAGTATCACAGGCGCCGTCGGTGTGAACGCCTTGCGGCCGAAAAAATCCACGAAGACCCCGTCGAGCGAGGATATGTCCTGGTCCGCGAGTATCGCTATCGACTGGCCTTCCTTAAGCAGCCTTAATATCGCCTTTGCCGACTCATCGCGCATTATGACGTTCACGCCGAGCCCCCTGCGCAGGCCGTTTATCCACGCGTCATACTTTTCGTAGCGGAGCTTGCGCGCGAGGACGTTCACCGGGTATCCCTTCAGGCCAAACCAGCCCGCGAGGAGCTCCCAGTTGCCGAAATGCGCCGACAGGACGATAAACCCTCTTTTTTGAGAAAGAGCCTTATCTACTATATCGAGGCCTTTTATCTTCACGTACCTGTCGATGTTCCCGGAGCTGAACTTGGAGGAATTCAGCATCTCGAAAAGGTTCTCCCCGAGATTCCGGAATACCCCCCTGGCTATAGCCCGTATTTCAGCGCCGGACTTCTCTTTCCCGAAGGCAAGCTTCAGGTTCTCGACGGCCTTCCTCCTGGGCGCTGCGGCCAAAAAAAAGGCGCATTCCCCCATCCGTCTGCCTATAAACCTGTTAATTTTAATCGGAAAGAGAAGCGAGATAAAACTGGCTGTCTTCAGAAGGTAATATAGATACCTTCTCCTGATCCTGTGCTTCACAACGCGTTATGATAGCAGAAGATATCCGCCAAGTCAAGCGTTAACGCCCGACCCTGAGGGTCCTGAGCTCGTCGCCGACCTTAAGCAGGACCGTATCCTTGTTTATCTCCAATACCTTAGCGCCGGATATCTCGTCGCCTGCCTTGAGCATCTTTCCGTCAATGAGGCATACGGGCTTCTTCGCGTCCCAGAAGATGCCTGACAGCGAAAGGTCCCCGGTCGCCTGTACCGGGACGCTGCCCACGGCGAACGGGTCCCTGCCCCATGACGGGAATGAGCTCTTTCCGGGGGCCGGCGCCTCCGCGGGTTTATTTACCGCCGTGGTTACGGCGGCCCCGGCCGCCCGCACGGCCGGTTTCCCGGCCGGCTTCGATTTCATTACCGCGGCCAAAAGGAAGACGACGAATGCCGTTATGACCGCCGCAAGTATCATGATCTGCCGTTTATTTTTGTCCACTATCGTCCTCTATGGAATACGCGGAGACCGTCATCCTGACCTTAAGTTTCGGGAAGATGCGGTCGTCCTTCGATATCTGCACGTTGTCGACGGTCGCGAACCCGCTTTCAAGGCCGTCCACGGCATTAAGGTATTCGCCGATACTCCTGAAAGAGGCGCGCATATCTATATCTATCGGCAGCACCGAATACCGGAACCCGTCCGCCGACTGTCGCGAACCCGGCGTCGCACTCCTCTCTTCCTGCGGGTCAATCGTGATGAACTCGATATTCAGCGCCTTGCCTTTCCTCGTCAATTCGTCTATCACCGCCGAGACGTTGCTCCTGGACGGCAATTTCCTCTTCAGGGCGGCGGACTCCGCTTCTATGCCCGCCTTGTCTATCTTGTAAGCAGTGCTCTGCTTGACCCTGCTTTCAGCGAGCATCGCCTCCATCTGTTTCCATTCCTTCTTCTTGGATATTATCTTCTTCTGCGTCGGGGAGATGACGAGCGCGAAGACTACGGCAAAAGCTATTACGCCGGCCGCCGACATCGCGATGGCCTTCTTCCGGGCAAGCAATCCGGACGGCAGCGTTATCCTGTTTAAAATTCGCATTTTATCTCGAACTCCGCCTTTGACCTGGAATCTTCGCTCATCCTCGCGTTTATAAGCGTCGTCTCGCTGAACAGGCCGCCCTCCAGCGCCGTTATTATAGCGGAGAGGGCCTCCTCGCGGTTGGCCACCTCCCCGCGTATCTCGCCCTTTATGATGAGCTCCTTATCATCTATCCTTAAGCCCGTAAGCACCGCTTCGCCCGGTATCTTGTTGCTGAGCTCCTTGAGCACTTCCTTCAGCGGCGGTTCTTCGGAGAGCATCTTCGCCATGAAGCCCTTCTTCTTGTCGTTGTCCTGACTGATGCGCTCGTAGTTGAGCGCTATCTGTATCTGCGGCCTCATCGCCTCGAGCTCCTTATCGCCGTATTTTATCTTCTTTTCATAGCTCGACAGACGCATTTGCTGGCCGACAAAACCGAGGATGAGCAAGACCACCGCCGCGACCACGGCCGACTCGGCCGCCGCTTTCCCGAAGGTCCGGGCGGTCTTATGTTTTATTTCCGAAGGCAGGAGGTTTATGCCTTTGCCTTCGCTTAATGCCGCGCCGAGCGCGCCCGCGAACATCTGCGGCTCCGCGCCGGGCATCACCGCGCTGTTCGCCAGTTTCATCCCCTTGAAAGGGTCGCCCACCGATACGGGCATATCCAGGGTATCCTGCAGGAAATGCGCGAGGCCCTTCAGCGACGCTCCGCCGCCGACGAGCACGACGGACCTTACCTTGTCGCCGAGCGCGCCGTCGCTGTAATATTCGAACGAGCGCTCTATCTCCTGGACAAGCCGCTCGGTCGCAGGCCTGATCAGCGACAGCATCTGCTGGCTGTTTATCTTCCCGTCCAGCAGGTCGGTTCCCGGCAGGGGCGGTATCCCGTGCTTGATCTTGAGTTTCTCCGCCTCCTCATAACCGAGCTCGACGCGGCCCTGCTCGGTTACCAGCACTGAAGTGATCGCCTTCGTTATCGCTATGCCTCCGGACCCTATCTTCCTGTGGAATTTCAGGGACCCGCCTTTTAAGATGCTTATGCCGGTCGATTCCGCCCCGATATCTATTATCGCCGCCGTTGCCGCGCCCTCTATGCCGAGGCGTTGCGCGATATTCTCTATCGCGAGAGGAGGTTCGGTTATCGCGACCGGTTCTACGCCCGCTTCCGCCATGAGCGAGGTCATCTCGTCGACGAACTTCTTCGGGGACGCGACAAACTTCACGCGCAGTTTTTTAAGGCCATCCTCGCCTGTTTCCTCTTCCGTTTCGTAACCGATGACCGCCTCATCGAGCGGATACGACACCTTGTCTTTCGCTTCCCACTTTATCGCTTCCCCGAGTTCCTTATCCGGCATGACAGGGACAGTAAAGTAACGCAGGCAGGATGTCGGGCAGTCCACGATGCCTATAGCCCTCGCGCCCTTGGCCTGCATGCCCGCAAGCGCCTTTCCGAGGCCCGCGGACCTCGGTACGACATTCGCCTTCCTTACGACAGGCCCCCCGGCGGCGCCGAGATCGATCTCGACTGCCTTTATGCAGGAACTGCCGATATCTATGCCGAGGAATACGCTCTTCTGCCCCATATTCATCATTCGTAATTTTCCCTGCGGTGGCCTATCGCCGTCGTGTCGCCCGTATAATTATAAAATGTCCTTATGTTACCCGTATCGCGCGGATCGTCCTTAACTTTCGTCGTGACCCTGAAGTCGATACCGAGCGACCTACCTACAGATTGTACCTCAAATGCCTGCGTAGCGTAACAAAATTCTGCGGCCGGGTTCGTATATGAGGCCGAGCCGCTGATGGGGATAAGCGACGACGCGTCGGAGGTATCAAGGACCCTGTCACGCTCGTCCGGATTACCGCTTGTGCTCAGGTAAGCGCGCGTCGTAATAAGGCCGTAGAGGTCCGTTGTCACGGCGGTATCCCAATGGTAGAAACACGTGAACGGGTTCGACGCGCGCGCGTTGATTATGTCGGTGGCCAAACTCGCGGCGTCGGTTGCGCCGAGCGAAAGGTTG
Source organism: uncultured Planctomycetia bacterium (assembly GCA_964650515.1). GTDB lineage: Bacteria > Omnitrophota > Gorgyraeia > Pluralincolimonadales > Pluralincolimonadaceae > UBA6215. The sequence continues at coordinate 46,719 of CAZYUB010000013.1, read as the reverse complement.
TCGAAGACCGCCTCAAGGACCTCCCGGGGCGCGGTATTGACATTTATCGGGGCGCGCGATGTTGTCCCGGAGGCCGGCGGCCTGTATGAATACGGGTTGACGTAGGAATACACCGTCACGTAGTCTTTTATCGCGTCATATATCGCCTGCGTCATGCCGGTGACGCGCTGTAATTCCTCGACGGAATCGAACGGGTCCGTGAGCGCCGCTCCCCGGTAATTGACGATATTTGTCGCGACAGTATTGGCGGTGCCGCTCGCGACACCGCGCTCCTGCATGAGATACCTTAACAATCCCTGCGTCGCGTAATTTAAATGGACCTTGCCGGATTCATCGGTTATGGATACGGACTGGATGCTCCCATCACCGAGAGCAACGGGAAAGCTTGCGTATGAACCGTCAAACCACGTCTCCGTATTGGTATCTATTTCGTACTCGACCCTTATCCAGAGCGCATCGAGGTTTATATTCCTGTTCCCCGCGGTCCTGACCACGCGCAGCCTGAAATTCCCGCTCATTATATCGTCCCAGTCGAGGCCTCCGGTTATATCCGCGGAATAATTAACGAGCGTCGTGCTGTTCGGAAGGGCCTGGGTTATTACCGTAGTATAGGTCGAGCCGTCGGTAGTGTACGAGGCCTGCATGGTGGCGCCCGTGCCGCCGGTCGCCCGGCTCGCCCTCACGAAATACGTGACGGATATTATGCGGGCCTGGGTATAGTTCGAATCGAAGGTCCTGATTATCGCCAGGTCGCCGTTATTGTTTATTGTGGCACTGCTGTCATCTATATACGATAACCGGGCCTGGTTGCCTATGCTCGAGCATAATGAGGTATCCGCGCCGCGGAGGTCCGCCTCGCCCGTCTGTGTAGAGGTAAGATAGTCCGCGCGCAGCTGCCTGATGGCCCTGTCAACGCCGGCATCCGCCAGGTGCAGGAGCCGGTAATCGTTCGCGCCGAACGCGGTATCGCGTATCTCGTGCGACGCGATGAACATGAGCCCCGCGACAAAAAGGCTCATCGATACCATCAGCAGGAATACGAGTATCAGCAGCGACCCGGCGCCGCGCGTATTTCGCATTTGTCAGATATTCCTCAATTTTACCTTCGTGCGCAGCGTGAACGTCTCATCGCCGTCGGTGACCGTTATCGTGACCGCGACAGCCCTGGCCTGGGACGCCGTGACCGGGAACGCGAGCAGGTTGTCGTTCGCGTCGTAATACGAGAACGCCATCGAATCGACGGAATTCACGACGGAGTCCGTTGAATTCACGACGGGGACCGTAGAAGTGAATGTCCTGTCCAGGGGGTTTCCGGCGGTATTGTCCCACGTGTATTGTATCGTCTCTTCCGCGCCGTTGCCGTCGTAATCCACCGTAAACCTGATACTGCGCTCGAGCGCCTGGCCTGATACGACGGATGTCGCGCGGCGGAGTTCCGCGGAGAGCGAGGAAACCGCCCTTGAGGTCTCCCCTTTTATCCCCGTGCGTTTCCATTGCGAATACGAGACGTCGAAACCGAAATTATAGACCATCACGACCGCGCCTAGCAGCGCGGCCACAAGGAAAGCCGATATTACAAGTTCTATTATAGTGAACCCGCGACTTCTATATGTCCGAGACATATGTCACCAGGCTGAAGCTCAATTCATCCGATTTCGACTGCCAATATACGGTAACGTTGACCTGCTTCAAGCTTGCCAGCGGGGTCGTGACGACCACTTCCCTCTCGTATGACGTGAAACCGGCGACCGGGGCGCGCGCTTCGTCCGTAACGGACGCGTATGCCGTGTTCCTTATGTCCTCCATGCGCTCCTGAGCGAGGTTCGCGGCCGTGAGCTCCTGCTCGCTGCCGCCGGTGACAAAAAGCCCTGTCACGACCGCCTGTGACAGGGCTATGAAACCGCCGGCCATGAGGACAACGGCCAACAGGACTTCAAGAAGCGTGAAGCCTTTTTTGTTGCGCACGTTAGGGCTGCGTATCGCGTCCCGCGTTCGATACATATATACAGCTCGTCCCGTTCGTCTCCGTTATTACGCCGGTATTCGCTACGGACGCGCTTCCGTTGCCGCCGGTCCCTACGGAGTAGAGGACATAATACCTGCCGTCCGGGGACTGCGCGTAACCGTAATCATTGCCGACGTTGAACGGGTCTTCGGGAAGCGTCGCGTCCACGATCTGCGGGGTCGCGGTCGTGAGGTTCGCGAGCGCGGCCGGGTAAGTGTTGTTGTTGTGCATGTAATAGCTCTCCACCGCCGCCTGCAGCGTGACGAGCTCACCCTTCGCTTTCGCGATATTGCCTTCCTCCTGCATGCCGCGGAACCTCGGCAGGGCTATCCCGATAAGTATCGCGATGACCATGATGACTATCAGCAACTCTATAAGCGTGAACCCTTTCCTCATCTTGCTTCCTCCTTTTTTTATCGCCTGAGTATTTTTATCAGGTCGAACATCGGTATTAGAGTCGAGGCCATGATGACGGCCACGACGGAACCCATTATCAACAGGAACGCAGGCTCAAGGAATGCCGTAAGTTTTTTTATGCTGTAAGCGACGGCCGAATCGTAAAGGTCGGCGACCTTGTTAAGCATAACGTCAAGGTTGCCGGTCTCTTCGCCTGCCGCGATCATCTGTATAGTGTCGGGCGGGAACTCCCCGCTGACTTTAAGCGGTTCCGAGATCTTACTGCCCCCGCGCACCGCCTCGCGGACTGTCGCCATTACGCGGGCGAGGACCTCGTTGCCGATAGTGCCCTCGAGTATCTCGAGCGATTCGAGTATAGGCACGCCGCTCGAGAAGAGCGTGGCAAGGGTGCGCCCGGCGCGCGATATGGCGGCCTTCCTCATGAGCGGGCCTATTACCGGAAGCGAGAGCTTCAACTGGTCGAACTGCAGCCTGCCGATTCCGGTATTCACGTATATTCGCGCGGCAAGGGCAATGGCCAGCGCCGCCAGGGCGTAGAGATGCCAATAATCCCTTAGCGCGATCCCCGCAGAGTTGAGCATCCGCGTTATCAGCGGAAGCTGGACATGGAACTTGTTGAAGATCTCCGCGAATTTCGGGATAACAGACGTGACAATGAATATCACCGCGGCGGAAGAGGCAAGCGTAAGTATGGCCGGGTATATGAGCGCCGAGCTGACCTTCTGCCTCAGGTCCAGTTCGCTCTCCCCGAAATCCGCCAATCTCTTGAGCACGATAGGCAGGTTTCCGCTCGCCTCCCCGGCTTTCACCATGCTTATCGTAAGGCGTGAAAACACGCCCGGGTGGCTTGCCATCGCTTCGGAAAGGGAGAGGCCTGTCTCTACCTTAAGCCCGACGTCGGATATCACCTTCTTTATCTGCCTGTTCTCCGCCTGCAGCGATATCGAATTGAGGCATGTGAGCAGGGGGAGCCCCGCGTCGAGCATGTTAGAAAGCTGTATATTAAAGAAGATCGTATCTTCGACGCTTATCCTGTTGAAACCGCCGAGTATCTCCCCCAGGGAGACGCTGCCCGCCGCCGGCCAGACGCCCGTGACGACGTATCCCATCTTGCGCAGTTTGTCGGCCAGCTCGTGCTCGGTGGCAGACTCCATCGCGCCTTCCACGAGCTTGCCCGCCTGGTCCCTAGCCTTATAACGGAAATTCGGCATCGTCTACTCTTCCTGCTGGGTGACGCGCATGACCTCTTCCAGTGTCGTCTTGCCTGCCTTGACTTTTTCGAGGCCGTCCTGCTGCATCGTCTTCATGCCCGCCTTAAGCGCGGCCTTCCTTATCTCCGACATGGAGGCCTTAGAAACGGTCAGCCCGCGTATCTCGTCGCTGGGCACCATCAGCTCGAATATGCCTATCCTGCCCCTGTAGCCGGTATGCATGCATTTGTCGCAGCCATTCCCGTGGTAAAATTTGACGCTGTCCCTGTACGAGATCATTCCGACGTCCTCGAGGACCTTGTCCGAGGGCTTATATTCCTTCTTGCAATCGGGGCAGATGAGCCGCACGAGCCGCTGCGCGATCACGCCGGTTATCGACGATGACACGAGGAACGGCTCGAGCCCCATGTCGATCAGGCGGGTTATCGCGCCGGGCGCGTCATTCGTATGCAGAGTGCTCAGGACTAGGTGGCCCGTCAGGGCGGCTTGTATGGCGACCTCCGCGGTATCGAGGTCGCGGATCTCGCCCACCATCACGATGTCGGGGTCCTGGCGCAATATCGAGCGCAGGCCGCTCGCGAACGTCAGCCCCGCCTTCGGGTTTATCTGCATCTGCCGGACCATATGGAGGCGGTATTCGATAGGGTCCTCTATAGTGACGATATTCTTTTCGGGGGAGTTTATAGTGCTTAGCGACGAATAGAGCGTGGTCGTCTTTCCCGAGCCGGTCGGCCCGGTCACGAGTATGATGCCGTACGGCTTGTGTATGAGCTTTTCGTATACCGCGAGGTCATCCTTCGAAAAACCCAGGTCGCTCAGCCCGAGCAGGACGCTGTTGAGGTCGAGCAGCCTTATCACCACGTTCTCGCCGTATACGGTCGGTATCGTGGAAACCCTGCAATCTATCTGGCGGTTCTCTATCTTAAGCTGGAACCTGCCGTCCTGGGGTATCCTGCGCTCTGCGATGTTCATGCCGGACAATATCTTTATTCGCGATATGACCGCCGCCTGCAGGTTCTTCGGGGGAGAGACGACCTCATGCAGGACGCCGTCTATCCTGTATCTTGTCAGCAGGCTCTCCTCTTCCGGCTCGATATGTATGTCCGACGCCCCGGCTTTAAGGGCTTCCATTACGACGAGGTTCACGAGCCGGACTACCGGCGCTTCCTCGACGAGCCCTTCGAGCGCCTTCAGCTCCGATTCCGCCCCTTCCTTCGCGGAAAACTTTTCCTTGTCGATCGACTTCACGATATCGTCCATCGTGCCCTTAGCGCCGTAATACTGGTCGAAGACGCGCTGGAGGTCCTTATCCGAGACGACTACCGGCTCGACCTCGCACCTTGTCCTCGCGCGGACCTCGTCTATCGCGAATACGTCCATCGGGTCGGTCATCGCGATCGTCAGCGTATCGGCGATCTTGAAAAGCGGGAGCACGGAATTTTTCCTGCAGAATGTTTCCGGGAGGAGCTCGACTACCTTCGGGTCGAGGATATAATTGGAGAAATCTATTCGCGGGATGCCCATCTGCCCTTCAAAAAAGGAGAGTATGGCGTCCTCGTCCACCATACCGAGTTTCACGAGAACTCGCCGAAGCGGCTCCTTGGTCTTCTCGACCTCCGATTTCGCCTTTTTGAGCTTCCCGGCATCTATGAGGCCGAGTTCGACGAGCGCTTCCCCGAGAGATTTTTTCTCTCTTTTCGGCATCGTTTCTCCTTTTATTGAATCATAGTATACGTTAGGAGATTTTTTTTGTCAACTGTGCCATTTGGACTGGGCTTTCAGGATGATCTCGACGATCTCCCTTATCGCCCCGCGACCGCCTTCAGCAAGGGTGGTGTAGTGGGATATGGCTTTGAGTTCAGGGCGGCTGTAGGGGACCGCGACAGCCAGTCCGGCCCGCCTCATGACAGGCAAGTCTATAAGGTCGTCACCTATGAAACAGGCCTCTTCGTCGGTGACCTTGAAAATCCTGAGCAACTTCTCGTATTCCGCGCCTTTGTCGCGCGCGCCCATAAAGGCCTTATCGATATGGCAGGCCTTCGCGCGCCGCGACACGATGCGCGATCTCTTCGCGGTTATGATCGCGGACTTAAGCCCCGCCTTCCACCAGAGCGTAAGCCCGTAGCCGTCCTGTATGTCGAACGCCTTCAGCTGGTCGCCGAAATCGTCGTAATACACCCTGCCGTCGGTCATGACCCCGTCGACGTCAAGGACAAGGAGCTTTATCTTTTTCGCCTTATCGGAGATGTCCATCGGTTATACGAGCCCCGCCTTCAGCAGGTCCTGGACGTCCACGAGGCCTATAGGCCTCTTCAACTTGTCGACAACCGGGATCTCGTCTATCCTCTTCTCCTGCAGTATGCGGAAAGCGTCCGCGGCGAGCATATCCTTGGAGATCGTCACGGGATTCTTCGTCATGACCTGCTTTACCGGCTTGAGAGAGAGCAACGGATCCGTGCCGAGGTGCCTGCGGAGGTCCCCGTCGGTGAATATCCCGGCCAACATGCCTTTTTTGTCCACGACGCTCGCCGAACCCGCGCGCGCGCCCGTGATCCTCAGCAGCACGTCTTTGATCTTCATGTCGGCGCCGACGACCGGGTTCGCCTTCCCCTTCCTCATTATGTCCTCGACCTTCAGTATAAGCCGTTTTCCGAGCGAGCCGCCCGGGTGGTATAGCGCGAAATCCTCCCGCCTGAATCCCCTGCGGTCCAGCAGCGCGACAGCAAGCGCGTCGCCCATCGCGAGCATCGCGGTCGTCGAAGCGGTCGGCGCGAGGTTGAGAGGGCACGCCTCTTTCTTTACCGCGACATCCAGCACGACGTCGCTGTGCCTGGCGAGGGTCGAATCCCTGTTGCCGGTCATGGCTATTATCCTCGTGCTGATCTTCTTCAGCGTCGGCAGGAGCCTTATTATCTCCTCGGTCTCACCTGAGTTCGATATCGCGAGCACGACATCGTCCTTCGTTACCCTGCCGAGGTCGCCGTGTATGGCGTCGGCCGGGTGCAGGTAAAGGCTCGGCGTCCCCGTCGACGAGAGGGTGGCCGATATCTTCGCGCCTATGAAACCCGGTTTTCCCATGCCCGTCACGACGAGCTTTCCCTTGCACGCGAGGACTGCCCTGACCGCCTTCTCGAAATTTTTATCTATCCTGCGTATAAGAGACGACACCGCGGCCGCCTCTATCCTCAGGACCTCTTTCGCGCGCTTTATCATTTGCGCCTCCCCTTGCCCGCATTATCTTTTACTGTCTCGTGTATCTCCTTTACCGTAATAAGGAGCTCCTCGAGGTCTTTCAGCGCGACCGAGTTCGGGCCGTCGCAGAGAGCGCACCTCGGGTCCTCGTGGACCTCAAGGAAGAGGCCGTCGCATCCCGCGGCCACGGCCGCGCGCGCCAGGACCGGTATGAACCTGCTTTCGCCGCCCGACGACTCCCCCTGGCCTCCCGGCAATTGCACGGAATGCGTCGCGTCGAAAACGACCGGATAACCGAGTTCGCCGAGTATCGCGAGCGACCTCATGTCGCTTACGAGGTTGTTATACCCGAAGCTGGCGCCTCGCTCGGTTATTATGATCGACTTGTTACCCGCCGCCGCCGCTTTTTCCACTGCGAATTTAACATCCCAGGGCGCCATGAACTGGCCCTTCTTTATGTTCACGACCTTCCCGGTCCTTGCCACAGCGATTATAAAATCCGTCTGCCTCGAAAGGAACGCCGGCACCTGGATTACGTCGAGGACCTTAGCGGCCGCATCGAGCTCCTCCTTGCAGTGCACGTCGCTTAATATCGGGACGCCTGCGGCGGCCTTTACCGCTTTCAAGGCCTTAAGCCCCTTCTCGAGCCCGGGACCGCGGAAAGATTTGACCGATGTCCTGTTCGCCTTGTCGTAACTGGACTTATAGACATAGGGGATATCGAGCCTGTCCGCGATCTTCTTTATCGCGCGCGCATGCCTGACGGCCGACGACTCGCTCTCTATTACGCACGGCCCGGCTATCAGGACCAGCGGGTTGTCTCCGCCAATCTTTATCTTTCCGATCGCTACGGTCTTAGCCACGTTTTAGCTCCTTTTGGCGCCGGACAGCAATGACGCTTTCACGAACTCCCTGAAAAGCGGCTGGCAATCGTCCGGCTTTGATTTGAACTCCGGGTGGAATTGCGACCCTATGAACCACGGGTGGCCCTGCAGCTCTATTATTTCCGCGAGGTTCGCCTTCGGGTATACGCCCGTCACCATAAGGCCGTTCTTTGCCATGATATCCTTGTACTTGCCGTTGAACTCATACCTGTGGCGGTGCCTCTCGTATACGAGTTCCTTGCGGTAAGCGTCGAATGTCTTGGTCCCCTTCCTGACCCTGCACGGGTATTTCCCGAGGCGCATCGTCCCGCCGAGCTGTGTTACCTTCTTCTGCTCCTCTATTAGACTGATCACCGGATTGGGCGTGTTCCTGTCGAACTCCGTGGAATTTGCCCTGTCGAGCCCGCAGACGTTGCGCGCGAACTCTATCGTCGCGCACTGCATGCCGAGGCATATACCGAAGAAGGGCACTTTGTTCTCCCTCGCGTACCTTATCGCCTTTATCTTGCCTTCTATGCCCCTCGTCCCGAAACCTCCTGGGACGAGTATGCCGTCGACGCCGGCGAGGTACTTCCCGGCGCCGAACTGCTCGATCTTCTCCGACTCTACCCTCTTTATCTCCACGCGCGCGTTATTGGCTATGCCGCCGTGCTTGAGCGCCTCGTATATCGACTTATACGCGTCCTGCAATTCTATGTATTTGCCGACCACCGCTATGACGACGCAGGCCGACGGGTCAAGCGACGGCTTGATGACCTTCTCTTCCCAGTCCTTGAGCCCCTTGTCGCGGCCGTGAAGGTCGAGCATCTTCACGATTGCCTTGTCGAGCCCCTGCTCCTTGAACATTACCGGGACCTCGTAGATGTCCCTGACGTCCTTCGCCTCGAAGACCGCGCCCTCGTCGACGTTGCAGAAGAGCGCTATCTTCTCCTTCAGTTTCTTGGAGAGGGATTTCTCCGTCCTGCAGAGCAGGATATCCGCCTGGATGCCTATCTCGCGGAGTTTCTGGACCGAATGCTGCGTCGGTTTCGTCTTCAGCTCGCCCGCGGCCCTTATATACGGCACGAGGGTAAGGTGTACGTTCAGAACGTTGCCGCGGCCCTTCTCGAGCCTCAGCTGCCTGATCGCCTCGAGGAACGGCAGTGATTCGATATCGCCGACAGTGCCGCCTATCTCGCAGAGGACCACGTCGACTCCCCTTGTCCTGCCCACCTTCTTTATCGATTCCTTTATCTCGTTCGTTATGTGCGGGACCACCTGGACCGTCCCGCCGAGATAATCGCCGCGGCGCTCTTTCGTTATGACGGAATTATATATCTTGCCGGTCGTGACGTTATTGTCCTTGCCCATGATGACCGACGTGAACCTCTCGTAATGGCCGAGGTCGAGGTCGGTCTCGGCGCCGTCGTCGGTCACGTAGACCTCGCCGTGCTGGAAAGGGTTCATCGTGCCCGGGTCAACGTTGATGTACGGGTCGAGCTTCTGCAGCGTGACTTTTATGCCCTTTGCCTCAAGCAATTTTCCGATCGATGCCGATGCTATTCCCTTGCCGAGGCTCGACACGACTCCCCCGGTAATGAATATATATTTTGTGCCGCGTGCTTGCGCTGTCATTTATCCCTCAAGGTTAGGACCTCCCTCGCGCGCTCGAGGTCTTCGGGGGTGTCGATACCTATCGTATCGAACTGGGTCTCGACTACCTTTATCCTGTAACCGTTCTCGAGGACGCGAAGCTGCTCAAGCCCCTCGGCCCCTTCGAGGGACGAGGTCGGGAGTGTCGTGAAAGTGAAAAGGAAATCCTTCGTGAAGGCGTAAAGCCCAATATGCTTGTAGAATACGACATTCTCATGGAAACGCGGGAAAGGTATCGCCGAACGCGAAAAGTAAAGCGCGTAGCCGTTCTTGTCGGTCACGACTTTTACGACATTAGGGTTGCGCAGGTCTTCGGGGTCGGTTATCTTCTTCTTCAGCGTCGTTATCGCCAGTTCCCTGTTGTGCAGCAGCGGGCTCACGACGTCGTCTATCATAGACGGATGCAGAAGCGGCTCGTCGGCCTGTATGTTCACGACGACCCTCGCGTCGACCGGGTTCGCGACCTCCCTCAACCTGTCGGTCCCGGTCCTGTGTTCCTTCGCGGTCATGACCGCCTTGCCGCCGAACGCACGAACGGCGTCGAGGATACGCTCATCATCGGTAGCGACTACGAGGTCGTCGAGCGTCGCGGCCCTCTTGGCATTTTCCCACACATGCTGTATGACTGGCTTGCCGAGAAGGTCCGCGAGGACCTTTCCCTCGAACCTCGTCGAACCGTACCTCGCCGGGATGACGCCGATAGCGTCCATTCAGATGCCTCCTCGGATCAGGGCTGCCAATGGTGGTCCCTTATGCGGGCTTTCAGCTCGGCCTGGGATGTCGACGCGACGCCGACCTTCCCGACCACTATGCCGCCCGCGAAATTGGAAATATGCGCGGCTTCTATCATCTTCGCGCCGGCGCATAATGCCGCCGTAAAAGTGGCGATGACCGTGTCGCCTGCGCCCGAGACGTCAAAGACCTCCTGCGCGACCGTCGGTATCTGTGTTATCTTCCCGCCGCGCTCAAAGACCCTCATGCCGTTCTCGCCTAAAGTGATAAGCGCCGCCTGCAGTTTCAACCTTTCCAGTAACGACTTACCGAGCTTATCCAGCGATGGATCGTCCTTCGCCTTTATGCCGCCCATGGCTTCCGCTTCTTTGCGGTTCGGGGTGATGGCCGTCACTCCCTTGTAATACGAAATATGCTCTTCCTTCGGGTCTACGGTTATTATCTTCTTATGCTTTCTCGCGAGGGGGACGATCTCCTTCAGAAGCCCGGGCGTCACGACGCCCTTGCCGTAGTCCTCTATGATGACACCGTCAACCTCTTTTATCTTTGACTTTATGAATGCTATAAGTTCCCTGTTCAGCGATTCCGCCAGCGGTTTCGCGCTCTCGCGGTCTATCCTGACCACCTGCTGGTGGCGCGCCACGACCCTTGTCTTGAGCGTCGTGGGCCTCTCGGGATCCGATATTACGCCTTCGAGGTCTACGCCCTTTTGCTTTAATATCGTCTCGAGCTGGCGCCCGTGCGCGTCACGCCCTATCACGCCGGCAAGGTAGGCCTTCGCCCCTATCGCGCTTATATTACTCGCGACATTGGCCGCGCCGCCGGGCATCATCGATTCCCTGCCCACAAGCACGACCGGGACCGGCGCCTCCGGAGAGATCCTCGAGGAGTCGCCCCAGATGAACTCGTCGAGTATCAGGTCCCCTACGACGAGGACCTTCGCGCCGCTGAACCTCGAAATAGTGCTATTGAACTTTTCCAGATCAGTCTTTTTCAGCATCTCAGCGCCTTTTCTGTTTTTTCAGGATCGATACGTAATCTTTTATCCCCGCCTCTACACCGTATTTAGCGGAGAATTTGAGCGCTGCCTTCGACAGCGCCATATCGGCATGCGTCCTGTCCTGGTAGAAACCGTAAGGATTATCGAAATACTCGGGCGTCAGGTCTTTCTTCAGCGCCTTGTTCAGGGCCTCTATTACCTCGTTGAATGTCGCGGGCGCTCCGGTGCCTACGTTGAAGGCTCCGCTGCCATTATACGCCATCGCCTTCATGTTGGCGGCGACGACATCCTTGACGTATATGAAATCGCGGTACTGTTCGCCCCATTTGAAGACCCTCGGGCGCTTGCCTGAGGCCATCTGCAGGTAAAGCTGGTATATCATGCTTGCGGCCTTCTTCTTATGCGTCTCTCCGGGGCCGTAGACGTTGAAATAACGCAGTCCCACGACGGAGAAGTCCGGGTTCTCCTTCACGAACGCCTTAGCTACCTGCTCCATGCGGACCTTGCTCTCGCCGTAGATGTTGGCGGGCGCGGGCCTGTCGGTCTCTTTCATCGGGACCTTGCCCTTGCCGTATGTCGCGGCGCTCGACGCGTACACTATCTTTTTGCACCCGATCGATTTCGCGTAAATAAGGAGCCTCTTGAAGGCGTCGACGTTGACCGACAGCATCAGGTTCCTGTCCATGACGGTAGTATCTGTGATGGCGGCCTGATGGAATACCGCGTCGCACCTGTCGAGGAACTTCGAGTAGTCCACCTTGCGTATGTCCGCTATGACCATCGCTCCCTTAAAGCGCGCGAGGTTCTCTTTCCTGCCGGCTGAAAGGTCGTCTAAAGCGATGGTCTTACCGTGTTTCTGGAGTTCTAATGCGAGGTTGGAGCCGATAAGGCCTGCCGCTCCGGTGACTAAGAATTTCATGGTTTACCTTGCTTTCTGTTGTCGAAAAGTTTACCACTATTAACGCATTATGTCAATTGCCGCCTAGGAGCCCTTCCGCCGCCGAAAGGACATCTTCGACAGCAACGGCCTCCAGGCATTTGAAACCGAGTTTGCAGTTGTGCGCAAGGCACTCCTTGCATCCGGCATCCTTATGTATAACGATGTCGCGCGGCCCGACCGGCCCCCACCTCTGGGGAGAAAGCCCCGGATCCAACCTGCCGAATATCGAGATTACCGGGGTCCCGACCGCTACCGCGATATGCACCGGGCCGGAGTCGTTTGAGATCAGCAGTTTGCACCTCTTCAGCAATGCCGCCACCTCCCCGAGCGAATGCTCCTCCGACAGCACTATCGGGCTGTGCAGCATGCCCGTCTTCACCTCATCTACCGTCTTCTTATCGGACGGCCCGCCGATGATCACGACCTTCACACCGCGCCTTCCTATGAGCTCATCCGCCACGCGGCCGAACCTGTAAGCGGGCCAGCGCTTCGACGGGCAGCTCGCCCCCGGGCTTATAGCGACGATAATATCCCTGCTCCCGAGGTCGGCAAGGTCCATGAAACGTTCTATGACCCTCTCGTATTCCGGCTTTACGGGCATGTAAAGCGCCCTGCTGTTCGATGTTATCCCGATCGGGCGCAGGACATCGAGGCTGTAATCTATCTCGTGCTTCTCGCCGTAGTGTTTCGTGTCCTTAAGCCGCTTCGTCAGCAGGAAACCCCATTTCCTGTCATAGCCGACCCTCTCGGGTATTCCGGCGAGGAACGGTATCATGTTTGATCGTATGGTCGGGTGGAGGACTATCGCGAGGTCGAACTTCTTGCGCCTTAGCCCGGCTACGAAAGCCAGGGTCGCGAAGATCCCTTTCTGCTCATTGTCCTTGTCGTACAAGATCACTTCATCGAGGTAGGGATTGCCATCAACGATGTCCTCGACATACGGCCTGACCATCATCGCGATATGCGCGTTTGGGTACGCGTCCCTTACCGCTTTTATCGCGGGCGTGGAAAGAAGCACGTCGCCTATCCTGTCGGTCCTGATTATCAGTATCCTGTATTTTCTCTTATTTTCCTGCATCCAGCACCTTTTTCGCGGTATCGAAGACCTCTTCGACGGTCACGGATTTCATGCATTCGAGGTTATACCTGCATTGCGCGCTCTCGCACGGCGAGCAGTGTAGCTTCCTGCTGACCGTGATCCCCGCGCCCTCCCTCGGGCCGTATCTTTTCGGGTCGGTCGGGCCGAATATGGCCACAGCCGGCGTCCCTACGGAGCCCGCAATGTGCAAAGGCGCGCTGTCGTTGGTTATCAGCAGCGATGAGCGTTTGATGATCCACGCGAGTTCGCGCAGGTTCGTGGAACCCGCTGTCGAGACGGCGTAACTGCGCATCATATTTATTATCCTTTGGCACGTCTCCTTTTCGGAGGCGTCGCCGACGAACACTACCTTCATTTTATATGACGCGGCAAGCATGTCGCAGGCCTTCGCGAACCCGCCTTCGCTCCACTTCTTTATATGGCTCTTCGCGCCCGGGCTTACGCTTATCAACCTGTCGGCGTCCGATATGCCCTTGTCCCTCAGCAGGATCCTCGCCTTCTCTTCGTCGGGCTTCCCTATCCAGACCGGGAACGGCGCGTACCTCGCGTCTATGCCGAGTTGCCTTATCCTGTCGAGGTGCTCCTCCGTCTTATGTTTGGCTTCTCCTGCGGGCGCCCTGGCCGGCCCGTTGGAAGCCCCGGCTCCGACGAAGAACCCGAACATGCTGTTGCGAAGGTCAACGAGAAGGCCGTAACGGTTCTTCCTGAGCTCGAGCATGAGGCGCGCCTTACGCGCCAGCGGGGCCGACTTATCATATATGTAAACCTTATTTATCCTCGGGTCCGATACGAAGACCTCCGCGGAACGCGGGCCAGCGACAACGTCTATCTCCGCCTCGCCGTATTGCGCGCGCAGGGCGTTTATGACCGGCAGCGTCAGCACGGCATCGCCAATATTGCTCAGGGTCACGACGAGTATCTTATTTACGCTTTTCATTTAAGGAGCCCTTCCGCTTCGCGCATGACGTCATCTACCGATACCGCTTTCATGCAAAGGGCATCTTCGCAGCGCAGGTTGTAGCACGGTATCTTGCATCCCGGCTTCCCGGAACTCTTCTGCAGCACTTTGTATATCCCGCTGCCGTACGGCCCCGTAAGTTTAGGGTCGGTCGGCCCGAATATCGCTATCGTCCTCGCGCCCTGGCTGACCGCTATATGCATCGGCCCCGAATCGTTAGAGACGACGAGCGCAGAGCGTTTCATTATCGAGGCGAGCTGCCTCAACGAGGTAGTGCCCGCGGCGATGACCGGCTTCTTCTTCATCATGCCGGCGATCTTTTCGGCGAGGCCGACGTCCTTCCCGGCGCCGGTCAATACGACCGGCATGCCGTATTCCTTGCCAAGCTTATTACCGAGTTCGGCGAAATTTTCCGCGGGCCAGCGCTTCATGTCCCAGTTGCCGCCTGCGTTCAGGACAACGAACGGCTCGCCCCTCTTTATGCCCTGGGACTTCAGGAATGCCTCCGCGAACGCCTCGTCGCTCTTGCTGACATGCACTTCCATGTCCTTGCCGCAGTCGCGCACGCCTGTTACCTTTACGATGTTCAGGAACTGCTCGACCTTATGTATGTCCGGCGGCGGCGGCAGGACCTTCCTCGAAAGCAGGAAGCCCCTCTTCGGGTTATCGATGCCGACCCTCTCCTTTATCCCCGAGAGGGCGACCATCAGCGTGCGGGTCAGCGACCTGTGGAAAAGGAACACGATATCGAACGAGCGCGCCTTCAGCTCCGATATCAGCCTCATCTTTCCCGTCAGGCCCTTATACTCGCCCTTTTCGTCATAGATGATCAGTTCGTTAATGTTAGGGTTCAGCTCGAGCACCTCCCTGCAGCGCGGCACGACCATGCAGGCGATATGCGCGTCGGGAAAATGCCTGCGCAGCGCGCGTATGGCCGGGGTCGAGAAGAGCACATCCCCTATCCAGTTCACGTTTACTATCAGTATCTTTTTCAATTTTTCTTTTTCCGTCCGGCCGACTTCAGCCATGTGTAGTAGCCCGACACCTTGAGCCTGAACTCGAGCATGTTAGCCCTGCTCGTCTCTATCTTTATGCGTTTCAGCGCGAACCTGTCCAATTTTACCGACCCGTCGCGCAGCGTCGTCACAAAAGCCGTCCTGTATCCGGCGCGCTCGAGCATGCCGCTTGTGCAGGCGCCGCGTTCGCCGAACGGGTAGCAGAACGCCGTCACTTTCTTGCCGGTCACTTCCTCAATTATTTTTTTCGAATGCAGCAATTCGCTCGCTATCACCCGTTCCGGGGCATCCTTGAAATTAAGGTGCGACCTCGTATGGCTGCCGAAATCTATCCCGGCCGCGGACATCTTCCTTATCTGCGTTATCGTCAGGTACCCGTCCCTGCCTATATAATCCGATATCATGAATACCGTCGCGGGTATCCCGTATTCCTTCAATACGGGGAAAGCGTTCAGGTAATTGTTCGCGTTGCCGTCGTCGAACGTGACCGCGACGGTGTTCCTCGGCACCCTCCCTCCGCTTTCGAGGATATTCGCGAGCGCGTCAAGGGATAAGACATTGTACTTATGCTCCCTCAGGAACTTCATCTGCTCCCTGAACTGCGCGCCGGTGACATACATCGCGTTGCCCCCGGGAAGGTCCTCGACGTTATGGTACATGAGTACCGGCGGATAAAATTTCGTCTCGAGAAAGAGCTTTACCCCTGCCAGCACCAGGGCCAATACCGCTACGGCAATAAAGGCGCCCAAGCGCGGCCGGTTATTTTTTTCCGGCCTCATCCAGCGCCTCCTTATATACTTCAAGCGTCTGCTTCGCCATGCGTTCAGCCGAGAAATTCTCCGCAGCGTATTTCTTCGCGGCCGCTGCTATGCGCCCCGCCAGCGCTTTATCGGCAAGCAGGCTACATATCGCACCTGCGAGCGTTGCGTCGTCGCACGGATCGACAAGCACGCCAAATTCCCCTTCGTCTAGCATCTCCCTGAAACCGCCGACTCCCGTGGAAACGACCGGAACGCCCATCAGCATTGCTTCAGCTATCGCGAGCCCAAACCCTTCCTGCAGCCCCGGCCTCGCGAATACATCCATTATAGCAAGAAATTCGCGCGCGTTTAAAGTGTTTCCGAAGAAGCGGACAGAGTCCCCGAGGCCAAGGCCTTCGGCCCTCTCCCTGAGGCCACGCTCGAGGCGGCCTTCGCCGATAATAAGCAGTTGCGCTCCGGGAAACCTTGCGGATATTTCCCTGAACGCGTCTATCAGGACCGCGTGGCCCTTCTCCTCGGAAAGGCGCGATATGATGCCGACGACCGGCCCGGCGCCCAATCCGTACTTCTTCCTTATATTGTCCTTCTCTCCGGGGGTATACTCCACGTTGAACCTGTCCGTCTCGACGCCGTTGGGCACGAGCCGCAGGCCTTTCTCTTTCCTGCCGAACGCATCCTTCAGGTCCTCGTATACCGGTTTGCTTATCGCTATCGTCTTTACCCCCCAGAACGGGAACGCCCTGCGCAGGAAGTGCGGCTTGAAGAACCCGTGCCAGGTCGCGACATACGGGACGCCCGTCATCGCGGACAACAGGTGCGCCGCCGCCTGTGATACCCTCGTCTGGGCGTGCACGATATCTATCTTCTCTTTTTTAACCGCCGAGCGCAATTTCAGGGCGGACACGAGGACCTTTGGGCTCAACACGGATTTAGTGTCGAGGGGCACATCCAGTTTTACGATGCCCGGCGCGAGGCCTTCCGTTAGGCCTCCCCCCGAAGACGCGACGAATACGCGGTTGCCCGCGGCCTGCAGGCGGTTCGCGAGCGTCACCGTGTATACGCCGACGCCTCCCATCCTCATATGCGTGGTGGCCAGCAGAATGTTCATCGGGCCGCCAGGAGTTTCTCTATCGCTTTCATGACGTCTTCCACCTCTATCTCCCTCTTGCACCTGATATCCGAACACACCGGCTTATAGCACGGCGCGCACCTGAGGCCCTTGCGCACGACCGCGCAGGCCTGCGAAGGAGGCAGGTGCCTTGCCGGGTCGGTGGGGCCGAACAACGCGACGAACGGCGTCTTCATCGCCGCCGCCACATGCATCGGGGCGCTGTCGCTTGTAACGAGGCATTTCATCCTCTTCATCAGCGCGGCCAGTTCCGTTATCGTGGTTTTTCCCGTAAGGTTCACCGGCTTCGACCTTGTCATGGATATTATCAGGTCCGCGCCCTCCGAATCCGCTTTGGCCCCGATAATGACCGGCCGTATCTCTTTTTCCGCGAGCAGGTCGCACAGTTTGGCGAAATTTTCGGCGGGCCACCTCTTCGTCGCCCAGCGCGGGCTCGCGCCCGGGTTTATCGCGACGAGCGCCTGCTGGTCCCCGACCCAGTCCGTTTCAAGCATCTCCCTTACCGATCCTTCGTCCGCGGCGGAAGGCCAGAGTTCGAGTTCCTTAGGCGCGTTCTCGATCCCCATGAGCGAGAGGACCCTGAACTGGTGGTCTACGGGCGGTATCGGGCGCCCGTTATCCGTTATCGCCTTATTTAGAAGGAAGCCGTGCCAGCCCTTCCTGTAACCGTACCTCTTCGTCGCGGTGCTCATTATCGCGAATATATGGCTCTTCGAATTGTTCTGCAGGTCCACGACTTCCTCGAAGCAGTATCGCCTGACTTCCGCGGCAAGCTCGAGGAACCTGAGCCATCCCCTGTCGCGGCCGGTCCTGTCATATATTATGAACTCGTCCACGTAGGGGCATCCCTTGAGGGCCTGGCTCTCCATCCTGCCGGTAAGCAGGGCAATATATGCCTTAGGGTTCTTCTGCCGTATCGCGCGCAGTGACGGCGTAGCGAGCACGCAATCTCCGACCGCGCTTATCTTGATGACGAGTATCCTCTTCCGCTCGAGCGCTTCCTCGTAGACACGGACGGTCTCGGTTATCATCCTGTCGAGGTTGAACTTCTCCTCCGCGTCCTTCCTCGCGTTGCGCACGATCCCTTTCGTAAGCGCCCTGTCCTTAAGCACCCTTACGATCGCGTCGCTCATCGCCTGCGGGTCTTCGGGCGGAACGAGCAGGCCGTTCACGCCGTCGCGGATTATCTCGGTCACTCCGCCGACGCTCGTCGCGACGACCGGCACTCCCGCGGCGAACGCCTCGATGATGACCCTGCCGAATCCTTCCGGGACCGTCGTCGCGAGTACAAGCAGGTCGAGCCCCGCGAGTATCTCCGGGATGTCGCTCCTGCGGCCGAGGAACTCCACGTGCTTTTCGAGGCCTAACCTCCGAACTGTATCCTTCAGCTCCTGCCTGTACCTCTCCTTGCCGGGGGACGCGTCGCCCACGACGAGGACCTTAAGCCGAGGAAAATATTTGAGGGCCTTCGCCGCCGCCCTGAAGAAATACGCGTGCCCTTTCAGCGGCGTGAGCCTGCCGATTATCCCGATAGTGTAATCGCTTTTTACGGATTCGTCGGGTTCCCTGAACTTGAACTGCTCGAGGTTCACCCCGCGGTATATAAGCTTTATCCGCCTGTAAGGCACCTTGAACGAATCCATCATATGCTTCGCGATCACCTGGCTTATCGCGATGACATATTTGCCCCATCCCATCACCTTGCTGAACGGCTTTTTCGAATAGTACCCGTGGCACGTGGTTATAAACACCACGCCTGCCCTGCGGGCGGCGTAATAGCCGATCATCGCGGGGACCCTGCTGCGCGCGTGCAGGATATCGGCTTTCTCCGAGCGTAGTATCCTGCAGACGGCCGGTATCATGCGCAGTATCGTAAGCGGGTTCTTTTTTTCGACCGGGAGCGTGTAGTGCTTGATGCCGGCGGCCTCGAGTTTTTTTACGAGCTCCCCGCCGCCCGATATGACGGCGGCGTTGTGCCCGAGCTTGATAAGGCGCTCCGACAGGTCGACGACGCCCGTCTCGACACCTCCCATGCTCAATGACGGAAGTATCTGGATTATCTTCATATTATTTTATCCAACGCGGCGCGCACGGCCGCGATATCGCCGTCCGAGACCGCGGCCGGTTCGTGGCCGATATAATGGGCTATATCCTTCGCTATCTCCGCGGGTGTTGATACCTTTATCAGCGCCTCTTTCTCGAGATTGGCCACCGACCTCTCCAGTTTCGACGCTGAACGCGGCCTTATCTTGCGGGGCATGAACGCTATGACCGGCCTGTCCGAGCTTACCGCTTCTGTCAGCATAGCGACTGATTCCCCGGATACTACCAGCAATCCTGACAGCCCCAATATCCCTTCTATCGCGCCCTCGAAATTCCCGTCGTTGGCTATCAGCAGCATCTTTATCCTGCCGGACTTGCCGTAACGCTCCTTCAGCGCGAACTCGACCGCCCTCTGCGTCCTTCGCGACGTCGTGACCAGCACCTCGGCGTCTATCTCTTCCGCGGCGCGCAGGACTCCGTCCATGACCTCAACCGCGAGCTCCTTCTCGAGCACGTAGTCCCTCGAGTCGCCGCCTATAAGCACGCCGATGACTTTTTTCTTCGTTATCTTTACCTTTTCGTTGAGCCGCGCTGCGTAACCGCGCAGGGCCGCCGCGTCGAGTCCGGTGACCGTGCCCTTGGTGAAGACGGTGTTTTTCGCCGGTTTCACCCTGTCGTGGGCCGGGACCACCGCAAGGTCGAAATACTTTATGTCGAATATGTTAGGCTTCATTATCACGACGGACCTGGAGCCCAGTTCCTTCTTAAGTGACAGGTTCACTCCCGCGAGCGAAGAGCCGCATGATACGACGTAATCGGCATATGACGACCTCAAGGCCTCGTAGCTTTCCTTTTCGAAACATACCGAAAGCGCGTGTATGCCCAGCCCTATTTTTGACCCGAGATCGAAAACGGCCCTGGCGGAGGCGCTCTTGAACTTCACATCAACGGCCCCGATTGCGGTATCGTCCGGCAGGTACCCCTTCGCGGCGCGCGCGTCCTTTATCATGCGCGCGAGCGCGAGCGACTGCTTGTAATGGCCCGCCTTGCCGTCATTGAGCACGAGGACGAATTTTGTCGGCGTGGACTTCCAGCGCTTATGCAGCCAGAGCCACTGCCCGGGGTATTTCGTGACATATTTCGCGAGGCCATCCGCGAACCTCTGGAGTATCTCATGCACGTCTTTTTCGAGGTCATCGGAACGCATCACCGATATATCGTCCTCGACGACTATCCTGTGGTAAGGCCCGTGTTCCCTGACGATGAAGACCGGGAATACCGGCGCGCCGGTCCTCAGCGAAAAATGCGCGACACCCTTCGGCGTGGAAGCCCTGCGCCCGAGAAACCCGACGAGCTCTCCTTTTTTGCCGCCGTCCTGGTCGGAGAGTATGCCGACCGCTTCCTTCCTGTTCAGGGAATCGAGGATCTCCTCGACGGCGTTCTCCTTGAATATGACATGCGCGCCCTTCGAGCCGCGCATCTTGTTCAGGTAGCCGTTAAGTTTCTCCATCTTCTGCCAGCGGGCGAGCACGTTCATCTTATATCCGGAACCCGAGCCGATCAGCGAACTAAGCTCCCAGTTGCCGAAATGCGCCGTAAGAAAAATGACGCCGGTGCCCTGTTCAGCGACCGCCTTTTTTACCTTGTCGTGGCCTTCTATCTTTATATATTTCTTTATGTATTTATCATCGACCTGCGGGAACTTCAGCAGTTCCATATATGACTGCGCGATATTCCTGTATACGTCCTTTATGATACCGTCGAGCTGCGCGGGCGTATACCTGCCCCTGAACGCGGCGCGCAGGTTCGCGTACGCGACGGTCTTGCGGCGACCCATCGTGAAATATACCAAACTCCCGAAAGACCTCGCCGCCCAAAGCGAGAACCTGAGCGGCAGGAGGCGGAATACGGAGGCCTCAGCCCTTACGAGTAAATAGAGTATCCAGTCCGCCAAAAAATTGCTCCTCTTTGTCTATTACGAGATCGACCGAAAGCGCGAGTATCCGGACACCAAATTCTCCGGTCAAGGCCGGTGCCATACCTGAATTCTTTATGCGAGGTAGGTCCTTCTCGGTCGTTACGATAGTATCGATGCCCTTATCCCTGCATTCCTTCATCATGCGCCCGATCTCCGCCGCGTTGAATATATGATGGTCGATGAAATAATACCGCGCCGCGGCAATGGCACCCGTAGACACTACGGTATCCTCGAACGAACGCGGGTCCCCTATCGCGCATAGCAACGCCACCTGTTTCCCGTTTATCGCGTCGGGTGACGTCTCGTACCCACCCGTGGCGTCATACAGGCGCCGCGCGCAATATGACGCGTTGAAGACCTGCGCGCCGGGGTTCTCCTTCCTGATCCTGCTTTTTAACGCCTCGGCCTTGCCGAGGCTCGACATATCGGGGAGGACTTTCGTGATCACGACCACGCCGGCCCTCTTCAGGGAAGAGACCGGCTCCCTGAGTATTCCTCTCGGGAGCAAACTCCCGTTCCCAAAAGGGTTGTTCACATCTACGGTGACTATATCAAGGTCCCTCGCGAGGTTCCAGTGCTGGAACCCGTCGTCGAGAAGCAGCAGGCCGGGGGAATATTTCGCCTCCGCCTCTTTCGCCGAAGCGGCCCTGTCGCGGCCCGTTATAACAGGCACGCCCCCGAGCGTCTTCCTGTAGAATTCCGGTTCATCCGCTATCCCGGTCTTCGCGTCCGTCATATAACCGCGTGAAAGGATAACCACCTTCTTCCCTTCCTGCCTGAACCTTCGCGCTATCGCGGCGACAAGGGGCGTCTTGCCCGTCCCGCCGAGAGTGATATTGCCGACGCTGATGACTTTGCATCCGCGGGGACGGTAGGGTTTCGCGCCGGCTCTCGCGATCGCAAGCGCCGAACCGTACACAAAAGACAGCTCGTACAGCAGCCATTTGAGGATTTCCGAAACGATGCCGCGCGCCTCGGGATCATCGGACATCAGGGAAAGGAAATATCTTTTGATGCTGTCGCTCATGCTTTACCTATCAACGGCTCAATAAGTTCCAGGTCTTTCTCAGCGACCCCTGCGTTGGCTTCGAGGACCGAACGCGCCCTCTCACCCATCGCGCCCCGTCCGTCGGGATCGTGCAGCAGCATCCTGGCGCTCCGGACCAGGTCCTCCTCGTCCGATACGCGCATTGCGGCTTTCTTCGAAAGAAGCGCCCCGGCGATCCCTTCGAAATTATGCATATGCGGGCCGAAAAGTATCGCCTTCGAATAATACGCGGCCTCGAGCGGGTTCTGCCCGCCTTTCTTTATGAAGCTTCCGCCTATGAATACTATGTCCCCCGCGGAATAGAGGCGCGCGAGGATGCCCATAACATCAAGAACGTATACATCCTCAATCCTCGACGGGCTGTGGTCGGATTTCGAAACGGACCGCGGCTTGAAACCGGCGGACCTGACCAGGCCTGACACTGCCGGGGACCTATCCGTATGCCTCGGAGCTATAAGCAGGCGCAATTTCGGGAACTCCCGCGAGAGCTTCCTGAACCCCCTGAGTATTATCTCTTCCTCCCCGGGATGCGTCGAGCCCGCGATCAGCAGGCTCTCGTCGGGCTGCAACCCGAGCTTCTTCCTGAAGCCCTCCCTCTCGTCGGCCTTCCCCGCGGAAAGGGCCGCGTCGAACTTCAGGTTTCCCGAGACCTTCACCCTTTCATCCGGCGCGCCGAGGCATATTATCCTGTCGGCGTCGGGCCTCGACTGCATTAGGAAAAGGTCGACCTTTTTCAGTATCTTCTTGAGCATCGACCTTACCGCGGAATAGTTCTTGAACGATTTATTCGAGACCCTGCCGTTGAATATCACTATCTTCGCGCCGGACCTCTTGACCGAGGATATGAGGTTAGGCCATATCTCGGTCTCGGCTATGAGCAGGACCTTCGGTTTTATTATCTGCGCGACCTTTTCCGTTATAAAGCTTATATCGAGCGGCAGGTAGATGACAGCGGCGCCCTTGAACCTTTCGCGGGCTATATGGTTGCCTGTCGGCGTCACGGTCGAGACGACGATCCTCGCCGACGGGTAGTTCCTGCGTATCTCATCATACAGCGGTAAACTCGCTATCGCTTCGCCTACGGACACCGCGTGCAGCCATATCGTGCAGGGGCCCTTTATGCGCGCGAGCAGTTCTTCGGGGAATATGCCGAACCTCTGCCGGCTGAAACCGCGCCATTTGCCTTTTACCACGAAATAAGGCAGGTAGAGGACGGAAAAAACCATGAAAAACGCGTCGTATAACATCTTCATAATCGGTATCTCAGGCCCGCGGATGCGCTTTAGTGTACGCGGACTTGAGCCTTTCGGTAGTTATATGCGTATATATCTGGGTCGTGGAAAGGTTCGCGTGCCCCAAAAGCTCCTGCACGCTCCTGAGGTCCGCCCCGTGGTCAAGCATGTGCGTGGCGAACGAATGGCGCAGGGTGTGCGGGGATATCTTCTGCTGTATGCTTGTCTTGGTTATATATTTGTTTATTATCCGCCTTACGGAACGGTCCGTCAGGCGGCCTCCGTTCTTGTTGAAAAACAGCGCCTTTCCCGGGTGCGTATCTTTGGTATTCGAGGCGCGCCTCTTTTTCAGGTAATCCCTTATCGCCTGCAGGGCCCTGTCGCCTATCGGCACGATCCTCTCCTTCTTGCCCTTGCCGTAGACCTTTATGACGCCGCCTATCTGGTCGACGGTATCGGTGTTCAGCCCTACGAGCTCGCTGACCCTGATGCCGGTCGAATAGAGCGTCTCGAGTATCGCGCCGTCGCGCAGCCCGGCCTCGTCCTCTTTCCCCGGCGATTCGAGCAGCAGGACAATCTCTTTTTCATCGAGGAATTTCGGCAGGTGCTTGTCGCGTTTTGGCGTCGAGAGCGACGACGCGGGGTTGTTCTTGATTATGCCTTCCCTGAAAAGGAACTTGAAGAACGACCTTATCGAGGCGATCTTGCGCGCTATCGAGACCTTCGAAAGGTTCGTCTCTTTCACGTGCGCGAGATACCTGCGCAACGAGACGTAATCGACCTTCTCTATCGGCTCTTCCTTCAGGAACTCTCGCAGGGATTTAAGGTCTATGGAATAGTTCACGAGCGTATGCTTCGAGGCGTTACGCTCTATCTCAAGGTACCTAATGAACTTCTCGATATACCTGTCTATCAAGTTTGCTCCGTCGGTTTTTCCTCTGTCTGTTTTGGCTTATTCTCCACATGCCTGCACGTTGGGAAGCGCGAGCACCCGTAGAACGCGCCGCGGCGGGAACGGCGCTCGACGAGCTCGCCGTCGCATCCTGGCTCGGGGCATTTTATGCCCGTGGTGACCATCGGTTTCGCGTTCTTGCATTCCGGGAATCCCGAACAGCTCTTGAACTTGCCGCGCCTGCCCCACTTGACTATCATCTTGCGGCCGCACTTCTCGCATACCTCATTGAGTTCCTCGACGTCCTTCTTGACCTCTTTCATCTCCACCTGGGCTTTCGAGAGCCATTGCGAGAACGGGCCGTAGAAATCTTTCAATGCCGTGGTCCACTCGACCTTTCCCTCTTCTATATCGTCGAGCTCCTCTTCCATCTTCGCGGTGAACTCTTCGTCGATTATGACAGGGAAGCTCTTCGTCAGCAGGTCGTTGACGACCGTGCCGAGCTCGGTCGGCCAGAGGGCCGATCCCTCGCGCCTGACGTAAAATCGCGCGACGACCGTCTCGATGGTCGGCGCGTAGGTCGAGGGGCGGCCTATGCCGTCCTCCTCGAGCGCCTTGACCAGCGACGCGTCCGTATACCTTGGCGGCGGCTTCGTAAAATGCTGTGTGGGGTCTATCTTGACGAGGTCCAGCGCTTCGCCCGCTTCCAGCTTCGGAAGGTACGACTTCTTCTTGTCGGCGGGTTCGCCTTCTTCTTCTATATCATACGCGGCCTTGAACCCGGGGAATACGACTGTCGAGCCGGACGCCCTGAACATGCACCTGCCCGCCTCTATATCCACCGATACCACCGATATTATCGCGGGCTTCATCTGGCTCGAGACGAATTTCGCCCATACCAGCTTGTACAGCCGGTACTGGTCCTGCGAAAGGTATTCCTTGACGGATTCCGGCTCCCTCGCGACCGAGGTGGGCCTTATCGCCTCATGGGCTTCCTGCGCGGCCTTCTTGGATTTGTATTCATTCGCCGCCGCAGGCAAATATTCCGCGCCGAACTTGTCCTTGATATAGAACCTCGCTTCCTCGATGGCGGAGAATGCCACTTTTACCGAGTCGGTCCTCATGTAAGTGATGAGGCCGACGGTGCCCTCCTTGCCGATATCAAGGCCTTCGTAAAGCTGCTGGGCTATCTTCATCGTCTTGCCGGCCCTAAAATGCAGCTTGTTGAATGACTCCTGCTGCATCTTCGACGTCGTGAAAGGCGCCTGCGGGTTCAGTTTCTTCTCGGACTGTTTTATATCCTTTACCTTATACTTCGCGCCCTGCAGTTCCGATAATATCGCGTCGGCTGTGGCCTTGTCCTTGACCTCGGCCTTCTTGTCGTCTATCTTATCGAGTTGCGCGAAGAAGGTCTTGCGGTCCTTGTGCTTCTTTAATTCGGCCTCCACCTCCCAATACTCCTGCGGGACGAACTTCTCTATCTCACGCTCGCGGTCCACGATCAGCTTCACCGCGATCGACTGCACGCGCCCGGCGCTTAGGCCGCGGGTCAGCTTCTTCCAGAGGAGCGGGCTCAACGAGTACCCGACTATCCTGTCGATCACGCGGCGCGCCTGCTGCGCGTTCACGAGCTTGGTATCTATCTCTGCAGGGTTATCGAACGCCTCGAGGATCGCTTTCTTCGTTATCTCGTGGAATACGACCCTCTTTACCTCTTTGTTCTTGCCGAGGTGCGACGCGAGGTGCCAGCCGATCGCTTCGCCTTCGCGGTCAGGGTCGGTCGCTATATATACGACGTCTTTGTCTTTCGCTTCCGCCTTCAGTTCGCTTAACAGTTTCTTCTTCTTCGCTATCACGACGTAGCTCGGCTGGAAGTTGTTCTCGATATCTACGCCCATCTTCCTCATCGGCAGGTCTATGACATGGCCCATGGAAGGCCGGACAATAAAACCCTTACCGAGGAACTTCTCTATGGTCTTCGCCTTTGCCGGCGACTCCACGATGACGAGCGCGCCCGAAGGTGCGCCGCCGCCGACGGGCAATATTATCTCCACCTTGTCGCCGTCCTTGAGCTTAACGGAACTATAAGACGCCCTGTCGATTATCTCGAGGTTCAGCTCTACCGCGGCGTATTTTACGTCGGCCTTGAGCTGCGTTATGAGCGCGGCAATGGTTAGGCCGTCTTCCGCCTGGATATCTTTTCCGTTAACGCATATCTTCATGATGTGCCTTTCCTGACGTATGACTGCCCTGGCAGCCGTTCGACCAGCCCTAATATCTCGAGCTTCACGAGCGCTCCTACCGCCTCCGGAGCGTCCAGCTGCGTGCCGTCAATTATCTCGTCTACCGAGACCGGCGTATCCCCGAGGGATTCAAGGACCTTCTTCTGCGGCCCTTCAAGCCCTGATGCGCGGTATGAGGCGGCGCGCGGCGTTATCGCGGCGGACGGCCTCATATGCCCTTTTATCATGTCACCGAGTTCCTCGATGACATCGTCGGCTGATTCGACAAGCTTAGCGCCCTGCTTTATCAGCGTGTTCGTTCCCGCGGATGTAACCGAGCCGGCGTTGCCGGGCACGGCGAAGAGCTCCCTGCCCTGTTCGAGCGCGAAGTCGGTCGTTATGAGCGCGCCCGATCCCTTCGCGGCCTCTACGACCACGACGCCGAGCGAGAGCCCGCTTATTATCCTGTTCCTCCTCGGGAAATTATCCTTATACGGCTCGCATGCCATCGGAAATTCTGAAATTATCGCGCCGCCGCCGTCAAGTATGCTGCCGGCGAGCTCCGCATGTTCCGGCGGATATATGTTCGCGAGCCCGCTGCCCAGCACGGCGACAGTCCTTCCCTTCGCCTTCAGGGCGCCCCTGTGCCCGGCCGCGTCTATCCCCCTGGCCAGGCCAGACACCACGGTCATTCCGCGCGCGGCGAATTCCATGCCGAACCTCTCGGCGGTCTGCAGGCCGTAACGGCTTGCCCTGCGCGAGCCGACTATCGCCACCGAAAACTTGTCCTCGGGCCCGAACGCGCCCTTGATGTATAATACAGCCGGAGGGTCGTAGATCTGTTTCAGGTTCGCCGGGTATTCGTCGTCCAAATAGGATATTATCCTCGCGCCTGAAGCCGCGGCGAGCTTAAGCTCTGTTTCCAGGGCCTTCTCCTTGTCGCAGCCCGCTATCGCGGAGGCGATCTTCGGGCCTATCTTTTCCGTCTCCTCAAGCTGTTCTCTCGTCGCCTTGAAAACAGCTTCGATACCTCCAAAACGCGCTATGAGGTTCTTTATCCTTACATACCCGACATCGGGTACGGAATTCAGCGCGATAAGGTATTCGAGTTCCGTCACTTGATGAGCTCCATTATTTTATCTGCGACGCCCTCTACCGAAAGGTTCCCGGTATCTATCCTGTAATCGGCCCTCGCGTAATACTCGGCGCGCTTGGCCATGAGTTTGGCTATCTTCTCCTTCGGGTCGCTGACATTCAGCAGCGGCCTGTGAGTATGGCCCTTCGTCCTGGCGAATATCGTCTCCGGCGCTGCGACAAGGCAGAACATCACCCCGTTGGATTTCAGGTTCCTGACGTTCTCATCGTCGATTACGGCGCCGCCGCCCACGGCGACGACAAGCCCGGTCTGCAGGGCGATGTCCCTGGCGACCTTGCTCTCGGAATGCCTGAAGTATTTCTCGCCCTTCTTCTCGAAGATCTCGGATATCTTCATGCCCTCGCGTTCCTCGATAATATCGTCCATATCGACGAACCTGAGCCCAAGGCGCTTGGCCAGCGCCTTGCCGACCGCCGTCTTGCCGGTCCCCATGAATCCCACAAGTATTATGTTCTTCATCTAAAAGGATTTCACCTGCTTGATGTACCCGTCGTAGTTCCTCTTCATCTCGGCCATGCTGTCCCCGCCGAACTTCTCGGACATGGCATTGGCAAGCTCAAAAGCGAGCACGGCCTCGCCGACCACGGAAGCGGCGTATACCGCGCAGACATCATGCCTCTCGACCTGCGCGGTCACCTTCTTCTTCGTCTTTATATCGACCGACGCGAGCGGTTTCCCGAGCGTCGCTATCGGTTTCATCGCTATCTTCACGATCACCGGCTCCCCGTTCGTCATGCCGCCTTCTATGCCGCCGGCATTGTTCGAACTGCGCGAGAAACCGCCTTTCCTGTCGTAGGTTATCTCGTCGTGGACCTTCGAGCCGGGCAGGCGCGCTGCGGCAAAACCGAGCCCTATCTCGACACCCTTTATCGCCTGTATCGACATCATCGCGCCCGCTATCCTCGCGTCGAGCCGCCTGTCCGGCGATACATGGCTGCCGAGGCCGACAGGCAACCCGGCCGCGGTTATCTCGCATATTCCGCCGAGCGTGTCGCCTGTCCTCGCGCACTCTTCGACCTTCTTGAGCATCTCCTTATCGCGCGTGGCGCCGCCGATCTCCATTACATGGCTGGCTATCCTTACGCCGAACTCGTCGAGGAACATCCTGCAAACGCCCCCTACGGCGACGCGGATTGCGGTCTCTCGCGCGGACGCCCTCTCGAGTATATCGCGTATGTCGGACGTATTGTATTTCAGCGCGCCGGCAAGGTCCGCATGGCCCGGGCGCGGCCTCGTTATCGAGGGCATTATATCTATGGACGCGTCCTTGTTCTCTATCATCAGCGCGAGCGGGCTCCCGATAGTGACGCCCTTGCGCAGGCCCGACAGCACCTGGACGGTATCCTGCTCTATCGCCATCCTCGCACCCCTGCCGAAGCCGGACTGCCTGCGTTTGAGTTCGAGGTTGATCGTCCCCTTGTCCACCTTGAGCCCCGAAGGCATGCCTTCGAGTATCCCCAAAAGGAACCTGCCGTGGGATTCGCCTGCCGTAAGGTATCTGAGCATCTTCTATCCTCCTGTGTCTATAACGGGAAAAGCGCCAATATGTCGTCCCTGAAGAACACGCAAACAAACGCGGCTATCGCAAGGAACGGCCCGTACTGTATTATATCCTGCTTCTTCATCAACAATTTCGGCACGCCGACCAGCGATCCGAAGACCGGTGCTACGAAGAAAGCCACTATCGTCAGCTTAAAGCCGAGGAACGAACCTATCAGCATCAGCAGCATAAGGTCTCCCCCACCCATCGCTTCTTTTTTGTATAATATCCTGCCGAGCAGCGCTAACAGGTACAACGATACGAACCCGAATACGAGGCCAAAGAACGATTCCCTCAATCCCGCCAACCGCGAGGCCTCGCCCTGCATCACCGGATACGCGAAACTCGCGACAAGGCCCAGTACCGTCGCGGGGATACTAAGCTCATCGGGTATTATCCAATGCTCTATATCTATGAACGATATCACTATCAGCACCGCAAAGAGCGCGGTATATATGAAAAAATCCGGCCGCGGCCCGAAACGCCAGAAGAGCGCGGTGAACACCAAAGCCGTGATCCCCTCTACCACGAAATACCGGAACGCTATCTTCCCCTTGCAGTACGCGCACCTGCCCCCGAGCATCAGGTAGCTGACGAACGGTATGTTCAGGTACCACGGCAGCGCCCTGTTGCACGTCGGGCAATGCGATGCGGGGAATACTATCGACTCGCCGCGCGGCAGCCGGTGTATGCATACGTTCAGGAAACTTCCGACTATGGAACCGAACATGAACACGAATACATAGATGATTATCGACAGCATTTGGCCGCCTTTTTCAGCGCGCCGCGCATCACCGCGACCGGCGCTTTCTTTCCCGTGAACAGCTCGAACGAAAGCACGCCCTGGTATAAAAGCATCCCGAGGCCGTTGGCGGCCTTAAGCCCCCGCTTCTTCGCTTCCCCGATAAGCGGCGTCACCGGCGGATTATACACGATATCGTATACCGCGAGTTTCGCGTGCAGCGCTTTCGGGTTTACTATGCAGGGGTCGCCCTTATGCATCCCAACCGGGCTCGCGTTTACGAGCAGGTCCGAACCGAGTACCTCCCTCTCTATCAGCGCCGCCGAAAAAGGCACATGCTTCACGGCGCACTTCCGGAAATCCTTTTCTATCTTCGACGACAACGCCTCCGCGCGCCTTTCGTCCAGGTCCGTGAAAGCGATCGAACGTGCGCCTTCCTTCGCGAGCATAAACGCTATCGCCTGCGCCCCGCCGCCGCATCCGTAAAGGAACACGGCTTTGCCTTTCGGGCCGAACTTCAGGTCGCTCTTCAATGAACGGATAAAACCTTTGCCGTCGGTATTATACCCTTTCGTTTTGCCGCCTTTGAACACGACGGTATTCACCGCGCCGATGCCCTTCGCCTCCGGCGATACGGAATCGAGCAGTTTCAATACCGCCTGTTTATGCGGTATCGTGACGTTTATCCCGCGCGCGCCGAGGCCTTTGAGCCCGCTGAAAGCAGTCGAAAGTTCAGCGGGCGAAATCTCGAACGGGATATACCTCGCGTCGAGGCCCAGATAAGCGAATGCCGCATTTTGAAAATGCGGCGACAGCGTGTGCTTAAGCGGGAACCCGATTATCCCGAAAATCCCGGTACGGCCTGTTGTCTTTTTAGATCTCAATTCTCAATCTCTTATTTTCCTTGTGCGCCAATTTATTCACCGCGTTGAGGTACGCCTTCACGCTCGCCTCGATGACATCCGTCGAGGCCGCCTTGCCGAGCACCATCTTCTCCTTCGAGCGGACCCTTACGGTGACCTCGCCCATCGCGTCCTTGCCTTTAGTGACCGACTGCAAAGCGTAGTCGATCAATTCGCCCTTTATCTTCGTTATCTTGTCTATCGCCTTGCAGCACGCGTCGACGGGGCCGTCTCCCTCTGCGGAAGCGGCCTTGATGCCTTCCTTCGACTGCAATTTGACCTCAGCGACCGGCGTCTCCCGCGTCCCTGCCACCGTGCGGAACGATACGAGTTTCCATGTGTCGGAAAGGCCGCCCGAGCCCTCTTCCATCAACGTCTCGAGGTCCTCGTCGTATATGAACTTCTTCTTATCGGCCAACACCTTGAAACTCTCGAAGGCCTTCGCCGCCTGCGCCTCACTGAGCGGATACCCGAGCTTCTTGAGCTTCTCGGTGAAAGCGTGCCTGCCCGAGTGCTTGCCCAAAACGAGGTTCGACGCGTTAAGCCCTATCTCGCGCGGGCTCATTATCTCGTAGGTAGTGCGCTTCTTGAGGATGCCGTCCTGGTGTATGCCGGACTCGTGCGCGAACGCGTTCTGCCCGACTATCGCTTTGTTCGGCTGTATCATCATGCCGGTCAATTTCGAGACGAGCCTGCTCGTCTTCGATATCTCCTCGGTCACTATCCCCGTCGAGAGGTTCCCGAAAAAATCCTTCCTGGTCCTTATGGCCATGACGATCTCTTCCATCGAGGCGTTTCCGGCGCGCTCGCCGAGGCCGTTTACCGTGCATTCGACCTGCCTCGCGCCGTTCTTTATCGCGGCTATCGAGTTCGCGACGCCAAGGCCGAGGTCATTATGGCAGTGCACGCTGATCACCGCGCGGCCGATGTTCGGCACGTGGCTCCTTATGTCGCGTATAAGCCCGCCGTACTCTTCGGGCATCGCGTATCCGACGGTATCGGGGACGTTTATCGTGGTTGCGCCCGCGATGATCGCCTGCTCAATGACGCGGTAGAGGAACTCCTTCTCGCTCCTCGACGCGTCTTCGGGCGAGAATTCGACGTCATCCGTAAAACGCCGGGCGTACTTCACCCCTTCGACAGCGAGGCGTATGACTTCGTCCTCGGCCTTCCTCAATTTATACTTCATGTGTATCTTCGATGTCGCGAGGAACACGTGGATGCGCTTTTTAGAAGCGGGCTTAATGGCCTCGCCCGCCGCTTCTATGTCCTTCTTCAGGCATCTCGCGAGCCCGCATATGACCGGGCCCTTGACCTTCTGCGCTATCGTCCTTACAGCGGCGAAATCTCCCGGAGATGATACCGGGAAACCCGCTTCTATCACATCCACCTTGATCCGCACGAGCTGCCTGGCTATCTCGAGCTTCTCGTGCGCCTCGAGAGACGCGCCGGGGCATTGCTCCCCGTCGCGAAGCGTCGTATCGAAGATTATTATCTTTTCCATTTTATATAACCTCTCTTTACCCCTGCTGATTCCGCGGCTGAAGCCGCGCAATCAAGACGCAGGGGCTTCGCTCGCGCACGAACTACTTGCGCTCGCTGCGCATCCAAGGCATCATTTCGCGGAGATCTTTACCGACCTTCTCGATCTTGTGCTCATCGCCTTCCTTGAGCAGCCTGTCGAAGTTCTTCCTGCCGGTCTCGTTCTCCTTGATCCATTCCCTTGCGAACTTGCCGGACTTTATCTCCTTGAGCATCTTTTTCATTTCTTTGCGCGTCTTCGCGGTTATTATCCTCGGCCCGCGGCTCAGGTCGCCGTAGGTCGCGGTATTCGATACGCCGCGGCGCATTCCCGCGATACCCCTCTCCTGTATCAGATCCGTTATCAGCTTCAGCTCATGCAGGACCTCGAAATAAGCTATCTCGGGCTGGTATCCCGCCTCGACGAGCGTGTCGAAGCCGGCTTTTATCAGCTCGCTGACGCCGCCGCAGAGGACTGCCTGTTCGCCGAAGAGGTCCGTCTCGGTCTCTTCCTCGAACGTCGTCTCGATGACACCCGCGGTCGTCGCTTTTATTGCCTTAGCGTAAGCCAAAGCTATCTTTTTCGCGCTGCCTGTCGCGTCCTGGTATATCGCGACAAGAGAAGGCACACCTTTGCCCTCTTCGTACATCCTGCGCACCAACGCGCCCGGGCCTTTCGGCGCTATCATGAAGACGTCGACGTTCTTCGGCGGCTTTATCTGCTTGAAGCGGATATTGAAGCCGTGCGAGAAGCAGAGCGCTTTGCCTTTTTTAAGATTCGGCTTGATGCTCTCTTTATACACCTTGGCCTGGACGTGGTCCTGGGTCAGTATCTGTATTATGTCCGCCTGCTTAGCGGCCTCGGCGGCCGAGACGGGCTCGAAACCGTCCTTCTTCGCCATCTCGTAGTTAACGGTGCCCGGCATTTCGGAAACGACTACCTTGCATCCCGAATCCCTGAGGCAGAGCGACTGCCCGCGGCCCTGTATGCCATAGCCGATTATCGCTATCGTCTTGTTTTTTATGACATCCAAGTCCGCGTCTTTGTCGTAATATACCTTTGCCATTTACTCTTCTTCCTCCTTTGGAGTGTGTTGTGTATTTCCCTTCGGATCAAGCGACATCGCTATCTTTCCGGTCCTCACTATCTCTTTTATCCCGAACTGCCTCAGCGCTTCTATGAGCCTGTCTATCTTCTGGGTCTCGCCCGTCGCCTCGACGGTCACCGTGTTCGCCCCGAGGTCGACGACATCCGCTTTCATCGCTTCCGCGGTGTCGATTATCTCGGTGCGGTCCTTCGGCGACTCGACCGACACTTTTATCAGCAGCAGCTCGCGGTCGATGAACCTCGTCTTCGTCAGGTCCTGCACCGTTATGACGTCGATAAGCTTGTTCAGCTGCTTCTTGACCTGCTCGAGCGTGCGCTCGTCGCCGTCGACGACTATCGTCATCCTCGAGACCGTCGGGTCCTCGGTCTCCCCGACCGTCAGCGAATTGATGTTGAATCCGCGCGCGGAAAAGAGCCCGGATATCCTCGACAGCACTCCCGAGTGGTTCTCAACAAGAGCCGATATAGTGTGTTTCATGCCATGCTCCCTATCATATCATCGAGCCGTTTGCCGGCGGGAACGAACGGGTAGACGTTCTCCTCCGGTTCGACTATGAATTCCATCACGACCACACCCTTCGTGTGCATCGCCTTCTCTATCGCCGGGCGGACCTCCTCCTTCTTCTCTATCCTGACCCCGGTGGCGCCGTACGCCTCGGCTATCTTGACAAAGTCCGGGTTGGTCATCTTCGTATGGGAATACCTCTTCCCGTAAAAGATTTCCTGCCACTGGCGGACCATGCCGAGGAACGAATTGTTCAGTATCGCTATCTTGACGTCGATATTGTTGACGACCGCCGTAGATAGTTCCTGTATGTTCATCTGTATCGATCCGTCGCCGCTTATGACGAAGACCTGCGCGTCGGGCCTGCCGGCCTTCGCGCCTATTCCGGCCGGGAAACCGTAACCCATCGTCCCGAGCCCGCCGCTCGATAGGAACTCGCGCGGCCTCGCGAACTTGTACCACTGCGCGGTCCACATCTGGTGCTGGCCGACGTCGGTCGCTATGACCGCCTCGCCCTTCGTCGCCTCGCAGATCTGCTGAATGACGTACTGCGGGCGCAGGCTATCGTCCATCTTATAGTTAAGCGGGTGCTTCTTCTTCCACTCGACTATCTTCTCGGTCCATTCCTTGTCATGCGGCCGGTGGACTATCTTCAGCATCTCGTCGAGGACGCATTTGACGTCGCCGACTATCGGCACGTCGACCGCGACGCTCTTCGAGATCGCCGAAGGGTCTATGTCGATGTGTATGACCTTCGCGTGCGGCGCGAACTCGTCGACCTTGCCCGTGACGCGGTCATCGAAACGCGCGCCTATCGCTATCAGCAGGTCGCAATTCTGGACCGCGTGGTTCGCGTATCCGGTGCCGTGCATGCCGAGCATGCCGAGCGAAAGCTCGTGGTTCCCGGGGAACCCACCGAGGCCCAGTAAAGTCATCGTGACGGGCGAATTTATCTTCTCGGCGAACTCCCTGAGCTGCTTCGACGCGCCCGATAATATGACGCCGCCGCCGGCGTAGATGACCGGCTTCTTCGACTCCGATATCATCTTCGCGGCCTTCCTTATCTGCCCCGGGTGCCCGCAGTAGGTCGGCTTATAGCTGCGTATGTTGACCTCCGACGGATAATGGAACTCCGTCTCGGCCAGCTGGACGTCCGACGGCAGGTCTATGAGGACCGGCCCCGGCCTTCCCGTAGAGGCAATATGGAACGCTTCCTTTATCGTCCTCGCGAGGTCCTTGACATCCTTGACCAGGTAATTATGCTTCGTAATGGGCCGCGTTATGCCGAGCATGTCGGCCTCCTGGAACGCGTCATTGCCTATCATGAACGTCTTGACCTGCCCGGTTATCGCGACCATCGGTATCGAGTCCATATACGCGGTCGCTATGCCCGTGACGAGGTTCGTCGCTCCCGGGCCCGAGGTCGCTATGCAGACGCCGGGTTTTCCCGTGACGCGCGCGTAGCCGTCGGCGGCGTGCGCCGCGGCCTGCTCGTGCCTGACGAGGTAGAACTTAAGGTCGGAATGGTATATCGCGTCGAAGAGCGGCAACGCCTGCCCGCCCGGATAGCCGAACACGGCCCCGACGCCTTCTTTTTTGAGCGATTCGACGAGTATCTTCGCCCCGTTCATCTTAGTTGTCATTCTGTATTAACCTTTCATGACGGCGCCGGTGCTTGCGGATGTGACGAGTTTCGCGTAACGCGCGAGGTATCCCGTCGTTATCTTCGGCTTCTGCGCCTTTATAGTTTTCATTCGTTTTGCCAATTCGGCCTTCGAGACCTTCAACTCGAGCTTCCTTTTCGGGATGTCTATCTCGATAGTGTCGCCGTCGCGTATCGCGGCGATCGGCCCGCCTTCGGCCGCTTCGGGGGATATATGCCCGAGGCACGGCCCCTGCGTTCCGCCCGAGAACCTGCCGTCCGTGATCAGAGCGACCTTGTCCGCGAGGCCGAGGCCGACTATCGCCGCCGTCGGGGATAACATCTCCCTCATCCCCGGGCCGCCCTTCGGCCCTTCGTAACGGATGACGACGCAATCGCCGGCCTTGATATTGCCGGCCATGATCGCCCTCATCGCGTCTTCCTCGGAGTTGAAGGCCTTCGCCTTCCCTATGAAATGCTTTACCTTCTCCTGGACCGCGGTCTGCTTGACTACGGCGCCGTCCGGGGCGATATTGCCCTTCAGGACGGCGATCCCTCCTTCTTTATGGTAAGGCCTGTTAAGCGGCCTTATGACCTCTTCATCGTCGATGCGCGCGGAATCCGCTATCTGGTAGACGGTCTTCCCGCTGACGGTCATATGGTCGCTGAGCTTCGTCTTCAACCTCTTCATGACCGCGGGAATTCCGCCCGCGAACTCGAGGTCTTCCATGAAATACTTGCCCGACGGCAAAATATCCGATATATGCGGCGTATCCCTGCTGATGCTGTCGAAGATCTCGATGGGCAGTTTGATCCCCAGCTCGTGCGCGATCGCCGTGACATGCAAGACGGTGTTCGTCGAGCCGCCGAGCGCCATATCGACGCGCAACGCGTTCTCGAACGCCTTCAGTGTCATTATCTTCTTCGGTGTTATCTCTTTCCTGACGAGTTCGACTATCCTCTCGCCGCTGACGTAAGCTATCCTCTCCCTCTTCGCCGACGAGGCAAGCGCCGTTGCCCCGCCCGGCATGGCCATGCCTATCGCCTCAGAGACGCAGGCCATCGTGTTAGCGGTATAAAGCCCCTGGCACGCTCCGGCGCCCGGGCACGCGTTGCATTCGAGCTCCTCGAGCTCTTCCCTCGAGATATGCCCCGCTTTGTGCCTACCGACCGCCTCAAATGTGTCTTTGACGAGCGAAAGGCGCCTCATCTGCGCGCGGCCCGAGAGCATCGGCCCGCCGGTAACGACGATCGCCGGTATGTTCATGCGGCTCACTGCCATCATCATTCCGGGAGTTATCTTGTCGCAGTTCGTGAGCAAAATAAGCCCGTCCAGCGCATGCGCGGTAGTGACCATCTCGACCGAGTCGGCGATAAGTTCCCTCGACGGGAGCGAGCAGTTCATGCCCAAGTGCCCCATCGCGATGCCATCGCAGATAGCCGGTATCCCGAAGACGAAAGCGGTCCCGCCGGCAGCGTATATGCCGTGTTCGATAGAGCGCTCGAGCTCCCTTAAATGGACATGCCCAGGCACGAGGTCTGTAAAGCTGGACGCTATGCCGATGAACGGCCTCTCTATCTCGGACTTAGTCATGCCTGTCGCATACATCAGTGACCTGCTACCGACCTTTTCGAGGCCTTTTTTGACCCTTTCGCTCCTGAACATGATATATCTCCTTATATTACTTGGGGTTACTGGCGTAAGGAAAGTCTAAGCCATTGTAAACCAGAATTATAGCACACCCGACAAATATGTCAATAATATTATAGGACGCTATAGTAGACGTAAAAAGGAGGGATTTTCTTTCAAAAATCTTCTTTATAGGCTTTTGATGAAATCCGACAGCAGTTTATTGAACCTTTCCGGATGCTGCATCATCAGGAAATGCCCGGTATCGTCCCATTCGACGTAGGTAAGATCGGGGAATTGGGCTTTTAGCTGCGCCTCCTCGTCGAGAGGCAATTCCGGTATCTTTGCGTAGATAGCCAGCATGGGCGCCTTGACTACGGCTCTCTCCCACTCCTTGGGGCGCCACATCTCCTCCATCGCGCTGTTGGCGGCATACGCGTTCGCTTTGGTCATTAACACCATTATCTCTTTTTGCAGAGATTCCGGGGTCTTGCCGTAGAAAGTCATATTAACGAACCAGCGAACGAACTCTTCCCTGTCCTTGCCGTTGAGCCCTTTCATAAAGGTGTCCATCTCGGCCTTGAACGCCTCCAGGGCTTTCGGGTCCCAGGCCAGATCCATAAATACCCCATCTACGTCGCAGATCGCCGCGGTCTTCTCGGGATACTTGATCGCAAACCTGCGCGCTACCGCAAAACCGCTGCTGTGCCCGACAAGAACGGCGCGCTCTATCCCGGCCGACGACATTACCGCGCCGACGGCCTCGGCGAGATAATCCGGGGTATACGCGACATTGGTGGGCTTGCTGCTTGACCCGAAGCCGGGCAGATCAACGATGATAAGGCGGTAGTCCTTGCGTAACTCCGGTACCTGCAGCCGCCATACGGTATGGTCGCACGACCAGCCGTGGATGAAGACGATCGCCGGGGCATCCTTTCGCCCGTAGTCCTCGTAATATATATGGATGTCGCCGGAATAAGCATAGCGCGAATTGACGGGCAGGACCGACAAAAGAAAGAATAATACGGCCAGCGTGATGCCTAATAGGAGTATTTTACTTTTCATTCAAAGTGTGGCCCTATAGATTTGTTTTTCAGCCAGGCGAAACCAAACCGGATCCTGGGTTCGTGGCCATCTGAAAGCTTTGGCAGGGAATTTTCAGAATACCAGGCAATAGCTTTTGATTCGCCGGATATTCTCTCTTTTCCCCCGAGAAAACGGCCAAAGAAGAGCAAGTGGCAAAATTCGTTTTCCTTGTACGGATAGGTGTCGTAGGAATAGAGGGTAGAACTGAAGACACCAAGCAAATGGGTTGCCTCGATTTGCAGGCCCGTCTCCTCGTAAAATTCCCGTTCCGCGCATTGTTTTGGCGTTTCACCCAGATCCTGACAGCCGCCCGGCAAAGCCCAGAGCCGGGTATCCGAACGCTGGATGAGGCATACCTGCGACTTGTCATTTACAAGGAATGTGTCTGCGCCAACAAGTGGTGTGATCGGTTTAGTCATTTCTTCCTGCACACCAGTTCGCCTTTTCCGATCGGGACGATGAGCGCGTCCACGCGGTCATCGGTCAATGCCCGGTCCAGCATGGGCCGAAGCGCCTTCTCATGGTTGATGGCGTTGTCGGCAACAAGAATGCCGCCAGGCACCATATTGGGGACAATGACTTCGTAACACTCGGCGTAGATATCCTTTTCTGCGTCGAGAAAACAGAATGACACGTCGGAACAACCGGGGAGATAGCCAAGGGCATTGCCGTGGATGAGGTCCACGACATCGCCGACACCTGCCCTTTCGAATGTGTGACGTGCCAGTTTAACCTTCTGGTCAAGGACTTCGAATGTTGTGATCCTTCGACCGACTAGGCGACACGCCAGCGCGAGCCAGAGAGTGGAGTAGCCTGCACTGGTTCCTATCTCAAGATATCGTCCTGCAGGAGCGGTTGCGGCAAGAAGCGCGATAAACTTGCCTGTCTCCGGGGGAATCTGGCGAAGGCGCTCAAGTCGGGCTGTGCCGTCAGCTCGATCTTGAGCGTCGATCTGCTCAAGCTCCTTCATCCGGTTAAGGATGCCCTGCGGTATGTCATCAAACATTATCTTCTCCTAAAGCCCAACATTTGAACCCAGCCCTCGCGTTTAGTTTTGCGCCAGCAAAACTGCGGAGGGCTGGAGTGAAA
Organism: uncultured Planctomycetia bacterium; assembly: GCA_964650515.1. Lineage (GTDB taxonomy): Bacteria > Omnitrophota > Gorgyraeia > Pluralincolimonadales > Pluralincolimonadaceae > UBA6215. The sequence goes on along the minus strand of CAZYUB010000013.1, from coordinate 7,407 downwards.
TGTTCTCCGTTTTTATATTCTTTTCCGTATTTCATCAGCCGTATAAAAACGTACATTTTTAGCGCGTTCTTCCGCTTCAAATTTATCGATAACTTTTCTGTCTGTTAGATTTTCTTGCATTTCCTTTAGCACATCCTCTTTCCTATGCGCAATCGCTTCTGATACAGCATGGAATTTGCTGGCCGAAGCGGACTTATAAACCACAGCTAAGAGATTTTTTTCGATCTTTCTTTCTTCTGAAGTCAGTTTAATCTTTTTCATTTTATCGATAGACATCTTTACGATGGCCCAAATCTAGAATGATAACCAATAGCTTTGAGTGATAAACTTCGTATATAATCCTATAGCTTCCCATTCTGTGGGAATACAAGCCTGAGAGCTTACCGTGAAGCCTCTTCCCCTGTTCAGGAGATCTCGCCATATCTTCAAATGCGTTGATAAATCTTTGATATAGCGCTTTGTCGGAATGGTATACTTTTTTCAGATCTCTTCCGACCTGCCTGCCAAATTCCAAACTATACACGCTCGATCCGACGCCTTAGTTCTGCAAGTGTGACGGTCTTGCCGGCTTCCGCTTCTTTTCTTGCTTTTTTTATGCGTCTTAAGGCAGTTTTGTCGGAAAGAATTTCTATTGTTTCGAGAAGTCCTTCAAAATCTTCCGGATTGATAAGCATCATGACGGGGTTGCCGCGTTTTGTAACAATATAGCGGTCGTATCTCGATGCTATAGCGCTAGCTACTTTAGGTAATCCAGGGCGTAAAGCTTTTAATGTAATGGTATGGGTCATTTGCACGTCCTCCTTTATCAAGGATAAGTATACACATTAATGTATACTATGTCAAGCATTATATTATAATTACGGAGAACGATTGAACTCAGCGGTCCGCCGCAAGGCGGATCCGCTGGAGTGAAATGTTGGCCTCTTTTAATTTATTTTTAGGTGGGCGAATATTATAAATATCTTCACATTTTATGTAGGGAACTTTATTTTCTTTTGCGTCTTTCTCGAAGATAAATGTATCGCTTGAAAAAAGGTTGCTTAATTCGGACCTTACATTTCGAGCGACCATTTTACAATATTCAGGATCGATTTCTATTCCTATGCTGTTTCGGCCCGACTTTAATGCGGCAACCATGGTTGTGCCAGAACCGCAAAACGGATCCAATACTGTGTCACCAACAAATGAAAACATGCGCACTAGACGATCCGCCAGCTCTAATGGAAATGGAGCCGGGTGATGTTTAGTTGATGCCCCAGGGATATTCCATATTTGTTGAAACCAACGATTAAATTTATCTTTAGGAATTTTGCTTGCTTTTCGTTGAGCATAGGATGGTTTTCTATATCCCCCCGGCTTGCGCTGCATAAGGATGAACTCCATATCATTCTTTATGATAGCGTTGGGTTCGTATGGTTTTCCTAAAAACTTTGAGCCGTTATTCACTTCATATGAGGCGTTGGATATTTTATGCCATATGATCGGGTTTAGATTGTCAAAACCGATTTTTCGACATAGTACGCAAATATCCGCATGAAGCGGAAATACTAAATGTCGTCCATAATCTTTTCTAGCTACGCAGACGTCTCCAACCACACATACTAATCGGCCACCGGGCACGAGAACGCGAAATGCCTGTTTCCATACTTTTTCCAGTTCTTTTAAAAATATCTCGTAATCTTGAATATGCCCCATCTGGTCTGGACTTTCGTTGTAGCGTTTTAGGTTCCAGTAGGGTGGAGATGTGACAACAAGATGTACCGATCCATCATCTAAGAAAGATAGGTCTCGCGCATCTCCGTTGATTAATCTGTGCGTTGTAGGCATAGTTTTACCTGAAGGTTGCTATGTGAGAAAGCAACACCTTCGCAAAGCGTTCCATTGATAGATCGTCGGCCGGTGTTTTATAAGAGCCTTTGAGACCGTTTATAGCCGATGAGGTAATGAAAGTAGAAGCTGTATAATGTCTCTCTAAAACAAGTTTACGGCAAAATAGCTCATAACGGCGCATATATGATGCACCGATAAATTCAGGAAATACTTTAAAGTGGGGTTCGTTTACGCTGACGGGTTGATTTGACGCTTCGCAATCTTCTAGCATAAAAAAATAGCCAAGAAACGGTTGCGGGCTTTCAAGATATGCTTTTTCTCGAAAGGCTGTCCAAATATCCAGGGCGCTGCCTATTGCTTCTTCTGTTCTGTTATTGAAATTGTTCCCAAAAGAAGGACCAACCTGCGACTTAGCTTCGATTGCGGCGATAAGAGTGTTTTTGCATACAATAAGTAAATCCCACTCTTTGGTAGGTCTAAAAAACCCGGGAAGCTCAACGGCTTTTTTTCGAAATATGCAGTCTTTTGGGATACCTGCATGCAAAGCTAATTCCGTGAATATATTGATGAAACCGTCCATCTGTGCGCCGCCAGTGACGGCGCTACGAAGCCCTTGATCAGCCTTTCCTGATTTCTTTTGTTTTTTGCGCTGAGAAGTTCTCGTTTGCCAATAACTTGAAACGGCTCTTTCGGTGAGATTAGGTAATTTTTTAAGGATTTCGTTCTCGTTCATGGCTTCATTTTATCAGGTTATCTTTCAATTATCAAGACGAATCAGGCAGGGATATCGGTTGTTATTCTATTTTTCATATTATTACGGCCAACGATTGAACTCAGCGGCTGGCCCATTAAAACAGGGAGCTGGGACAGTCCGCTGGAGTGAGATGTTAGCCCTTTTTATAATGCCACCTTGTGAATAATTTCTGAAATAAATGTTTGATATTTTATCCCGAGCTTTCTAGCTTTGTGTTTAATATATTCCAAGTCTTTGCTATTGACTCTAATATTCAATACTGCATCTTTTCTTCTACGAGCAATTGATTCCGACATGGCGCGAAAATCGCTTTCTGAAACCGGTTTATAGACTCCTTCTAGCAAATCCTTTTCAATTTTTCTCTCTTCTGAGGTTAATTTGATCTTTTTCATTTTATTTCTCCTTTAAATTGTTTTGTGTATTTTCTGCTTGGGTATAGCGTTTTTAAAAAGTAATAATCCTCTTCTTCTATGACCGGAACTACCCAGATATATTTTTTGTAATCAAATAACATTAATTTCTGGTTCTTCCTAACCGGATGTTCCAGAATGCATACTAGCTTTGAATTTATTAAATCATCAAAAGAAACTCCTCTTATCCTCTTTAATCGTTCATTCTTAGTAAGATCCCAGCGCGATTCTTTCATGGATAGATTATATCATATTACAAATGTATATACAATATATTATTTTATTTATTATGGCTAACGATTGAACTCAGCGGCCGAGCCCCCTATAGACACGCTGGCGCGGTCCGCTGAAGTGAAATGTTAGCAGTCCCATTTACTTTTTCAGTGCCAAAACCATCAATATTGCGATTATAATGGCTACTAATATCGCAATAATTGACAATGCCTTACCCAATTTTGTTTTTTCTATATTGCGCCAGGCTGCAAAGAATTTATATGATCCTAATTGATCTTCGGGATTAGCATTAATCGGGCTGCTTGATATGACCGGCCCTGGGAATTCGCTATGCCCGCAATTCGCACATTTATCTTCTTTTTTGTCATATGTCCTATTGCTTTGCGGGCATCCTGTCATATTATTATCCCCTGCTAACGATTGAACTCAGCGGCCAAGCCCTGCTAAAAGATACCTGGCGCGGTCCGCTGGAGTGAAATGTTATGCTATTTTATTTTCCTTGATATAAATTTTGTTCTTTCATCATTAAGCCATATTACCTTATATGAAGCTTTGTACCGCCCAAATGTGCCTACTTTTTCACAGGTAACGGCACCGCAAATTGGGCAATCTCGATGCGTTTCATCATATAGATTTTCTCCGAAAATGCCATTTACAGTAACTATATTCCCTGCTGATTCTTCTGTTGTTTCTGAAATGCATTTCTGGCAAAACCTTGGATTATTTGCATAATCTAATTCTTGAAGATATAATTTTCGGCATTCTCGTGAGGCGCAATAATAATATTTGAGGCCTTCAGTCAAACAATTTTTGCAGTAGTATTTCTTACATCCATTGCATATGTTCAGTGCGCTTATATCTGGATGAATAACGCACTTCTTATTTGAGTTATTATTATAAAGATTTTTTATATATTTTATTATTTTATGCATAACGATTGAACTCAGCGGGTGGCACCTTAAAACAGGACGCTGGGACAGTCCGCTGGAGTAAGATGTTAGCTGCTCTGTTTCATTGAAATAACTATTATTCTGATCATTTGCACAGTCAAATATACGGCTGGCAATAGTAATATTCCTGAGATGATTGTTTTTATATCTCTAAATACTTGTTTCAAACCAAGACTTTTAGTTAATATTATAAGCCTTATAATACCAATCCAACCGAATATCATAGATCCTAAAGCTAACGGCAAAACATATGTAACACCATGCACCCATGCCTTTGGCACATCCCCGGATGGCGCCGATTCCTTTATAAAGATAAGCACAAACAATATGGCGGATAAAATACCATAGATCAATATTGTCGTTCTATTTTTTGTTATTTTATCCATTTTCCTTCAGCTAACGTTTGAACTCAGCGGCTGGCCCCTTAAAACAGGATGCTGGGACAGTCCGCTGGAGTGAAATGTTATGGGTTTATATTTCTTCATCACCTAATCCTTATATATCCACCTTTATATAGTACAACGCTATGAGTTGGCTTAGGATGTTCACAATATATTACAACCGTATTTGATGACGAGCTTGAATTTGGCTGAACATAATTATATTGATTCTTTACAATTGGACATTTTATTACTTTTTCATCATCTAAGTAAGTTGGAACCAGGTCCGATAATCGATTAGGCCACTTGCCGTTATTTTCTTCACTATAAAATGCGCATGCTTGGCCAATTTGTTTTAAATTGTTGGCGCATAATATACTCTTTGGAACCGGTTTTACTCCTCCCGCAAAAAAGGGAACATAAATACCTGCAATAAGTAAGATGGTAATAATAGCCCATATCGCATGAATAATGGGGTGTTTTTTTACCCTGCTGCGTAATTCAGAAGAAAAGATACAGCCGATAAACCTAACTGATACGACGATTGGAATGATTAATAAAATTAAAAAGACTATAATTACAATTATAGGCATATATTATGTCTTTCTGGATTAAAAATTATCTTCCCATAACGCCCGAAATCAGCGGCGGGCATAGCGGCGAAGCCGCTATGAACGTCCGCTGGATTGAGTTGTTGGAAAATTATTTAATCTGTATAAGTCTATTCGTATTATTCTACTTTCCTAATATTTGTGCAAGTCCCACGAAACTGTTGCGTAGCCTTGTTGAATAAGTCATTATGTTTACTCCAAAAAGCTGTTCCATCTGGCCAAATTGAGAACAGATGTGCGCCATTCCCTTGCTTAAGCCAAACAGATAATCCATCACTTGTTGTGTGTTTATGTACTTCTATCGAACCGGTATCACCACCTGCATAAAAATACGGTTTTGAGCCAAGGAGATCATAGAAAACCCACTCAAGTTCATTTTTTTGTGTGTCGGTTTTAGCTTTTTGGGAATCCATATATTGACCGTATTGAAAAACACATCTCACGGGAGAATCAAACGATACTTGTTCTGCTGACATGCTTGAAGAACACAATGTGGTTAAAACAAAAACAGCTATCACAAAAATCTTATACATTTTAAATTTATTATAGATCATATTTTTATTTCCAACGATTGAACTCAGCGGCGGCGACATTAAAACAGATGGCCAGCGCCGTTCGCTGGAGTGAAATGTTAGGCGCCTTCATTATCTTCATCTCCCGCCCCCTCCAAAGCTTAAAAGAATAAATAGTGACAATAGGTGAAATAATATTGTTATCCCTCCGTACGCTGACCAGCAAATATTGCCGATCATGGACTTCATCCCAGCTGCAAGTCTTATTATTCTTACCGATATAACGATACCTAAAGAAAATGATAATATCCACAAGAATAAATAACGATAGACCGCATTTTTATCTGGATCAAATGGACCTGAGTTTCCAACCTTGAAAAACGATATGATTGAAGCAATCGCGGCAAGAATCGTTATTATTAAGTATGCAGACAATTTAATTGATAGCTTTTTCATTTAATATTTCTCCTCGCCTAACGTTTTAACTCAGCGGCTGGCACCCTATAAACAGGCGGCCGGGACAGTCCGCTGGAGTGAAATGTTAGAAGTTCTATAATCCTCCGATGTCTATTATTTTTTTATCCATTCCTACTATGATAAATATTTCTCCTCCGACGTAACGCCCTTTTAAGCGCCAAGTCAGAATCCAGTGTTTTCCTTCCATCCAATTTGATTTGCTTAGTAGTCTTATATTATCGAGGTAATGCTTTGATATATCAATTTTGTGGTCTTTTATGTATTCCTTAGCTAGAGTTAATGCTTCTTCGAGCCCTAAGGAGGGTTCATCTCTGTTTATCGCTTCTTCTGCGGATACGTTAGCCAAACTAATAGTTAAACTTATTGCCACCAAGATAACGCAGATTATCGTTTTATTTATCATTTTCTCCTTCTAACGATTGAACTCAGCGGGTGCGAGCGTAGCGAGCCTCCGCTGGAGTGAAATGTTAGCCGCTATGTCTTAAAACCAATATTATCGTTTCCTTTAATATTTCCATGCTTTTTATTAATGGCATCTTGCAGTTTGGACACGAACAAATTAAACGTATCGGGATCTGGTAAGTTTTTATGAATGATAAGGCTCTTCCCGGTAGATGATTCCGTAAAGATGGCTATATCAAAACTCTTCTTTATGAATCCATACCAGCATAAGCCGAGAGGCAACAAAAATACCAAAAACATCCCAAAAAACCATGGAAATTCATTTGTTCCAGGCTGCGCTTTTATTGACGCTACAAGAAAACCAAGAACAGGTATAGCAAAGATGCACATTCCGACGATCATATCTATTGCCTTATGCTGCTGATAAGCAGGATTAGGATCTATCCCTGCTAAAGATAGCGTTAATTGCTGGCGGAAAGCAGGACCTGCATAATTAACGTCAACAGTGCCGTCACTTTTGATCTCAAATGTGAAGCGACCTTTAAAGCGTGGCCTTTGTTCTAGTTTCATGATCTTTTTATCAGTCATTTTATCTCCGGCTAACACCGCCGCTAATTTGCGGGCAACAGCACTAAATCTTTTTAGAGCACTTACCGCCGATTTCAAGTAAAAACTTCGATCGAACCGCAGCAGTTGCCCGTCAAGATTGAGCGGCTTGTTATGAGGAGCTTGTTTGCATTTTGTCTTTCCCCGCCCGCAAACCTATTTCACGGTTTTTAGGCGCAATTGCGTATAACGGGCCGGCGATAAAACAAGTTGCCGAAGGCAATTTGCCCGAAGGGCGTAG
>CAZYUB010000012.1:0-67270 GCA_964650515.1 uncultured Planctomycetia bacterium | reverse complement strand
TGCCGAGGCTGCTGTAGTCGTAGTTGTAGCTTGCCAGGGTCGTCTGGGAGCCGTCTTTTAGGGTCAAGGTATCAACCCTGTCGTTATTGCAGTAGGTCCATTCGGTGTAGGTGGAGTTATAGTAATTCATCCGTGTTAAGCGGTTGGCGGTGTCGTAGATGAAGGTCGTTGTCTGGGACTGCGGGTTGGTCAGGGTATAGGGCAGGTTGTTATCGTAATAGGCATAGCTGAAGTTGCCCGCAGGGGTGGACATGGTCGCCCTGTTACCCACGTAGTCGTAGGTGTAGGAGACTGTATCATTCATGCTAGGGCCGTCGACGGAGGTAAGCCAGGTCCTTGTGTTGTAGGAGTATACGGTCGTGCCCTGGGAGTCGACCATGGCGAAGATCTTGCCGTATTTATTGTAAGCGTATTCGACGGTCGAGTCGTCCTCGTAGGTTACCAGAGAGAGCCTGCCGGCGGCGTCGTAGGTGTAATTCGTGGTGTTGCCGTTGGCATCGGTCTTGGTCTTGAGCTTGCCGTTCTTGTAATAGGTATAGCTCGTGGGATTATTCAACGGGTCTGTCTCGGTCAAGACGACGTTGACGTTGGGGTCGTAGGTATAGGTGGTAGTGTGGGTGTTCTGGTCGACAACCGAGATAAGGTTGCCCACTTCGTCGTAGTTGTATGTCGTGGTATTGCCGAGGCCGTCTGCCACGGTATGTATGCGGTACATGGGATCGAACGTGCGGGTCTCCACGGCCAGGAGGGAGTTATCCGGCTTGTATTTTTTCATGGTGGTGTAGTTCTTGCTGTCATTAAGCAAGGGCGGAGAATCCTCGTAGGTGAATTCGGTCATCTCGCCTGTCGGGTCGGTGACTTTGGTTAGGCGGCAATAATGGTCGTCGTATTCATAATAAGTCGTAACCGGGTTGCCGTTTACGTAACGGGTGAGTTCCGTCATGTTGCCGAAGGCGTCGTAGTCGTATTCGGTAACATTTTCTTCAGGGTCGGTTACGCTTATGCACTGGTTGAGCGCGTTATACGCATATCTTGTTTCGTGAACGTTCGCGTCTGTAAAGGTTAAAAGATTCGAGTTTTTATCGTAGGTATACTCTTCGTAGCTGGTGTCGGGATAAGTTTTCTTCGTAAGCCTTCCGAGGCCGTCATATTCGTAGATAGTGGCAGTATCGTATCCGCCAAGATCACCATATTTCGAGGATGTCATGCGGCCGAGGTAGTCGTAGGTATATTCGACGTAATTACCAACACCGTCTGTTTCCTTTGTTACGTTTCCGCATGAATCATAAGTATACGTTGTTGTAATGTCTTCGGGATCGATTATGGCCGTAAGACAACCGCCTAAACCGTACTGCTTTTCAACCGTCGACGTTCCCTGGTTGTTAGGAGCGGGCGCGCGTCTGTATCTTAAATTACCGTTATCATCGTATTCGTATGTCCAGGCCCTGTTCTTAACGTCGGATATCCATTCTATGTAAGCGAATGAATTATAACCGAAATATGCGCTATAGCCTTCTTCGTTGTCCAATGTTTCCACCAAGCCATAATGATATTTATTCAACCACCCGCATCCTCTGTTATGCTCATCGGTTATCGAATTGCGCATATAAGTGTCGTCAAACGAATAGTATGTTATGCCGCCGTTCGAGTTGGTGATTTTGTTAATTTTGCCCTTTTCGTATTCATAAACGCTGGTACGTCCGCGCGCATCCACAACCGTCGTGACACCTATCTCGAACAAGTAGTCGTAAGTAGCGGGATTATCTAGCGCGTCCCTTACTTCAACGCAGACATCACTTAAGCCTGATGGGTCCTGCTCATAGGTGTATTCCGTCCTGTTGTATTCGGCGTCAACATATGCAGTGACATTGTGTATATTATTTGCGTCTTCGTATTCGTATCTTTCCGAATAATTTTCAGGACCGTTAACCAGGGTAAGGTTGCCGTTCTCGTCGTAATCGTAGCTATATGTCACCGTGACTGTGCTTTTCCCGCCGGTTACGGTATCTATCCTTCCGTCGAGATACGTAAAACTTAAAAACCTGCTGTAGTTATCATATATCTTAGTGAGATTAGCCCCCGCATATATATAAATAAGGTAATTACTGTTAAGATCTTCTATTTTTTTGATACGATGAGTTGTGGTCTCCGTTACATATACTTCAAAATAATACTTTTGTAATCCATACATTACGGTCTGGCGCATCCAATAATATGATCCATCCTCATTTTTTTTGACGTATGAGCCGTCGCATTCAGGCATATAGTAAAAGCCTTCTCCGTCATACTCATAGCTGAATATAGTCCCGTCGGGAGTCGTCACGATAACATGCTGCGGGTCGTCGCCTTCCGCCGGTATAACCCGCAGTTTAACATCGTGCGCAAGCGCCCAGCCAAAACCTATCTTCCCGTCCACTTCGCTGCTTGATGAATAGGTCCTTTTAAGGCTCAGGTTTATGCCGTGTTTCCGGCCCCTGCAAGGGATAAATATGTCTTCCTTTGGTATGATAACCTGGCCGCCCGTTATTGCTATTGGGTCAAATACGGCATCACATTGCTGTCCTCCGAGCGCGTTCTCGCCGGTACCCATACGCGTCATCCCCATCCCGCCATCAGGCTGGGGATTGTGCCCGGTTCCCGAATCCGAAAGATTATTCATCATCAAATAATCGCCCGGTACGATCGGGCCTATTTTACCGTAATCAAGTGTTAATGACCCGTTCGGATATAAGCCAGGATCGTTCTTAGTGGTACCGCCCTCCGAAGCCCTGCGGTTTCCTCCTTTAATGCTCGCCAGCTCGTCGTAAGCGAACTCCTTTATGCCTGGGTCTGTCTTTATGGCGATGATCTGTCCCTGCCAGCACATGTCCAGGGCGCTGAAAGTCATGTACGAGTCAGCTATGTTATCGGTAACCAGCACTCCCGCCGCTCTAACCTCTTTCAAAAACACGTAGTGGGAATTATTGATGAACAGGACAGCCTTGCCGGCGTACCCCCTGAGTTTGCCGGAATCCGTTTTGAATGCCGATATCTCCAAACCGCTCAGCTTCGCGGCTTGGATGAGACCGAGCATGGTAGTGCCTTCTTTATCCGTCCCGGCGGCTTTCGCGATCTCATCTGTCGCGGCTTCTATCCCGTAGTTACAGAGAAGCAGTTTTAAGGCATAAGGTCCGCATATATTATTCGCTGGTAAACCAGCCGATGCTTTACCAGACCTTTCCAAATATTTTACAGCGCCGCGCGCCTCATACGATAGGCGATGATAGGGGTATTTCGCGACGAGGTTGCTGAAAACTTCTTTCGCGAGCTGATAGTTTTTCTGTTGATAGCGGGTTTTGCCTATCCAAAAAAGCGCGTCGGCCGCATAGTAAGTATCGCTGTTCAAGGCGGCTTCGTACTCCTTCAAGGCGTTCTCAAAGTCGTTACGCGAGCTGTATATGTGCCCGATCTCGATATGCAAAGGCGCGACGAATTTTCCTTCTTCTATCTTGGCTTTCGCGTATGCGATGGCATCCTCGGATCCGTAATAGCTGACCTTGTTTGTTATGGGATCCCTTCTCTTCTTCTCGCGCAAGGCCTGGACGACCTTGATGTCATCGCCTACCGCCTTGAAACACTCTATCGACTTATCGAAACTCCTCAACTGCCAATAAAGGTCGCCGAGGCCATCGAGGTCGTTGGACTTCTTGAAATACGCGATCGCTTCGTTGAACTGCTTTCTTTTAAGCGCCATCCTACCGAGACCGGCCATGTCGTTGGCTTTGGTAAAGCACTCTTCCGATTTGGAGTAATCGCCTATCTCGCCGTAAAGAAAACCGAGGCCGGACATGTCGTTGGCCTTTTGGAAATATTCCTTCGCTTTATCGTATTTTTTGCTCTTTAAGTTGACCAAACCGAGGCCGGAAAGGTCGTTAGCTGCCGTAAAACAGTCTTCCGCTGATTTATAGTCGCCTGCCCCAAGATATATCTGCCCCTGCAAAGAAAGGTCGTTTGCGGCTTTCGCGTATTGGGCTGCCTTGGCGAAGTCCTTTTGTTTGCAATAGACAAAACCGATACCGGAAAGGTCATTGGCCTTCGTGAAGCTATCCAGCGCTTCCTTATAGTCGTGCTTGCCCAGATAGGCATGTCCGAGCGCGGAATAATCGTTCGCCTCGACAGCGTATCTTATCGCCTCGGTATACATATTCTTGCCTGAATAGGCGAGGCTAAGGCCGGAAAGGTCGTTGGCTTTCTTAAAATATGTCAAGGCCGAGCTGTAATCTTTCTTTCCGCAATATGCGTGTCCTGCGCCGGAGTTGTCTTTTATGGCGGTAAAGCTCTTCAGGGCTTCATCATATTTCTTCTCGGCCAAAAGAACAAGCCCGAGGCCGCCCTTATCCCCTACTTTGGTAAACCATTCCCTCGCTTCATCCGTTTTATTTTCTCCGAGAGCCGCCAGACCCATGCCGGAATAGTCGTTCGCCTGCCTAAAATACCCCCTTGCGGCGTTAAAATCCCTCTTGCCGCAATAGGCAAGGCCGATGCCGGAGTTATCCCTCTTCTGTTCGAAGTTCCTTATAGCTTCGTCATAAAGGTGTTTTCCGCAATAGGCAAGGCCGATGCCGGACAGATCGCCCGCCTTTTCAAATTTTTCCTTAGCGTCATCGAAACGTTTCAAACCGAGGTACGCCATACCTGCCCCGGAATTATTATTATTCTTGATATATATCTCGAGCGCGCCCTGATAGTTGCCTTCCTCGAGAGCGCGGAAAGCAATAACTTCATCGGTCAATTCGAAACCCGCCAGGAACGCGGTCGTCATCATTAACATCGCGGCGACTATCAGTATCTTCCTTTTCACTTCAGCCTCCCTTTTGTTATTGGAGCTTCCTGCCGATAAAAACCACTATTACCGCCAGGATTATTATGGGAATAACTGCGGATATCCTTGCCAATTTATTTTCGAAGCCGCGTTTTAGAATCAATACTCCTGCTGCAATACCCGCGGCGAATGACAAGAACCATATATTCCTCGAAATAAGACTTATCGACAAAAATAGCGCAGCGCCCGCGCATTCGACGATAAAAACAGGCTTGTTAACTCCGCGCCATTCGGAAGCATCCCCCGTAACCGGAAATTCGGCCTTCTTGCTTATCAGGTACGCGACGAGCGCCCACGCCGAGCTTACCTGCGTAGCGTAAAATATGAATGTATACATTATTATGAAGCGGATCTTTTTGACCGGGTCGCGGATTGCCTGCAATATAGCGGGTAAAACGGGCGCGGCGAGCGTCAACAGCAACATCAGGAAAAAGTCCCATCTCCAAAAGAGGTTGCTCGAGATCCCCGTCAAGGCGCCAAGGAAAGTCCCATTATAAGAAAGCGGCATCTTGAACATCGGCCCCTGGAACTGGAAATGCGAGTAATAATATGGAAGCATGATACCCACCAATAGCAGAAGCAGTACAAAGGGAAGGCTTAGAAGAAGGCTTAGCGCGGACACGAATACATCAAACTTCTCGACACGGCTGATACCACTGCACTTAAGAAAAGACGGGAAATACTTTAACAGGCACTCCGCCGTACCCTTTATCCATTTATCGTTTCGTTTGCGATACTGCCGGAATGTCGGCGGGAATTCCTCGAGGCACGTAACATCCTGCGCGTAAACGCCGTGATATCCCTTTCGCCTTATTTCCATTGAATATGCCAGGTCCTCCGTCGCCACTTCGGGGAAACCGCCTATTTCCTTTAATACGTCCGTCCGCATCAAAGCGCCATGCCCGTAGAACATGACAAATCCGTATTGATTCTTCGTCTTCAGATAATGGTCGCAATGAAGCTCTATCTGGTAGCCGAGGCCCTGCGCAAAAGAAGAGCTCTGGGCCGGATTAAACTCCTGCCTCGATTGGACGAATGCTGTCCTCGGGTCACAGAAATATGGCAGAAGCTTTGATACGTAATCCCCGGGCAATATGGTGTCCGCGTCGGAAACGCTGATGTATTTGAAACCGTCTATTTCATTAAGGCAATTATTAAGGTTGCCGGCCTTGAAGCCTTGCCTGCCAGCACGGCGCATTACAGTTACTTCGCCTTTATGGTGACGGCAAAACTCATCTATTCTCATTTTGAAAGCTTCATCATCGCCGTCATCCAGAATGAACGTATGGACATTTGGATAATCCTGGCTGAGGCAAGATAAGACCGCATCTTCCTTAAAGTCGTTGCATGTCGCATATAAAAGAGCGACGCGAGAACTATCTGTTGCGTTAGCTATGTTTGACGCGCGATACAGGTTGGAATTTCTTAGGTAGGAGAATACTATTATTACCAGATGATAAAATGCGTAAAACCAGAACAGATTAAGAAGGATCGCAAAAAATACTATTGTCAATTTTGCGGCAATATTTTCAGGGCCTACGAGCAACGCGAATATGCGGGGGTTAAAATATAGTATGGCGCATATCCAAAAGAAGGCTACGACTTGATAAAGCAGGGGATCTTTTTTCAAGTGGAAGAACCTTGATTTGACTTTTGTGAACTGTAATAAGAACAAAAAACGGCAATGATCATTGCCGTTTTAGATTGTGATTTTTTCTTTAAGGCTTGAATGAGTCGACGCCATCTTTGGACTTCCAGAGGTTAGCCATTGTTTAGTTACTTCGACTGGATAAGCTCGAAACGTTTCGACTACTTTTCATAGATTAGCGCTGGCATTTAGTTTTGTCAAGATATATTTTATTAGAAAAGAAGTATTATTTTGAACTTGATAGATTTGAGAGGTGACTCTCGTCACGACCGCCAGTAATAAGGCGCAAGGGGATAGCCTCTTTGTTTACGGCTAGTGCGGGATTTAAGAGGCGTTTCTTTGCTCTTGAGGGTATCTGCTAGACTCTCTTAAGAAGTGGTACAACTAATGGGGGGGCAGGCTAGCAAAAATGCTCATAATGTGGCAAGAGTTGAAATCGACCTAAGGCTCCCCTCCCAACAATGATCAGACTTCTTTAGGTATATAGCTATATCTATCTAGACAACCTCTAATATCTTCGAGGGGCTGAATATCTTGCACAGGATAATTTTTATACACTTTATTCTCTGGATAAAAACCTATTATCTGAAGATATTCTCCACCGCTGGCAACTTCATCATCTCCTTGATAATAATATGAAAAATTCGTCAGTATTAACGCATTAAATGGGTCGGGATTAATATCTGAGGACTTGCCTCTCTCATCTAAAATATTCTTAACGTCGGCAAACCATCTTCTATTCTCAATTTTAACATTTGGTTCAGGCGGGAGATTCAGATCAATGAAAATTATAAATGGCATTCCTTTGGGGCGCTGCGCAATTGCCTTTTTTAATAAATTCTGGACATCTCCCTTCACATCTCTAGAGGGATCGAATTCGCCCTCTTCATGCATTACCCCTTTACGTCGGCGACTTTTAGCTTCTACGCCATATGAAATACCGCTAATGCGGTGCTTGGCTATAAATTCGCAATGTTTTTCCTGCAAATGTTTATCGTCTAAAAATTCGATTTCATAACCAGCCCTTAGCATTATTGCGGCTGTTGCAATTTCATATCTAGCACCTTGAAATTCGTTATAATTCTTTATTTTTTTAATTAAAAATTCAGGGAGCTTCTTTTGCGATTCAAGGCAATAAACATCGTAGGCAAACTGATTAAGCGCCCTTACAGGTCCTGTGGCTTCAACTGACCACAAATGCTCTCCATGCTTTACGACGTTTTTTGAAACAGATAATTTATTTAAGGCCCGGAGCCATTTCAATAATATATGCTGCTTCTCCGGTGGCAGCTTGTCTTGCTCGGCCTTCCATTCTGGTCCAAAGTGACTTTTTAGCCTGACAAGAATAAATTCATCAAATGTTTCATGTAAATTCCGCGCATGTAATGTACTATAAATAGAGCGCCATCTGTAGCCTTTCCAAATAATGCTGGGCACTAAATTTATATGCGGTTCTGGGCCTTGTTTTATCTCAATCTCCTTTTTAATCCGTTCGATTTCCTTTGGATCCTTTACTTCTTCTAATCTGATATTCTTTAAATCGCTCACAATCATTGTATCCTTGATTAGACAGCATTTCTTATATTTTTTCCCGCTTCCACAGGGGCACGGATCGTTGCGACCAACCTTCATGCGTTATTCCTCTCTTCTTAGTTTATAGCCATATTATAACAAAATAATGGCTGAATCAGGCCATAAACTATCGACTATAAACTAAGAGAGGAATCGGCCGATTTTGGCGATTTATTGGCGCAAAACAGGGAGGGATTCTTTACAGATATCCGATGAGAATGACGCATAACTGTGCCAATTACTGCAATACTCTAAGTCTTTGACACAGCGACAGATAAAAAGCCTATGACCAGAGATACCGATCATAGGCTTTGAATTCTCCCATTATCCAGAGAGAACGGAATTACTGGGGTGGGTGACGGGGATCGAACCCGCGACAACGGGAGCCACAGTCCCGTGCTCTAACCAGCTGAGCTACACCCACCGTTGAAATCTATACCTATAACAACTACTTTTTCCTCGCTCAATACGCTGGCGGAATCTCTACGATATTCCGCTCAGCTGAGCTCGGACTAAATTCGCTACCCCTGTATAGGGGAATTTATGGCGCGCCTGGGGCGACTCGAACGCCCGGCCCGCTGCTTAGAAGGCAGCTGCTCTATCCAACTGAGCTACAGGCGCATAATTCATAAACACCGATAGCGGGAATTTATGGTCGGGGCGCTCGGACTTGAACCGAGGACCTTCTGCTCCCAAAGCAGACGCGCTAGCCAAACTGCGCTACGCCCCGGATATATTTGTGCCTGTATGATCCAGCGCTCCAGGATTAAAAAATCGCTCCCAATCGTCGGGGAGCGAACACGGTTCCGCAGGTAAATTCTACCAATTCACCCCCGCAAAGTCAAACGCTTTTATGGGGTTGCAATGCAGGCGTTATTCTAATAGAATATATCGCATGCAGGAACAGGCCAAGCCGAAGGGCGCCCCCTTCTTACAGAAGATACTATTCGTATCGATATTGCTGGTAATAGCCGGCTCAATAGGGCTCTGGTATGTAAATGAGTATGTCATGCCCACAAAGGGCAGGTCGCTCATACTCGAGTACCTCGTCAAGGCGACGGGCCGCGAGATAACACTCGGCAGCATATACTATAACCCGCTTCGCGGCATAATACTCAGGGACCTTACGGTCTCGGACGACCCTAAATACAACCGCAGGTTCCTCGAAGTAAAGAAGCTCTACTTGAACATCCTCTATCTTCCCCTCCTGCGCGAGAAGAAACTGGTCGTCTCCTCGGTAAGGGTGGAGTCCCCGGTCATATTCATCACCGTCGACGACAAGAACGAATGGAATTTCGGGTCATTGCTGTTCCTGAAGGATATGAGACCCGACGGTCGGCCGGACGTCCTCGTCAACAGCGTATCCATAACGGGCGGAAAGTGCGTCTTCGAGGACCTCGCCACGGAACCTGATTTCAGGAAGGAATTGAATGATATCGGTTTCTCCGCGTCGCTCTCCTACCCGCTGAAGGTGCGGTATAGGCTTGGCACGGAACTCGGGATACCGCAGAAGAACTCGATGACGGCGGACGGCGAGTTCATACCGGCAAGCAAGAACGCGACGCTGAACCTGAAACTAAAAAACATCCCGCTCGCGGAGTTCAGCCCCTATTATGACGGCATGCCGTTCAAGTCGCTTTCGGGCAACCTAAGCGGCAACATAAGCGCGGCTTTCTCCTACGGGAACAGTTTAACGGTCGCGACAATGGCCTCGGTAACCGCTCTCGACCTTAAGCGCGACGATTTTACCGCAAAGGGAGGAATAGACCTCAGCGGCAAGATGGCCGTAGACCTCAAGGACAAGTCAAACCTTAAGATGCCTTGCGTAGTCACGGCGTCGGCCAAGATGGGCAAGCTCGACCTCGTCTCGAAGGACTTCGCGGTCAAAGGCGCCGTGGACGCGAACGGCAAGTTCATCTTCGACCTGAAGGACAAGGCCGTCCCGATGAAATATACCGCCGATACGCTGCTGCGCGATACGAAGATATCCGGCGTCCCGTCCTTCGGCTCAATAGAAAGGATAAACGGGAAGATATATTTCGACGAGACGAAACTCTGGACGGACCTGCTGAAAGGCCTCGCGAAAGGGTTCGACTGCGTCTTCTCGGGCAGCATAAAAGATTACAAGAACCCCTACCTCTCTCTTACGGCGAAGACCGACCTCGATATCGCGAAACTCGGGGACCTGCTTCCGCCGGAGGACGGGGACAAGCTTAAGGGCTACGCGCTCAGCGGAATAAGCAAGGTATCGCTGAACGTTAACGGCCTGCTTAAGGAACAGCCTAAGATACCCCTCGCTTATACCGTTTCGTCGGAACTGCTCGATTGCTCCGTTAAACCCGATTTCCTCGACAAGCCGATAGGGTCCATAAACGGCACCTTGACCATAAAGCAGGACTCTATAGCGTTAAGGAACATATCGGGCTTCTTTGACAACAAGAAATACCTGTTGAGCGGCGATATCTCCGGCTTCAAGACGCCCTCCTGCGACCTCTCCGTCTCGTCCGACGAGCTAAAGCTTAAGACGGTCTTCAAATCCCTTGAGGATTCGCTTGTCTTCAACAAGTTCGACGGCAAATACAGGGACAGTGTCTTCAACCTGTCCGGCTCCTATTCCGATTTCAAGGACCCGGCGCTGGATATCAGGGGGACGTTTAATACCAGGATGTCGGAATTGGCTTCATATTTCCCCAAGGAGAACCGCGAACTCCTCGACAAGCTCGATCCGCACACCTCGGTCACCGCGGCATTCAAGTTCAGCGGAAAGACAAAAGACCAAAATACCTGGCGCATTACGCTCGACAGGTTCAACGCGAAGTCGGATGACGAAGATATGCTGCTGGCCGGCACGATAAACGACCTTAAGGACCCGTCTGTCGACATAAGAGGCAGTTTCAATACGAGCGCCGGCGGTCTTGTGAAATTCCTTTCGAAGGAACAGGCGGCGGTCATCGAGAAGAACGGGATCGTCGCGGAAAAAATGACGGCGAAGTTCGTCTTCAGGGGAAAACAGAAGGACTTCGCTTCCTGGCAGGCCGACCTCGTGGCGGATTCCCCGTCGGTAGAGGTCAAGAAACTGAAATTCAATTCGTGCCGCATCGAAGGCAAGCTCAGGGACAGGTATATAACCGTCTCACGCCTTTCCGCAGAACCATACGGCGGCACATTGGCCGCGAACGCGGTCATTGACTTTAATAAGAAAGACCCCCAATATGTCATCCAGATAGGCGTGCGCGACGTGGATATATCCAGGTGGAAACAAGACACTGACATGAAGGACAAGAAATTAAGCGGGCGTTTCTCGGCGAACGCGGATATCGGCGGCTTCGTGAACGATATCGGCACCCTGAAGGGCAACGGCAGGTTCCAGATCGTTGACGGGAAATTCTGGGAACTGCCGGTATTCTCCGGGCTCGCGAACATCCTCTATATACCGGGGGTCAGCAAGATCGCCTTCGGCCAGGCCCAGGGTTCCTTCATGATAGCCGATAAGAACGTTCATACCGAGGACATCGAGATGAGTTCCGAGCAGATGAAGCTCACGGGCATCGGGGACGTCGATTTCGAAGGGAACCTCGATTTCCAGGTCACGGCAAAATTTGACAAGGGACTGCTCGATGTGCCTTCGTCCTTAGGGCCTATAAGGGACTTCTTCATAGATAAGGACGGGAATTACCTCGGAGATATAAAAGTCAACGGCACCACGAAAGACCCGAAGTACAAGGTCGGCTCGCCGCTCAATAATATCATGAATAACAAGGTCTTCGATAATATCAGGAAAGGCCTTTTCGGAGGAGACGGGAAATGACCGCGCGCGCTTTTTTAAGAGCCCTGCCGCGGTGGCTTACGGAATTCTTCTGCGATGCGGATACCTGCGCGAACGTCTTGCCGAACTTCGGGGAATAAAATACCGGGTCGTACCCGAACCCTTTTCTGCCCTTCGGCTCGAATGTTATCCTGCCCCCGCACTCCCCCCTTACCGTCGCAAGTATTCCCCGGGGGGCCGCGATAGCGACTACCGAGACGAACTTCGCGTTCCTCTTTCCGGCAGGAACGCCTTCAAGCAGGCGCAGCAGCCTGGTATTATTGTCCTCGTACGACGCCTTTTCTCCCGCGAACCTCGCGGACCTCACGCCGGGCTTGCCTTTCAGCGCGTCGACCGCGAGCCCGGAGTCGTCGGCAATGGTAAGCTTCTTCGTGTACCTGGCTATCTTCAGGGCTTTCTGCTTCGCGTTCGCTTCGAAGGTCCTGCCCGTCTCTTTTACACGGGGGGCCGAAGGAAGATCATTAAGGTCGAGCACGCGGACTTTCAGGCCCATTAGCAGGGACTTCAACTCGCGTTTCTTCTCTTTATTGCGGGATGATATGACCAGCTCTAACACTTATATGCCCAAAAGGTTTTTCTGGATGCCGACCAGCTGCGTGATGCCCTTCTTGGCCAACTCAAGCAGTTTATGCAGCTGCTCCCCGTCGAACGGCTCGCCTTCCGCCGTGCCCTGTACCTCGATGAACTTGCCCTTTCCGGTCATCACGATGTTCATGTCTACGTCTGCTTTCGAGTCCTCGTCGAATGCTAGGTCTAGCACGGGTTCGCCTTTTATGAGCCCGACGCTTGTCGCGGCAACGTAATCGAGCACCGGAAGCTTGCTTATGGCGCCTTTCTTCTTTAGGAATGAAAGCGCGTCGGCAAGCGCGATAAAACTGCCCGTTATAGACGCGCAGCGCGTCCCGCCGTCGGCCTGTATGACATCACAATCTATCCATACTGTCCTCTCGCCGAGCGAGGTAAGGTCGGTAACGGCCCGCAGCGAACGGCCGACCAGCCTCTGTATCTCGTGCGTCCTGCCGCCTATCGTGCCCTTGACCGCTTCCCTCTGGACCCTCTGCTGGCACGAGCGCGGAAGCATCCCGTATTCGGACGTGACCCATCCGGTGCCCCTGCCCTTAAGGAACTGCGGCACTCCCTCATCGACCGACGCCGAGCACAGGACCTTCGTGTCGCCGAGCTCGATAAGGCACGACCCTTCCGCGTATTTCAGGTAACCGCGCGTTACGTTCACCTTGCGCAATATCTCGGCTCCCCTGCCGTCAGTCCTCCTGATCATCTATATTTCCTTTCCGTTTTGGTCTATCCCGACAATGGCGGGAAAATCCTTCAGCTTGAGCCGGTAGACAGCTTCCGCGCCGAGGTCCTTGTACATGACCGGCCTGGCTTCGGTTATCTTCTCCGACAGGTACGCGCCGGCGCCGGCTATCGTTATGAAATACACCGCCTTATATTTTTTTATGGCCCGTTTGACATCCGCCGAGCGCGAGCCCTTTCCTATCATGCCCTTTAGCCCCGCCTCAAGCAGGTGCGATGTGAAAAAATCCATCCTGGCCGATGTCGTCGGGCCGCATGCGCCTATTACTTTTCCCGGGCATGCCGGCGTCGGCCCCGCGTAATATACTGTTTGCCCCTTTATGATCGCCGGCGCCCTCTTCTCAGAGATCGCCTTAACGAACCTGAAATGCGCCTGGTCGCGCGCGGTATATACATAACCGTTGAGCAGGACCTCGTCGCCCGCCTTAAGGGACCTTATCGTTTCCGTTGAAAGCGGCAAATGGATAGCGCGCGGCATCATATCGTCTTTGTCGCGCTCCTCGTCGCGTGGCAGGATATGCTTACGCAGACCGGCAGCCCTGCGATATGCGTCGGGAAGGCCTCGATATTCACCGCGAGGCAGGTAGCGGCCCCGCCGAAACCCATAGGGCCTATCCTTAACGCGTTCAGGTCTTTCTTCAATCTTTTCTCGAGCGACGCGATATGCGCTTTCCGGCTGCGCTTGCCTATCGGGCGCAGCAGCGCTTCCTTGGCGAGTATGCATGCCTTGTCTATCGTGCCGCCTATCCCTACGCCTATTATATAGGGCGGGCACGCGTCGGCGGCGGCCTTCCTGACCGCTTCGACCACGAACCCGGCTATATCGGGCGCGCCCTGGGTCGGGTTGAACATCTTGATGCGCGTCTTGTTCTCGCTGCCAAACCCTTTCGGCATGACCGTGATCTTTATTTTGTCTCCGGGGACTATCCTCGTGTGGATGACCGCGGGCGTGTTATCATTCGTGTTCTTCCTGAGCAGCGGGTCCGATACGACGGACTTGCGCAGGTAGCCCTTCCTGTATCCGCGCCGGATGCCTTCGTTGACGGCGTCTTCAAGGCCGCCTCCGGTGACGGCAACGCGCTGGCCGATATCGATGAAGACCTCGGCCATCCCGGTATCCTGGCATATGGCCGTCTTCGAGCGCCGCGCGATAGCCGCGTTCTCTACAAGGATGCCGAGGACCTTCTTTGCCTTCCCGGCCTTTTCGGACGCCCACGCCCTGCGCAGCGCGCCAAGTATGTCCTTGCGCAGCGTGAAATTCGCCTCCATCGAGAGTTCGGCAACGGCGGAGCTTATCTTATCCGAGCTTATCTTCCTCATCTTATGCCTTTTATCCTGTGCAGCTGCGGTATTACCCTTACGTCCTTAAGTTTTGCCTGCGCCCTCTTCTGCCATTCCATCACCCTGGCATTGTCGGGCTTGCCCCTGAATTCGCCAAACTCCGAGGCCGGCTGCAGTATGAGCGGTATGCTGTTGTCCACGCCCTCGATGAGCCCGACCGCCTTATCTATATCCTGTTCATGGGTCTCGTTCGTTATTACCATCTTTACGAAAACCCCTCTTGCTTTTGCCGCCTCCAGGAACGCGAGATGCTCTTCCCAGAAATGCCTGTCCTTCGTCGACGAAGGCAGTTTTATGTCCATCGCGACAATATCGACGAGACCGATGACGTCGTTTAGCTTGTCGGGCATCGTCCCGTTCGTATCGAGGTGTATCTTATATCCCTTATCCCTTAACGGCGGCAGCAGGCACCTGAGGAAATGCGAGTGCAGCAGCGGCTCGCCTCCCGTTATCGTTATTACTTTTACCTGCCTGTCCGCGTCCGCATCGATGATCCTGTCGACCACCGACCTTATCGAGGATTCCTCGGGAGCGTCCGGCTGCGGGGTATCGCAGAACGCGCAGCGCATATTGCACCCGTGGAAACGCACGAATATCTGCCGGTCCCCGGCGTAAACCCCCTCGCCCTGGACCGACAGGAACACTTCCGTTACTTTTGCCGTAGGCTGCTTGAATACTACTTTCATATGGTTGTCAACGGGTCCTCGGCCTTCGCCTCTTTGAATCCTTTCGCCCTTATAACGCATGAATCGCATTTATTGCACGGGCGCTTCCCGCCCGAATAACACGACCATGTGTGCCGGAACGGCACACCTAACTTTATCCCGAGCTTTACGATATCCGCCTTGCCCATCCCGACGAGCGGGGCCTTTATCCCGATCTTCTTCCCTTCGACACCCGCCTTAGTCCCGGCCTTTACGAGTTCATTGAATATCCTGAAATACCGCGGCCTGCAATCGGGATAACCGCTGTAATCCACGGCATTCGCCCCTATGAAGACGGCGGAAGCGCCTGTCGCCTCGGCGAACGACGCGCCGAAGCTCAGGAAGATCGTGTTCCTCGACGGGACATAAGTCGCGGGAATGCTACCGCCGATATGCCTGCCCTTCGGGACAGCGATGTGCCTGTCGAGCAGCGCGCTGCCTTTCCAGGGCATCCGGAACCTCACTACACTGGACGGCGCGCCGCATGACGCTGCTATCTTCTTCGCGGCAGACACTTCTTTTTTGTGCCTCTGCCCGTAATCAAAGACCAGGCATTCGCATTTATACCCTTTGCCCACGGCGTAATACAGCGTCACCGCGGAATCAAGCCCTCCGGAGAGCAATACGACCGCTTTGCCTTTCCCTCGCGCGGGATTTTTCATTCAAAATACGTGGCGCGGGAATCTTTTGTTTCCCAGACGCTCACCTTCCTGAGCGTGACTTTCCGCGGATTTCCCTTAAGCGCCTTCTTCAGGTAATCGTATATGTATTTCGCGATATTCTCCGCGGAAGGGTTCGATCTCTTGAAGAACGCGATCCCGTTAAGGTCGCGGTGGTCGAGAGTTTCGAGCGCCTCGTTCAGTTTCTTCTTCAGGTCCTTGAAATCCATCGAAAGGCCGCCGGCGTCGAGCTTCCTGGTCCCGACGAACGCCTCGACGTCCCAGTTATGCCCGTGCAGGGATTCGCACTTGCCCTTATAGCCCTTGAGCCGGTGCGCGCCGCTGAAACTCGATTTTACCGATATCTCAAACATCTTTTACCTGTTCCGCTTTTTTGACTTCCCTGCCGAGGAACTTCCTCGCGACCTCAAGGAACTTCTCCGGCGCGTCGCTTACATAAAATTTCGCGCTGCCCGCCCTCTTCCCGCGGTACTTCATCCCGCATTCCTCGAGCAGGTCCTTCGCCTCTTTGGCGGTCTCTTCCGCAGAATCCACAAGCTCTACTCCCTTCCCGAGCGCGCCGCTTATCGCTTTCCTCAACAGCGGGTAGTGAGTGCATCCGAGTATGGCAGTATCTATGCCCGTCTGCTTCAGCCCAGCAAGGTATTTCTTCGCCGCAGCGGCTGCTATGCCGTCATTCGCCCATCCTTCCTCGGCCAACGGAACGAATAACGGGCAGCTCCTGCTGAATACCCTGGCCTTAGGATTGAGCGACCTGACCTCATCCTCGTACGCCCCGCTGGTTATCGTAGCTCTTGTGCCAATGACGCCTATCCTGCCGTTTTTCGTCGAACGCACCGCGGCTTTCGCGCCCGGCTTGATGACGCCGATTATCGGGACACTGAAATATTTCCCGAGGAAAGGCAGGCCTATCGCGGACGAGGTATTGCACGCTATCACTACGAGCTTGACGTCGAAATTCAGCAGGAAAAGCACGTTCTCTATAGAGAACTTCCTTATCGTCGACGCGGATTTCGTCCCGTACGGGACACGCGCGGTATCCCCGAAATAGACGATATCCTCGTTCGGCATCTCCTTCATGAGCTGTTTTACGACGGTCAACCCGCCGACGCCCGAGTCAAAAACCCCTATCGGCCTGTCTTTCATTGCGTGAACCCGTCCGTAGATTCGTATATCTTCTTATAGTTCAATATGCCCCTGGCTATCGCGCAGGCGACCGCCTCTCGGTACGCGGATGTCTTAAGGTTCTTCTCCTCTGCTGCATTGGATATGAAACCGACCTCGACCAGGACCGAGGGGATCTGCGTGCCCTTGAGCACGGCGAACCTCGCGCTCTTTACCCCGCGGCACTTCAGTGAAGTCGAGTCGTCGACGGCTTTCGTTATATATTTCGCGAGCTCAACGGACTCCTCGCGGTTCTCGGTATAGACAAGGTCCCATACCGTCGCTTCAAGGTCCGTGTTCCGGTGCAGGAATGAGGAATCGTCGAATTTAAGGAAGGAGTCCTCGGCGGCCTGCACGGCCCTCGCGTTATCGTCCACCGCGTTCGAGAGGTAATATACCTCGAAACCCCGGGCGCCTTTCAATCTTGCCGCGTTGGCGTGTATGCTCACGAAAAAGTCCGCGTCGCTCTCGTTCGCTATCTGCGACCTTTTGGCCAGCGGGATGAACTTGTCCCTATCGCGCGTCATGATGCAATCCACGCCGTTCTCGACCAGTTTCTCTTTTACCCGTTTCGAGATATCAAGCACGAGGTCCTTCTCCTTCAGGCCCGTCCTTCCGATGGCCCCGGGATCATCGCCGCCGTGCCCGGGATCAAGGACGATCTTCCTTATCATATATTTTTGCGTTACCGGGGGCTGCGGCCCTTTCGCTATCTGCGGCGGGCCGAGTATCTTTCCTATCCTCTCTATGGCGAAATCAGCCGGTATCGCGACCGCCCCCTCGTGGAATACCGCGGGAGCACTCATCTTCTCGGGCCGGCCGTTCACCACCGCGTATTCCATGCCTACATAAAAGGAGAAAGACCTGTTCTCTTTTACGAGGTCCGCTTTCCTCGCTATCGTGTCCCACTCGCACCCGGCCTTGTAATAGCCGGCTATCAGCGCGAGGGGAATATAATCCGTGCCGCCTATCCTTACCGTCTGCGAAGCCAGGGCGCCCCTCAACGAAGCGCGCCGCGGTACCGTAGCGCAGCCGGAAGTGATCAACAGGCACGCAACTATAACGAGCAGCAGGATCTTCCTGATCTTGTCTCTCCCCTGTTATGGTGGAGGCGCGGGGATTCGAACCCCGGTCCTTAAGTCACTTGCTAAGAGCTCCTACATGCGTTTCCTGCAATTTGTCGTTTCGCCGATGCGGGCGCGTAAGCAGGCCCGCTACCGCAACGACTAGCCTTTAATTTATCTCGTCCCGCCCCCCAAAGGCGAAAGGAACGGAACCAGCCTGCTGCGGCGTCACATCCGGCTTCGCAGGCAAAACCGGGTGACGTGCCGCAATTAAGCGGCTAGCGCGAGTTCGTTCGCGTTTAACTTTTTTTGCCAGGTTTTAACGAGGCCACCTGACACCCTCGGCATGCAACCCTTAACTCGCTTCTTAAGTCGAAGCCTTTCGCCCCCCTATTCTTTCCCGCGAATCTCGCGCCGCAGTTCCCTGTCGGAATCGCGGCGTTTGATATCCTCGCGTTTGTCGTAAAGCTTCTTGCCCTGCGCGAGCGCCACTTCGACCTTCGCGCGCCCCCTCGTGAAATAGACCTTAAGGGGGATAAGCGTCAAGCCCTTCTGTGCCAGGCGGCCTTCTATCTTCCTTATCTCGGCCTTGTGCACCAGCAGTTTCCGTTTTCTCTTAGGCTCGGGAGCGAACCTGCCCGCCTGGGGATACGGAGATATATGCATGTTAAATATGAACAATTCGCCTTCGTCTATCCTGGCGAAACTGTCGTTCAAGTTGGCCTTCTTGTCCCGCAAGGACTTGACCTCCGCCCCCTGCAGGGCGATGCCCGCCTCAAAGGACTCGAGGATGTGATAATTGTGCCGGGCCTCCCTGTTTGTCGCGACCGTTTCATCCGCCATTTTAGGTATCAATAATATAACATATTTCATTGAAAAAATCGAAGATAATCGGTATAATCAGTTGAGTTCCGGATACCCATATGGAAGACACCCTTAAAGAATTCCTTTCGCTGGTAAAAGTCAGCCGGTTCGAGGAAAAATACTCAAGAGATATAACGGACGGCCTATACTTCGGCTTCCCGCTGAAGAGCATAGTCCAGGCCGAAAAACGGCTCTCCTCCCCGGAAGAGCAGTCCGTGGGGTATTTCTCCATGGAATACGGGTTGGCTACGAGCGTATACAACAGCTTCAGTTCTTCCTCCCCCGTCTCGGAATCGAACATACTCCCGAAGCAGAACATCTTCTCTAACATGCGCATAAGGGACTATTACTTCCAGTTCAAGATGGACCGGAGGATAATGGATTTGCCGATATACAGCGGCGGCCTCGGAGTGCTCGCGGGCGACAGTTTAAAATCGTCGGCCGACCTTAACATATCGCTGGCGGCTGTAGGCATACTCTGGAGGAAGGGCTACTTCAAGCAGAACTTCTGGTTCAAGGACGGCCAGGTCCCCGAGGAGACGAACTGGGACCCCTACTCATACCCGGGCCTTATCCCCCTCGATACGGTGATAAAGATACCCCTCAGGGGCGGTGAGCTCTCCCTGCGTCTCTGGAAATATTACGTCTACAGCTTCAACAAGGAACACGCGGTCCCGCTGATACTGCTCGACTCCGATGTCGACGGCAACAGCCCGGAGCTCAGGAGGCTTACCGACCAGCTATACAGGAGCGACAATTCCTATATTAAGATAATGCAGCGCGTGATACTCGGCATAGGCGGGATCAAGGCGTTCGAGGCGCTCGGGTATAACATAAAAAGGTACCACCTCAACGAGGGGCACGCCGCTATGGCGCTCGTAGAGATGGCCGACGCGCTCGATAAGGACGCCCTCGCCACGCTCGAGCGGAATTTCGTCTACACGTGCCATACCCCCGTCGCGGCGGGCCACGACCGCTTCCCGCTGAAGGAGCTCGAGAAGATCCTGCCGGACGAGAACATGGATTTCATAAAGAAGAACGGTTCCGAGGACAGCAGCGCGAACCTTACGGTGCTGCTGCTGAATTGCTGCAGGAGCGTGAACGCTGTCGCGAAGAAACACGGCGAAGTCACCCGCATGCAGTTCCCGCAGCATGCCGGCAAGATAAGGTCAATAACGAACGGCATACATATACCGACGTGGATCTCGGATGATATCGCCAATCTCCTTATTAAATACAGGAACGAGGCCAAGCCCTGCACATCGGGCCATTCCGAATTAATGGACCTTGAGCGGCTCAGGGATGACGCGCAGTTCAGGGCCGACCTCTGGGACGCGCACCAGGCGAACAAGCGCAGACTTTCGTCGGTATTCTCGAACTGGGACATTAAGGAGAACTGCTTCACTCTCTGCTGGGCCAGGAGGATCGCAGCGTATAAGAGGCCGAGCCTGCTCTTCCAGGACCCGCGGAAACTCCTCGATATCGCGGAGAAATACGGGCCGGTCCAGATAATTATCGCGGGAAAAGCCCACCCGAACGATAGTTTGGTCGGCACCTACATAAACAGCATAATGAACACGATAGATTCCCTCGGCACTCAGGGTTCAAGCCTGCGTGTAATAATGCTTGAAAATTACGATATCTTCTTCGGCAAGCTGCTTACGAACTCGGTAGATGTCTGGCTCAACAACCCCCTTCCCCCGTTCGAGGCGTCCGGCACGAGCGGAATGAAAGCGATCCTTAACGGCGTCCTGCAGCTCTCGACGCTCGACGGCTGGGTCGTCGAGGCCGCCGACACGGTAGAGAATCCAGACGCGAACATAGGCGAGATATTCGGCTACAGGCATAACACCGGGGACCCGATAGGAAGCGAGCTCGACCTGCGGCTCGATTCAGACTCGGCGCAGCTTTACGCGGCGCTGGAAAAGATGGTAAAACTCTACTACGAGACAAATATGGACGGGAAACTTAATACCGGTTCAAAATGGATCGATATTATGATAAACTGTATCAAACAAAGCCATTATTTCAACACCTGCAGGATGGTCCAGGAATACCGTGACAAGATGTGGTTCGTAAAGGAATAGATTTGCCGAAGTGGCGGAACTGGCATACGCGCTGCGTTCAGGGCGCAGTGACCGCAAGGTCTTGAGAGTTCAAATCTCTCCTTCGGCACCAACCTAACACGCACAAAGGAGGTCCCGGCATGGCGATTCCCACAAAGCTCAAGAAGTACCTTGACTCGAACAAGGTCAAGTACAAGGCCCTGAAACACAAGCTCGCGTATACCGCGCAGGAGATAGCGGCCGCCCAGGAGGTCCCGGGCAAGCAAGTAATTAAATCTGTCCTCGTAAAGACGGATAAGGGTTTCGCGCTCGCTGTCCTTCCGGCGATCCATCTTATAGACCTCAAGAAACTGAAATCAGCCCTGAAGTGCAAGTCGGTCAAGATAGCCACCGAAAAGGACATTGAGAAGGCCGTTCCCGATTACAAGCCGGGCGCGATGCCTCCTTTCGGCGAGCTCTTCGGCCTCGAGACGGTCTCCGACAAGATACTCAGGGAAGACGTCGAGATCGTCTTCAACGGCGGCACACATACCGACACCGTAAAGATGAAGTACTCCGATTTCGAGAAACTCGCGAAACCTAAGATAGCCGATATCGGTAAGCATATCTAAATGCCGAACGACCGGAGCGAACTCTCCAGGATATCGAAGCAGCTGACGGATTTCCTGCAGGAGCTGCCGCGCCCCGGGTACCTCTGGCCTTTTTCCATTACCCGCCTGCTCGAAAGGTTCGGGCACCTCAGGAGGGGCAGGTTCAGGTACGCGACCCCCGGACAGCATAATTTCGTGATGTCCGAGATAATCGTCAAGAAGGCCCTCGCCGGGATCATATACCGCGATACGAAATGGCTCGCCAGAAGCTACGGGCGGGAGACGCGCTCTATAGATAAGAGGCTCGAGCGCCTCTACAGGTCCGTGGAAAACGACCAGTCCGATGACAGGAATACGGACGCCGCCGTGCTTCGCGAGATCTCTTCCCTCGAAAAACGCAAGGCCGCCCTCGGCTCTACGCTCAGGCAGAAACGCCTTGAGATGCAGTCGAAACTGCTGCACGATTTCATGTCCGTCTTCGAGGAAGACATAAGGAAAGCCAGCAGCATAAGCGATTTTACCGATTACTCGCAGATCTTCTCCGATCTCAAGGAAGCGGTCAGGGCAAACGACGGGGCAAAGATCAAGGAGGCCGTTACCGCGCTTGCCGAAAAACTTGTCGTGCCCCCGGAGCTGCTCTACCGCAGGATCATAGGCCACCGGCTCGGGGACCACGAGCTGAGCCTGCTCGGAAAATTCACGAGGGAGCTCGATAACTATCCCGAATATAAGGACGCCGTAAAGAACCTGAGGGATTTTGGCCGTTACCGCAAAGCGGTCCTGCTGATGGACCAGCTGCGCAAGAACAAGGACACGCTGATCCCTCCCCCGTTCGTCAAAGGGCCCGAGGCGCGCCTCTATGAAGGCCTCACGCGTTCCTTCAGGCTTTTCTTTGCTTCGCTCGTCGCCGTTGTCCCGACGCTTACCGTCTACGGCTTCCCGGGCCTGCCGCACATGCCTCCCATCACTTTCATCTGGATAGCCCTCTGCTTCGGCATCACCTATTACATATCCTGGCAGCCCTCGCATAAGATATCCCTGTTCATAGTAAGCCTTATGGTCAGCGTGCCTGGCCACAAGATGCTGCCCGAGCTCGGAGAATACATAAACGCGAACTACACCGAAGAGAAACCCCTGAAGATATCCTATATAACGGCCAAGAGGAGCGACAACGAATCCGACGCAGAGATAGCTATATTTTATTTCAGGAAGACGATAGACGCGCTGAGGCCTACCCTCGAGACGTTCGGCAACCGCATCCTGCTCGTGATGACGTTCTGGTCCGACACGAAGAACGACAAGATAATAGAATACGAGGTCAAGCGTCTGCGGGAATTCTCGTCGGAATATTCCTACCCTAACCTCGATTTCCTTTACATGAACAGGTCGAAGAGCGAATGGTTCGACAACACGAAACTCGGCATGATAAAAGCCGGCGGGTTCGCCGGAAAGGTCGGCGGCATAGGCAACCTGATGCATTTCATGAACACCGGGCAGGCGAAGCCGTACCTGTTCACCGATGAGGGTTTTGAGTTCACGCAAAACAGGAACAAACCGCTGCTTTGCAGGATATGGTCGACGGACCTCGTGAAGGCCCTCGGCATAAAACAATATACCCCTGACGAGGCCGCGGAACGAATACTGCGCGGCGAAGATGTCGAGATCGACCAGGAGAGGATCTCGGAGTTCTGCGTCATCATGGACGATAAGAACGAGCTCTATCCTGGCGAGCTCGAGAAGGCGCTCGCCATAATGATGCATCCCGACAACAGCCATATAGTCATAGCGCAGCCGCACATCGTCATAACTCCCCCCTACCTCGGCGGCGCGGCCAAGGAGAGCGTCTACTGGAAGATAATGAAGAACGAGCGCGACATAGAGAACGAGATAAACATGAAGGTCGTCTCGGGCATCTACGGCAAGGAGCGCGCTTTCTTCGGGAAGGGCTTCACGAGGACAAAGGTATACTACGAAAGGGTCTTCAAGCCGGAGACGCTTTCACCCGCTAAAGTCCTTTCGCACGACTGGCAGGAATCGATATTCAGCAGGAACTGCGAGGGGTTGCTCGGCGCGAGGAGGTATATCGTAAGCAGGGTCCTCGAGAAGTTCGGCGCCGTCGTGCTGCGCATAGACCTTGCCGATACGACAAGGTTCATAAAACTGGAGAAGGACGCGGCCGGGGATGTATGGCTGCACCATTTCGATATCAACACCGGCGAGTACCGCTTCGCCAGGAAATTCCATCACCTGAAAGAAACGGGGATGGACGAAATAGTAAAATATACGGCGAATTTCTATAATAACTCCGTCGCGGTCGGCGAACGCGACCAGCTCCATTTCGTCACATACATCATACGCGACGTCAGGTGGCTTATCGGAGATTTCCAGGCGATCAGGACGCTGATCTCCTACAGGAAACTGCTGACATATTACCACCAGTGGCACCTGAGCTGGGCGATCGGAAGGCTGCTTTCCGACCCGATGCTGTTCTGCTTTATCATGCTGATGTGCATGCTTTGGATATTTCCCTTTATCCTGATAGTGCCGACCAATTCAAACGCTTATATCCTGACATTGGCGCTCTCGTTCTTCGGGATCATATTCGTGCACAGGTTCATAGACCCCGTAAGGTACATATTCCGCAGGTCCCGAGCCGAAGGGCGCCCGATCCGCCCGGGGGCCTTCGCTATAGAGCTCGTGGACCAGTTCTTCGACAGTGTCCTGCAGACGATAGAGACGACCGTATCGTCCCTGCAGTTGACCGTCATAAAACCCCTGCTTTCATACTCGATATATAAATCCGAGAAGGCCAACAAAGTCCCCGAATGGAAGACCTCGAGCACCCTCTCCTTGATGGAGCTCGAAGGCAGGATAACTAAAAACGAGTTCAGGGACATAAAGATCGAGGAAGCCCAAAAGATGGGCTTGATAATATCGTCCATAGCGGCCATTTATATCATTACGGGGATAGCGCCGATGACCGTGTTCGGGATATTCGGGATCCTGCCGTGGGCGGGCTCGCTGATGTTCGGCCGCTATGCCATCGCGGCCATCGGCAAGGTCAGGGACCTGGACCCGCGCAGCCTCACGCCCCGCGAAAAGCTGAAAAAGGCCTATATAATAGTTTCCGCTTCCCTTCTGCTTGTCATAATGTTCTCCGCCCTTAGGGGGCTTCCGAGCCAGAACAAGCACGACATGATAAAACTCGTCCTGCCGGAATCAAGAGATAAGTTCAGCTATTCCGCGCAGGAAGAGGTCCTGCTAGACAAGATGCGCGCCGACCTCAAGAAGATAGAGTTTTACATACCGGATAAGGTCGTAGACAGCAGGCTGGCCCCGGTGTTGAAGTCGCGCGAGGGAAAGACGAAACTGCTTGCCGAAGTGCTTCCGGTGCAGGAGAAGCTTTCGGTGGCAATACCGATATTGAAGCCCTCGGCCGTGGACGCGGTTCCCCCTGTCGTGCGTGAGGCCGTATCCCCTCTCGAGGAGCCGGAGCTCGGGGACCTTACCGCTTTCAGGAATTTTTTCGACGCGTCGGACAAGATGGGAAAACGGCGCCTGCTCGCCTCAACCGCGCTCGCGGGGGCCAAGATCGCGCTTTCCCTGAAGTTCAACATAGCGGGAATGGCTATAATGGCGCTCGACAGGGCCGAAGGGCTCGGGATGATAGCGCGTTACGGCAAGGAATACCCGTGGTTCAACGTGCTTGACCCGCTTACCGGGCAGTTCTGGTTCGAGACGAGCCGCGAGACGGGGATGTCGATGAAGGATATCGCGGAGGTCTTCAAGTGGGAAGAGACGAAGAAATACTGGAACGCGGATTTCGCCAGGAAACGGGGCATCTGGAAGCGCTACGAATACCTCCAAAGGGGCATCCTCTCGCTGTATTATTCCGGGCTTGACGTGAACGAGGAGAACCTCAGGAAGTTCTTCGCCGAATACGACAAGATGCCGCAGTTCCGCAAAAAATACCCGTCCGTCCCGCTGAAGCCGTTCCAGCTCGTGCCGGAACCCGCTAAGAACGCTTTCCAGCTGCTCGGCACGGTCACCTTCTACATCCCGGTGCTGAAGATAATCCCGGCCACCCAGATCCCATACGGCACGATCCTCGGCATCGTCGAGACCGTTGTCGCGGGCAAGCAGGGAAAACTCGAATACCTTATAGTGACCGGCATGAAGAACAACATGTCCACGGAAGAGGTAATGGAATACCTCGGTTTCGATTATGTGAATTACGCGTGGTATAAGACCTCCGTCCCGAACGAGATGTATAAGGTAAACAGGGACAGGTTCCTCTATGATTACAGGAAGAAAGGTGTCAAGAAGGTCGAATACGAAAGGAGCGACATCAAGCTCATATGCATCATGTCGGATTACCGCATGGCGCTCGACACATGGCAGACACTCGGTAACGAAGGCAAGCCCTCGAACTACGTGATAAAAGAGACCGCCGATAAGCTCAGGGGCTACCTTGTCGGGATATGGGAAAGGGTCGGCGACAAATATCCCGGCCTCAAGGACGGCATCAGGGCCAAAGGCATCGGCGAATACCTCGCGGTGTCCTATTACGTCATGGCCGAAAGATACGGCTGGAACATGGACGATTACATGGATTACCTCGGCCCACAGCTTGAGGAGGCCGACGGGCTGAAGAAGCAGGGCGTAATCCTGGACGAGAAGATCATAAACGAGATAATGTTCAACAACGAGCTCAGGCAAAAGGGCATATTCGAGGACCCCCGCCTCTCCCCCCGCGAGAACGCGGGCATTATCTCGAGGATTGAAAAGCGCATCGAGAAACAATCGGAAGCGGGAAAAGAGATGACCGGCTACATCTGGCTCTCCTCCCTCATGCTTGAGGCGAAGGCAAACCGCATAGATGTAGACCCGGCCGAGTTCGCCTCGAAGTTCATGCAGATATACGAGACGGGCGTCTCCTCGGGAATGAGCGAGAAGCCGTGGTGGGAAAAGAGCGGCTACCTTACGCTGATATATTACAAGGCCGGTTTCAGCGGCATAGCCGAGCTGTTCGATTATTTCGATGACGAATTCAGGATGTCTGAGGCCTGGCACAAACAAAAACTCGAGCTTCCGGCCGGGTTCGTATCGGGCGTTGTAGAGGCCACTTACCGCGATATGGGATATGCCGAAAGCCAGGTCCGCATACTCGCGGACCAGACCCCTGAAAAGATGAAGCTCGACATCGCCTACGAATTCCTCGCAAAACTCGTTATCGAGGCTGAGGCGAACTCCATAAAAGCCGGCCCGAAAGCCCTCGCTTCCGAATTCATGGAATTCTACGGCGCTGGAATGTCATCGGGATACGGCAGGATACCATGGTGGAACATAAGCGGCTACCTGATGCTCGAATATGAAAAGAACAGGGCGTCCATGGGCTGGGACGGGATCGGCGGCTACTTCAAATACTACTCGCCGGTATTCGCCGCGATAAACGGCTGGTTCAACGAGGACCTCCCCCTCCCCGCCGGCTTCGAATACGAGAACGCGTTCCGTCTACAGATACTCAAACGAAAACTGAGCCGCGACCCGAGGACCGAAAAAGACGGCGGGCGCGTGCTGAGGGTCATCGTGGACACCGTCGAGAATGAGGCACCGGCCATAAAGAGGTTCAACGCCTATATGACCCTCGCCCGGCTCAGGGAGGATTTCAAGCTCGATTTCGGGCGTGAGCTCGGCGCGGAGGAGCTGCAAAGGCTCGCGTCGGTGCTCAAGGATTTCTGGAAAGAGCTTCCCGTGAATTACCCGAACCTCCCGTTCTTCGTGCCCGGCATAACAGAAAAGATAGCGATTAACTCCCTCGCCTTCAAGGACCACCGAGACGTTGAAAAGGCCGCTTTCCTCGCCCAGATAAACGAGTTCTGGCCTGCCAGGATACCCGAAGGCATCGAATCCGGCATCAGGGACGAGGTCGAGGAGAAGACCGGCATACGCATAACCGACGGCAGGGTCCTGCATTATACGACGCTGCAGACGGGCATAAGCATACTTAGCAACCTCGGGGTCGCGGTCACGGAGCCGGATATCATAAGGGCGATGCAGCTGAGGCGTTCTATAAGGTCCGCGGCGCGGGAATATCCCGACCTCGAGCTGCTGAAGCAGGGCAACGCCGAATGGATGGCGGTCTTCGCCATGAAGAAGAAGCTCACGTTCTATGAGCTGCGGCACGGGTACCTGAAGCCGATACAGGATATCTATAAATACGCGGCCGGCGCCTATTTCCCGAAGGAGCTCGAGATGATGTCCGGGAAGATAAAAGGCGTGAACGCTAACGACATCGGCGTCATAACGGATATCTACGGCCTCAAGGACAGCGGTTTCGCCGCGGTGCCGAAGGTGAGCGACAATGATATTATCGTCAACATCATATGGTACCACCTGCAGAGGGCGTACGACCTCGGCCTGCCCGAGAAAGACCTTGGCGCCTTCTTCAGGATATTGAAGTCAGTAAAGGACAATGACCTCGGCGGCCTCATGGCCGCAAAGACCTTCGATGACCTGCAGAAATGGCAGGAAAAGATGGATTCCGTCACTTTCAGGCTGTTGAGCATTTACCGGAACCCGCGAGCGTTCAAAGGGTCCCGGTCCGCGGATGATTTCCTGCACAAATTCCTCTCGAACAGCCGCGTAGTCAAGAACGACGCCATTATAGCTTCAAGGATGGCCGAGATAAGGTCGCACGACGAAAAGGTCGCGGACTCCCTTGAATTCCTGTGGCCGCTGTTGATGACCTTCGAGAACATCCCCCCTTCCGTCATGGCGGATATCGTATCGCATATGGATTACGTATCGTCATCATACCGAGAGATAATCGGCCTGCAGCCCGAGAAGGATTCCGCGGTCGAGTTCAATGAGGCGGTCAACGTCTACCTGACGGGCAGGTACGGGAAATTCCTCATGAGGCAGAAGACCAACTACCAGAGGGCCCAGTCGTCGTGGTGGACGAACTATATCATAAAGATGGCGTATAAGAGGCTGTTCAACGAGAACCTCGACGAGACCGAAAGGATGAGCCGCAAACTGCTCAAGAATATGCAGGTATGGTTCGACAGGGAGAAGCTGAAAAACCCGCGGAATTTTGTCCTGAAGGACATCGTAGCGGACCTGGCCGCCAACGGCTCCGTCAGGAGGATCGGATTGTTCATGCCCATATATTCCGGCAACGACGAATATAACGCAAGGATAGCCGCATTGAAGAGGTATATTTCCCGCCTCGATGCCGAGATAGCCGGGTTGAAGTCCGGAAGGCGTTACTACGCTGACCTCGAGAAGATATCCGTGAAGGCGAAACAGGACCTCGAGGAGCTTCGGCTTGCCCCGGAAGTGCTCATATCAAAAGCCGAAGAGGCGGAGACCCTGCTGATGCTTTTCAGGCGCTCCCATAACAGGGACTCCCTCTTCCTGACATCGATCATATTAGCGGGAATACTGGCCGCGATGGCCCTGTCACGCCTGGTCTTCGCGATAAAAAGGGCTGTGCTCGGACTGTCGCGGAGCACGCGCCCTTCAGAACCCCAGATCCCTGTCTAAGCTCCTGTAGTTTATCGCTTCCGATATGTGCTCGGCTGATATCATCCCTGAACCCGCAAGGTCGGCTATCGTCCTCGCTATCTTCAAGACCTTATCGTATCCCCTCGCGCTCAAACCCAGCTCCAGGATGGCAAGTTTAAGAAGCTCCGAGGCCTCCTTGTCTATACAACAAAACCTTTCGGTATCTTTTGAGCCCAGGTGCGCGTTGCAGTATATCGAAAGGCCATCATAGCGCTTTTTCTGGGCCGCCCTTGCCTTATTGACCCTTGCCCTTATGGCCTCGGAACTTTCTCCGCGGCTCCTGCCCGAGAGTTCCTTGTATTTCAGCGAAGGCACCTCGAGGTGTATGTCTATCCTGTCGAGAAGCGGTCCCGACACTTTTGACAGGTACCTCTGTATGACCGGCGGCGTGCAATGGCATTCTTTCTTCGGGTCCGTAAAATAACCGCACGGGCACGGGTTCATCGCCGCTACCAGCATGAATTTCGCCGGATATTTGAGGCTTAGCTCGGCCCTCGAGATGACGACCTCACCTCCTTCGAGGGGCTGGCGAAGCGCCTCAAGCGCGTCCCTCCTGAATTCCGGAAGCTCATCGAGGAACAGCACGCCATTATGCGCCAAACTTATCTCCCCGGGCTTGAGCCTGTTCCCTCCCCCTACGAGGCCTGCATAAGACACCGTATGGTGCGGCATCCTGAAAGGCCTCAGCGAGACAAGGTAATTCCCGCCGTTCAGCAAGCCGGATATGCTGTGTATCTTCGTCGTCTCGAGCATCTCACCCGCCGACAGGACGGGCAATATCGTTATAAGCCTCTGCGCGAGCATCGTCTTCCCGGAACCCGGCGGCCCGATCATAAGCACATTGTGCCCTCCCGCCGCGGCGACCTCGAGCCCCCTCTTCACGTGCCATTGCCCCTTTACATCGCTGAAGTCGATATCGGGGTTTTGAACGGATATATCCCCGCAATGCCCGGAGGCCTTTACCGGGCTGACCTTTACTGACCCGTTCAGGAACCCCGCGGCTTCTTTGAGGCTGCCGACCGGGTATACCGGAAGCCCTCCGACAATGCCGGCCTCCCCGGAATTCCCTTCAGGTATTACAAGGCCCTTACAGCCGCCGGCGGGTAACCCCATCGCGATCGGGAGCACGCCGTTTATCGGCCTTACCCTGCCGTCGAGTGAAAGCTCACCGCAAAAGACCATGCCCTCGGTCAAGCCCTGCCCGAGATCTCCGTTAGC
Source organism: uncultured Planctomycetia bacterium (assembly GCA_964650515.1). Classification (GTDB taxonomy): domain Bacteria; phylum Omnitrophota; class Gorgyraeia; order Pluralincolimonadales; family Pluralincolimonadaceae; genus UBA6215. The sequence goes on along the minus strand of CAZYUB010000012.1, from coordinate 36,786 downwards.
CGATAGTATCCCGAGGGCGATGGCGAGGTCATAGCTGGCACCCTCTTTCCTTAGGTCCGCCGGCGCGAGGTTTATGGTTATCCTCTTCGGAGGGAATTTGAACCCGGAATTCTTTATCGCCGATATGACCCTGTCCCTGCTCTCCTTGACGGCCGTGTCCGCAAGTCCCACTATGGTAAAGGAAGGCAGCCCGCCCGCTATGTCAACCTCGACGTCGACCTTCCTCGACTCTATACCGAGTACGCTCCTGCTCTCCACTTTTGCAAGCATCGTCAGCTCCAGAATGCATCTTTTATGAGTTCTATGCTCTTTACGTTATCTTCATCTATAAAAACCACCGAAACGCAATCAAACCTCGAATCGCGCTCAAGCAGGCCGTGCCTGGCCTGGTATGCCAGCGCGACCCTGCGTATATGCCGCCTCTTTTTGCTGTTGACCGTCTCGTAGGGCATGCCGTGCTCCTCATCCGAACGGGAACGGACCTCGACGAAGACAAGGACTTCCTTATCGAGCGCGATGATATCGATCTCCCCGGACCTGCACCTGTACTTCCTCGCAAGGATGATATATCCGTGCGCCGTAAGATATCTCGCAGCAAGGTCCTCGCCGAGGTCCCCAAGTTCCTTTTTACGCATTGTTATCGGAGTCGCCGAACGCCTTAAGTATTACGCTGTCCAGCTCCTTCTTGACCTCTTCTCCGAGCGGGTATGCGGTCGGGTACCATTTGCCGTCGTTGCCCGCCTGTTGCGGGCCCGAGACGAATATGCCGTTCTTGCCCTCCACAATGCGGAACCCCTTGACAAGGAACTCCTCCCCGATGGAGACGTCCGCTATCGCCCTCAACGGCCCCTCGCCGTCGAACCTGTACAGCCTCTTCACGTGAAATATGAGCATATGAATGCCCCTCCTTTCCCGGCCGCGCCATGCGGCCTAAGGAGTAGACGTAAAGCGCCCTGATTTTCTTTCAATTATTTTTGAGTGGCGGGATGTATGAGGGCTTCTGCCTTTTCGAGGTCTTTTGCTGCCATGTCGGGCCGGCCTGATTCCTGATAGGCCCTAGCCCTGTTAAGGTAGGCATTTACATGGCGAGGATCGAGATCTATCGCTTTCGTGTAATCGGATATCGCCTTGCCAAACTCCCCCTGCTGCGCGAACGCATTCGCGCGATTGTTATAATAGGAAGGGTTGTCCGGGTCCAGCTCTATCGCCTTGCTGTAGCAGGATATCGCGTCGCGGACCCTTGAGGATACCTTGTACTGAATGCCGAGGTTATAATAAAGCCGGTGGCTTTCCGGCGCATAACGCAGCGTCGTCTCGTAGAACCTGATCGGATCGCTCCAGTACCGGTTCTGGGCTACCGTCAGCGCGGAATAAGCCAGCACAACGCATATGGCCGCGGGAGCCGCTATCCTGCGGAACCTGCCCGCCATAAGTGCGCTGAACCACTTCGCCGCAACCAGGAAGAACCCGAACGCAGGCACATAAAGCCAATGCTCGGCCATATAGGCGTTCATCGGGATGATGCCGGAATAAGGAAGCAGCGCCGCGAAGAACCATAATACAGAGAAACAGAAGATACCGTCATCGGCGCGGGCATTCCTGCGGGCAAAAGCAAGCGCTATTAACGATACGGTTATTGCTATCCCGAGCATGGCCGCCGGGTCGGACCACGCAAACAGCCTGTTCCCGTATTCCATATGCAGCCCCACTGGGGCCAACAGGAGCTTCATATAACCTGTTATGGACGCGAAAAATCCCGGGAGCCGTTCGGCTATCGAGGCCGTGCAGGCCGAATAGATATTACGCGCGTTCGGTACTATTGCCGCATAGAGCAGGACGGCCGCGAATAAAGGCGAGAGGTATCTCCAGTCCGGCTTCTTCCTGAACGATACGTGATACACTAGAAGAAGCAGCGGGAATATAAGGCCGCTCTCGCGGGATAATACGGACGCTATCCAGCACAGCAGCACCAGGTAATAATACCGCTTCTTCCCCGCCTCCTCCGACCTCACGTAAAAGGCCATCCCGAGGAAGATAAATAAAGCCGACAACGGGTCTGCGCGCCCCGAGATATACGAGACCGCCTCGGTATTAAGCGGGTTTACGACGAACAACAAACCCGTGATGGAAGCCAACAGCAGGTTATTTGAGATAAGGTATGCGAACCAACAGGCGCATAATGCGGCAAGGATATGTATCGCGATATTTGTCAGGTGATAGCCGCGCGAGTCAAGGCCCCATACGGAGTGGTCGGCCATATAGCTTATGAACTGCAGCGGGCGGTAGATGTACGGCTGCGCGTCCTGCGGCGCCGTCTGCCTGCCAAGGAATACCCCCGGCGCGTTTGACCATTCCCTGATCACCGGATTCCCGCTGACGAGAAGCTCGTCATCCCACAGGAATTTCCCGCCGGCCGAGTTGGCATATACGGCGATGCCGGCGGCCGCTATAAGCAACGCCGATAAAAACGCTTTCAATCTTTTACCTTGAGGACGATCAGGGTGCAGTCGTCATGCTGCGGTTCGTTGCCCACAAACCTGGAGAGCTCGGTCTTGATCGCGTTGACCATCGGCAGCGGCGAGGCATAGTGGTTTTTTGATATAACGCCTTTAAGCCGCTCTTCTCCGAATTCCTCTTTTGCGGCATTTCGCGCTTCGGTAATACCGTCGGTATAAAGCACTACCGAATCGCCCGGCTCAAGCTTTATTCCGTCATCGAGATAGGTTTCGTCTTCTATGAGCCCGAGCGGGGTCCCCTCGGTCTTCAGCAGTTCGAGCCCGCCGGACGCTTTTACCCGTATTGCCGGAAGATGCCCCGCGTTCGAGAACACGAGCCCGCGGTCCGAGGCGTCGAATATCATATAGAACATCGTGATGAACAGCCCTGCCTTGTAGTTAAGGGTTATCTGCCTGTTCAGCTCGCCGAGGACCTCCGACGGCTTCGTGCTGTTCCCGGAATAATGCCTGAAATCCGCTATGGCCCTCGCCATGAAGAGCGCGGCCGGCACCCCCTTGCCGGATACGTCGCCGATCATAATCCCGAGCTTCTTCTGCGCGACGAGTTTTATGTTCGCGAAATCGGCGAAATCATAAAGGTCGCCGCCGACCGCCTTTGCGGTATCTATCGAGGCCGCCATATCTATCTCCTCGAACTGCGGGACCGATTGGGGCAGGAAATCCATCTGTATCTTCTTCGCGATCGAGAGCTCCTTGTCCAGCAGCAGCCGGTTCCTGCGCTCAATAAGGTATTTATACACCGTCGTGCCGAGATAGACCGCCACGGCGAGCGCAACCGGATAGAACATGTCTATCCATAGGCCGAACGCGATAAACAGGATGAACCCGGCAAGGATGAACGATGCCAGGGCCGAAATGAAGAATTTGAGCGCGGAGAGCGGCTTTGCCCTGTGGGCGAAGAACGCTATCGGCAGGCACAGGACCAGCAGCAGCGCCAGGTTCACGGGCCTGCCTGCCCTGACAAGGTACTTACCCTCTATTATGGAGTTCAGCACGCTCGCGTGCGCGCCAACCATAGGATATGCCGTCTCGTAGGGATTGGCCCTCGCGTCAACGCCGCCGGTCTCCGTCAGGCCGACGAAACACACCTTCCCGTGGAACCCGTCCAAGCTGATCCTTCCCTCTTCCCCGTTGACTTTGCTCTCGAACGACACGAGTATATCGGAAAAGGAATAATGCTTGAACGTCTTTGCCCATTTGCCGGGATAATTGATCAGGAACATGCCTTCATCGTCAACCGGTATCTTCCTGCCCCTGAGGTCGTAATTATCTTTTGCCACCATATAGGCAAGCTGGAGGTATTCCCTGCCGCCGCACTCTATCTTCAGCGGCACCTTCCTGACCTTGCCGTCCGCGTCGGGTATCACGTTGATGAATCCCGTGCCCTTTGCCGCCTCCGCGAGAGTCCCCATTATCGGGACTTCGACCTTCGGCGCGTACGGGAGCCCGTTCCTGCTTGCGCCCTTATATTCCAGGACTAAAGGATAGTATACGTTGCAGCGGGCGTTCCTGGTCTCCTCGACCAGGTATTTGTCTGAAGGGCTCTCTTCGGCGAATTGTATATCGAATACGATCGCCTTCGCCCCGAGCTGGCCGAGGAAATTTATCAGGTCGGCATGGAACGCGCGGTCGAACGGCCAACGCCCGAGGTCCTTTATCGTGTCCTCTGCAATCTCTATGATGACTATATCGGGGCTGACTTTTACGGGAGGCCTAATGTTGAACCGGAGGTCGAGCGTCTGCAGTTCATATGTCTCGAAGGTCCTGAAAACGGAGAAGAAGAGGGGTATCGCAGCCAGGAGCACGAAAGCCGCGCGGATCTTCAGCAGGCTGTCGTTGTCCTTTGGCATGGCCTAAAACCTGTAATAAAAGCCCATCGAGGTCAGTGATCCGGAATATTTCTGTGAAGGGTTATTCGACTTGTTCTGCCTGTAGGAGTAGTTAAGGCCGAGTGTAGCGCTCTTAGTGATGTCATAATAAAAGGACGCGGCCGCAACCCAACCCCTGTCCTTCTCTTTTGTCGTATCGTCGTCGGGTATCGTCCTGCCCGAATAATGCCTGTACTGCTTATAGAACGACGCGTAAGCGCTCAGCTTGTCAGTCAGCAGGTATATGGCCGATGACCCGAGCTTTATCGACTCGTAATCGTAATAATCAAGGAAGCTGTCGTTGGACCTGTTAAGGAAGTACTCGCCGAAGGCCTTGACCATCGCCTTCTTCATGTATAACCCCACGCTGTAATCCACAGTATTCCTGTGGTCGACCCTATCGCTATCCGACAGCCCTCCCCAGCCGTTGAAGGCCTTCCTGTCCGAATAGTTCTTGTAAAAATACTCGTATTGGAACGAATGGAAGAAATTGTTCGGGAGCTTCTGTTTCAGCAGCAGCCCGGCCTTATCCCCGACGTATTCGCCGTCGTCGTTATTCTGGTATTCCATGAGCTCGATGTCGTTATAGGCCTTGGCCGTAATGCCCCACGGCAACCTGCCCTCAAAACCCATTATCAGGTCTGTATCGATCAGGTTCGCCTGCGTGGCTTCCCAGTAGGTGACATCGTGGGCCGACGCTTCGAAGTAGAAATCCCACCTGCCGTTCATCGGGTACGATATGCTGCCGTCTATAATGAACTCCGAGAACGTGTCATGCCTCCTCTGGGGATCGAGGAAGACGTTATTATCATAGCCCTGCGACGCGGATAACAGCAGTTTTGTCTTATATCTCTTATGTTCGCGTAGCGTCTCGACCTTTTTGTATGCCTTCTCCTCCGCCTTGCCTATGAACTTCTCCGTCGTCTCTTCTTCGTTCACGTCCGCGGCGGCGGAAAAAGGCCCGTTGCATAGGAGAACGGATACGGCGATGCAGCTGAATATGAGTTTTTTCATGTTTTACCGGCCTGTATTATCGCGTTACGGGCTTGTGTAATGCCCCGGGTCATAAGGCGTGCAGCCGCCCGGCTTCTCTTCCATCCTGTTGCTGTCCTCGACCCTGTCCTCGACTTTCCTGATATCCTCCGTCTCGAAGACCTGCTCCTTGAAACTCTCCTGCTGGTCCATCTTGTCCTGCAGGTTCTGGATATTATTGAACTGGGCTGGCCTGTCATTGCCTCCGCCGCCTACGGCGCCGAGGCGCCCGCCGAGGTCATCGCGCCATGAATTCCAGTCGTTCCTGTCCTTGTCGGTCAGCTCTACGAGTTCGCCCGGCGACTGGAACCTGTCGATGAGGACTTCCCAGCCCTCCCTTACGAATATCTCCTTTATGAGCTTTCCCTGCTGGTCGTAGGACTGGACGAATATCTCATCCTCGAAGGCCTTTACGTTATCCCTTTTGCCCGAGGCGATCACGTCCCATCCGCTGCCCCGCGCGCCGGCGACCACCGTAGGCGTCTTGATATCGAAAGACGACTCTTTCTTGAGGTTCTTGACGAGGGAGCGTATCCTGCCTTCGGGCAACTCTATCCTGTTAAGCGCCTTACCGCGCAATATCGCTGTCGAGTTCTCCTCGAGCCGGACAAGGTTCTTATTGTCCTTGTCGAAAGATATCTCGATCGCCGAGGATTTCGATGTCTTGATAGTGTCCCCGTCGGCAAGCACGAGCCCCGGCTTTGCCTGGTCCCATGCGGTCTTGCCCGACTTCTGGACCTTTACGTCCCCTTGAACGAGAAACACCTTAGCCGTCCTTACGGCCTCTTTCGCCGCGAATGCTTGCGGCACGAATGCCGCGGGCGCTATAAACATGCCGAAAGCCGCTGCAATGATCACCATGATAAGGTATCTTTTCATCTTTCGCTCCTGTTTTCCTTTGGCGGCGCGCTAAAAATTTGTCTTCTTCCCCTTTACGGCGCCGTCCTTCGGGGCGTCCTTCGGGGTATCTTTGCCCTTCATCAGCAGTTTCCACGGGTTGCGCTTGACGTCGTCGCTGAACTCCTTGAGGTTCTCCGAGGAATCCTTCAGGTTCATTATCGTCGCCCTGATATCATCTTTGTTGTCAACCAGCAGGTCATCGGCATGGCCCATGAGCTTCTGGAGGTCACGCATGGTCGAATCCACCCTGGCTATGAGTTCATCCATCTCGTAGAGGTCCACGCCTTCGAGCGTGGACCCTTTGGCTACGAAGGGCGAACCCTTGGATCCGCCGGTTATCTCGATATATTTTTCACCGATAAGGCCCGTGGTACTGATCTTGACTTTCGAATCCTCGCGTACCTTTGCGTCGCCGCGCAGGTTCAGCGTGACCATGACTTTCGTCTGGTCGTCGGCATACGAGTGGACGACCTTCTCCACTTCGCCGACTTCGACGCCGGCAAGCTTTACGGGTGACTTATCCTCGAGGCCGCTGACATAATTGAAAACAACCTGCAGTTTGTAATCGTTGGGCCCTTTCTTCCCGCCGGCGCCCATAGCCGTGAAGATATAAAGGAACACGAGCGCTGCGGCCACGACGACGACCCCTGTCTTTATCTCATTATTGATCTTTAGCATGCCATGACTCCTTTTATTTTGTCAGCTCTTCGAGGTAACCCTCGTCAGGCGCGAAGAACTGCATCGGCCCTTCGATAGAGCCGTTTATGAACTGCTGTATGTATTCGTTCTTTGAGTTCCTTATCTCGTCCTTTGTCCCTATCTGCAGGACCTTCCCCTTATATAACATGACTATCCTGTCGGCTATCCTGAAGACCGAATTCATGTCATGTGTTACTACGACCGATGTTATCGAGAGCGCCGAAGACAGGTCGAGTATCAGCTTATCCACGACTGCGGTCACTACCGGGTCAAGCCCCGCGGATGGCTCGTCATAGAATATTATCTCCGGGTCCAGCGCGATAGCGCGCGCGAGGCCGACACGCTTCTTCATGCCTCCGGAAAGTTGCGAAGTGCTCAGGTGGCCGAAACCGCGCAGGCCGACCTGGTTCAATTTCATCTTGACCATGATCTTTATGATATGGTCGTCGAGTTTCGTATGTTCCCTCATCGGGAGCGCTATATTCTCCTCCACCGTAAGGGAATCAAAGAGGGCCGCGGACTGGAAGAGCATCCCGAACCTCTTCTTTATGCTGTCCATCTCTTCCTCGTTCGCCTTCGTGATATCCTTGCCGAAAATGGACACCCTGCCCTTATCCGGCTTAAGCTGCCCGATTATGTGGCGCAGCAGCGTGGACTTGCCGCAACCGGAGCCGCCGACGATAACGAGCGTCTCGCTCTTATAGACGTCGAGGTTTATCCCGTCGAGGACCTTGCGGCCCCCGAACTGTTTCTCGAGGTTCTCGATCTTTATTACGGCTTCTTTTTTTTCTTCCATTGTTTTAGACATTCGAGAAATAGAATATTCCGGTTAATATCGCGTCCGACAGTATTATAAGTATGAAGCTCACGACCACGCTCATCGTCGTAGAGCGCCCGACGCCTTCCGCGCCGCCCTTGGTATTGAGCCCCATATAGCATCCTATCATCGCTATTATCATGCCGAATACAAAACTCTTCAAAAGGCCCGTCATTACGTCCTTAAGGACGAGAAAATCGAAATTCGTCTTGATATACAGCCCGGGGGTGATGTCGAGGTTATAGACGCCTACGAGATAACCGCCGAACATGCCGACGAGGTCTCCCATTATCGTAAGCGCCGGCAGCATCACTATCAGCGCAAGGAACCTCGGCACGACTAAAAACCTTATAGGGTTCAGCGCCATCGTCTCGAGCGCCTCTATCTGCTCGGTGACCTTCATAGTGCCGAGCTCCGCGGCTATCGCCGAACCGACCCTTCCCGCGACGACGAGCGCTATGAGGACCGGCCCGATCTCGCGGCACATCGAAACGCTTATGAGCGCCGCGACGAACCTGACCGCTCCGAGCTGGTCGAGCTGGTAGGCGCCCTGCATCGCGAGGACCATTCCTATGAATAACGCCACGAAGAAGACGATCAGCAGCGATTGGACTCCCGCAAAGACCATCTGCGCGAATATATAATGCCTTCCGATGAACTTGCCCCTTATCGGAGCGTAGAAGAGCCAGTACAGCGTCCTAAAGAACAACGCGAACACGTCCCAGATGGCCGCGCCCGCGTTGAGGGTTGTCCTGCCTATGGCCTGAAATATATTCATACCCGCCTCTGTTGTGTTAGAACGACTTTACCGCTTCTTCTTCGGTCGGTTGTATATCGAAAAGTTTTTCCAGCTTCGTTATCTCGAAAAGGCTCTTTACCTTCGCCGACAGGTTCGCGAGCTTTAACCTTCCGCCGGAGCTTTTGACCTTCTGGTGGGCTTCCACGAGCGTCGCGAGGCCGGATGAATCCACATACGCGACGTTGGCAAGGTTGACCACCACCTTTGCCGACTTCGCCTCTAGCACTTTCAGGAACGCTTTCCTGAAATCCGGCGACGAGTTGAAATTTATCTCCCCGTCGACGACGAGGACTACGGCGTCACCTACATTCTTCTCTTTTACCACCATGGGATTTCCCTCCGCTAATGAATTTTATCATTTTTATCTCGTTTCCGCTATCATTAAATTTGACTTCGTCCATGAGGTTCCTAATAAGGAAAAGGCCCCTTCCGCCGTGTTTCAGTATGTTCTTCTCGGAACGCGGGTCGGGTATCTCGCAATACTCGAATCCTTTGCCGTAATCCTTCACCGTTATCTCGAGTTTACCTCCGGAATAACGCAAACCTATGGTGACCGGGACCGCCTTTTCGAGCTTGTTCCCGTATTTGATAGCGTTTATGACCGCCTCCTCGAGGCAGAGCCTTATGTCGAAGACCATCTCCTTCGCGAGCTTAAGCCCTTTGAGGTGGCCAAGTACTTTAGCGGATGCATCCTTTATGTGTTTGGGGTCGCTTGGTATATCGAATTCGAGGTCGTTCATTCCGTTGAGAACGCTCCTATTTTCCTGTACTTCTCGTATCTCGCCTCTACAAGGTCCGCGGGCTGCATGGCAAAAAGCTCCTTAAGGTGCTTTTTTACAGATTCCTTGATCGTCTCGGCTATCCTGGCCGGGTCGCGGTGCGCGCCGCCAAGCGGCTCACGCACGACCTCGTCTATAAGCCCAAGGTCAAAAAGGTCCTGCGCGGTGAGCTTCAGAGCTTTCGCGGCGTCGGGAGCGCGCGTCCTGTCCTTCCAGAGTATCGCGGCGCAGCCCTCCGGGGAAATGACGGAGTAATAGGCGTTCTCGAGGACGCAGATCCTGTCGCCGATGCCCACCCCCAAGGCACCGCCGGAACCGCCCTCACCTATTATATAGCAGACGATCGGCACCTTGAGCCTGGCCATCTCCATCAGGTTCAACGCGATCGCCTCCGCCTGCCCCCTCTCCTCGGCGCCAATCCCGGGATACGCCCCGGGAGTGTCTATGAATACCACTATCGGGAGCTTGAACTTCTCTCCCATATACATCACGCGCATCGCCTTCCTGTATCCCTCGGGATGCGCCGAACCGAAATTCCTCATAAGGTTCTCTTTGGTGTCGCGGCCCTTCTGGTGCCCCATCACGACGACCTTCTGCCCGTCGATCTTCGCGAACCCGCAGATAAGCGCCTTGTCATCGCCGAAGACCCTGTCGCCGTGCACCTCGCAGAAATCCGTCATCATGAGGTTAATGTAATCGAGCGTGTAGGGCCTCTTCGGATGGCGCGCGATCTGGACCCTCTGCCACGGGCTCAGTGACTCGAAGACCTCGCGCTTGACCTTATCGAGCTTGTCCTCGAGCTTCTTGATCTCGGAGGACAGGTCGATGTTCTCCGAAGAAGTGAATTTCTTGAGCTCTTCGATCTTGCGCTCGAGCTCAAGGATGGGTTTTTCGAAATCCAGTCCGGTTCCGTTCATATTCTTGGCATCAGTCTATTATCGTGACTTCGGTGCCTTCCGGGAGGATGCCGTAAAGCTCCTCGACTTCCGCGTTAAGCATCCTTACGCAGCCCGCCGTGGCCTGCTTCCCGAGAGACCCGGGTTCGGTCGTGCCGTGTATGCCGTAACCTTCCTTGCTAAGGCCCATCCAGCGCGTTCCGAGGATATTCTCGGGGCTGCCGGGCGGGACGGCGGCGCCATCCTTATACCACACGGGATCGACCAGTTTCGTCGTTATCTTGAACGTACCTACAGGCGTGCAGTTATTGGTGCCGGTAGACACCTTATATGCTTTTATGACATCGTCGTTCTGTTTAAGCATCAGCAGGTTCTGGGATTTGTCGACGACGACGCTGAACTTCACCGTGACTACCTTCAGCCGCTGCCCCTGCCTTATCGTGTTGCCGCTGATGTTGTTCGACTTCCTGAGCAGGTCGACGGTCGTCCCGAAGACCTTCGCGATCTTCGCGAGCGAGTCACCCGCCTGCACGGTGTATTCCTTGCTGTAGCTGTCGAGGTAAGGCGAGAAGAGTATCCTCATGTTCAGCTCCTCGGCCTTCGGTTTCGCCTCCCTGACTATATTCGCTTCGGGATATGTCTCGTATGCCTTCCTGAACGAATCGCGCGCCTCGACGAGCTTTCCCTGCTTCTCGTAGAAAGAGCCCATCAGCACCAGCGCTTCGCCGGCCTGCCTGCTCTCCGGATATTCCGCGACTGCCTTCTCGAGTTCCTTTATCGCCTCTTCGGTCTTGCCTTCCTTGTCGAGGGACCTTGCGGCGCCGACCATCGCGCCTTCCTTCGACCCGAGCGACAGCTTAGGCAGCACGAAGGCCGCGAGCGCCGCTACCGCGATGACCGCCAATATTACCGGAACATATGCCCTGTATTTCATCTTTTGCGTATCTCCCCTTTTATACCATGACAAGCGTAGCGATTATTATCCCGAGGAACGACCCGACGAAGACCTGGAACGGCGTATGCCCGATGAGTTCCTTCAGCCTGTCTTCCCGTATCTTCCTTCCCCAGTATATGTCATCCATTATCTTGTTGAGGATCTCGGCCTGCTGGCCCGTCGAGCGCCTTACGCCCTGCGCGTCAAACGCTATGACCATCGCGAATACGAGCGTAGCGATGAATATCGTCGAGCCGAAGCCCTCCTGGATGCCGACGGACGTGGCCAGGGCCATCGCCCCGGCGGAATGGGCGCTCGGCATGCCGCCGGTGCCCACGAACCACCTGAAGTTGAACCTCTTCTCTTTTACGGTATTGATTATTATCTTAAGGGACTGCGCGGTCACCCAGCTAAGGACCGTCGCTATGAAGACCTTGTTCTGGAATACCGCGAATAGTGAGTTTTCCATTTTGCGGTTATTATACTATATTTTACGCCTATTGGATATTACTTTTTAGGACGGCCTGATCAGCGCGAGCGTCTCGGCGCGGGTCTTCTCGTTCGTGCGGAAGACACCCCTGACCGCGCTCGTTACCGTCGAGATCCCCGGCTTCTTGAGCCCCCTCATAGACATGCAGAGGTGTTCGGCCTCTATTACTACCATGCAGCCGCGCGGCTTGAGCTCCTTCATTATGACCTCGGCGATCTGTGTGGTCAGCCTCTCCTGGATCTGCGGCCTCTTCGCGAGGATATCTATCGCCCTGCCGAGCTTGCTTAAGCCCGTGACCCTGCCTTCTTTGGGTATGTAGGCGATATGCGCCTTTCCGAGGAACGGCAGCAGGTGGTGCTCGCAGACCGAGTAGAGCGGTATGCCCTTCAGCAGTATTATCTCCTCGTGTTTCTGGTCGAGGACGACCTCAAGTTCCTTCGCCGGGTCAGATTTTACCCCGGAAAAGATCTCCTCGTACATCTCGGCGACGCGGCGCGGGGTCTCGAGCAGGTCCCTGCGTTTCGGGTCCTCGCCGATCGCCTCGAGTATCATCGTGACCGCCTTCATTATCTTATTCCTGTCCATCCGGTATCTCCTTTATTTTCCGATGCAGAACTTCGAGAATATCCTGTCGAGGACCTCGTCGGTAACGGTCTCGCCGACTATCTCCCCGATATGGCTTAGTGAATCGTTTATCTCCACCGCTATGAGCTCGGGCGGCAGTTTTGCGTCCACGGCCTTTATAGCCGCTTTCACTGACGCCAGCGCCGCCTTCACGGCTTCCTTCTGCCGCAGGTTCGTTACGGCGGCCGGCTCAGCCCGGGCCGTTACCTTTCCGCCTAGGACGGCGCCCGCCATGGCGTCCCTCAGGCTGTCCAGGCCTTTCCCTTCCTTCGCTGATATCTCTACGGCAACCTTACCCGGGAATCCCGATGCGCCATGCTTCCTGGGCAGGTCCGACTTGTTTATGACTATTATGCGCGCGCGGCCTTCCGTCTCATCTATCAGTATCCTGTCTTCCGCCGAGACCGCCTCGCTGCCGTCGATCACGAGCAGTATGAGGCCTGAGCTTTCCATGCGCGCGCGGCTCCGGAGCACCCCTTCCCTCTCGACGATATCCTCGGTCGGGGTTATTCCCGCCGTATCGATGAGGCGGAACGGTATGCCGCCTATATCGGCATACTCCTCTATGATGTCCCTCGTCGTGCCGGGGATGTGCGTAACTATGGCCCTGTCATTCCGTAGGAGCGCGTTCAGCAGGCTCGATTTGCCGACGTTCGGCCTGCCGCATATCACGCAGGATATGCCCTCCCTCATTATTATCCCCCTGTCGGCAGTCCCTGCCAGGGACTCGAGGCGAGCGGCGATCGCCTCAAGGCGGCCTTTCGCCCCGGCTTCGGATATTATCTCGCTGTCCTCTTCCGGGAAATCTATCGACGCTTCTACGCCCGCCGATACCGATACGAGGCCCTCCTTTATCTCTTTCATTGCGGATGAGAGCCGTCCGTCGAGCTGCCCGAGCGCCAGCGCGAGCGACTCGTCGGTCTTGGACCTTATGACGTCGAGCACGGCTTCGGCCTGGGCGAGGTCTATCCTGCCGTTCAGGAAGGCGCGTTTCGTGAACTCCCCCGGCTCCGCCAATCTCGCCCCCGCGGCAAGCGCGAGCGCCAGCGTCTTCCTGAGCGGTACCATCCCGCCGTGGCAGCTTATCTCGGCCACATCCTCTTTCGTGTAGCTTTTCGGCGCGCGCATGACCGTCAGCAACGCCTCATCTACGATACCGGCAGACGCGTCAATTATGTGCCCGTAACGGACTGTAAAATGCCCTGAGCCCGAGGGGAGTTTTTTTCCCGAGGACTTGAAGACCTTATCGGTTATCCGCAGGGAGCCGGGGCCGCTGAGGCGCACTATGCCTATCGCGCCCTCGCCCGGCGGCGTCGATATCGCCGCGATTGTGTCTTCCGCGCCTATATTACCCCTTCTGCTCAATCCTTACCGCCTTCTTTTCAAGGTACTGCAACGCCTCCCCTACGACGAACAGCGAACCGGTCACGAGGACCATATCGCCCGGCGTCGCCTCCCTGCGCGCGAGTTCCACCGCTTCCCTGACATTCAACGTCGCGGTATATTTCTTTTCGTATTCCGGCAGGCCTTTCTTTACCGTCTCCGGGAGGATAGCGCGCGGCGTCGCGGCCCGCGTCAGGAAGATCCTGTCGGCCTGCGGGAACAGGTTCGCCGCGATCCCTTTGATATCCTTTCCCGACGAGACCCCGAAGACGAGGTAAAGTTTTTTATAATTGAAAAGCTCAGCGACCGCGTCTTTGAGCGCCCTGGCTGATGCCTCATTCTGCGCGCCGTCGAGGACGATCCACGGCTCCCTGCCGAGGACCTGCAGGCGCCCGGGCCAGTTCACGTTCCGTATACCGCTCGTTATGCTATGCCGGGAGACCGTTATGCCGTGCGGCCTCAGCGATTCGACAATACCTATCGCCGCGGCGGCGTTCGCCGCCTGGGGTTTCCCCAGCAGCGGCGTCCTCAGCAGCGCGTATTCCGCATGGAGCCCGCGCACGTTGAACGACTGCCCCTGCGTATCGGCCGCTATCGTCTCGCAGGTTATGTCCCTGCCGACGGCGTAGAGCGCGGCTTTCTTGTCGGCCGCCGCCTTTTTTATGCCGGCCATCACGCGCGGGTCCTGCTCGGTCGTAACGACAACAGCGCCTTCCTTTATTATGCCGCACTTCTCCTTCGCTATCGATTCCAGCGTCTTGCCGAGCTTATCGGTATGGTCGTAGCTTATCGGCGCAAGCCCTACGGCGAGCGGGTCGATGACGTTCGTGGCGTCCAGCCTGCCGCCCATCCCCGTCTCTATCACGGCTATGTCCGTTTTCTTGATGCTGAAGAAAAGGAACGCGAGCGCGGTGTATACCTCGAAGAACGAAGGCGGGCCGAACTTTGATGACTTCGAGAAATTATCGAGGAAGATCTTTATCCTTGCGACGAGTGCGGCGATCTCCGCCTCATCTATGGTCCTGTCCTTCGGGAAGGATATCCTTATGCGTTCCTTGAAATCTATCAGGTGCGGCGACGTATAAAGGCCTGCTTTTATCCCGCCGTCCTTCAGCATAGAATAGACGAAAGCGCAGATCGAGCCCTTCCCCTTCGTCCCGGCTATATGGACGGACCTGAAATTCTTCTGCGGGTTGCCGAGCCCGTCGAGCAGTGCGCGGACCCTGGCCAGTTTTATGGCGCTGGCGTAATTGAAATCGTTGCGCTTTTCGTAATCTATGAAGGATTCGAGGTATCTTATCGCTTCCCGGTAATTCATGTATCAGTGCCTGAAATGGCGTATCCCGGTAACGACCATCGCCATGCCGGCCTTCTCCGCGGCCCTGAACGAATCCTCGTCCTTTATCGAGCCACCCGGCTGTATTATGGCGGCGACCTTTGCCTTGCCGGCCAGCTGGACCGAGTCGGGCTTCGGGAAGAAACCGTCGGTCGCGGCGCACGCGCCCCTGGCTTCCTTACCCGCCTTCCTTATAGCTATCCTCATCGAGTCGACCCTGCTCGGCTGCCCGCCGCCGATACCTACGGTCCTCGTGCCCTTCGCGATCACGATCGCGTTGGACTTGACGTGCTTCGCTACCTTCCACGCGAAGACAAGCGACCTGAGCTGTTCGGCGTTCGCCTTCTTCTTAGTGACGGATTTCAGGTCTTCGGCGGAGGCATCGATCGAATCCTGCTCCTGGAGCAGCAGGCCGCCTTCCACTTTCTTCACATCGCACGCGTATACGTTCTCCGCGGGCCTTGCGCCTGCGTCCTTATATTCTATAAGCCTGATGTTCTTCTTCTCCTTAAGTATCGCGAGCGCGCCCTCATCGAAGGCCGGCGCGATCACGCATTCCATGAACCCGGAATCGGATATCGCCTTCGCCGTCTTAGCGTCCACCTTCCTGTTCAGCCCTATTATGCCGCCGAAGGCTGAGAGCGTATCGCACGCGAACGCGTCCTTATACGCCTGCTCGAGCTTAGGCGCTGACGCGACGCCGCACGGCGAGTTATGCTTGACCACGCACGCCGTAGGCGCGGAAAAATCCTTCGCTATCTGCATCGCCCCCTGCAGGTCGAGCAGGTTGTTGAAGGAGAGCTCCTTCCCGTGCAGCTGCTTCATGTTCCCGAAACCGAACCTCGGCTTCACCGAATCCGCGTAGAAGGCCGCCTTCTGGTGGGGATTCTCGCCGTAACGCAGGCCCTGCATCCTCTCGAATACGAGGTGCAGTATCTCGGGGAACTTCTCTTTCGTCCTCGCGAACTTCGCGCTGAGGAACGTATATATGGCCGCGTCGTATTTCGCGGTATGCCCGAACGCCTCGACGGCCAGCGCCTCGAGCGTCTCTTCGGACAACGAGCAGCCCTTCTGCTGCAGTTCCATCAGGACCTTAAGGTACCTGTCGGGGTTGCAGATTATCGCGACATCGCGGTAGTTCTTCGCGGCGGACCGTACCATCGCGGGGCCGCCGATATCTATCATCTCTATAGCGTCCTGTAGCTTGACTTTCGGGTCGCGTACCGTGTCCTCGAACGGGTAGAGGTTCACGACGACCATGTCTATAAGGCCTATCTTATGCTTCTTGACCTGCTCCATATGCCCGCGGTCGCCGCGTATCGCGAGTATGCCGCCGTGGATCTTCGGGTGCAGCGTCTTGACCCGCCCGCTGAGCATCTCGGGAAAACCCGTAACGTCGGATATCGCTTTAATCTTTACCCTGCCTTCTTTAAGGGCCTTGGCCGTCCCGCCGGTCGATATTATTTCGATACCGAGCTTCTCGAGGCCTTTGGCGAATTCCACTATGCCTTTTTTATCAGAGACACTTATGAGAGCACTCTTGATCTTGGCCATCTGCATCCTCCAGTAGGGGTGAATTTAACTGTATTTTACCAAATAGGAGGGTTTAAAACAAGGAAATGCCGAGGAAATGTCAGTATCTTAAGAGGTTGGATTCCTGCCTGTAGAGCTGTATTTCGCGGCGGAGGGCGGTTATCTCGTCCTCCAACGGGGTAAGTTCCTGCTTTGCTTTCTCTATATTCCTCTGGAGTTCTGCCTGTTCCGGTGAGGAGAGGTTCAGTTTCTTGTTATCGAGCAGGCCTTTCTGGTTCTTTATCGAGTTCTTCGTCGAGGCCGCGCGCGCCTCCTTGCCGGCCAGCTTCATCTTAAGGTCTTCCACCTTAAGGTCTATCTTCTGCCTCTCGGGATCGAGCTGGGCCGAAAGCTCGCGCGTCTTGGTATACAGCTCTTTCCTCGCGGCCTTGAGCTCCTCCTCGAGTTCCATTATCCTCGAGTTAATATCCCCCTGCTTCGTCCTGAATTCGCCCTTGAGGGTCTCTATTTGCGTATCCACCTGGGTTTTTTTGTCGAGGATCTCCCTGAAGGAAGGGTCGAAATCCACAAGCGCCGACTTCAGGTCTTCCGTGCTCTGGCGGGGGCCGCATCCGCACGTCAGAATGGCGGCGGCGAAAGCGACGAGCGAATAGGCCGGTATCCTTTTAAGCATATATTTCAAGCGGCAGCCGTCTTCGATTCGGACGGTTTGGCTTCCTTCGATACTGCCTTCTGCGCCTGCTTCCCGTGCGCCGGCACGAGCCTCGTGACCTCGTTATCCTCCGCGGGCTCGTAATAAGTGAACATCTGCCCCTCGTAATTCCTCAGCGTGAAAGCGCCCTTCTGCTGCGATATCACGTAATTCGGAGCGACGGGTATCTTCCCGCCCCCTCCCGGCGCGTCCACGACATAGGTCGGGACTGCGTAGCCCGAGGTATGGCCGCGTAGCTTCTCCATTATATTTATGCCTGTCGCGATCGGCGTCCTGAAATGGCTGATGCCCTTCGCGGGGTCGCACTGGTATATGTAATACGGGCGCACGCGTACTTTCAGCAGCTCATGCATGAGCCTCCTCATCGTCGACGGCCTATCGTTGACGCCCTTCAGCAGCACGGATTGGCTGCCGAGCGGGATGCCGGATTCCGAGAGCATGTCGCACGCCTTCTTGCAGCGCTTCGTTATCTCCTTCGGATGGTTGAAATGCAGCGAGACCCATATAGGGCCGTATTTCTTGAACATCGATACGAGGTTCTCGGTGACCCTCATCGGGACCGTGACAGGCATCCTCGTCCCGAGGCGTATGAACTCGACGTTCGGTATCGCCCTGAGGCTGCTTAGTATCTCCTCGAGCGTCTCGTCGGGAAGCATCAGCGGGTCGCCGCCTGATATCAGCACGTCGCGTATCCTGCGGTTCGACCTTATGTAATCGTAGGCCTTCTCGAAATTCTGCGGGCTTGTCAGGTGCGCTTCCGACCCGACGAGCCTGCGCCTCGTGCAATGGCGGCAGTACATCGCGCATTTCTCCGTGACGAGCAGCAGCACCCTGTCCGGGTACCTGTGCACGAGCCCCGGCACCGGCGAATCCTTGTCCTCTCCGCACGGGTCTTCCATGTCGTTCTGTGAGACCTCGAACTCTTCCGATGTCGGTATGCATTGCCTCCTTATCGGGCATGTGGGCCTCATCGTATCTATTAGCGAGAGCCAGTAGGGGGTTATCGCCATCAGCAGCCTTCCCTTGCTCCTCTTTACGCCGATCTCTTCCGACGGCATTAGTTTCAGCACTTCTTTCAGGCCATCATAGGTCATTATCCTGTTCTTGATCTGCCAGTGCCAATCCTCCCAGTCGCTCTCCGGAACGTCCTTCCAGTGCTCGGCTATGGAACCAGCGGAAGTAATCAACGTAAGCTCCTTTCCTGTAGGGCAAGGTTGCCGTTTTTTGTATGCCTCTCCACGGCTGTTTCAAGTATCCTGTTCATAAGCGCGGGATAATCGAGGCCCGCGCATTTCCCGATGAACGGAAAATTCGAATCTACCGGGTCGAGCCCAGGCAGCGGATTGACCTCAAGAACGTAAGGCACGCCCTTCTTATCGAGCATTATATCCACTCGTGACAGGTCGACGCAGCCCAGCACGTTGAATGCCTTGATGGCGGTCTCCTTGACCAGCGCGGCCTCCGCGGCCGTTATCCTCGCCGGGCAATGCCATAACGGGCTCAGGCCCTTGCTGTCTTCGACCTCCTTCTCGAATTCCTTTACCTTCCATGTATAGAAAAATTCGCCCGACGCGCGGCAATTGGAGAAATCTATCTCAAGTATCGGCAGCGTCACCGGCGGGTAGTTGCCGAGGATGCCCACGGTCAGTTCCTTGCCTTCAATGAACTCCTCGACTAGTATCTCCTGCCTGTATACTCGGAAGGTCTTCGAGACCTCCCTCTCTAATTCCGCCTTATTGCGCACTACGCTTGTTATCGTTATGCCTTTCCCGGAACCCTCCCTGTTCGGCTTGACTATGAGAGGATACCTTAACCCGGCATCCGAGATATCGGCCGGGTCGCTTATAAGCCTGCATTTTGGCGTCGGTATGCCCGACTGCTCGAACAGTTTCTTAGTAAGCGCCTTATTCAGCGAGATGCCCAGCGCCAGCACGCCCGACCCGCTATAAGGTATGCCGAGAAAATCCAGTATCGCGGGCACCTGCGACTCCCTCGATTCGCCGTTCATGCCTTCCGCGATGTTGAATACTATATCCACTTTGTTCGACTGGAACCAGTTAAGCAGCCCCTTGTCCGCTTCGACGAGGAAGACCTCGTTACCGCCCGAACGCAGGCCGGAGGCGATCGCCTCTATCGTCTCCTTGCTGTCGAATTCGGAATAATAATCATCCGGGAGCCCGGCATCGTCTATCTTCCTCTTCAAATTGTATGTCAAAGCCACCTTGAGGCCCATCTTATCTTATACCGTACCTTTCCAGTGCGTAGTCGAGTATCCTGTTTATCAGTTTGTTGTACGTTGTCTTCATCTGCCTTGTTATGACCATGAAAACGTCTTCCGTGGACAATGACGGCAGGGGATTGATCTCGAGCACATAAGGATTGCCGTGCTTATCTACCCTGAAGTCCACCCTCCCGAAATCGCGGCACTCAACGGCCTTGTAGGCCCTGAGCGCCATGTCCTTTAACTTATTGTCCAGGGACCTTGTTATCCTTGCCGGGCACACATAGTTCAGCGTGTTCGAAGTTATCCTCGAGAAAGTATAGCAGAGGTCACCGAGGTTCGTCTTTCCGTCTATGCTTATCTGCACCGTCGGCAATGCCTCGGGATCATCGTTGCCGACCACCGGGACCGTGAACTCCGAACCGGTTATGAAACTCTCCACGAGCGCCGGTTGTTTGTACGTGCGTATGACCCAGTCGGCCTGTTTGATGAGGTCGCGCCTGTTATGCACGATCGACTTGTCGCTGATGCCCTTGCTCGAGCCCTCCTGCTTAGGCTTGACTATGAGCGGGAAGCCTATCCCCGCCCCGTCTACGTTCCTTATATCGGATATCTGGAAAAAGGAAGGCGTCGGGACGCCTTCCGATATGAGCACTTTCTTTGCCATCACCTTATCGAGCGTTAGGCCGAGCGTGAGGCCGTCGGCTCCGACGAACGGTATCCCCGCCATCTCGAGTATGACGGGTATCTCTGACTCCCTGTTCCTCCCGGTAACGCCTTCCGCTATGTTGAAGACAATATCTACGTCGAGTCCCTTTATCCTCTTGAGCAGGTTCCTTACATTGCCTATCTTTACTACTTTGTGCCCGCCGGACTCTATCGCGTCCTTTATTACCTCTATAGTATCGGGGTGGTCGAACTCGGCATTCGCGTCTTCGGGGTCGCCTTTTTTCAATACATAGTCCGGCTTGACGTCATAGGTCAAGCCCACTACAAGGTCCCGCCGAAGCGAGGCTTTGTGTCCCGTCACATGTTTCTCCACAATATTTGCCATAAATATCTTCCCGAGGTATAAAAAAATGAAGGGACTTCCCCGTTTAGAAGTCCCTTCATTTATACTGCTAGTTGAACCTATCCAACTTTAATTACGAGTCCCTCCCGACTTATTTCCTCTTCCATTTGTCGACGATCTCCGACATCATCTTGCCTGCGATTTCCTTGGATCCCAGGCCGAATGCGAGGCCGAGGGCCAATCCGGTTGCAGCCAGGGTAACGACTACAGCCATGTCAAGAATGAATGTGCGGACGCCTAACATAGGAAGCACTGTCAAGACCGTTATGACTATGATGACGGTCTGGGCGATCTGGCCGAGGTTCTTCGCGGTAGCTATGCCCGCGTTAGACGCCGTCGTCCTTACCACCGAACCTATCAGGGCGGCAAAGAAGAGGCCAAGGACCAGGACAAATATCGATAGTATTACTTTTCCTGCGTACTTTACGGCTTCATCAAGGAAGCTTCCGGCCATGACTTCCGGGCTCGGGCTAACGAGATTCAGCGTGATGATAACAACAACCAACGCCATGAGCCAATAGAAGACAATGCCTATGAGCTCCGACAGGGTGTGCTTGATCTCGCCTTTTGCGAGTATGCTGGCTATCCCCGCCTTTTCAGATAAGACGTCGAACCGCGCAACCTTAAGGACCTGAACGATAAGCTTTTCGATAATCTTCGCGATTATTATGCCGACAATGAATACGATCAACGCGACGATTATCTTCGACAGGTATAATGCTAAATTACCCCATACCTGGCTCCAGGTATCGAGTATGATCTGTACTGCCTGTCCACCATCACCCATCTTACCCCTCCTTTCAGGTTTTTCAATCCAACTTCTTTTCCTGTTTGATTCTATTTATAACATAAATATATCTTTTGTCAAGCACTTTTGTGCTATAATCATCGGAACAAAAACGGAGACGAGCATGAAACGCACCTTAAAGATTATTTTAGCGGTTTTGTTGTCCGTTGCCGCCCTTAACTGCGCCCCGCAGGCCGATCCTGCACCGGCAAAGAACGTCGTAAAGCTTTTAACGGAGGCAAGCAGGCACCTCTGCAATAACGAATACGACAAGGCCGTGGAAAAATGCAACGAGATACTCGCGATCGAGCCGAGGTGCTCCGGAGCGTACTATATCAGGGGGTTTGCCCGCAGGTACAAGGGCGAATACGAGCTTTCTGTCATGGATTTCACGCAGACATTGAAGATAGACCCGAAATACGCGGCGGCATATTACGGCCGCGCGATCTCTTTCGCTTACATGGAGATGTACAAGGAGGCGGTCGCGGACCTGACGGCCGCCATCGGGCTCGACCCGGAATACAAGGACGCTTATTTCAGCCGCTCAAGGGTATACTACGATATGGAAGAGTACGACAAGGCCTGGGATGACCTGCACAAGGCGGAGGCCCTCGGGATAGAAACGGACCTGTTATATAAGGGCTTCATCAGGAAACTGCAGGACGCTTCCGGAAGGTTTCAGTAATAGTGGACCCCGTCGGCCAGCTTCTTTACTTCCTTGACATCGCCTTTCTCGTCGAGGTATATCTCGCAGTTCGGCATGTATTTCTTTCCCTTTATCGTCACCGGCTGGTGTATCATCATTCCGGCCAGCTTGCCGTCCTCTGAAAATATCGCGAAATCCCTGTTATTGAGCTTGATGCCCTGTATAGTCGTCGGTTCGGCGAGCGGGCATACGGCGATCTTGCCCGATTCATGCAATTCGGTCAGGTAATTCGCCGCGCACTTCCTGCCGTCGATCACGGCTGACGTCGCGAGGCGTATCTGCTTCAATTTTCCCGACGGGTAAAAGATGATGTTATAATTTGCGGCGGCTTTAAGGCCGTTTACCGTGACCGGCCTCTTCGGCTGGGCCCAGTGAAGTTTCCCGGATTTGTAATACCCTACCTGCGTCCCTTTCGGGTATACCGTATCGCCTATCTTCATGTCCTTATCGAGCACGTCGGCCGCGCATGACGCGCCGCACGCGATGGATAAGGCGGCGATGACGGCCACGAGCCGGGTATCACGCATCTTAAACCCCCTTTTTCTTGTCCGGAAAGAACGCGAGGACCGCGAGGCCGAATATGCTCAGCAGCCCGAGCAGGCCCCATAATCCGCTATAACCCTTCCCCTTTGCGTAATTAAAAAGCCCCCACATTACCAGCAGGAACCCTCCCCAAGCCAGCAGCGCGCCGATCCACATTATAATGCCGACCTGCGAGAAAGTAAGGAAATAGCCCAGGACCTGCGCGACTATGCCGGAACCAATGCCGATGTTGGTTTTCCTCCTGTACTCCTCTATCATCCTGTCCCCCTTTCGTGCCTTAAGTAATGATATAAGTATTCCTGCGCGTATCCCGCATACGGCCCGAACCGTTTGCGGGCGAAATCCGCCGCTTCCGCGGGACTTACCGTCCTTCCGTTAAAATAAAGTTTCTCGATCCCCCTCTTTATCCAGACGTCCACGGGGAATGCCTCATATTTTTTGAACGAAAAGAGCAATACGCAATCGGCGACTTTCTCTCCTACCCCTTTCAGGGAGATGAGCGAGGCCTTCGCCTGCCCATAGTTTAAATCCGCGACCGCGTCCAAGTCAATTCCTTTCGCGGCTATCCTGCCCGCGGTCTCTTTTATATATCCTGCCCTGAAACCCAGCCCGAGCGATTTAAGCGTCCTGATATCGGCCTTCGCTATTGCGGCGGCTGTGGGAAAAGTAAAATTTTCGTCATCGCCTAGCGTGACGCGTTTCCCGAACCTGCGTGAAAGGCCGGCTATCATCTTTTTTATCCGCGGGATATTCGTATAAGAAGAGAGTATGAACGACGCGAGGCACTCCCAGCGGTCCTGGTTGAGTATACGCAGGCCGCGGAACCTCTTTATCGCTTCTCTGATGTAAGGGTCCCTGCCAATATGCCTGTATATGGAAGTCAGGTCTTCGTTGAGCCCGAAATAGGCGGCGAGCTTCTCTTCCCCGACGGGGGCGCTCGATTCGATGAGCAACCTCCCTCCGCCGTAGGATACTTTCAAGAGCGCGTTACCGATGACGCCGGAATAACGGCCGTCCTTTTCTTCCCAGCGGAACGCCTGGCCGCACTCGAGCGTGTGTTCGAGGTTGAGATCTGAGGCAGGTAATATGTATTTCACGGTACGGTGCCCCTTAAGGGCTTACCTTCGGCAGGACTATGCCCTTCTGCGACTGGTACTTGCCTTTCCTGTCCTTATATGTGACTTCGGGGGCCTCTTCTCCTTCGTAGAAAAGGAGCTGGGCTATCCCCTCATGCGAATATATCTTCGCGGGATGCGGGGTCGTGTTCGATATCGCCATCGTGAGGAATCCCTCCCATGTCGGTTCGAGAGGGCTGATATTGACGAGTATGCCGCAGCGGCAATACGTTGACTTTCCGAAACAGATCGCGATGACCTTCTCCGGTATCCTGAAGTACTCGAACGAGCGCGCGAGCACGAACGAGTTCGGCGGGATAACGCATTCTTTGCCCTTGAAATCGATAAAGGAGCCCGGGTCGATGCTCTTCGGGTCGACTACCGGGTTGCCGGTCCCGACAAATACCTTGTATTCATCATGCACGCGTATGTCGTAACCGAAGCTCGAGAGCCCGAAACTTATATGGCCCTCCGAGACCTGGTGGTCGAGGAACGGCTCGATCATCTTGGCCTCGAGGGCCATTTTTTTGATCCAACGGTCGGGTTTAATCATTTAACCGCACTTGGAATAACCGCATCCCTTGCAGACCATGCACCCTTCGACGTGCTGCAGCGCGCCGCCGCAATCGGGGCACACGCCTACGACGTTACCGAGCGCGTTCTTGCCCTTGGCTTTAGGGGCCGCGGGCGCCTCTTCGGCCTTCACTTCTTCCGCCACGGCAACAGGCGCGGGCTCGGCCGCTTTTTTGACGTTCAGCAGCCGCCTCTCGATCACCTTTGCAAGCGCGTCGGCGCAGGAGAATATCCTTCCGCCCTTCTCCCATGACGGGTTCGGGCACCTTATGCCGTTGAGTTGCTCTATTATGGAATGCGTATCGAGTCCGCAGCGCAACGCAAGCGAGACGAGCCTGCCTATTGCCTCCAGCTGGCTTGACGCGCAGCCGCCGGCCTTGCCCATCTGCGTAAATACCTCGAACGGCAAGCCGTTCTCGTCCTCATTGATCGTGATATAAAGGTTGCCGCATCCGGTGAGGATCTTTGTCGTCGTGCCCCTTACGACCTCGGGCCTCGGCCTCGGCGATGTCCTCGCCTTCTCTTCCGCTTTCTGGGAAACCGACGCTTCCGCGGCATCGGCCGTTTCGGTATGCGCCTCGCTTCGCTTGGCGCTATCCTTTGAGTGGGCTATATAGAGGACCTGCTCCTGGCGGCTTCCGTCGCGGTATATCGTAACTCCCTTGCATCCCATCTTGTACGCGAGCAGGTATACCTCATGCACGTCGTCCGGGGTAGCGTTATTCGCGAAATTGACCGTCTTCGATACCGCGTTATCCGTATACTTCTGGAAGGCGGCCTGCATCCTTATATGCCATATCGGCGTGATGTCATGCGCGGTGACGAATACCCTCTTGACGTCCTCGGGGACTTCCTCTATATCCTGAAGGCTGCCCTTTTCGGCTATCCTCTTCATCAGCTCTTCGGAATAGAACCCGCGTGCCCTCGCGACCTCGTCGAAAAGCTTGTTCGTCTCGACAAGCTTCGTCTTGTCCATGACCTCGCGGTAATATGATATCGCGAAGATCGGCTCTATGCCGCTCGAAGTATCGGCCAGTATCGAGAGCGTCCCGGTCGGGGCGATCGTCGTCAGCGTCGCGTTCCTGATGCTCGGCCCGTCGGAGTATATCGAGTTCTGGAAATTCGGGAAAGTCCCGCGCCTTAACGCGAGCGCGTGCGACTCCCTCCTTGATTCCTCCTGGATGAACGACATTACCTTCTCGGCGAGCTCTATCGCCTCGTCGGAATTGTAAGGGACGCCGAGCTTTATCAGCATCTCGGCGAAGCCCATGACGCCGAGGCCTATCTTGCGGTTCGCTTTCGTCATCTGCTCGATCTGCTGCAGGGGGAACTTGTTCATGTCTATTACGTTGTCGAGGAAATGGACCGCGAGGCGCGTCGTCTCGCGCAGTTTCTCCCAGTCGATCTGCGGGGATGACGTATCCGCCCTGACCATCTTTATGAGGTTTATCGAGCCGAGGTTGCAGCTCTCGTACGGCAGCAGCGGCTGCTCGCCGCACGGGTTCGTCGATTCTATCTGGCCGACCTGCGGCGTCGGGTTCGACTTGTTTATCCTGTCTATGAATATTATGCCGGGCTCGCCGTTCTTCCAGGCCCTCTGGACTATCATGTCGAAGACCTCGCGCGCTTTGAGCTTGCCGACTACTTTTTTGTTATGCGGTGATATGAGGTCGTATTCCTCGTCGCGCTCGACCCTCTTCATGAACTCCTCGGTTATCGCGACCGAGATATTGAAATTCGTTATATCCTTGTCCGTCTCCTTGCATTTTATGAAATCGAGTATATCCGGATGGTCGATGCGCAGGATGCCCATATTCGCTCCGCGGCGCGTGCCGCCCTGCTTGACCGCGTGTGTCGCCGCGTCGAAGACCTTCATGAAAGACACCGGGCCGCTCGCGATGCCGCCGGTCGTCTTTACCATGCTGTTCGCCGGGCGCAGGCGCGAGAAAGAGAAACCGGTCCCGCCGCCCGAGCGGTGGATCAGCGCGGTGTTCTTTATTGTCTCGAATATCGACTCCATCGAGTCCTCGATAGGCAGCACGAAACACGCCGCGAGCTGTTGCAGTTCGCGGCCGGCGTTCATCAACGTCGGCGAATTTGGAAGGAAATCCAGGCTTGATATTGTTGCGTAAAATTCGTCTTCGAGCTTTGAAGCGTTATAATCGGGATCGTAGTACAAATCCGCTGAAGCTATATTGCGCGCCACCCTCCTGAAGAGCTCCTCGGGCGTCTCTATAGGCCTGCCTTCGGCATCCTTGCGCAGGTAACGTTTCTCGAGGACCTTCTTTGAATTTGCCGACAAACCATCCAGATGCTGTCTCATATCCCCCATGTCTGAATCCCCCTTTCCCAACCCAAAGTATAGTCAAGCCCTAGTAGCTTGTCAAGCAAAAAATACTATATGTAGTGTTCCCCGTCGACAAAAACCCCGTATTTTGTGGGTATACAACTGGTATATGGGGTTTTTGCTTTTCTAGACCCTTCCCGGGAAGGTTACTTCTTCTTTGATTTCTTCTTGGCCTTCTTCTTTGTTCCGCAGCATCCGCACGACATCTCCGACTCCTTTTTTTACCCCTTGACCGAGATCAAGGGAACCGACATCGCGACTTTCTTCGCTATACCGGCATTGTGGACTACATCGACTACCTGCGTCACATCTTTGTATGCGCCCGGGGCCTCTTCCGCGACGCCTGACAAGCTGTGCCCTCTGATGATTATACCACGGACTTTTAATTGGTCAACTAAATCTTTTCCGCGCCACCTCTTCTTCGCCGCCTCGCGCGATGATACGCGCCCCGCGCCATGGACCGATGTCCCGAACACTTCATCCATACCCTTTTCGGTCCCGTGCAGTATATAAGAACATGTGCCCATCGTCCCTCCAACCAAAACCGGCTGTCCTACGCTCCTGTAGGCGGACGGGACTTCCGGTCTCCCCGGGCCGAACGCGCGGGTCGCGCCTTTCCTGTGCACGATGAGAGCTTTTTCTTTGCCGTCCACTTTATGCTTTTCCAATTTGGCGGTATTATGGCCGATATCGTAAAAAGTACCGATCGTTTTCTCGTCTACGCCGAGCGCCGAACGGAACGCCTTCCTCGCCAGGTGCGCAATGGCCTGCCTGTTCGCGAACGCCGCATTGATGCCGCAATTTATCGCCCTGAAATACCGCTGGCCCTCCTCGCTCTTGAACGGCGCGCATACGAGCTCGCGCTCCCGTATCGGTATATTGTATTTCCTTGAGGCGGATTCGAGCGTCTTCAGGTAATCCGTGCCGATCTGGTGGCCGAGCGCGCGACTGCCGCAATGTATCGATACGAGCAACTGGCCCTTGAAGAGCCCGAATGCCTGTGCGGCTTTCTCGTCGAATATCTCCTCGACACATTGGACTTCAAGATAATGGTTGCCTGAGCCGAGCGTGCCGACCTGGTTGAACCCGCGCTCTTTCGCCTCACGGCTGACCGTCTTAGGGTCGGCGCCTTTGACGCAGCCCTCCTCTTCGATGAAAGTGAGGTCTTCCTGCCGGCCGTAACCGTGCTCGACGGCATATCTCGCCCCCTTTACGAGTATCTCGTCTATCTGCGCAAGGGACGACTTTATCTTGCCTTCGGAGCCGATGCCTGCGGGGACGGTGCGGAATAATTCGTTCGCGAGGCCTTCTTCCTTCCCTTTAATATCATCGCGGGTAAGCTGGGTCTTCAGGGTCCTGACTCCGCAATTACAGTCGAATCCGACTCCAGCGACCGATATGACACCGGTCTCAATATCGAACGCGCCGACAGCCCCGATCGCGAAACCGTATCCAGGATGGATATCCGCCATGGCAAGCGACGCTTTCTGTATGCCGGGCAGGCACGCGACGTTGCGTATCTGCACGAACGCGTTCCATTCCTTGCCGCGGTTCACGTCGTCGACGAGATGTTTTATCAGGTCCTTATCGGCGTAGATCCTCCCCGGCACGAGCATCTCGCTTGACCTCGGTATCTCCCAGATGAATTCGCTGACTTGCCTGAGTTCGATGTTCATACGTCCACGACACACTGCAGGTAATGGTTGCCGTCCTTGAACTCGTATTTCAACCCGAAATACGTGGCGGCCTTGGCTTCGGTCTTTACCATATGCCTTTTAGGGTCGAGCTTCTCTCCCGACGCTATACCCTTAAGGCGGTACAGGTCGTAGCCGAAGGGCTCTATGGACCTTATTTTGAAATCCTTAAAGGCCATCTTCCTGATATCGGATTCGGTGAGCAATTTGTTAAGCCATTCGACGAAGAGCGCGGGAATATCGCGGGCCTCGCAGGAGATATCGACCGAAGAGGTTTTCTTGACCTTCTTTATGTCGACCATGATATCGAAGAGCGCCTTCCCGCCCTGGGCGAACGCCTTTTCAAGCGTCTTGTCCCAGGCGCGGATGCCTATATCGGCTTCATGTTCGAGGAACTCGTAGGGCATCGCGGCCCTTCTATTTTTTGGCCTTACCCTGGTTTGCGACGGCTTCCATCGCCTTCTTTACCTCTTCCGGGTCGCCGAGATAATAATGCTTTATGGGCTTGAGGTTGTCGTCGAGCTCATAGACGAGTGGCATGCCGGTCGGTATGTTCAGGCCGACTATATCCTGGTCGGAAACGTTATCGAGGTATTTCACGAGCGCGCGGAGCGAATTCCCGTGCGCGGCGATTATTACGCGCTTGCCCGACTTCACTACCGGCGCTATCGTCTCGTGCCAGTACGGCAGGAAACGCGCGACGGTGTCCTTGAGGCATTCTGTCAGCGGGATCTCGTTGGGCTTGAGGCCTTTGTAGCGCGGGTCTTTCGCCGGGCTGCGCGGGTCGTCCTTATCAAGCGCCTGCGGCGGGGTGTCATAGCTGCGGCGCCATATCAGCACCTGCTCGTCGCCGTATTTCGCTGCCGTCTCGGCCTTGTTCAGGCCCTGCAGGGCGCCGTAGTGCCTCTCGTTCAGGCGCCATGAATTGTAAACGGGTATCCACATGAGGTCCATCCCGTCGAGCGTCATCCAGAGCGTGCGTATAGCCCTCTTGAGCACGGACGTGAACGCGACGTCAAAAACAAATCCTTCTTTCTTGAGCACCTCGCCGGCCTTCTTCGCCTCGGAAAGGCCCTTCTCGGAAAGGTCCACGTCGGTCCATCCGGTAAAACGGTTCTCCTTGTTCCAGGTACTCTCTCCGTGGCGCAACAATACTATCTTATACATTTTTCCTCCTGTCATAGATAATTATATTATATTACATCGTCCAGTTCAACATCATCAAAATCGCCGCCGGCCTTCTCGACCTCCATAAAACGCTCAAGGATACTGCCCTCCTGCAGGAAGCGCGAAACCTCGGTGAATATACTGCCGGCATAGCCGCCGGAGTAATTTTTCATCCAGCGCGCCGAGCGGTCTATCGCCGGCTTTAATAATATCAGGTTCTCCTTCGCGCGCGTTGCCGCGACATAGAAGAGCCGCCTCTCCTCCTCGATAGCGTCCTTGTCGTCGATCGCCTGGTACGACGGCATGTGCCCTTCGGCGACATATATAAGGAAGACGGTGTGCCACTCGAGTCCCTTCGCCGAATGTATCGTCGAGAGCGTCATCGCATGGTCGTGCTTGCCCTTGAGCCCCGCCTCGAGTATGCTCTTCTCGGGCGGCTCGAGGGCCATATCGGTCAGGAACGATTCGAGCGACTTATACCTTCCGGCTATGCGCTCGAGCGAGTTCAGGTCGGGAGCTCGCTTGTGGTAATCGTCATATTTCGCCTTCAAAAGCGGCCCGTAATATTCGAGGAACCCTTTTATCAGCGCCCCCGGCTGGTGTTCCAGCGGCTTGACTCCCTTCAGTATCTCCATCAGGTCCGAAAGGTCGGGATGTTTCCTGAGTATCTCTTCGTCTATATCGAACCCCTGTTTCTTTTCTATTATCTGCCCCGTTATCCTGCCGGCGGTCTTCTCGCCTATTCCTCGCATCAGCATAAGGGCCCTGCGCCAGCTGACCTGGTCGTGCGGGTTATGCGCTATCCGCAGGTAAGAGAGCACGTCCTTTATATGCGCCGCCTCGACGAACCTCTGCCCTCCGTATTTCAGGAACGGGACATCGTGGTTGGCCAGTTCGATCTCGAGGTCGTTCGAGTGCCAGCCCGCGCGGAAGAGCACCGCTATATCCCTGAGCGCGACGCCGTCGTCGACAAGCTCGAGTATCTTCTGCACGATGTATTTCGACTGCACGTTCTCGTCGCGCGCCTCGACGAACACCGGCGCCTTGCCGGCGCCTTTCTTCGTGAAGAGCGTCTTCTCGAACTTCTCCTCGGCGTTCCTGATGACCTCGTTCGTCAGGTCGAGTATCGGCTGCGTCGAGCGGTAGTTCTCCTCGAGCATGATGACCTTCGCGCCCTTGAAGACCTTCGGGAAATCTATGATGTTCTTGAAGTTCGCGCCGCGGAACGAGTATATGCTCTGCGAATCGTCCCCGACGACCATCACGTTTCCGTGCCCGGAGGCGAGCAGGCGGACTATATCGGCCTGCAGCTTGTTCGTGTCCTGGTATTCGTCCACCATGATATATTTATACTGCTCTGATAACCTCTCGCGGACTTCCTTATGGTCATGCAGGAGTTTTTTCAGGAAGACGAGCAGGTCGTCGTAGTCCATCAGCGACTTCTCGCGCTTGTATTTTATATACCCGTCCTTTATCCTCTTTATCTCGTCTTCCCACTCGGTGAACTGCGGGTACTCGAGCGCCAGGACCGAGCCGATATCCTCGGACTTGTTGACCGATTTCGAGATAACATCGAGCAGCGCCCCCTTGCGAGGGAACCTCTTTTCCATGTGGTCGAGACCGAGCTTCTCGCGGACTATATTGACCGCGTCTTCCGCGTCGGACTCGTCGGTTATCGTGAAGTTATTCGGGAAATCGATGAGTTTCGCGTATTTCCGCAGGACCGTGTTCGCGAACGAATGGAACGTTCCGCCTGCCACGCGCTCGCAGCGGTCATCGAGCAGTTTCGCGGCGCGGCGCAGCATCTCTTCGGAGGCCTTGCGCGTGAACGTCAGCAGGAGTATATGGTCGGGCTTGACACCCTTCTCCACGAGGTACGCGACGCGGTATACGAGCGTGCGCGTCTTCCCGCTTCCGGCTCCAGCGATGACAAGGTACGCCCCTTCGGTGGATTCTACGGCCTTCAACTGGGCGGGATTTAATTCCTTCTTATAATCTATCTTCATTTGCCTTTTCTACTATCTGCCGCTCGGAGGGATACGACATTATCTTAAGCGCTTCTTTTACGGGAAGCCAGCGGACGTCTTCCGCGTCGATATCGTGGTCTTTCGTGTCGCCTGAAACATATTTAACGAGGAAGAATGTGACCGTCTTTTTCACTACCGTCTTATCGCCTTCAAGCGTGAAGGAATATTTTATCTTCCCTATCTCTTTTTCTATGTCTCCCGTCAGGCCCGTCTCTTCCCTGATCTCGCGCAGTGCCGCCTGCTCAGGGGTCTCGCCCTTCTCTATCTTGCCTTTAGGAAGGCAGAATACCTCACCTCCGCCTCGAGTCAATATAACTATCTCTAACCCGTTTCCGGATTTCCTATATACTACGCCGCCTGCCGAATATTGTGATTTATTCATATTAGTGGACGGATGTCCCTGCGGGGACATCCATATGGGCACAGCTTCCCGAAGCGGGCCCATAAAAAAGGCCTCCTTCATTACCTCTGAGGTGAGCCGACAAAACTTCACCAAACCGGACAGCTTGAAACCGTCCGACCGTCGACATACTAGTCGAAGGCAATGAAGGAGGTCCGGGGAGATTTATTACTTCTTCTCTTTCTTTTCCTCCAAGGAGTCCTTTATCTCGCCGATCCCCGCGAGTAACGCGAGCACACCGCCGAGCAAAAGCACCAGGACAAGTCCGGATTTCAGGAAGCCTACAATGTATTCTTCCCACCAATTGACGAGGCCTGCAACTCCGAGGATGATGGCGGCCAACCCGCCGACCACAGAGAGATATTTGCTCACCATCTACCTCCTAAAACGATCATTTCAAAAGAACCATAGTAATTATAGCACTGAAAAGGACGTTGTCAAGAAATTTTATAACCTATTTTTCTCAGCAGGTCCTTGCGCCATTTAACTCCGGCTTCGTCCTCGATCCCCTTCGGTTTCGAGCCGTCAATGACGCCGAGTATCCCCCTGCCCTGCTCCGTCTCGGCGACCACGACTTCCACGGGATTGGCGGTGGCACAGAAGATCCGGCAGACCTCTTTCACGTTCTTTATCGCGTTGAGCACGTTTATAGGATACGAGTCCTTCATTATTATTATAAAGCTGTGGCCCGCGCCGACCGCGAGCGCGTTCTTCTCCGCGAGCTTCTTGAGGCCCTCATCGGTGCCGGTTGACCTGACAAGGCACGCGCCCGAGGATTCGCAGAACGCCATGCCGAACTTCACGCCGGGCACGGCGCCGACCATCGCCTCGTGGATATCCTCCACGGTCTTGATGAAATGCGACTGGCCGATGATTATATTATACTCTTCCGGCTTTTCTATCCTGACTACCTTAGTTTCCATAAGGCGGCCCTCCTAACCTAATTTCGCGAGCTCTTCGGAGACCATCGTGCTGAGCATTTTTCCATCCGCTGCGCCCTTGGCTTCCTCCTTGGCGGCCTTCATGACCTTGCCCATGTCCGCGCGGCCTTTCGCCTCGGTCTTCTGTATCGCGGCCTTCACGATGACGATAAGCTCCTCCGCCGAGAGCATCTTCGGCATGTATGACTCGAGTATCGCGAGCTCGGCCTTCTCTTTGTCCGCGAGGTCGGGCCTGTTGCCCTGCGTGAAACCCTCGATCGAATCCTTGTGCTGTTTGATCTGCTTCGCGATTATCGAGATCACATCGCTCTCCTCGAGCTTCTCGGCCTTCTTCTCTATCTCGAGGTTCTTCATCGCGGCGCGCAGCATCCTCAGCGTTGAGACCTTCAGTTCGGCCTTCGCCTTCATGCCTTCCTTCAGGTCGGCGTCTATCCTCTCTACAAGCGTCATTTTACATGCTCCTTTTTATATGTGAACCTGCAAATCCAGATGGATATCTCGTACAATATGATGAGCGGCACCGCCATCATGACCTGCGTGAACGCGTCCGGCGTCGGCGTCAGCACCGCCGCCAGCACGAATATGGCCAGTATAGCATATTTCCTGTTTTTGCTCAAAAACTGCGGGGATATTATCCCGAGCTTCGAGAGCAGGAATACCGCCACCGGCAGCTCGAAGACGATCCCGAAGGCGAGCAGCAGCATTATCACGAACGAAAGGTATTTCGATATCGATATGACCGGAATGACTTCCGGCCCCGGGAAGTTTATCAGGAATTTCAGCGCCCACGGCAATACCGCGAAGAACGCGAATGCCGCGCCGCCGATGAAGAGTGTGGCCGAGAACGGCATCGCCGCCAGGAAAACCCCCCTCTCCCTGCCGGTCAGCCCCGGCGACACGAACGACCAGAGCTGGAAGAGCACGACGGGCGAAGCGACTATAATGCCCGTGAAGAACGCGAGCTTGCAGTATTCCATGAACGCCTCTACCGGCGAGAAGAATACGAGGTGGTCCACGGGAGGTATCATCAGGAACGCGAGGATGTCCTGTATCTTCCAGAACGCGAGGCAGGAGCATACCGCGACCGCGGCCAATGATACGATGATCCTGCGCCGGAGCTCATCGAGATGCCCAGCAAAGGTAAGGTCTTTACGTTCCATATTATGAAGGAGGATTACTCTTTTTTGGACTGCTGGGAGTCGTCGTCTTTCATGCCCTTCTTGAATTCCTGGATAGCTTTACCGATCGATTTGGCTATCTCCGGAAGGCGCGAGGCGCCGAATACGAGCAGCAGGACGACGATAAGTACAGCCCATTCCGCCGGACCGATATTGAACATTATGGCCTCCGTATTATCTGTTGAGATTATAACACGAACAGCGCGGGATGGGCTATGCTTTTTTGCGGTTCAGCGCCATAACGATCGGCAACAGCGCGCCGAATAGCGCGAGCGTGGCGGGCTCGGGCACCGTGCAGTCGACATCCAGGTATGGCATATAACCGGTTTCGGTCTCCCTGGCGTAGAAGATATGCGCGTCGCCGGATGAAATAAGCGCAATCGAAGCATTAAAGCCGGCCTGCGGCTGCACCAGCGACGTCACATCCCAGGAATACCATCCGATGGCGCTTCCGACATTCGTCGTACTGCCGAAGGCGTCCAGTGCCGGCTGGTTGCCCCACGCAAGCGAACCCTCCGTCCATGCGGATGAAGCGGAATACGCGCTTACGTCTGCGGCCTGCCATCCGCTTCCCGGACCGTAGTCCACGCCGTTATATAGCCAGAGCGTCGCCGAATTAACGGCGGGAAGGCCGGCAAGGTTGAACTTCAGGTAGCTGCGGGACTCCGTCCCGCCGGTGAATACGCCCGACCATAGTTCGGCATCCAGGTAGACGCTGTAGCCGTTGAAATTGGTCCCGGGCTCCGAGCTGAGCGTTGGAGAGTCAGCCATAGGATACAGCACTACGGCGCAGGATGCGCCGTGGATACAAAGGAGGGAAAAAACAGCCGTCGCAAGCAGAACGTTTTTCATCTCATCCCTTTCTGCCCCCAACGGTAAGATTATACCACGCGAAATGGTTATATCAAGCGCTTTTTCGGCCTTTACTTGAAGTGGTTATCGATCCAGTCCGGGACGGGGGTATTAAGGGCATTCGGGTAGGCGTGGCCGAGGTTTTTGTTCACGTGGACTTTTACGTCGTAGCCGCAACCCTTGAGCTTCTCCTCTTCCTTATACAGTTCCTCAAGCGGATGATACGGATCATTTTCCCCATGCAAAATATATACCGGCACTTTTTTTAAACCGGGTTTCCACGGGAAATTCTTTAAATATGAAGAATGGCCGCTACATGGCGCAATTGCAGTAAATACCTCCGGGTAGAATAAACCAACTCCATAACATACTGAAGCGCCGCTGGAGTTGCCAACCAGTACAATTCTTGTGCTGTCAATGCGATAAACAGACCTTGCCTCTTTTACTACATCAAGCATGAACTTACCTAATTTCACTTCTTTTTGCCTATCATATTCGTCAAAATTCGGCGCCGCGATTATATATCCCCTTTCGTCCGCCGCCTTATGCCATGCAAAATATATCTCCTTGCCCGACTGCCCTCCCCCGTGGCAACCCACTATCAATGGATACTTCTTTTTTGCGGGATCGTAGTCGCCCGGGACATACACAAGCACCGTGATGCCGTCTATCTTCTCCTCGATAAGCTTGCCCTCCGGCGCGCAGAAAGCCGCCGGTATAAGCGGCAAGGACAGCGCCACAATTATGAGCACGAGGCAACAGTATTTATTCATGGTAGTAGTATACAACAGGAGAAGCCCTGCGGGAAAGGATTTCATCGAGGCGGGCGCCCAATAGATATGATACCTTGCGCTTGCCTATAAAGCCGGTGGTGGATTCCCTTATTACGGAGAAGGAGTCGTAGGTGTAATCTAACACCCATTATCAATGTTATTGATCATTTTAAAAAATATGAGTAACGCGGCGAATGTTATTAATTGACTTGGCAGAAGGACGTGGTTTGAGATATACAGATCTTCGCCTATTGCTTGCGATGTAAAAAGATTCGGAAGAAAATTTTTTCCGTACTTAATTACAATACTGCAAATATTGCCTAAATAAATACCGGGAATAGCAGATAACATTACGAGTATGATCTCTTTCCATCTAACTACGGTTTTCCTTAAATATA
The DNA here is from genome assembly GCA_964650515.1 of uncultured Planctomycetia bacterium. GTDB lineage: Bacteria > Omnitrophota > Gorgyraeia > Pluralincolimonadales > Pluralincolimonadaceae > UBA6215. The sequence continues at coordinate 674 of CAZYUB010000012.1, read as the reverse complement.
AGCCTGTTATAAATGCAGCAACTATCGAAGGCCCAGACAATAAAAAAAAGAATACCCATCCTCCCCTTACAAATCTACTGGAAAAAAGAACATTTATTACGATAAAAGAAACGATTACTAATAGGCACGATTTCGTTATTCTTGACATTTCCTATCCCTCCAGTCATTCATCATCTCATCATATAAATACTGCCTTGACATTATATACCAATTACCATTTGGCGACACCCATGATTTTTCCTCTGATATAACTCCTCCGGCTAAAAGCGATTTCATGGTGACATCGTCACAATTATGCGAGGTTGCACTATAATCATAAAGCGATTCCGACAAAAACATATGCACGGCCTCCATATCTTGAATATATGTAGAGTCGTACTTAATATAGGCATCATATCTGTTGGTTATACTATCTATCTGTCCGTCATTAGCTAAATAATTTTGCGCTTCTTCGAAAGAATCGAAACGCCTGGTTTCAAGATAGCTACCATTTCTTTCTGGACCATAAGAACAGTATACATATCCATGTTCACTATCTCCAACGAGCAATGCAGTATGGCCAAACTCTCCCGCGCCTTCCTTATCAAGCAAATAGTACATATCTCTCCCCCACGGATCAACCCAGTTGACGGGGTTGTTGGAACAGTAGGAGTAGATGTTCGGGCCGGGAAGCT
>CAZYUB010000011.1:81894-85841 GCA_964650515.1 uncultured Planctomycetia bacterium | reverse complement strand
GTCACGCATTGCATTAGCAAGAAGCCCCGCCCCAGCGGGGCGCCAAGTGAGGCTTCTGTCCACAGAAGCCGAGCGGTGAAAAGCAAGATACGGGAGCGCGCTCCGCGCGCGGTGCCTTAGCATAGATTGAAATTATTTTAACGGTGAGTGTTGGAGACAAGTTCTAACCTTATCCAATACGCACCACCATCTTAAAAGGGGATTCCCCCGTTGAAAGTCGCTTTAATCCATCCGTCTGCGGAGGAGCTCTACGGGAAATGGGAAGATTCCGTAGGTGTCTGGCCGCCGCTTGGTATAGCATACCTCGCTTCCTTCCTCGAAAAGAACGGCCATACCGTCAGTATAATAGACGCCAACGCGGAACATAAGAGCATCGATGCGGTGGTCGAGGAACTCCGTTCGTTCAAGCCGAACCTCGTAGGGATAACATCGGTTACCGTCCTTATCCTGCAGGCGTTCAAGCTGGCGAAAGCCGTAAAAAAGGCGATGGACGTGCCCGTAGTCCTCGGAGGCCCGCATCCCACGACGATCCCCGAAGACACCATCCTGAGGGATGAGGTCGATTTTGTTGTCAGGGGCGAGGGGGAGCGGACGCTGATCGAGCTGATCGGGTGTATAGAAGCAGGCAAAGGATACGAGGAAGTAAAGGGCCTGGTCTTCAAACGCGAAGGGAAGGCGGTATACAACCCCCCTCGCGAGTTCATCGACGACCTTGATTCTCTGCCGTGGCCGGCATACCACTTGCTTCCGGTATCGAGGTACAAGACAAGGTCGTACTCGGATAACGGCAAGCCATGGGTAAGCATGTGCGGCTCGAGGGGATGCCCGAGCATGTGCAACTTCTGCGCCGCGACCGTCATGCACGGCAGGAAGGTCAGGTTCAGGTCCCCTTCAGATATCCTCGCCGAGATGGAGCACCTGCGTGATAAGTACGGCATAGGCAACATAACCTTCATCGACAGCACGATGAACATAAGCAGGGAAAAGATCACGCAGCTGTGTGATCTTATTATCAAAAATAAACTCGGCGTCGAATGGCAATGCGAGGCAAGGGTGTCTTCCGCGGATGAGGATACCCTGAAGCTGATGCACAAGGCAGGGTGCCGGCTCATCGCGTTCGGCATAGAGAGCGGGGATCAGGGGATACTCAAGACCATAAAGAAAGGCATAACGCTCGAGCAGGCCGAACGCGCGGTCAGGGCGGCGAAGAAGTCGGGCATAATGATTTTGACATCTTTCATATTCGGCCATTCGGGCGAGACGCGCGAGACCGCAAAAAGGACGATAGATTTTGCGGTGAAACTCAACGCGAACATCTCGTTCTTCTTTATACTTACGCCGTTTCCCGGGACGGAGGTATTCGAGGAGCTCGGTAAGCGCGGCGAAACGGTCACCGATTGGTCGCGTTACAGCATCGGGTATTCTAAGAGGACCCCGTGCCTCGAGACGGAGGAACTGAAACGCGAAGACCTCGAGGAATTGGTCAACAAAGCGCACAGGAAGTTCTATTTCAGGCTCGGTTATATAATGAACCACCTTAGCCACTTGAACAACTGGCGAAGGGTAAAAAGGGAGTTCAAATCATTTGTACAGGTCGCTAAGCTGGTTTTTAGCAGGTAGCATCACGCTGGCATGCGCCGCGGCGGACGGTTTCGCGGAAGATATCCAGAAGGCCGTTGTCGCAGGGTCGTTCTATCCCGCCGAATCGGTGGTGCTCGCGCAGCAGGTCGACAGGTATCTTGAAGAGGCCGGCCCGCAGAAGATAGACGGCGAGATAGTCGCCATAATATCGCCTCATGCCGGGTATATATATTCGGGTCCGGTGGCGGCCTACGGGTACAGGGCCGTCTCGGGGCGCAGTTACGATACGGTGGTGATAATAGGGCAGAGCCACTCGCTTATATTCGACGGCGTGGCGGCCCTTGAAAAGGACCGGTATGAGACGCCGCTCGGCAAGGTAGCGATAGACCGCGATTTCGTGAAGAGGCTGTTAAGGGCCGAGAAGGTAACGATGGTGTCAAAGCCCGGGGCCTTCGACGAGGAGCATTCCGTGGACGTGCAGATACCGTTCCTGCAGAGGTCGCTCAAGGATTTCAAGATAGTGCCGCTGGTTATAGGCAGGGCGGATTATAATACATGCAAGGGTCTCGCAAGAGGCCTTATAAAAGTAATCAAGGAGTCGGGAAAGAGCGTACTGATAGTCGCAAGCACCGACCTTTCGCACTACCATAAGTATGCGGATGCCGTGGTAAAGGACCAGGCGACTATGTCCGAGATAATGAACTATGACCCGAAGAGATTTGCCATCAAGGTAGGGGAAAGGGAATGCGAGTTGTGCGGCCCGGCGCCGGTGATCGTGGCTATGTTGGCGGGCAGGGAACTGGGCGCAGAGAATATCAGCGCGCTTAAATACGCGAATTCGGGCGACACCGCCGGGGATAAGAGCAGGGTCGTGGGTTACGGCAGTATCGTCATATATAAATCCGAGGAGAATAAGATGCTTACTTCCGAGCAGAAGAAGGAGCTTTTGGGCATCGCGAGAAAGACGATCGAGTCGTATGTAAAGGGCGGTAGGGTCCCGGATTTCAGGGTGGATGATGAGGGCCTGAAGAAGAACGAAGGCGCCTTTGTTACCATTCATAAAAGCGGTGAATTGAGGGGCTGTATCGGTAACATAATCGGGCAGCAGCCGCTCTATCTTACGGTCAGGGACATGGCCATAGAGTCATCGTCTGCGGACCCGAGATTTGCGCCGGTAGGCCCGGATGAGTTAAAAGATATAAAGATAGAGATATCCGTGCTCTCGGAGCCGAAGAAGGTCGAGGACGCGGGCGAGATAAAGCTCGGGGTGCACGGCGTCATAGTCAAGAGCGGATACCGGAGCGGCGTATTCCTGCCGCAGGTGGCGACAGAGACGGGATGGACGAAAGAGGAGTTCCTCTCGAACCTTTGCGAGGGCAAGGCAGGGCTTCCGGCGGACGCGTGGAAAGACGGCAAGACCGAACTGTATGTCTTCACCGCGCAGGTATTCTCCGAATGAGCAGGTTCTTCGTCCCCGAGGGCTCGATATCGGAAGGCAGGATAACGGTAACGGGGGAGGAGCTGCATCACGCGAGGGATGTGATGCGCCTGCGCGAAGGCGACCTCATAACGGTCTTTGACGGGACAGGGAAAGAATATACGGGAGTCATCGACAAGATCGGGAAGGACAGGATATCGGCAGCCGTCAGCAAGGTCTCCGAGACCCCCAAAGAGAGATGCAGCATCACTCTTGTGCAGGCGATACCCAAATCTTCCAGGATGGACCTTATCGTCGAGAAAGCTACGGAACTCGGCGTCGCGAGGATAATACCTATCGTGACCTCACGGACGGTCGTTAAGATATCGGGCGAAGGCAACAAGACCGGACGCTGGAAGAAGATAGCGGTGGTTGCCGCGAAACAATGCGGAAGGTCGACATTCCCTGAGATAGCACCAGTAATGGGGATGAAGGATGCGTTGGAAGAGGCGGCCAAATGCGAATTGTCGGTAATACCGTGCCTTTATGAGGGCAACAAGCGGCTCAGGGACGTTATCGGCGGGAGCAAGGCCTCATCTGCCGCCGTGTTCATAGGGCCCGAGGGAGATTTTACGCGCGAAGAGGTCGAGGCCGCGGTGAACTCGGGCGTAATACCCGTCATTTTAGGCAACGAAGTGCTGCGTTCGGAGACCGCGGCGGTGGCGGTATTGTCAATCCTGAGCTACGAGCTCAGATGGCAGAAAAATCCAAAAAACTGTTGACAAAATAAGCAGCGTATGGTATTTTTTGTATAACAATTTGGGAAGCAGATAACAAAATTGTCTTGGCACTCCCCGACTGAGACACCATTTTGGTGGACTTGTCTTTTAAGGAGGGTGCCAATTTGCATTTTAAGAGCCTGGAACTGTTCGGTTTTAAGTCATTCGCC
>CAZYUB010000011.1:0-81884 GCA_964650515.1 uncultured Planctomycetia bacterium | reverse complement strand
CGCCAACAAGACAGAGCTGAATTTCGAGCCCGGCGTAACGGCGATAGTCGGCCCGAACGGCTGCGGTAAATCGAACATATCCGACGCCATAAAATGGGTGCTCGGAGAGACCTCAGCCAGGGAAGTCCGCGGAAACAAGATGGAAGACGTCATCTTCAGCGGAACGGACGGGAAAGAGGCCCTCGGGTTCGCGGAAGTATCCCTCACTATAGTAAACCAGCCGAAGATACTCCCCACAGAATACGACGAAGTCACCATCACGAGAAGGGTATTCCGTTCCGGGGAGAGCGAATATTTCATAAACAAGTCACCCGTACGCCTAAAAGATATCAACGAACTGTTTATGGGCACCGGCATCGGCACTTCCACCTATTCCCTGATGGAACAGGGCAGGATAGCCGAATTATTGGACTCGCGCCCCGAAGAGAGGCGCTATGTATTCGAGGAGGCCGCCGGCATTACCAGGTATAAGGCCAAGAAGAAAGAGGCCTTGAGAAAACTGGAGCAGACAGAGGCGAACCTCCTCAGGGTAAGCGACGTAATAACGGAAGTCAAGCGCCAGATCAACTCGATCGAGCGCCAGGCGAACAAGGCGAGGAAGTACAAGGAGGATTTCGAGAAGCTCAAGGATATGGAAGTCGTCTCCGCGGCGAATGAGTTCAGGAAGATAAAGTCAGAGGAGGGGAGCATATATTCCGACAGGGACGGGCTCAGGGCGAAGGAAAATGAGCTTAACGACGTCCTGTCCGGCCTTGACTCGAAGCTTGCGTCGCTGAGGTCCGACCTCGATAAGGTGGACCACAGGCTGTCGGAAGCAAAGGCCAACGTGGTAAATATCGAAGGCCAGATCGAGAGGAATAATGACAAGATAACCTACAACTCCGAGCGGAGCAACGAGCTCAACGCGAGGATCTCGGCACTCGATAAGGACCTCGTATCGAGCAGGGAGAGGTTGTCGAACGTGGAAGCCGAAGTGGCGAGATTGAACCTCGAATCCGGCCAGTTCAAGAGCAACGAGGAGAACAAGAAAGCGGAGATAGAGCAGAAGACGGCGTATCTTGACTCGATCGCGGAAACTGTGAAGACATGCCAGGAGAATATCGAGAAGGCGAAATTATATATAGTAGATATTGCGCAGGGGCAGACGAGGGTCCATAACGAGCTTACGAAGATGGTCGCCCATACGCAGCACCTCAGCGCGCGGCAGAGAAGGATAGAGGTGGAGAAGAGGAAGGTCGAAGAGGAGAGGTCGTCCTTCAACCAGAAGCTCGGAGACCTTGTCGCCTTCGTCGAGAAGATAGGGAAGGATATAGAGGAGCTGAACTGGAAGAAGGCCCAGGCCGAGGGGAACCTCAGCAGCCTCGACGAAGATATAACCAAGCTTGAAACAGACCTGCAGGGCCTGAATTCGGAGCTCACCACGGCGCAATCGCGCCTGACATTCCTCGAGGACCTTAAGGCGAAATACGAGGGTTTCTCGCTCGGAGTCAAGACAGTCCTCAAGGAAATAGAGCGCGGCTCGGGAGTGTCGGAAGGTGTGGTGGGCGTGGTCGCGGACCTCATAGAGCCGTTCCAGGGTTATGACAGCGTGGTCGAGGCGGCATTGGGAGATATGGTCCAGGCGGTCATCGTGAAGGACAGGGATACCGCCAGGAAACTCATAAGGTTCCTTGATGAGGGTTCTCTTGGAAGGGCCACGTTCATCCCGCTGGAAGGGTTGAGAAGGCAGGACGCTCCAAGCGATATACTGGGTTACCTGAAAGTCAACGAGGCGGTCAAACCCGCCGTAGAATACCTGCTGAGGAACGCGTGCCTTGCCGAAGACCTCGATTCCGCCCTCGCGTCAGCTGCGGAACGCCAGGACGGCATGAGGTTCATAACCAGGAACGGCGAGGTGGTCGAGAGAGGGTATTCCGCGGGCGGAAAAGTGCCTAAGGCGGAAGGGTTCAGCCTAATTGGCAGGGACGCAAAGATAAAGGAACTCAGGATTAGCATTGAGAACCTTAAGGCAAGGACCGAGGCCGCTGCGTCGGAGCTGGGCGAAAAGAAGCAGTCAAGGGACCTGCTTGAGGCGGACGCGAAGATGACGGCAGAGCAGATACATAAGATACAGATAGACAACGCAAACAAGATAAGCGAGAAGGCGAGCCTCGAGGAGGCGATAAACAAGCTCGGGGACGAAGAGTCGCTGCTTAATCTCGAACTCGGCGAGGTGAAGTCCGAGATAGATACTTATGCCGTAAAGGAAGAAGAGCTCAAGAAGGAGCTTGCGACGCTGAACGATGAAGATTCGAAAGTGCAGGAGACGATAAAGGGTAACCAGGACACCATCACGGGCAAGCTGAAGGAAAGGGAAGATACGCTTGTGCTGATAACGCAGTTGAAGACCGAGCTGGAGATGCTCAAGGATAAGGAGACCTCGGTCATAAATGCGCTTTCAATGATGTCGCGTTCTCTAGAGGACGAGAGGTCGGGATATTTTGCGAAAGAGAGGGAGCTGGAGGATTCGAAAGGCAGGATATCCGAGCTCGTGGCGGAGTCGGAAGGGCTCTCGAAGAAGAACGAAGAGCTGGTAAGCAGCCGCGTGGCTGCCGAAGCGGATTCCCAGAAGATATTGGACGAGCGCAAGACAGCGAGCGAGGCGATCTCGCATGTCGAGGCCGAGGCCAGGGAAGCGCAGAAGTCGATCAACGAGCTGAGCGGCCGGATACATACGCTTGAGGTCAAGACGACGGAATTCAGCTATAAGAGGTCGAGTATCAGGGACCGTCTCCAGCAGGTGTATAAGGTTGAGGCCGACCTAGAGCAGGTAGCGGTCCCGGAGGAGACGGACTGGGACGAAACTAACCAAAAGATGGAAGCCCTGCGCGAGAAACTTGAAGGCATGGGCCCCGTAAATCTCGTGGCGATAGAAGAGCACCAGGAACTGCAGGAGAGGTACACATTCCTTACGACCCAGCAGCAGGACTTGCTTGCTGCCAAGGACGACCTGCATAAGGCCATCAACAAGCTCAACAGGACGACGCGCGAGATGTTCCTCGAGACGTTCCAGAAGATACAGGTCGAGTTCAGGGACATGTTCAGGCTGCTCTTCGGCGGCGGTGACGCTGAGCTGCTGCTTATAGACCAGGAGGACATCCTAGAGAGCGGTATAGAGATAATTGCGAGGCCGCCCGGGAAGAAACCGCAGACGATATCACTGCTGTCAGGCGGCGAAAGGTCGATGACGGCGATAGCGTTGCTCTTCTCGATATTCAAGGTAAAGCCGAGCCCGTTCTGCGTGATGGATGAGATGGATGCCGCGCTGGACGAGGCGAACATAGACAGGTTCTGCAGGGTGCTTCGCGATTTCGTGAAGACCTCGCAATTTATCATGATAACGCATAACAAGAAGACGATTTCGGTTGCCGACGTGATGTACGGGATAACGATGGAGGAGTCGGGTGTATCGAAGATCGTTTCAGTTAAGTTTTCACAGGAGCTGGAAGCGAAGACAGCCTGATATAATAGCCCTGGCGAGGTTAAGGGTTATTTGGATGTGTAGGCGCAGACCTTATTTTTACCCGTTCGCTTTGCTTCGTACAGCGCCATGTCAGCAAGGTAGATCAGTTTTTCCTTGTCGAGCGCGTCTTGAGGGTAGGTAGCAAGGCCCGCGCTTATGGTAAGGTTCTTGTTCGGCTGGACGTCCTGTCCCTTGAATTGGAATCCCTCGATCGCCTGCCTTAATACTTCGGCTATCTGGTAAGCGGCATCCTTGCGCATCCCGGGCAATATTACGGCGAATTCCTCGCCTCCGTAGCGGGCGACAGAGCCCTTCCCGTCACAGGTGGCTTTCAGGATCTTCGCGACATCCCTGAGAAGCTGGTCTCCCATCTGGTGCCCGAGAGTATCGTTATAGTTCTTGAAATTGTCTATATCGAACATCACGAGAGAAAGCTCTTTCTTGCTTTCGTACGCCTTCTTGAGCTCTTCGGTAAGCGAGTACTGGAAATACCCGTGGTTCCACAGGCGGGTCAACATGTCCGTATTCGCCTGGTGGACCGTCTGCTCGTAGAGGCGGGAGTTCTCGATAGCCAGCCCGGCATGGTTGGCGAACATCGTCAATGTCCTGATGTCGTCCTTCGTTATGGGTTTTTTCGTGAAGATGTTATCGGCAAGTATGACGCCTATGACCTTGTCCTTGGCCCTCAACGGCACAGTAACGAAATATTCGGTCCTCAACGATTGCAGGACAGTATCGCCTTCGATATTCCGTCTCGTATGCTCGTTGGTTATCTCGAAACTCATGCCCTCCATGACTGTCATCGCGAGCACGCCGGAGTCCTCGCGGAGAGGGACCTTGATATTGCGGACGATCTTGTCAAGCTCTGAGCCGCCTTTCTTATAAAAACTGTAGGCGGATATGAGGTCTTCGAGGCTCATCCTTTCGGATTCGATCCTGTTCCAGATGCGCCCGGCCTCCTCGACCGAATGGGGGCCGATGCCCATCTTGCCCTCGACGGTATTGTCCTCTTCGTTGACGAGGAAGAGCATGGCCCTGTTGAAGCCGAGCCCTTCGTGCGACGTAACGCCTGTAAGGATAATGAAGAGGATCTCATCCAGGTTGAGAGTGGAACGCATGGCGTTGCCGATCTCATAAAAGATAGTGAGCTCGGCGCGGATCCTGTCAAGCATCTCCTGCAATGATCTCTTTTCCATAATGGCAGTAATAATACCCTATTAAATACCCTTTGTCAAGGCGGGGAGGCGGGGCATGAACCGGGGCTTGACAAAATGGTTGCTTTGGTATATGCTCTATTAGTTCTTCGGGAGGGGTGAAATTCCCCACTGGCAGTGAAATCCTTGCGCAAGCAAGGGTCAAGCCTGCGAGCTTCCAATAGGGGGCAGACCCTGTGAGATCCAGGGGCCAATAGTAAAAGTCTAGATGGGAGAAGACCCTGCAGACGCTATGGATGCGTCTTGCGTTAGCTTTATGTTATCCCGGAGACCTGTCTTCGGGATTTTTTGTTTTAAAGGAGAAACATGTTCAATACGATAAAGGAAGCGGTAGAAGACATCAAGAAAGGCAGGATGGTCATCGTCATCGACGACGAAGGCCGCGAGAACGAGGGAGACCTGCTGATGGCCGCGGAATTCGCAACGCCCGATGCCATAAACTTCATGGCAAAATACGGGCGCGGGCTCATCTGCGTGCCGATGGAGCAGGGCCGTTTGCGGGAGCTCGGCATAGAGGTACTCTCCGAGACGGGCGGGGGCAATTTCAATACAGGATGGACGATGTCCATCGACCTTAAGGAAGGCGTGACCACGGGCATCTCGGCGCATGACAGGGCCAGGACGATAAAAGCCATGGTAAACCCGCGGTCGAAACCCGAGGATTTCAGCAGGCCGGGCCATATATTCCCGTTGAGGGCCAAGGAAGGCGGCGTGCTGGTCAGGACGGGGCACACTGAGGCGGCAGTAGACCTCGCCAGGCTGGCGAAACTGAAGCCGGCCGGCGTGATATGTGAGATAATGAACGACGACGGCACTATGGCAAGGACCCCGCAACTCAAGGAATTCGCGAGGAAGCACAGGCTTAAGATATGCACGATAGCGGACCTGATAAAGTACAGGATGGCCGCGGAGAAGCTGGTACGGCTCATAGAAGAGACGACGCTCCCGTCGGAATTCGGGGAGTTCCGTCTCATGTTATATGAGTCGATGATAGACAGGAAGGTGCATGTGGCGCTTGCGATGGGTGAACTGTCCGGTAAGCCGATCCTCGTAAGGGTGCATTCGGAATGCCTCACGGGAGATGTCTTCGGCTCATTGAGGTGCGATTGCGGCGGGCAGCTCAAGCGGGCGCTGTCGATGATAGGCAGGGAAGGCAGGGGAGTGCTGCTTTATATGAGGCAGGAAGGCCGCGGCATAGGTCTCGAGAACAAGATCAAGGCATACGCGCTGCAGGACAAAGGCCTCGATACGGTCGAGGCGAACAAGGCGCTGGGTTTCGACGCGGACCTCAGGGACTACGGCACAGGCGCGCAGATCCTTGCTGACCTCGGCCTTAGGAATATACGCCTGCTTACTAATAATCCGCAGAAGATAGTCGGGCTGGAAGGGTACGGGCTCAAGGTCGTAGACAGGGTCCCGATAGAGATGCCTTCCAACCCGAGGAACGTCCGTTACCTCAGGACGAAGAAAGAGAAGATGGGCCACGTGTTCAAAAGGTTAAATTAAAGGAGGGGAAGATGGTAAAGACGACAGAAGGGCAATTGATAGCGAAGGGGAAGAAATTCGCGATAGTCATTTCAAGGTTCAACGATTTTATCTCGAAACGGCTTCTTGAAGGCGCCGTGGACACCCTTTTAAGGCACGGAGCCAAGGAGAGCGAGGTCGAGGCGGTATGGGTCCCCGGAGCGTTCGAGATACCGTTGGCAGCGAACAAGATCGCAAAAACCAGGAAGTTCGACGCAGTCATATGCCTTGGCACCGTCATCAAGGGCTCGACTCCTCACTTCGAGTATGTGGCAGGCGAAGCCGCAAAGGGTGTTGCGAAGGTCTCTATGGACAGCGGCATACCCGTGATATTCGGCGTGATAACGGCGGAGAACCTCGAGCAGGCAATAGAGCGCGCGGGCACGAAAGACGGCAATAAAGGGCGCGATGCGGCCATGTCGGCGATAGAGATGGCGAACCTGTTAGAGAGCATCTGATGAGAAAACGCACACAAGCGCGCGAGTGCGCGCTCCAGATACTTTACCAGTCGGACATAAGGAAAGAGCCGCCGGAGAAGCTGTTCCTCGATTTTTGGAGGGACAACGAGGTAGGCGCCGAAGTATCGGATTTCGCCTCGTCGCTCGTGCTCGGCACGCTGAAGAACATGAAGAGGATAGACGAGACAATAACGAGCTACGCGAGCAACTGGAAGCTGAACCGCATGGCGGTCATCGACAGGAACGTGCTGAGACTCGCCACATATGAGCTGCTGTTCTGCGACGACATACCGCAGAAGGTCTCCATAAACGAGGCGGTGGACCTCGCGAAGAAATTCGGCGATACGGAATCCGGGAAGTTCGTGAACGGGATACTGGATAAGATAAGCAAAGAAGAGGCCAAGAGTGGAAAAGCTGGCTGACCTTCACGTCCATACGTGCCTGTCGGACGGGACATTCACGCCGGAAGAGGCGGTCGATGGCGCGAAGAAGGCGGGCCTCTCATGCATAGCTATCACCGACCACGATTGTGTGGACGCGATAGCGCCCGCGAAGAAGGCAGCAAGGGGCAAGGGAATAGAGGTAATCCCGGGCGTCGAGATGACCGCGCAGGAAAAAACACGCGAGGTGCATATACTCGGTTATTACCCGGACATTGAAGACGCGCGGTTCCTGAAGAAGCTCAAGGCGATAAGGCAGAACAGGGTCGACAGGGCATATAAGATCATCGAGAAACTTAGGAAGTTCGATATCTTCCTTGACCCTGAAGAGGTATTCGAGCTGAGCGGGCCGGGTTCCGTCGGCAGGATGCATATCGCCTCGGTCCTCGAGGAGCGCGGATACGTTTCATCCATTAAAGAGGCATTCAGCAGGTATATTGGCGATAAAGGTCCCTGCTATGTAGCGCACTACGAGATAACGGCAAAGGATGCGATAGCGGAGCTTAAACGGGTGGGCGCGGTCGTGGTCTTCGCGCACCCGCAGCTGATGGGAGGCGAAGATCTTATTCCGAAGTTCGTAAAATACGGCCTCGACGGCCTGGAGGCATTCCATTCGGAGCAGTCGAGATCTGTTGCCCGCAAATTTACCGAAGTCGCGGCAGAGAACGGACTGCTGGTGACCGGGGGCTCGGATTGCCACGGGCTTAATAAAGGCCGGATGCTCATGGGGACGGTCATGGTGCCTTACGGGCTCGTCGAAGGATTGAAGAGATGCGCAAAGAGGATAAAAAATATATAAGCGGGGCTATAGCGCTGGCGTCGGCGGCTAAGGGAAGGACGAACCCTAACCCGTGTGTCGGAGCGGTAGTCGTAAAGGCCGGCAGGATAGTAGGAAAAGGTTACCACAGGCATGCAGGCGGGCCGCATGCCGAAGTGTATGCCCTGAAACAGGCCGGAAAAAGGGCAAGGGGCGCGACATTATACGTCTCACTCGAGCCCTGCAGGCATTACGGGAAGACGCCTCCGTGCGTGGATATGATAAAGGAATACGGCATCAGGCGCGTCGTTGCGGCTATGAAGGACCCGAACCCGCTGAATAACGGCAAGGGGCTCGCGGCGCTCAGGAGAAGCGGGATAAAAGCGGAATCCGGCATAATGCGGGAGGAGGCCCGGGAGCTTAACAGGCCGTTCATAAAATATATGGAAGAGAAGATGCCTTTCGTTATTGTCAAGGCGGCCCAGACCCTCGACGGCAAGATAGCGACAAGGACGGGAGATTCTAAATGGGTATCAAACGAAGTATCCAGGAGGTTCGCCCACAAGTTACGGAGCGAGGCCGATGCGGTGATCGTCGGCGCTAATACGGTGGTCAGGGACGACCCGCTTCTTACTGCGAGGATAAGAGGCGGCAAAGTAAAACAGCCGCTAAGGGTGGTCCTCGCGGGAAGAAAGGGCATCCCTGAGGCGTCCAGGGTCCTGCACAGCAAGGGCGGAGAGGCGCTCGTGATCATGCCGGACAAAAAGACGGGCAAGGTCGACCTGAAGGGGCTTTTGAGGAAACTTGCAGGCAGGGGCGTTATGAGCGTCCTGATAGAGGGAGGCGGGGAGGCCATCGCCTCGGCATTCAGGCAGAAGGTCGTCGATAAGGTCTATTTTTTTATAGCGCCTAAGATATCCGGAGGAAGAGAAGCGAAAACGTCCGTCGAGGGTGAAGGTATAGCGAAGATGAAGGACTCGATCGGGATCAGCGGCATTAAGTTGCATGATATGGACGGGGATATACTGATAGAGGGATACGTGAGGAGATAAGATGTTTACGGGAATAATAGAAGAGACCGGGACGGTAGAAAAGTTCGAGAAGTCCCGCGAGCCGTTGCTGATAACTATAAAGGCGGCCAGGACAGCGGACGGCCTTAAGGCCGGAGATTCCGTATCCGTAGACGGAGTGTGTCTTACGGTTGTCAGGGCCGGCGGCGGCGCCTTTTCGGCGGAGGCGGTTGAAGAGACGCTGAAGAGGACCACGCTTAACCTGCGCAGGCCGGGAGATTCCGTCAACCTCGAAGGCGCGCTTACGGCGGGATCCAGGATAAGCGGCCATTTCGTTACCGGGCATATAGACGGGACGGGTGAAATAGTTTCGGTTACTGAGCGTAGAGGACAGGTGACCATTGAGATAAAAGCAGGAAAAGACCTTATGAAGGGCATCGTTCCGAAGGGATCAATAGCGGTCGACGGCATCAGTTTGACTGTCGGGGAGGTAAAAGAAAGTTCGTTTTCGGTCTATATAATACCGCATACCGCCGGTATGACTACGCTGGCATCGAAGAAAGCGAAAGATAAGGTAAACCTCGAGACGGACATACTCGGAAAGTATGCCGGCAAAAGAGAATCTGCCGGGATAACCATGGAATTCCTGCGGGAAAAGGGATTTGTTTGAAGGTAGCCCCGCCAGGCCTCCGGTGTTGACTATTTGCCTTACCCGTGATAAAATCAACCGTTATGTTAAGTTGTTTTGAGCGCCGCCGAGCGCTGTTGGCCGCCTTCGTTCTATCATTATCGTTAATTGGTAACGGCGTTTTCGCAGACGAGTTACTCGTTACAAGGGTTATAGACGGCGATACGATAGTAGTGGAGAGCGGCGAGCACGTCAGGTATATAGGTATCGATACGCCTGAGAAGGGCCGCCCATATTATAACGAGGCGAAGAATAAGAACGAGAGGCTCGTAAAGAGAAAAAGGGTCAGGCTCGAGTACGACGTTGGCAGGAAGGATAAATACGGCAGGACGCTTGCCTATGTGTATGCCGGCGATATATTCGTGAACGAGGAACTGGTGCGCAGCGGATACGCGTCGGCGTACACGGTGCCTCCGAACGTAAAATACTCGAAAAGGTTCGTATCCCTCCAGCAGGAAGCTAGGGAGCATAAGAAGGGCATCTGGGGAATTGGTAAGTCGGAACCTGGTATTAAGTAGGCCGTCTGGGACTATATTTTATATAAATTGAAGTATCTGTTCGGATAACCGGGGCGTGGCTCAGTTTGGTAGAGCGCTTCGTTCGGGACGAAGAGGTCGACAGTTCAAGTCTGTCCGCCCCGACCATTGTTCCTAGGTCGGATATGAATCTAAATTCCTCGGGAATAAACGCGGTCATATCCCCATTTGTATGGGTAATGGTGTCCGCGTTTTGTTATTTTACGGCGGCGGGAACGACGGACGCGTGGCAGGGCAGGATATATTACTCGATCGTGCTGGCCCTTACAGCCATAAGCTCGCTGATGATGATGCAGATGGCGCCCGGCCCGATGAACGAGCGGGGCCGCGCAAGGAATGATGCCTGCAAAAAGGACAAGGCGCTTACGGCTGCGTACCTCATTTTCGATTCGGTGTTAGTGCCGTTGGTTGCCGGCCTGGAATTCAGGAACGCATACGGATACCTGTTCGGCGTATGGAACCTGTTGCTCGGGATGACGCTGTGCTACATAGCTTTCTCGATAAGCGTCTGGGCAATGGCGGTAAACCCGTTTTTTGAAAGGTTCACGCGCATACAGTCCGACAGGAAGCAATACGTGGTAAAAGCGGGGCCTTACGGCATTGTAAGGCATCCGGGATACATGTCAATGGCGTTAAAGCCGATGGCCCTGCCGCTTATCGCGGATTCACCCGCGGCGCTCATCGCGGCTCTTGTGCCGTTCGCGATATGCGTAAAGAGGGCGTTCGACGAGGACAGGGCCCTCACGAGAGGATTACAAGGGTACGCGCAGTATTCCGAGAAAGTAAGGTATAAGCTTCTGCCATGGGTGGTATAGAGAAACGGATGCATATATATTATTCGGGACGGGTCCAGGGCGTCGGTTTCAGGTTCACGGCCGAGGCCGCCGCGAGGAAGTCCGGGCTGTCGGGTTTCGCGAAGAACCTCAGGGACGGAAGGGTCGAGGTCGTCGCCGAGGGCAGTGAAGACTGCCTGAAGGATTTTATGGAGCGCGTCCGGGAGATGATGAAACGCCACATTGCCGATGAACAGGTTTCGTGGGAGCCGGCAACGGGAGAGTTCAGGGGCTTCGGCATAAATGCGGAAGATTGAACTTAAGGAGCAGGTAGAAAAGCTCAAGAGGGAACTGCGGCGCCACGAAAAGCTGTATTACGTGGAGAACAAGCCGGAAATATCCGACCGACAGTATGACCTTATGCTGAAGGACCTAGAAAAGCTTGAGAAGGAGCACCCAGAGCTTGTCACGGTCGATTCGCCTACGCAACGCGTCGGGGGAGAGCCGTCGGGCGGGTTCAAGGTCGTAGAGCACAAGGCCCGGATGTTCAGTATGGATAATACCTACAGCCATGATGAGCTTCGGGAGTTCGATGAGAGGGTCAGGAAGAACCTCGGCGGCTCCATATACGAATATGTGGCCGAACTCAAGATCGACGGTGTATCGGTATCATTGACATACGAGGACGGCGTGTTCGTCCGCGGCGCCACGCGCGGCGACGGGCAAAAAGGCGACGATATCACGGCCAATCTCAGGACTATCAGGGCTATACCCCTGCGGCTTGAAGGCGCCATGCTTGAGGCCTCTCGCGGCATGATGGAGGTGCGGGGGGAAGTATACATGCAGCTCGAGAACTTCAGGGATATAAACGCGAAGAAAGAAAAAGACGGAGAGGAACTGTTCGCAAACCCGAGGAATGCCGCCGCCGGCTCGTTGAAACAGTTCGACCCGAAGGTTGTCGCGAAACGCGGGCTGAATATCTTCATGCACGGAATAGGGTACTATGTGGGAAAGGATCTCAGTTCGCAATCGGAGCTGCTGGAAGGCCTTAAGGGCCTCGGGTTCAGGGTAAACCGGAATTACAAGGTCTGCGACGGAATAGAAAAGGTGATAGAGTTCTGCGATACATGGCAGGACAGGCGCTCGGGACTCGATTACGATATCGACGGCATGGTAGTCAAGGTCAACTCGTTCGCGCAGCAGAGGGCGCTCGGTGCCACCTCAAAATCACCGAGGTGGATGATAGCGTACAAGTTCCCCGCCGAGAGGGTAAAGACGAAACTGCTGGACATAAAAGTGCAGGTTGGCAGGACAGGGACACTGACGCCGGTCGCGGTATTCAAGCCCGTCCTTGTGGCAGGGACCACGGTAACGCACGCGTCTCTGCATAATGAGGACGAGATAAAACGCAAAGATATACGTTTAGGCGATACGGTAATAATAGAGAAAGCCGGCGAGATAATACCGCAGGTCGTTGAAGCGGTCGTGTCGGCGAGGACAGGCAGGGAGAAGAGGTTCGCGATGCCCGGGAAATGCCCGGTATGCGGCGCCGGCACGAAAAGGGAAGAGGGCGAAGTGGCCGTGCGCTGCGAGAACGTATTCTGCCCCGCGCAATTGAAGGAGAGCATAATACATTTCGCGTCAAGGACGGCCATGGACATCGAAGGCCTCGGCGAATCGATTACCGAACAGCTCGTAGAGAAAGGCCTCGTCAAGGATTACGGGGATATTTATTACCTGAAGGCCGGGCAGATCATGGAGCTTGAAAGGATGGGCGACAGGTCCGCGAAGAACCTTGAGGACGCTATAGCGGGCAGCAGGAACCGCCCGCTGAACAGGCTCATATACGCCTTGGGTATACGGCATGTCGGAGAGCATATAGCCGATATCCTGGCAAAAAGATACGGATCGATAGATAATCTTTGCGGGCAGAAGAAGGAAGGCCTCGAAAAGGTAAACGGGATAGGCCCGATAGTAGCGGCCTCGATAGAAGAATATTTCTCGAATAAAACGTCGGGAACGGTTTTGCAGAAGCTCGGGGACGCAGGAGTAAAGATGGAGGATGCCGCAAGGAAGAGCGCTTCTTCGCGGCTGGAAGGCAGGACATTCGTATTTACGGGAGAACTTAAAGGTTTCAGCAGGGCCGATGCAGAGCAGGCAGTCAGGGACCTCGGCGGTTCCGTGTCAACAAGCGTCGGAAAGAAGACCGATTATCTCGTAGCGGGAGAGAAACCCGGTTCAAAATATGATAAGGCAAAGAAGCTCGGGATAAAGACCATAGACGAGGAAGAATTCATGAAAGCCATAAAGGAGAGATGATGAGGCGATCAATAAAGAACATTGTGACCGCGGTATTGGTAATTTCCTTATCGCTGGGCCTGTGCGGGTGCGAATCGCTGAAAAAAAAGTTCGTCAGGAAAGGCCCGCCGAAGAAGGTAACCCCGGTCATGTATCCTCAGGATTATAAGGGCATATACCCTAACGACGTCCTGTATAACAACCATTTCAACTACTGGCGCTCGTGGACCGAGGACCTTGTAGACTGCCTCAAGACGCACGGGAGCAACAAGAGGGAAGTGCTTGCGGCGACAAGGGCGGTCGAGGACCTCCAGAGGATGCAGGACCTCATTAACAGCCCTAAGAAGGAAGAACTGGACAAATATATAAAGTTCTATGAGTCCGTCCAGAATAAGCTTAAAATGGGGCAACCGACCGAAGTGCAGGCGTCAAAGATGATAGCCGACCTTGACAGCAGGAGGCGCGTCATAATGAGGCTGTTCGAGACGAAGGAAGTAAAGCCGTTCATATTGAAGGAAGAAGAGCCGATCAAGCCGTTGAATACGATAGAGCAGACACTCCCCGCGAAATGAAACATATATTAAGGGTGCAGCAGGTAGGCCCCCTTGCGGCAAATTGTTATATATTCGGCTGCGCCCAAACTAAGGCGGCGGCCATTATAGACCCGGGCGGTGATGCCGGGGCCATAAACAAGCAGCTTAAAGACGACGGGCTTAAGGCGGAATGCGTGATCAATACGCACGGGCATTTCGACCATACCGGCGCGAACAGGGAATTCGGTCTCCCGGTATTCATACATAAGGCGGACGCAGGCGCGAAAGCGGCGTCGGATTTAAGGTTCATAAAGGATGGCGACATAATAAAGGTCGGCGACCTTTCGCTTGAGGTGATACATACGCCCGGGCATAGCCCGGGTTCGGTGTGCCTGAAATGCGGGGACATCCTTTTCAGCGGTGACACGCTGTTTGCGGGAAGCGTAGGCAGGACGGACCTTAACGGCGGATCGGATAAACAGATGGCGGAGTCGCTCGTTAAGTTGGCCGCAATGATCGATGACCGGACAAGGATATACCCGGGCCACGGGCCTTCGACCACGATGGGGCAAGAGAGAGAGGAGAACCCTTTCCTATAGATGGAAGAGTTCATAAGGGAGTTCATGGACTTCATTTCCGTAGAACGCGGATTGAGCAGGAACACGCTCGAATCCTACGGCAGGGACCTCTCAAAATACACGCAGCACCTCAAGAAGAGCGGGATAACCGACCTGAACAAGGTCAAGAGGGCGCAGATACAGGATTTCCTCATGAGCCTCAAGGACAGCAAGCTGAACTCGAGCTCTATCGCGAGGAACCTTGTGGCGATAAAGGTCTTCCACAGGTACCTGACGAGCCAGAGGATCCTGAAGGAAGACGTGACATCCGTCATAGAGACGCCGAAGCTCTGGAAGACGCTTCCGGACGTGCTCGACGAGAAGGAAGTCGAAGCGATACTCGACAGCCCCAATACGCGCCTGAAGCAGGGGCTAAGGGACAAGGCGATGCTCGAGCTTATGTACGCGACGGGAATGCGGGTATCGGAGCTCGTGAACCTGAAATCTACCGACCTGCATATGGACATGGGTTTTGTGAGGTGCCTCGGGAAAGGCCAGAAGGAGAGGATAATACCTGTCGGCAGCAAAGCCAAGGAAGCGCTTGAAAAATATTTGCTGAAGGCAAGGCCGAAATTCATAAAAAAAGGGGAGTCCGCGTCGCTCTTCCTGACGCGCCTCGGGAAACCGATGTCGAGGCAGTCGTTCTGGATGGTAATAAAGCATTACGTAAAGGCCGCGAAGATAAAGAAACGGGTCACGCCGCATACGTTGAGGCATTCGTTCGCGACGCATCTCCTGCAGAACGGGGCGGACCTGAGGATAGTCCAGGAACTGCTCGGGCACGCGAACATATCAACGACACAGATATATACGCATATTAACAAGGAGCGGTTGAAGCAGATACACCAGAAATTCCACCCGCGACCTTGAAAGGATTTGCGCCTGTAGCTCAATTGGATAGAGCGTTGGCCTCCGGAGCCGAAGGTTGTGCGTTCAATTCGCACCAGGCGCACCATAGTCTTGACTGCATGTGCAGCCAAGACACTCCGAGTCCTGCCGAGTGGAATTTCTCCGAAATTCCACCGGCGTATAGAACGAGGAGGAAACATGAGGATCGTAACCGAAATATGCGGATCATCGTTTTTCTGGCTGTCCTATCGGCAATATGCGTGAATGCCTGCGCCGGAGCCGCGGAGCCCATTGAAGAGCGAGGAGGCAAAAAGTCCAAGGCGGTAAAATACGCGGACGGCAGATGGGAGCTCGTGGTGGACGGGAAGCCGTATTATATCAGGGGGGTAGTATTCAGCCCTGTCGTGATCGGCGAGTCGCCCGGCGACGAGACGATGCGCGACTGGATGTATTACGATGAGGACAAGAACGGCAAGAACGATATCGCCTGCGACGTATGGGTGGACAGCAACAGGAATAACAGGCAGGATCCCGGCGAGTCACCCGTCGGGGATTTCCGGATATTGAAGGATATGGGCTGCAATACGATCCGCATCTACCACGTGCCTTCGGACAATCCCATCCTCGGGGATATATATCGCAAGAGCGAAAGTTTCCGCCTGCAATATGACCATCCGGTGAACAAGGCTCTGCTCAGGGAGATGTTCTCCAAATACGGTATACGCGCGATAATGGGGAATTTCATGGGGTCATGGACTGTCGGCAGCGGCACTACCTGGGACCAGGGATGCGATTATACCGATCCGGTCCAGAGGGAGAATATCAAGAAGTCGGTAATGGCGATGGTCGAGGACAACAAGGACGAGCCCTATGTGCTGATGTGGCTCCTCGGCAACGAGAACAATATCGCGACATGGTCCAGGTGCAACGCCGGCAGCAACATGCAGGATTACCTGACACTGGTCAACGAATGCGCGAAGATGATAAAGCAGGCAGACCCGGACCACCTTGTCGGCATATGCGAAGGGTTTAGGGGCAGCCACCTTCCGCTTTACAGGCAATACCTGCCGGATATAGACATACTCGGGCTCAACGCGTATACGGGGAAGTGGGGATTTGCGACGATGTGGAAACAGGTCAGGAGAGATTTCGACAGGCCCGTCTTCCTTACGGAATACGGGATATTTTCGTATGACAAGAACAAGGGAGAGGACGAAGATATGCAGATCGAGTACCACGAGGGATGTTATAAGGATATGGAGAAGAACCGCTCCGGCAATTGCGTCGGCGGCTGCATATTCGATTATCTCGACAGGTGGTATATGGACGGCAGCCCGTTTGAGCATAATCCCGGGACCAGGTACTGGGATTCGCCCGACAGGACGGACCATGAGGAATATTTTGGAGTGACATCGATGGGCGACGGCAGCGACAATATATTCAAGAGACAACTTAAGAAGTCATACGAGTTTTATAAGAAGCGCTGGACGGAAGAGGCCGGCGCGCCAAATAAAGGAGATTAAAGATGCTTCATGCCTTACTTTATGTTATATTAGGGTTGGCGGCCGGAGGCCTCAGCGGCCTTATGGGGGTCGGCGGAGGCATAATAATAGTGCCCGCGCTCATCTATGTGTTCAAGTTCACGCAGATACAGGCCCAGGGCACGACGCTGGCGATGCTGCTGCCGCCGATAGGGATACTCGCCGCAATGGTGTACTATAAAAGCGGCTATGTCGATGTGAAAGCCGCCGCTTTCCTGTGCGTGGGGTTCATCCTCGGAGGGTTGTTGGGAGCGAAAACGGCGGTGGGGCTTTCGAACTTGTTTCTCCAGAGGATGTTTGGTATATTCATGTTCATCATATCATTGAAGATGATGTTCACTAAATGAGGAAAGGGGGAGCTTAGATGTCCAAGGTTGTCAAGGTGTTCCTTCTGGTATCGTCGCTGCTCGTATCGTCATCCGCAATAATGGCCGAGACCGCCGAGATCATAAACAGTGACGCGACCCTGAAGGAAGCGGGTTTCTATTCGGGATGGGGAACAGCCGATGTAGGCGATGACGGCGCGCCAAAGGATTACAACAACGTATATATCGCGGGCAGGTTCGGGTTCAACCTGAAGAAATGGCTGAATTGGAACGGCTTGAAGGGCTCGCTCTTGTTCATGGTGGAACCTTTCGCGAACCCGGTGATCAAGCCCAGTTCCGAGTATGAAGCGGGATGCAGTTTAGGGCTTAAATATATGTTCCCCCTGGGGGACAAGCTCTACCCGTATATAGAGGGCGGCACGGGCGGCATCTATATATCCGAGAAGACCAGGAAGCAGGGCTCGCATGCGAATTTCGTAGACCACGGCGGGGCAGGCCTTTACTATTTCATAAAGGACAACCTTGCGGTCAACGTCGGATACCGCTACAGGCATATCTCGAACCTCGGGATAAAGAAACCGAACGGCGGCATCGACACTAACTCCGTTATCGGGGGCGTTTCGCTGTTCTATTGACAGATCTTATAACGACCCATACTAACGCCGATTTCGACGCGCTCGCGTCGATGGTGGCGGCGCGCAAGCTATATCCGGGCGCGAGGCTCGTCCTGCCCGGTTCGCAGGAGAGGGCCGTGAGGGAGTTTATGTCCCTCGGCGCAGATATAGTGAAGATAGAGCAGGAGAAGGACGCGCGCCTTGATGATGTGGGGCGGCTTATCGTGGTCGAGACGCGGTCCCCGGCGCGAATAGGCAGGATGGCGGGCCTGGCGGGCAGGAAGGGCGTGGAGGTGCATGTATATGACCACCACCCGAGGTCCCGCGGAGATATCAGGGCCGACAAGGACGTGTACGAGAAGGCCGGGGCGACCACGACAATAATCTGTGACATCGTAAAGAAGCAGGGCCTCAGGATAACTCCGCTCGAAGCGACTATAATGGCGCTCGGGATATACGAAGACACCGGGTCCCTGACATTCCCGACGACGACGAAACGGGATATAGATACCGTCAGCTTCCTCGTATCACAGGGGGCGGACCTTAACCTCGTCTCGTCGTACCTTAAAAGAGAGCTCACCGAAAAGGAACTTAACCTCCTCGCACGCCTTATCCAGTCGACCGAGATACACGTAGTAAACGGGGTGCACATCGCGATCGCCTCGGCGACCGACGATGAATATGTGGACGACCTGAGCCTGCTGGCGCATAAGATAGAAGAGGCCGAGAACTTCAACGCGACCTTCATACTTGTCCAGACGAAGGACAAGGTCCAGTTCATAGCGAGGAGCAGCCTGCCGTTCGTGGATGTGTCTAAGGCTGCGTCATTCTTTGGCGGGGGCGGGCACCCTACGGCAGCCGGCGCCGTAATAAGAGGTATCAGGTTACCGGAGGCCAGGGCGAAACTGCTCGGATACCTCAGGGGCCACATACGATCGGATATAAAGGCCGGGGAGCTCGTAAAAGGCGGTGCGCCGGTTCTCGGAATTGACGAGACGGTCAGCGACGCAAAGGAAAAGCTTGCGGCGTCGGGGTCGGAATATGCCGCAATACGCGGAAAACTTGCCGCAGGTATGCCTGCGGGGGTCGTATCGATAAAAGACCTGGACCGCGCGATATCAAGGGGCTTCGGCCACGCGAGGTTAAAGGGCTACATGTCGGGAAAAGTATATCCGGCAGGCCCTGAAACGTCCATATATGCCATTCAGGACATAATGCAGCAGAAATCGGTCGGGTGCGTACCTGTAATGGACGGCAGGAGGTTCATCGGGCTCGTTACAAGGACCGACCTGCTACGCACGTTCCACGGAAGGCTCTTCGGGGAACCGGCGCCCGGGACGGGCGGTTTTACCGTAGACCTTACTCCGAATATCAAGAGGGTCCTGCCGGAAAAGGTCGCAGAACTATTGAGGTTCTCCGGGAGGATAGCCGAGGAGATGGGCTTCAAGGCTTTCGCAGTCGGGGGTTTCGTCCGCGACCTGATTCTCGGCACGGGCAATTACGACCTGGATATAGTCATAGAAGGTAACGCGATAGATTACGCGAAAAGGCTGGCTGGGGAGTTATGCGGCGTCTATATATACCATAAGAGGTTCGGGACGGGTACGGTCTTCTTCCCGTGTCCCAGAGGGATCGCTCCCGGCAGATCGGCCGGCGGGAAATGCAAGATAGATATCGCGATGACGAGGACCGAGATATACGAGCGTCCTGCGGCGCTCCCGACGGTCAAATTTGGGCCGATAGAGAACGACCTCTACAGGAGGGACTTCACCATCAATGCGATGGCGCTGGGCCTCGGCAGGAAGAGGTTCGGCGAGCTGCTGGACCCGTTCAACGGCAGGAAGGACCTGAAGGAAGGCAGGATCAGGGCCCTGCATGACCTGAGTTTTGTGGACGACCCGACGAGGATCTTCCGGGCGGTAAGGTTCGAACAGAGGTTCGATTTCAGGATAGAGCCGCATACCGAAGAGCTGATAAAGAAGGCGGCCGGCCTGAAAATGGTAGACAGGACCCAGAAGCAGAGGATACGCGACGAGATGATCGCCATCCTTTCGGAAGAAGAGCCGTTGAAGGCGGTCAGGAGGCTTTCCGAGCTCAATGAGCTGCGATTCATCGATAAGGGCCTCAAGCTGGCGAAATCCGTCGTATCAATGTTCGGTTCGGCCGGAGAGGCCCTGAAATGGTACGACAAAAGCGTTCTCAAGAGGAAGCACGTCACCGAACGCTGGCTGCTGTATATGGCGGCGCTGCTTGACGGGCTAGGTCCCGACGATGTGAAGAGGATATGTTCTGAATTCGTGTTCAGGAAGGACGACTCAAAAAAGCTGAACCGCTTCAAGGCGGACCAGCACAAAGTCCTCGGAACGCTTTCGAAGAGAGGCAAGATGAGGCCCAGCGAGGTATATGATTGCCTCAAGGATTATCCGCAGGACCTGTTGCTTATGCTGGTCGCGAAGAGCGGTTCGCAGGCCGCGAGGCGCAGGATAATGGCTTTCATGGAGAAATATTCGGAAGTAAAACTGCACTTGCGAGGCGAGGACCTGAAGAAAGAAGGCGTGAAACCCGGACCTCATTTCAAGGATATAATGGAGAAGGCGCTTTACGCGAAGCTGGACGGGAGGATAAAAACGAAGGCGGAAGAACTCGATTTCGCCATGGAGATGATGCGATGGGAATAAGGCCTGAAAGGGTGGCAAACGAGATGAGGGAGAGCATCTCGATGATAATATCAGAGGAGCTGAAGGACCCAAGGATCGGGTTCGTGACGATAACGAGGGTGGAGATCACGCCGGACCTGAGGAACGCGAAGGTATATTTCAGCTCGCTCGGGGGTAAAAAGGAAAAAGAATACGCGGCGGAAGGGCTAAATTCCGCGACAGGTTTCATAAGGAAACTGCTAGGAGAAAGGCTCAGGATGAAGTTCACTCCCGAACTTCTTTTCAGGCTCGACGAGTCTACAGAGTACAGCCTGCACCTTAACGAGATATTCGATAAGATACACAAAGAGAAAGAGGAAAAAAATGGGCCTTAACAGCGTAGCCGCGGCGATACGCAGGCACAAGGGGTTCCTTATAACGGCGCATGTAGACCCCGAGGCGGACGCGATAGGTTCCCAGCTCGCACTGGCAAGCATGTTGCGCAGGTCCGGGAAGAAAGCCGTAATAATAGACCAGGACCCTCCGCCGATATCCTGCGATTTCCTTCCCGGGATAGGCGCGATCAACGTGCTTGACAGGATGAAGAGGGCGGGGAAGCGCGGGGATTTCGACTGCGCGCTGGTAGTGGACTGCCCGACGATTGAAAGGACGGGGAAGGTCGCGGGCCTGATATCCGGCGGCATGACGGTAATAAACGTGGACCACCATGTCAGCAATACGGCCTTCGGCGACGTTAACTGGGTCGACGGCAAGAGCGCTGCGACCGGCGAGATGGTATATAGCATATTTAAAAAGCTGCGGATGAGGCCTACAAAACCGGAGGCGATGTCGATCTATGCAGCCATATTGATAGATACGGGATCGTTCAGGTATTCCAATACGTCGGCAAGGACGCATATGTTTGCGGCGGAGCTAATGAAGAGCGGGCTCGATACGAACTCTATATACGAGAACCTGTTCGAGATGAAGACATACGAGATAACACATCTTCTCGGGCATTCGCTTGCCACGATGAGGAGGAGCAGGGACGGGAAGATAGTATGGCTCTGGATAACGGGGGATATGATCTCCGAATCCGGCGCTGACCTGAAGGACGCGGAGAACTTCATAGGGTTCGCGAGGTCCGTAAGGGGAAGCAAGGTAGCGGTCCTGTTCAAGCAGGCGAAGCCAGGCGGGCCCATTAAGGTGAGCCTAAGGGGCAAGGACGGAATCGACGTCAATGAGATCGCCTCGAAATTCGGTGGCGGCGGGCACGCCGCCGCGGCCGGGTTCAGCATAAAAGCCGGCGACCGCGCCTCCGCCGAAAAGAAGGTCATATCGGAGATATCGAAATACACCTGAGATGGACGGGATACTGCTCGTAGATAAGCCGAAAGGGATGACGTCGCACGATGTGATCGATTTCGTGCGAAGGAATTTCGGCATTGCGAAAGCCGGGCACGCCGGCACGCTCGACCCTTCCGCGACCGGGCTGCTCGTCGTGCTTATCGGGAAGGCGACTAAGTTCTCGTCGCGTTTTCTCGGAGAGGACAAGGAATACGAGGCAGTTATGACTCTCGGCAGGAAGACCCATACCGGGGATGCCGACGGAAGGATAATGCAGGAAAGGCCTGTCTCAGGCATCAGTGAGGAAAGTATCCGCAGCGTATTCGCCGGTTTCGAGGGTGAGATCGACCAGGTTCCGCCGATGGTATCCGCGCTGCACCACAAGGGCCGCAGGCTCTACGAGCTCGCGCGCAAGGGGACGGAAGTTCCGCGGGAGCCGAGAAGGATAAATATTATGGAGCTGAGGATAGACAGCATCGAACTTCCGGATATAAGGTTCACGGTAAGGTGCTCTAAGGGCACTTACATAAGGAAGCTATGCGATGACATCGGAGAGGCGCTCGGTTGCGGGGCTCACCTCTCAGGGCTCAGGCGCCTCAAGGCGGGCGATTTCACGGTGAATGATTCCGCGGACATGGAAACACTCAAGTCGTTCTCCGCGGAGGACCTCGAAAGGCGGCTGCTGAAATATGAATAAGACGTTCGCAGCGATAGGCATATTCGACGGAGTGCACAGGGGGCACGCCAGGATAATCTCGTCGGCGGCCAGGGAGGCAGCAAAGGCGGGCGCAACGGGAATGGCCATAACGTTCGATCCTCATCCTGCCAAGGTCATAAACCCCCGCAGGAAGACACCGTCGATAATTTCAACGCCCCACAGGGTCCGCCTGATAAAAGGCCTCGGTATAGGGAAGTGCGAGGTAATAAAGTTCGACAGGAAGTTCGCGGGTATATCTCCGAGGGAATTCGCGCGCGATGTGCTAGCGCGTAAATTCCGCGTGGCAAAGGTATTTGTCGGCAGGAATTTCGTCTTCGGTAAAGGTAATTCGGGGGACGCGCGAATGCTTAAGCGACTCGGCGCTGAATTCGGGTTCGCGGTAAAGATAGTCCCGATGGTGAAATCGGAAGGAAGGGAGATATCATCCACATCCATAAGGAAGATGATTATCGGCGGCGACCTTAAAGGCGCGCGGAGGATGCTCGGAAGGCCGGTATCCGTCTTTGGCACCGTCATAAGCGGCAGGCAGAGGGGAAGGCTCCTCGGGTATCCGACGGCGAACATAGACCCTCATCATGAGGCGATACCGCCCGGCGGTATATATGCGGTATGGGTGAACGTCAAAGGGAAGACGTACGGCGGGGCCCTCTTCATCGGCGCCGCATCGACTTTCGGCGAGAAAGACCCTTCTATAGAGGTACATATATTCGGGCTGCATGAGTTCATATATAAGGAGGATGTAGAGGTAATATTCGTAAAGCGGCTGCGCAGCTCCCGTAAATTCAGGGACCACGAAAAGCTAATCGAGCAGATAAAGCGTGACGATAAAGCCGCGAGGAAAGCCCTGGGGCTCAGGTCTAATAATGCTTTACATTAAATACGCATTATGTTATTATATTGTCAAATCAGGAGGAGGAGAAGTTAATGACGCTTATGAAAGATGCAAAAACGAGCCTTATAAATAACTTCAGGCGGAACGATAAAGATACAGGCTCGGCTCCGGTCCAGATAGCTATCCTTACGGAAAGGATAAATATGCTGACAGAGCACTTTAAAGTCCACAAGAAGGACCATCATTCCCGCCATGGACTTCTAAAGCTTGTAAGCCAAAGGCGCAAGCTTCTGGAATATCTCAAGAGGGAAGATTCCGATGTCTACCAGGAGATCCTGGATAAGCTGAGCCTTAGGAAATAACAACTTCATCTTTTGCGTGGTGTAAATGCGGAAGATGGGGCAAGAGGTAGTTTTGTATTCCGAAAGAGCAATACTATCAGAAAGGGTATATGAGTAACAAAGTAGAAACGAAGATCGGAAGGGAAAACCTGATATTTGAGACAGGAAAGATGGCCAAACAGGCCCACGGAGCCGTTATGGTGCAGTACGGCGGCACGGTGGTGCTCGTAACGGCCGTAATGGCGAAGGAACCCAGGGAAGCCAGGGATATAGATTTCGTCCCGCTTACCGTTGAATACCAGGAGAAGAACTATGCCGCAGGGAAGATCCCGGGCGGTTTTTTCAAGCGCGAAGGAAGGCCCTCAGAAAAGGAGGTCCTTACCGCGCGCCTTATAGACAGGCCGATAAGGCCGTTGTTCCCGGCAGGCATTTCGCATGAGATACAGATAATGGCGCTCGTGCTTTCGCATGACGGGGAGAACGACCCGGATGTGCTCGCGCTTAACGCGGCTTCGTGCGCGCTTGCCATATCCGACATACCGTTCGATTATGTGATAGGGGCGGTAAGGGTCGGTATGATAGAAGGCGAAATGGTCATAAACCCGACGTTCGCGGAGCTCGAGAAGAGCTCGCTAGATATCGTGGTGGTCGGCACGAAGGACAGGATCGTCATGATCGAGTCCGGCATGAACGAGCTGACCGAAGAAGACGTCATAAAGGCCATAGAGTTCGGCCATAAGAACCTCATAGCTTCGATCGAGCTCCAGGAGAAGATGAAGAAGGAGTGCGGAAGGACGAAGCTGACGGACGTAAAGATAAATACGGTCAACGAGGATCTCTACAAGAAGGTCGGTGAGCTTGCGCACGATAAGGTAAAGGAAGTCGAGCAGAAGTCGAGCAAGGAAGAGCGCGAGGAACTCATGGCGATCCTTGCCAAGGACCTCATAGAGAAACTCGTGGTGGAAGGCGCGGAATGGACCGGGAACGATGTCAAGAACGCGCTGATAAAGCTCGAGAAGGAACGCGTAAGGCAGTCGATCCTTAAGGAGAAGAGGAGGGTCGACGGGCGCGGGTTCAAGGACATAAGGCAGATATCGGGCGAGGTCGGGGTGCTCCCGAGGACGCACGGTTCCGCGTTGTTCACCCGCGGGCAGACGCAGAGCCTGTCCGTTACTACGCTCGGGACATCCGCCGACGAACAGACGATAGACGCGCTTGAAGGCGAGACATCGAAGTCCTTCATGCTGCATTATAACTTCCCGTCGTTCTCTGTCGGGGAAGTCAAGCCCGTCAGGGGCCCCGGAAGGCGCGAGATAGGGCACGGCGCCCTGGCCGAGAGAGGCCTTAAACCCGTGATGCCGACCAAGGAAGAATTCCCCTATACGGTAAGGGTCGTTTCCGAGGTCCTCGAATCGAACGGGTCATCCTCGATGGCCACCGTCTGCGCAGGTACATTATCGCTTATGGACGCCGGCGTGCCTATCAAGGCACCTGTAGGCGGTATAGCTATAGGGCTTGTCAAGGAGGGCAATGAGCACGTAGTCCTTACAGACATTGCGGGCCTCGAAGACCATTTCGGAGACATGGATTTTAAGGTCACCGGGACGGAGAAGGGCATAACGGCCGTGCAGATGGACCTCAAAATAGACGGTATCGGTTTCGATATCATAAGGGAATCCCTTCAGCACGCGAAAGAGGCGAGGAGGACGATACTCGAGAAGATCAGGCAGACGCTCGCCGAGCCGAGGAAAGAGCTGTCGAAGTACGCCCCGAGGATCGTATCCTTCAAGATCAACCCCGACAAGATACGCGATGTCATAGGCCCCGGCGGCAAGGTAATCCGCAAGATAATCGAAGATACGGGGGTTACGATAGACATCGAAGATGACGGCACGGTAAACGTCGCGTCAGCGGACGGGCCGGCGCTCCAGAAGGCGATAGATATAATCAATTCGCTCACCGAGATGCCGGAGGTCGGAAAGATATACAACGGCAAGGTCAAGAGGATAATGCCGTTCGGCGCCTTCGTCGAGATACTGCCCGGGCAGGAAGGCCTCGTCCACGTATCGGAGATGTCGAACGAGTATGTCAAGAACGTGGATGATGTCGTGAAGCTCGGTGATGAATTCCCGGTCAAGCTCATGGAGATAGACGACCAGAACAGGCTTAACCTCAGCAGGAAGGCCGCAATGCCGGGCGCGGTTGACAGCCCGCCGGGAGAAAGGCCTCAGAGGGAGCGCAGGGAACCGAGAGAAGGCAGAGGCGAAAGGAGACCTTATAGGAAGTGAAGCAAGAGAGGATAAACGAGATTTGGGGCGTTCTTCTCTTCGCCTTAAGTGTCCTTATCTTCATAAGCCTGATCTCTTATGATCCGAACGACCTCCAAGTCTTTACGTCCCATCCGAACGTTTATACGCGAAACTACGCGGGCATTATAGGCGCCTATGTAGCTGCAGGACTGTTTAACCTTATAGGTTTCAGCGCGTATATAATCCCGGCGCTTACGGCGACATGGGCAATAGGCAAGTTCCTTAATAAGGTCCCGCAGAAGTTCTATTTCAAGCTTCTCGGGACCTCATTTCTTTTTATAGCTTCAAGCGCTATCCTCAGCATGGCATCATCCCCGCAGAGCAATGCAGTAAAGGTGCATTACGGAGGCATGCTCGGGCTCTTCTTCTCGGATTTCTTCGTAAAATACCTTGGCAATGTCGGCGCATGGGTCATGGTCATCGTGCTCGGAGCGCTTTCCATCCTGCTTGCGACAGAATTCCTTATCCTGCCGGTATTAATGTCGTTATTCAACGCGGCGGCGGAGCTCTTCGGCGCTATATTCAACAGGCCGAAGCAAAGGCAGGAGAAGCCGAGGCCAAAGGAACCTCCGGCCAGGGAACCGTCGCTTAAGAAGGCGTTTGAGCAGATAAAGGCGGAGGTGTCGAAGAACCAGGAACAAAAGAAGAAACAGGCGGTCGAGGAACCGAGGCCCGCCACTATAGTAGATATAAAGAAGGTCATCAAGGCCGATGAGCCGAAGCCGTACCCGGTAAAGGTCATCAAGAAGTCGGTGGGTGATTACAAGCTGCCGGACATGAGCCTGCTTGATTCGCCGCCTCCGATGGAAGAGCGCAAGATTAGCGACGACCTCGACGCGAGCGCCAAGATACTGGAGGAGACGCTCCGCGATTTCGGCATAGAGGTCAAGGTCACGGCGGTCGAGCGCGGCCCCGTGATAACCAGGTATGAGCTTGAACCCGCGCCGGGCGTGAAGGTGACGAAGATAACGAGCTTATCCGACGATATAGCGCTCGCGATGAAGGCCCAGAGCGTCAGGATAGTCGCGCCTATACCCGGGAAGGCAAGGGTCGGCGTCGAAGTCCCGAATTCGTCGAGCGCGCTCGTCTACCTTAAGGAGATATTGCAGTCATCCGAGTTCCAGAACGCGAAGTCGAAGCTCACGCTGGCGCTCGGCAAGGATATAGCGGGGGTCCCGGTGATCGCGGACCTCAGCACTATGCCCCATATGCTCATAGCAGGCACGACCGGTGCAGGAAAGACCGTCTGCGTGAACGCGATAATAAGCTCGATGCTCTTTAACGCTTCACCTGACGAGGTAAAGTTCCTGATGGTCGACCCGAAGATGGTGGAGCTCGCGATGTTCAACGGGCTGCCGCACCTGTTATGCCCGGTCGTCACGGACCATAAGAAGGTATCGGGCGCGCTGAACTGGGTGGTCAACGAGATGGAATCGCGTTACAGGCTTTTCGCGAGGCTTGCCGTCAGGAACATCGAGTATTTCCACGAAAAGAAGAATAAGGGGGATTTCAAGGGACAGGAAGATGTCCCGGAGGTCCTGCCGTATATAGTCGTCATAATCGACGAGCTGGCAGACCTGATGATAGTCGCCGCGCAGGAGGTCGAGAACGCGATAACAAGGCTCTCGCAGCTGTCGAGGGCGGTGGGCATACATATAATATTAGCTACGCAAAGGCCGTCCGTAGATGTAGTTACCGGTGTCATAAAGGCGAATTTCCCCGCGAGGATATCATTCAAAGTTGCCTCGAAGGTGGACTCCAGGACAGTGCTCGACATGAACGGCGCTGACAAACTGCTCGGTAAGGGCGATATGCTCTTCATGAAGCCCGGGGACGCAAAACCGACCCGCGCGCAGGCCTGCCTCGTAAAGGATTCCGAAATAGAGAGGGTCATCAAGTTCATAAAGGAGCAGAGGTCCGCTGAATACGACGAGGAGATACTTAAGGAGCAGGATAAGAAAGGCCATGGCGGGAAGACCTACGAAAAGGACGATATGTACGAGGAAGCCGTAAAGATGGTCCTCGATACGAAGCAGGCCTCGGTGTCTATGCTGCAGAGGAGGCTGGGCCTAGGATATACACGTTCCGCGCGCCTTGTCGACACGATGGAGGCGGAAGGCATCGTCGGCCCTTATAACGGCTCGAAACCCCGAGAGATACTCATGGAAAATATGGAGGCTGTGAAAGCCAAATGGAATCAATCGGGTCGAGATTAAGGTCGGCGCGCGAATCAAGGGGTATATCCCTTGAGCAGGCCCAAAAGGACACGCGCATAAGCTCGCGGATACTTTCAGCGCTTGAGACGGACAGGATAGACCAGATGGTCTCCGGCCCCATTTACGTGAAGAGCTTCATAAAGAAATACGCGAACTACCTCGGCCTCGACGGGAATGCCGTAGCTGAAAGCTTTACCGGGCAGAAACCCGAATTCAAGGAACAGATATCGGTACTGGCGAAGGACGTTTCAGGCGGCAACAGCGGAGGATTCCCGTACAGGAAAGTCATCACAGCAGTAGTAGCGATAGTCGCGATAATCGTCGCTGTCAAACTCGTCTCATTCGGCATATCCAAGACGGTCGCGTTCTTTAAATCCAGGCCGAAAGCCGTAAAAAAGATAGAACCCGCTAAAGCCAAGCCGGCGCCTAAACCCGAGGTAAAAGCCGTAAAAGAACCGGTTGCGGCGCAGATACCTAAAGGAGAGACATTAGTCCTCTCGGTAAGATCGAAGGCCGACGCATACCTGAAGGTCAAATCCGACGGTATGGTCATTTTCGACGGCACTCTTAAAAAGGGGTCCGAAGAGAGATGGGAAGCGAAAAATTCCTTCGAAATATCCACGAGTAAAGCGGAAGCGCTGTCGGTAGGCCTCAACGGCGCCGACATAGGCACGATCGGCAAGGGCGCTGTTAAAGGCCTTAAACTACCCAAATAACCTAATCCTAAATGGCGATAAAAATTGCGCTTATCTCGCTCGGATGCGCGAGAAACCTGGTGGATTCCGAGGTGATACTTGGGACTTTAAAAAAGTCCGGGTATAAGATCGCTGATTCCCCGTCGGGCGCGGATATTGCGATCGTGAACACCTGTTCGTTCATCGAAGACGCGAAGAAAGAATCGATCGAGGCGATCCTGGACCTTATCGAGCTTAAGGGCAGGAAAAAACTGAAGGGTATTATAGTCGCCGGATGCCTTCCCCAGAGATACGGGCGGGAACTCGCCGTCGAGCTCGGGGAAGTGGACGGGTTCGTAGGTGTCGACGCCGCGGATAGGCTGCCGTCACTGATAAAAAACCTTGCCTTAGGCCGGAAATCGGATATAATTTTACGTGAGCCGAGGCACCTTTATAATGACAGGAGCCCGAGGCTCAGCATTACGCCTAAGCATTACGCGTATGTGAAGATCTCCGAAGGTTGCTCGCACAGATGTTCATTCTGCATCATACCTGCAATAAGAGGGCCTCACAGGAGCCGCACTGCCGGTTCAGTCCTGAGGGAATCCCGCCGCCTTATAGCAAATGGCGTCAAGGAGATAAACATCATAGGGCAGGATACGTCTATCTACGGGAAAGATATTTACGGAAAGTGCTCGCTCGCACCTCTATTAAGGAGATTGTCGCGCCTCGAAGGGGCCAACTGGATAAGGCTGCTATACGGACATCCGGACCATATAACGGATGAACTCATATCAGCCATCTCGGAGGAATCGCATATATGCAAGTATATGGATATCCCGATCCAGCATATAAACGGCAGGATACTGAGGGCGATGGGAAGGCCGGCGTCCGGCGCGCGTATTAGGGGACTGATATCCAAGATAAGGAAGAGGATACCCGGCGTAGCGTTGAGGACATCACTTATTGTGGGTTTTCCCGGGGAAGGAGAGAAGGAGTTCGGCGAACTGAAGGATTTCGTGAAGGAGGCCCGTTTCGAAAGGCTCGGCGCGTTCAGGTATTCGGCAGAGGAGGGTACCTCGGCGGCGCGGATGAAAGGACAGGTCCCCGAAAAGGTCAAGGCATCCCGTTGGAACGAGATAATGAGCATCCAGCAGGGGATATCGGAGAAGATCAACAGAAGCATCATCGGGCGCGAGCTCGATGTCCTTATAGATGAGCCCGATCCCGCGGATAAGGGCGTCTTCCTCGGTCGTTCGTATATGGACGCCCCCGAGATCGACGGGACCGTATTCGTGAGGGGGACGGGGATAAAAACAGGCGATATGGTAAAGGTCAGGGTAGTTGGCGGCTACGAATACGACCTGGTCGCTGAAAAGTCGCAAAGGAGGTAATAATGCCCGGTTTGAAGAGCAGTATAGACAGGGAAAAGAAGATAAGCGAGATCGCCGAGATAATCTATGCCGAAAACCGCAAGAAGGGCCTTACCGCCGACCCGATGAGGGACTGGAAACACGCGGAGAAGATCTTTGATGACAAGACGTTGTACTACGGATGGTGGCTGCCCGGAAGGTTCATACAAAAATACTATTACAAGATAATCGCATCAGCGCTTGCGACCATAGTCCTGTTGATAGCATGGAATATAAAAACCGGCCAGGACCTGAAAGAGATAGACATCAGGCCGTATGTTTCGGTCGACATGATCGACCCTATGCAGATAAACGACACGGAAGGCAAGAACGTCTATTTCGGGAACTACATAATACTTAATAATACGGGCAAGACCCCGGCAGCGAACGTATCCGTAAGGTATTACCTCACTTCGGAAGCGGAGAAGGCAAAGACGGCAGGGCAGAGATGGATGGACCAGAAGATAGAAGGTGTCAGCACATTGGGTTTTATAGCCCCCGGGACGTTCACGAAGGAACCGAGTTTCAAGGCGTTGTCGCCCTCGGCGAAATATTATTACTTCGAGGCGGTCGTCTCATACCAGGGGCTGTCGTCCCCGAGAAGGTACTGGACGCATGTCAGGAAGGTCTTCAGGTTTGACAGGGCTGAAGGAAGGTTCGTCATAGCCCTCAGCGACAGCGAATGGGACATGAACCGCAATTTCGGCGTGCCGCCGATATCGACCGTCAAGGAGATAGACGCCCTTATGATGCAGTTGAAGAACAAATGAACATCTCGAATAAGCTGACGATATCCAGGATATTCCTGACATTCGTCTTCATGTATTTCGTGTTCGCGCGGTGGCCGGGCGCGAAATATTTCGCTTTCATTACGTTCCTGGCCGCATCGCTTACCGATTATTACGACGGTTATTTTGCCAGGAGGGATGGCGGCATCACCGATTTTGGAAAACTTATGGACCCGATAGCGGACAAGATACTGGTCCTTTCCGCTTTCCTCGCGTTCGTGGAGCTGAAACTGATACCCGCCTGGACGGTGCTGATAATCGTCGCAAGAGAGGTGACGGTGACGGGGCTCAGGATATTCGCGCTGACGAAAGGCAAGGTCATAGAGGCAGAGGAAGCCGGCAAGCATAAGACGGTTTCGCAGATGATCGCCATATTCATGATACTGATATTCCTGGTGTTCAGGGAAGCGGGAAAATCTCTCTCTTTCTGGAACTGCGATACCGAGATATGGGTCAAGAACCTCATATTCGTCGTGATGCTCGTGACCGTCTGCCTGACCATCACGTCGGGCGTTTCGTTTTTCATTAAGAACAAGAAACTCTTCTCTTGAAGACCATAGTAAAGATCGTCAGCACATTCTTCTATGCCGGTTTCGTCCCGCGCATGCCGGGGACTGCGGGTTCTGCCGCCGGGCTCCTTTTCGCGCTCCTAACGTCCTATGATCCGGAGGTCTACCTTTTGTCGCTGGCCGTGCTGCTGGCAGCCGCGCTGATGGTGATAAGGCGCGCTGAGATACTTTTCGGCAGGAAGGATTCCGGTAAGATCGTAATTGACGAGGCGGCCGGTATGATGATAGCCCTTCTGTTCCTGCCTATGGAACCGGCCTACATGGCCGCTGCCTTCGTTACCTTCAGGTTATTCGACATCTTCAAACCGTTCCCGATAAGGATGGCCGAACGCGTACCGAGCCCGTTAGGAGTAGTTCTCGACGACGTTATTGCGGGGATCTACGCCAACATCACCGTCAGGGCCGGCGCAGCATTGCTTCTGAAAGCGGCGTGTAGGTAGGGCCTTCGGGAGAGAGTTTGCTGCTAAAAAGGACTACGCGGTCAACCAGTGTCCTCGAGGATACGGGGAACGAACAGTCCTCGACGGCTTTCCTTAAAGAATCGATATTCCTCCCGCTCCTGACCCTTCCGACCGTTATGTGCGGCGAAAATTTCCTTTTCTCATGCGGTATCCCGATTTCCGCGAGCCGTGAAGATATCGAATCATAGATGGCCGCGGATTCCCGGCTGCCTTCGCCGACCCCGGCCCAGATGATCTCAGGAGAAGAAAGGCAGGGGAAAGCGCCGACCCCTTCCAGCCCCATATGGAACTGCCTGAAAGCGGATGCGGCGTCAGATAGCGCCGACTTCACGGAAGGCAGAATTGGCTCTCCGCAGTCGCCTAAAAAGCGGAGCGTGAGGTGGATATTCTCCGGATCGACCCATTTTACGTCGGCTCCCGACGCCTTCAGCGAAGATTGGAGGGCTCGCAGTTCCTCCCGGGTTTCCCTGGAGAGCGCTATCGCGATAAAAACCCTCATACGGCTTTCCATAGCCAGCGATTATACATTATGAATTGACATTAATCAACCGGGTGGTATAATCCGAAATATGCAGAAGGCGGCCTATCTAAAGTTCTGGGTTATGCCTGTGGGGGGATACGAGACAAGCCGGATAATCGGCGAAGAGATAGCATCATTTGAGAAACTGCATCCAGGGATAAAAGTCGATTGCTCGGTGATCCCCTGGTCGCTCGCCTGGAAGAAGACAGTAACGGCCGCTAAGGAAGGCCGGCTCCCCGACGTATTCCTCATAGGCAATACCTGGACAAGGACCCTCGCCGCGATAAACGCGCTCTCCGACCTCACGACGGAAACATCCGAAGACAAGCTCAAGAACGCATTCTACCCTGCGGCATGGGCTACCTGCGAGATCAAGAGCTCCGGCAAGGTTATGGCGCTGCCGTGGTCAGCCGACGCCCGCATGATATTCTACAGGAAAGACCTTTTTGAGAAGGCAGGCCTTACTCCGAAGTCGCTTGAGACGTGGGAATCCTTCCAGGGCGCGTGCGCCGCGCTCTC
This sequence comes from uncultured Planctomycetia bacterium, assembly GCA_964650515.1. Taxonomy (GTDB): domain Bacteria; phylum Omnitrophota; class Gorgyraeia; order Pluralincolimonadales; family Pluralincolimonadaceae; genus UBA6215. The sequence continues at coordinate 48,862 of CAZYUB010000011.1, read as the reverse complement.
GGGGCTTAAAGGCAGCGACGTAGACCTCGCAGGGCCTCTCGGAGTGGGGGATATAAAGGACCCTGGCCTCGTGCATGACGTGGCACCATGGATATGGGCCGGCGGAGGGGACTTTCTTACGCCCGACGGCCTCTCGGCGTCGTTTAACAGCCCGCGCTCGCTTAAAGGCATAAAATATTATTTCGACCTGCTGGATAAGGATGCCGCTCCGGTAAAGGACAGGAAGGTCCCCTGCTACCCGGCCTACGACTTCTTCGTCCTGAAGAAGTACGCCATGATAATAGCAGGCCCGTTTGCCGCGCCGAGTTATATACCCGGGTTCTTCGAGGCGCCGTCCTCCCGCGGAGGCTCCGGGGATATAGATAAATTCGGCGTAGCGTTACTGCCTGCAGGCCCGGGCGGCCGCTTCAGTTTCCTCGGCGGAAGCAACCTCGCGGTCTCCGCGTCCACGAAGAACAAGCAGGAAGCATGGCAGTTCGTCAAGTTCCTTACGTCAAGGGATTTCCAGGCCAGGCAGTACAGGTCTATAGGACTGCTTCCGCCGGGCATCGAGGCCTTTGCGAGCCTTTTCTATGAGGGGACACCGAACCAGCAGGTGCTTATAGAGACATACAAGAATTACGGCAAGAGCTACGCGCAGGTAGACATGTGGGGCAGTATAGAGTTCATGTTGGCGGAATTTTTCGGCAAGCTGCTTGATGGCGTAAAACAGGGCAAGTACGGCGAAGAGCTCGTTTCGGCGGAATCAGGCAGGTACGCCGAAGAGGTGGATTACCTGCTGTCATTATGACGGGAAAGGATATGGCTGACGAAAGAGGGGACCTGCAGAGGGCGGAGAAGCATTTAAGCATGCTCCAGGGCGTCGTCAGGACGTTCTTCCAGTTCGAGGCTGGCATCGAGGAGACGCTTAAGATGAGCCTCAAGTCGCTTATGGACGACCTGATGTTCGATTCGATATTCGTATACCTGTACGAGGGATCGGGCAATACCCTCGAATGCGTGCAGGCGAGGTCGCGTGGCAAGGGGATAATCGCCGGCGAGAGCATGATACCGGTCACTGACAGCGATAACGATACGATAAGCGCCGTTTTCCTCGGCAAGAGGCCGTTCGAGATATGGGATGACGGCATACAGATATGCATGCCGCTCCGTCTCGCGGACGAAAAGATCGGCGTGTTGATAGCGGACAAACAGGTATCAAGGGATAAGATAACCGGGGAAGAGAAGGAGATGCTCTCCGATTACGCGCACGAGATAAGCAGGGGCATCCGCTATATCGGGGTATTCGAGAACAATTCAAGGAAGATAGCCATGCTCCTCGCGCTTTCGAGGATCAGCGAGGCGATGGCGACCACGATGGAGTTCGAGCCGGTCCTCGAGATAATACTGAAGAGCGCCGTGGACATACTGAAATTCGACATGGCAAAACTCTACCTTGTCGACAAGAAGTCCGGCCAACTCAAGGGTAAGATCAGCTCGGACATCAGGAATATCGTCAAGAGCATAGAGAAGGAGAGCTACCCGCTGCATAAGGGGACGAACAGGATCGTCGACAGCATCCTTGGCGACGGGCCGCGCGAAGGCCAGCGGTACAGCACAGACGAGCTTTTCCTTTATTATCCTCTTATAGTCAAGGAAGACAGGATCGGCGTGCTGGTCGTGAATAACGTATTCAGCCGGCTGCCGATAAGCAAAGAAGATATCGAAAACCTCGATATCCTGGCTAACCAGGCGGCGGTGACGCTTGAGAAGGCAAAGCTATACCAGGAGGTCAAGGAATTATCGATACGCGACAGCCTTACGGGCCTCTACTCGCACGGTTTCTTCCTTGGAAGGTTCGAGGAAGAGGCGAAGAGGGCGGGCCGCGAAAAACAGGTCTTTTCGCTGATGATAATCGATATTGACGGCTTCAAGAGGTACAATGACCTCTACGGCCACCAGTCCGGAGATGAGATAATCCTCGCGCTCTCGAAGATACTGAAACAGAATATAAGGACGTTCGACGTGAAAGGGCGCCCTATGGACGCCATAGGAAGGTACGGCGGCGACGAATTTGTCGTGTTGCTGACCAATTCGAATAAAGACAGCGCATTGGCCGTCGGGAACAGATTGCGCGACGCGGTAAAGGCGCAGAAGATAAGCGCGGGAGAAAAGACGGTCACGTTCAGCGTAAGCATCGGCATCGCGATATACCCTAACGACGGAGGCACTCCCCAGCAGCTTTTCAAGAAGGCCGACGATGCGCTTTATTGGGCGAAGCAGCACGGGAAGGACCAGCTGTGCCTCGCATCAGATATAGGAAAGAACCCGCCTAAAGAGATACTCTAAGAAGGTCTAACGCTGCCTGGGAAGACCTGAATTTAATAACCTCGCGTTCGCCCCTGAAACGGGATTCCCTGCATATAGTCCTGTCCGTCGAGGATACCGCGATATATACAAGGCCCACAGGTTTGCCTTTTACCGCGCCGGAAGGACCGGCGATGCCGGTTACGGATAGCCCTATATCGGCCCCGGACAACTTCCTTACGTTTTTTGCCATTTCTACGGCCGTCTGCCTGCTGACCGCGCCGTATTTGCGCAATGTAGCGCCGCGGACACCCAGCAAACCTGATTTGATGTCGTTTGAATAGGCCACAATGCCCATCCTGAAATACGCGGAACTTCCGGGGACGTCGGTGATACGGCTCGATATCAACCCGCCGGTGCATGATTCCGCCACCGCCAGGGTCTTGCGCGCGCGGGACAGCAGGGACCCGACTGCGCCTTCAAGTGTCTCATTATCGCGGCCGAATATGTACCTGCCGAGGCGGGATGTTATCTTCCTGTCCGCCTTATCGATGAGCGCCTTTGCCCTTTTTTCGTCAGGCGCCTTTGCCATTATCTTCAATTCCACCAGCGCCGGCTTAGCGTAGATGCCTACGGTCAGCGGAGGAGGGCTTTTAAGAAGGTCCCTGGCCTTCCGGTCCGCGGCTGATTCGGACAAGCCGGTCATCTTTATCGTCCTGACTTTCAGCACGCCTTCGCCCCTGAACTTCTTTTTGAGCAACGGCGCTACGGACCGCTCGAACATCGGGTTCAGTTCCCTCGGGGGCCCGGGAAGCGCGATAAGCAGTTTTCCACCTATGGCGTAAATGAACCCCGGAGCGGTGCCGACGCGGTTCCTGACCTCCATGGAGTTTTCAAGCGGGAATGTGCGGGATATCACCCGGAGCGTTATATCGTCGACGGTAGGCCCGAGCCCCCCGGTCGTTATCACTATGTCGGAACGCCTTATGCCTGATTCGAGCGCGCTCGAGAGCCTCTCCGGATTATCTCCGACCGTCGAATGGTGGTAGACACCGATACCCAGGGCTGCGAGCTTCACGGATAGCCATTGCTGGTTCGTGTTCAGTATCTGCCCGAGCAATATCTCCGTCCCTATCGAAATGATCTCAGCTTTCATAACCAGGATTATAGCATAAATGGCTTGCCACGGGACAACTAATCGGATATCATATTACAAGTTGGGGAAAAATAATTCCAGGAGGGAAGGATGTCTAAGTTCGGTTTTTGCTCTGTTTTGACGGTCTTGTCGCTCGCCTGTGTTAACCCCGCCTTTGCGGATGAAGGATGGAAGGCCTCGGCCTCTTCCGTAGAAGAAAAATTCACGCCTGAACTCGCTGTCGACGGCGATATCTCGACGCGCTGGTCCAGCCAGTTCGCGGACAACCAATGGTGGTCTGTTGATTTCGGTGCCGCTAAGGACATAAAAAAGATAACTATAATGTGGGAGGACGCCTATCCTGCGGAGTATAAGGTCCTCGCCTCATGCGACGGCAAATCATGGCAGTGTGTATTCGAGAACAATCTTGGCAAAGGAGGCTCAGATATCATCCCGGTTAAGGGCCTTAAAGCGCGGTACTTGAAGGTCGAGATGGCAAAGAGGGCCACGCATTGGGGGAACTCCATCAGGGAGCTTAAGATCAACGAACCCGACCCGATAAAAGCCAAAGCGACCGCTTCTTCGGGAGATTCCGATTACAGCGCACAGAAGGCCATTGACGGCGACATGCAGTCCCGCTGGTCGAGCAACTTCGAGGATAACCAGTGGTGGCAGGCGGATTTTAACTCCCCGCAGTCCATCTGTGGTGTTATGTTAAAGTGGGAGACGGCATTCACTGAGATATACAATATAGAAGTAAAAGATGCTTCCGGGAAATGGAAGAAGGTATACGAGACGTCTGACGGCGACGGCAGCACGGATATCATCTACTTCGACCCTGTCGAGGCGACGGCGTTAAAGATCAATTGCGTCCAGAGAGGGACGGGCTGGGGAAATTCGCTTTGGGAAGTCTCATTCCTCGACGGGAATAACCCGCCGGTGATATCGGGCGACGGAAAGACGACGGTCATCAAGCTTCCGTCAAAGACGGAGCTTGGAGGCGTTGTGCTGTCCTGGGCGGATGATTACGCGAAGGAGTACACGCTTGAGATCTCGAAGGACGGCAAGGATTTCAGGGAGGTCTACAGGACCGCCGACGGGAACGGCGGCAAGGACCTGATATATTTCAAGGCCACTCCGGCAAAGGAATTGAGGATAAACTGCATAAAGCCGGCCTCGGGAAGCCGTTGCACCGTAAAGGGATTCGAGCCGAAGAGCGGCGAAGAACAGGCGACGCCGATAAAGATATACCAGGCGCTCGCGAAGGAATCGCCTGCCGGGTATTACCCGATGTGGCTGAGGCGCCTGCAGGAGTTCTGGACCGTGACCGGCGTGCCGGATTCTGAGAACGAGGGACTATTCACGGAGACGGGCACATTTGAGCCGTATAAAGACGGCTTTTCATTGATGCCCTTCGTTTACGACGGAAAGAAGCTTTATACGGCCGAGGACTGCAGGGTTTCCCAGGCGCTTGTCGACGGATACCTACCGATACCGTCGGCAGCATGGGACCATTCCGACTGGTCTTTGGAGGTAACGGCCCTGTCGACAAGAGGTTCGGAAACATCTTTAAGGTATGTCATCATGAATACCGGCAAGGCCGCCTTAAAGGGCAAGCTTTTCATCGCAATTCGCCCCGTGCAGGTGAACCCCGTGTGGCAGAGGGGCGGTTTCAGCCCGATCAACAGGATAGAATGCAGGCCGCCGGTCCTTTCCATAAACGGCAGGGATTGCATTGTATCGGCAACGGAAGGCGTAACAATGGGCGCCGCCGACCTGTCAATGGGGGACGCGGTAGATTTCATGAAGAACGGCGGGCTTCCGCCCTCGCTTACGGCGGCCAGCGCGGAAGGGACGGCATCGGCGGGGCTTTCATTCGATGTGTCGGCCGCGCCGGGCGAAGCCAATACGTTCATAATACAGTTGCCTGCCGGAAAACTTTCCGACTTCGATTCCGACTTTTCAAAACAAAAGAACTTTTGGAAGGGCGAACTCAACAGGGTCTACATCGACATTCCTGAGGCGCGCATAGTTGATGTAATGAGGACGAACATCGCGTATATACTCATCAATAAGGACGGCCCGTGGATAAAACCTGGTTCGCGTAATTACAGCCATTCATGGATCCGCGATTGCGCGCTGACGAGCGCGGCGATCCTCAGGATGGGCATAAATGACGAGGTAAAACAGTGGCTCGACGCGGTCGCTTCAAAGGTCACGGATAACGGTTATGTCCCTTATATAATATTCGAGGGAGGGAATCCGATCGGCCTTAACGACAACAAGATGGGTGAAGGTGTCGAGTGGGATTCGCAGGGAGAATTCGTCTTCGCCGTCCGGAATTATTTGGATTACTCGGGCGATAAGGGATACCTGCCCTCCATATACCCGAAGGTAGTAAAGGCGCTTGAATTCACCCGCGACCTGAGGCGCCGCAATATGACCGAGGAGTTCAAAAAGGACCCGAAGAAGAAGCCGTATTACGGCGTCCTGCCGAAGTCGAACAGCCACGAGGGCTATTACCCGGCGCAGACCAGCTATTGGGATGATTTCTTCGCTATAAGGGGTTTCAAGGACGGAATATACCTGGCGGAGCTCATGAAGGACACGGAAAGCGCGGAGTGGATGCGCAAAGAGCTTGATGATTTCCGCAAATGCCTATATGAGTCGATACGGCTTGTCGTCGAGAGGGACAGGCTCGACTATATCCCCGGATGCGTCGAAAAAGGCGATTTTGACGCCACGTCTACCGCGATCGGCATAGTAGCGGCGGGAGAATTAGAGTACATGCCGAAAGAGCTGCTGAAGAAGACGTTCGACAAGTATTACGCCGAATTCGTAAAGGGGATGGTCCCGGGCAAGGAGAGGACGTTCACGCCTTACGAAGTGCGCACGGCGAACGCGTTCTTCAAGATGGACCAGCGCGACCGCGGCCTTACGATGCTTCGATATTTCCTGAAGGATTCCGTCAGGCCTTTCGGCTGGAACCATATGGCGGAGGTGGTCCACGCGAAGGTCCGCGCTCCTTCGTACATCGGCGATATGCCGCATACGTGGGTCGGCTCCGGTTATGTGGACGCCGTCCGCACTATGTTCGTCTATGAGGACGACGGCAAGCTTATACTTGGCGCAGGTCTCGCCCCGGAATGGTTCGAAAAGGGCATAGAGGTCAGGGATATGCCGACGCTATACGGCAAGATCTGTTATAAGATCGTCAAGAAGGGCGACAAGATAGAGTATTTCCTATACGGCAACGCGAAACCGCCGAAGGGCGTAAAGTTCGTTCTTCCGAAAGAGCTCAGGAATTGCGCCATCGAGGAGATGAAGGCCGGGAAGTGATAATAGATATCCACACCCACGCCTGGCCGGAGAAGGTATCGCGGAAGGCGCGGGAGAGCCTTGAAAAGCTGTTCGGCGAGAAGATGGTCTGCGACCCTACGGCGGGCAACCTGCTCGAGCACATGGACCGCAACGGGATAGACATAAGCGTCATCTGCTCCGTCGCGACTAGGCCGGAACAGGTCACCGGCATAAACGACTGGCTCTTCGGCATCAGGAGCGAACGATTAAGGGTCTTCTGCGCCTTCCATCCCGCCTTCCCGGGCTGGAAGGACGAGCTCAAAAGGATACGCGATAACGGCGACGGTATAAAACTCCAGCCGGAATTCCAGGAATTTTTCGTCGATGACGAAAAGGTGTTCCCCGCGTACGAGCAGATAGAGAGGGCCGGATTGCCGGTCCTGTTCCATTGCGGAGAGGAACTCTCGGGCACGATGCTCGTCAGGTCCTCGCCGTCCCGTATCGCAAAAGTAAAGGACAGGTTCCGCGGCCTCAGGATGATCGGGGCTCATTTTGGGGGCTTCCGCCTTTGGGACGAGGTCAGTCGGCACCTGTTAGGAAAGGACATCTACCTTGACACTTCATTCTTCTTCGGGTTCCTTCCCGACGCACAGATAAAAGACCTTATATTATCCCACAGGCCGGACCGCCTGCTCTTCGGGACAGATTTCCCGCTTACGGACCAGGGAAAGGACCTGGGCCATATCGGCCGGCTTGATATTGACAAAGGGCTTAAGGATATGATATTGTCAGGCAATGCCAAGGATTTGCTGGATTCATTGAACGGAAGGGGGTGAATGACTGATGAGGTTATTTGTGATCGCGATATTGATGGTATCGATGGTCGTCCTGGTAGGATGCGAGAAGAAGGAGAGCCTTTCCGTGACGACACCGAGCGGAACAGTGACGGTAAAGTAACGCCCTACTCGTTAAATCCAGTTAAGGATCTGACGGCGGCTATCGGTTTTATCTGATAGCCGCCGTTTAAGTTGCGTCAAAATAGCCCGCCTGATTTCTCTTTACAAAGGAATACCGTAATCGTATAATAATCCAGTCGTGAGGCGAGAAGCCCTGCCTAAAATATTTGAAAGAATTTCCCTCAAGGCGCCGTCTATTACCTTGTTGGCGGCGCATAAACCATATAAACCTAAAGGAGGGAAGAATATGGTAAAGAAGGAAGAGAAGGAAACGAAAAAGGAAGAGAAACAGCAGGAGAAGGATAAAGTAACGGCCGAGAGGACCAAGGCGCTCGAGTTGGCGCTGGCGCATATCGAGAAACAATTCGGCAAGGGCTCCATAATGAAGCTCGGCGGGGATACGCACGCGAAGGTGGATTCGATACCTACAGGCGCGCTTTCCCTTGATATAGCGATCGGCGTCGGCGGCATACCGAGAGGGCGCGTGATAGAGATATATGGACCCGAGTCATCGGGCAAGACCACCCTCTCATTGAGCATCGTCTCCGAGGCGCAGAGGAGGGGCGGCGTCGCGGCTTTTATAGACGCCGAACACGCGTTCGATTCCACATACGCCAAGAAGCTGGGAGTCAACCTTGACGACCTGCTTATATCACAACCGGACTCCGGCGAACAGGCGCTCGAAATCTGCGAGACGCTCGTAAAATCAAGCGCGGTGGACGTTGTAATAGTGGATTCCGTAGCGGCGCTCGTCCCTAGGGCAGAGATCGAGGGCGAGATGGGCGACTCGCACGTTGGCCTCCAGGCAAGGTTGATGTCGCAGGCGCTGCGCAAGTTAACCTCTTCGATAAGCAAGTCAAAGACGTCGGTAATATTCATAAACCAGATCCGGGAGAAGATAGGCGTGATGTTCGGCAACCCCGAGACGACCCCCGGCGGCCGCGCGCTAAAGTTCTACGCGTCAGTAAGGCTTGATATAAGGCGCATAGACAACATCAAGATGAACGACGTATCCGTCGGAAGCCATGTCAGGGTAAAGGTCGTAAAGAACAAGGTCGCAGCGCCGTTCAGGCAGGCCGAGTTCGATATAATCTATAACGAGGGCATCTCACGCACCGGCGATATCATAGACCTCGCGGTAAACCTCGGGATCATCGACAAGAGCGGCTCATGGCTCACGTACGGGGAGCAGAAGATCGGGCAGGGCCGTGAGAACGCCAAGGTATTCCTCAAGGAGAACCCGAAACTCCTGCACGAACTCGAAAAGAAGATCAGGGACAGCGTTATCGCATAAACAAGCAAGGAGGTAGGCCAGCCATGTTTAAGCGGTTTGTCTATTTGATATTACAGTTAGTATTGGCGGTATCCGTGTGCGGGCACTCGCATGCAGGCACTGCCGCCCTCGACGGGGACGTAGCCGTCGCGAAGTCGCTCGAGAACGCCTTTGCCGGTGTCGCGGACAGGGTGGGCCCGTCGGTCGTGGCTATATCAACTATGCATACGGCGAAGATTCGCAGCCCTTACGGCGGAGCGGGTGATGATGAGATGTTCCGTCAGTTCTTCAAGGACTTCTTCGGTGACATACCCGAGCGTGAGTATATGCAGAGGGGCATCGGCTCCGGATTCATCATAGACCCCGACGGTTATATACTGACGAACCACCATGTCGTTGACGGCGCCGACAAGATCGAGGTCATCCTGCCTGACGGAAGGAAATTCGAGGGAAAGGTCAAGGGACAGGATACGAGGGCCGACCTCGCGGTCATAAAGATAAACGCATCGAGCCTCAATGCGCTTGAGCTGGCAGATTCCGATAGCGTAAAGATAGGGCAGTTCACGCTTGCCGTAGGCAATCCGTTCGGCATATCATCCAAGCCGACGGTGACCGTAGGCGTGATAAGCGCGCTCAACCGCTCGCTGCCGAGGTCCGGCCGGGGGGATCGTGATTATTCCGACCTGATACAGACCGACGCGGCGATAAATCCCGGCAACAGCGGAGGCCCTCTCGTCAATATAGACGGCAAGGTCATAGGCATTAACGTTGCGATAATATCGACGACAGGCGGATACCAGGGAATCGGCTTCGCGATACCGATAAATGTCGCAAAGAGGGTGCTTGGCGACCTCATATCGGGCAGGAAGGTGCTCTACGGATGGCTTGGCGTCAATGTGCAGGACCTCGACGAGGACCTCGCGAAACAATTCGGGCTTTCCGGCACGAAAGGCGTTGTAGTCGCGAAAGTGATGAGCGGCAGCCCGGCAGAAAAGGGCAAGATGAAGACGGGCGACATCATCAGGACGTTCGACGGGAAACCCGTCGAGAACGTTCGCGAACTGTTGAAGCTTGTGGGAAGGGCGCCGATCGGGAAGAAGACAAAGGTCGTAGTGCTGCGGGACAGGAGGGACGTGACGCTCGATATCGAGGTCGCGCAAAGGCCTGAGGCGATAGAGGAATACGCCGACGCGGAACTCGGTTCCTGGCGCGGCATAGAGGTCATTGACAAGGACGGTGTAACGGTCAGCAACGTCGAGCCCGGAAGCCCCGCGGATGCCGCAGGGCTCAGGCGCGGCGATAAGATACTGGAGATAAACAGGAAGCCTGTAAAGAATGCTACGGATTACAACAAGGCCATAAAGGGCCTTAACGGAGATGTCCTGCTGTTGACGAACCGGGGATATGCCGTTATCAAGGAAGAGCCGAAAGAAGGACAGGAAAGAGACGAAAAACGGTAATATCGGCGCGGATGATGAGGCATTGCACAAAGCGAGGGCGGATGCCTTAAGGCTATTAAGGTTCCGCCCGCGCAGCGTCAAGGAGATGGCAGGGCGACTTAAACAGAAGGGGCATCGCGGCGTCATAATAGCCCGCGCGATAGATGAGCTTGAGGGTAAAGGCCTTCTTGACGATAAGGCGTTCGCGAAGCTCTGGATAGGCGACAGGATATCGCTGAAACCCGCCGGTAAAAGCCTTATAGTCAGGGAGCTCAGGGCGAAGGGTATCGAAGAAAAAACGATAGAAGCGGCCTTCGACGGATATAAGGGAATTTATGACGAGGCGGAGTTAGCGGGCCCGCTCGCCAGGAGAAAGATATTGGGGTTGAAGGGGCTCGACCCTGAAAAGGCCAAGAAGAAGGTCTTCGACTTTTTAAGCCGCAAAGGTTTTTCCTACAACACGATCTGGAAGGTCATCAAGGACAATTATGACTACGGACCAACTGAGGAGTAAATTCCTGAAATATTTTGAGGCGAAGGGGCATCCCGTCGTCGCGTCCGACTCACTTGTCCCGAAGGACGACCCAACAGTCCTCTTCACGAGCGCCGGGATGAACCAGTTCAAGGACTATTTCCTCGGTAAGAGGAAAGATATGCGGCGCGCCGCGAGCTGCCAGAAATGCCTAAGGACCGGAGACCTCGACAATGTAGGCAAGACGCCCTCGCACCATTCGTTCTTTGAGATGCTCGGTAACTTCTCCTTCGGCGATTACTTCAAGGAGGAAGCTATCGCCTGGGCATGGGAGTTCCTTACAAAAGAACTCGGCATGCGGGAAGAAGAACTCTGGGTGTCTGTCTACAAGGATGACGACGAGGCGTTCAAGATATGGAAAGATAAGATCAAGGTACCCGAGAGCAGGATCTTAAGATTCGGCGCGAAGGATAATTTCTGGCCGGCAAACGCGCCTGAGGAAGGCCCGAACGGCCCTTGCGGCCCGTGCTCGGAGATATATTTCGACCGCGGCGAGAAGTACGGCTGCGGAAAACCGGACTGCAAGCCGGGATGCTGCCGCAGGCATGTCGAGGTCTGGAATCTTGTTTTCACCCAGTTCAACAGGACGGGCTTGAATATGCTCGAGCCGCTGCCGAACAAGAACATAGATACGGGTATGGGGCTTGAGCGGCTCGCGTCCGTCATGCAGGGCGTGCCGACGAATTTCGATACGGATATCTTCATACCTATCATAGACGAGATAAAGCGGCTTACCGACAATGGCGACGCCGGACGCAGAAACGCCATAGCCGACCATGTGAGGGCCGCCGTATTCTGCATCGCGGACGGCGTCCTTCCGGCGAATACCGGGAGGGGATATGTCCTTAAGACCCTGATAAGGCGCTCGCTGGTCCACGGGAAATTCCTCGGCATGAACGAGCCCTTCCTTTTCAAGCTAGTGGACAGCGTGGTCCGCGCGATGAAAGGCGGTTATCCGGAGCTTGGCGAGCGCAGGGAAAATATCAGCGTCATCATCAAGTCAGAGGAAGAAAAGTTCTTCCAGATAAACGAAGATGTCAGGGAAGACCTGGAATCGGCCGCTGCGGAAATAAAGGCAAGGAATGAGAACGTGATACCGGGAGATAAATTATTCTATTTCCACGATACGCGCGGCCTTCCGCTCGACCTCATCAGGGAGTTCGCGGCCGGAGAGGGGCTGGAGCTTGATATAACAGGATACGAGATACTCATGGACGGGCAACGCAGGAAATCGCGCGGCGCGACAAAGCTGACCGGCGAGGTATTCGCCGAGACGCTTACGGCGGCGGTGCTCGGTACAGGATCGAGATCGGAATATATCGGATATGACGCGCTTGAGTCCGATGCGTCGATAATCGCGCTGGTCAAGGAGAACAAGGCGGTAGGGTCCGTTGAGGCCCCTTCGGAATTCGCCGCGGTTCTCGACAGGACGCCCTTCTACGGAGAGACGGGCGGACAGGTAGGCGATACCGGCAGGCTTGAAGGCGAAGGGCTGGATATCACCGTCACGGATACTAAACTGGTCGAGAAGGTGCCGGTCCATATTTGTAGCATAAAAGAAGGCAGGGTAAAGGTCGGCGATAAGGTCAAGGCGGCCGTCGATACCCGGAGAAGGATGGCCATCGCGCGCCACCATACGGCGACGCACCTCCTGCAGGCGGCGCTCCGCAAGGTCCTCGGGGCGCACGTGAGCCAGTCGGGTTCATTGGTCGCGCAGGACAGGTTGCGGTTCGATTTTACGCATTTCAAGCCTATGAGCGCCGAAGAGATCGAGGCGGCGGAATCCCTGGTGAACGAATTTGTCAGGAAGAACGCCCCTCTCAATATCCGCGTGATGGATATAGAAGAGGCGAAGAATACGGGGGCGACGGCGCTCTTCGGCGAAAAGTACGACAAGAAAGTGCGCGTAGTTGACGTGAAAGGGATATCGAAAGAATTCTGCGGAGGCACGCACCTCGGCGCTACCGGCGAAATAGGGATATTCAAGATTATGTCGGAGGGCTCGGTCGCGGCCGGCATACGAAGGATCGAGGCAGTCGCCGGTGAGGCCGCCTACGGGAAGATAAAGGAGTCGGAAGGCATATTGAAGGATGTGGCGGATTCGCTTGCCGTAAAACCCGCCGGCCTGCCGGCGCAGATAGAAGCACTGCTTTCCAGGGTAAATGACCTCGAGAAGAAGCTTAAGGGCCTCCAGTCCGAAAGCATAAAGGAAAAGGCGAAAGAGCTTGTGTCCGCCAGGGAATTATCGGATAATAACATAGGAATTGTCGCCAAAAGGCTCGACGGATACGCGCCAGACACCCTTGTGAACCTCACCGACGCGATAAAATCGTCCCTTGGGAATAACGCTGTATCGATGCTTGCCGGCGCTTATGAGGGCAAGGCATTCATCGTTGTCGGGGTCACGCAGGACCTGTCGAAGGGCGTTGTCGACGCGCGCGCTGTAATAAAGTCGATGTCCTCCGCCATATCGGGCGGTGGCGGCGGCCGGCCGGACCTCGCGCAGGCCGGAGGAAAGGATATTACTAAACTGGATGAAGCGCTGAAAGCCGGGGAAAAAGCCGTAAAGGAAATCAAAAGATGAAGATCGTAAAGTTATACAGCAAGGAATTCGGGAAACTCTGCAGCCGGTATAATAACCGCAAGAAGAGGGTCTCGGACAGCGTAAGCAGGATCGTCGAAGACGTAAGGCTAAACGGCGATGAGGCGGTCATAAAATATACGAGGAAGTTCGACAAGGTCAAGCTCTCGGCGAGGCAGCTTCGCGTCACGGAGAGCGAGGCAAGCGGCGCGTTCCAGGATATCGATTCGGAGTTCATATCGGAACTTAAGAACATCATTGATAACGTAACGAAGTTCTACAAGAAACAGGTCAGGAACAAGAAATCGTGGAGGATAGTCGACGAGGACGGCGTGGTGCTCGGGGAGAAATACGAGCCGATCGAGCGCGTCGGCATATACGTGCCTGCCGGGACAGCCCCGCTCGTTTCGACCGTATACATGACCGTATTGCCCGCGAAGGTGGCGGGCGTAAAGTCAATAGTGCTTTGCACTCCCCCTAACAAGTTCCAGAGCGTCGACCCGTATATACTGGCAGTCGCGAACCTGCTTAAGGTCGATGAGGTCTATAAGGTCGGCGGCGCGCAGGCTATAGCGGCGCTCGCGTTCGGCACGAAGACGATACAGAAGGTGGACAAGATAGTCGGGCCGGGCAATGATTACGTGACGGAGGCGAAGAGGCAGGTCTTCGGATACGCCGATATCGACATGATAGCGGGCCCTTCCGAGGTAGTTGTCGTGGCAAACAGGTCGACGAACCCGTTGTTCGTCATAAAGGACCTCGAGGCGCAAAGCGAGCATTTCAAGGGGCTGCCTATACTCGTGACCACCTCCAAACCGCTCGCGAAGCTGGTCAGGAAGGAAGTCACGAACGGGTATATAATAATAGCGAAGAACATGGAAGAGGCCTGCGACGTCGTGAACCGGCTCGCGCCCGAGCACCTTCAGATAATGGTAAAGAACCCCCAGAAGTGGCTCAAGAGGATAAAGAACGCCGGCGCAATATTCCTCGGGCAGTACAGCCCGACGGCGATAGGCGATTATGTCGCCGGGCCGAGCCATGTCCTGCCGACAAGCGGGACGGCGCGTTTCTTTTCGGGGCTGGGCGTCGAGGATTTCGTGAAATCCTCGCACATAATATCGTATTCGAAGAAGGCGCTCGAGAAGGCCAAGAGGTCTATTGAGAAGATAACAAAGCTCGAGGGGCTCAGCAAGCACCTTGAATCCATAAAAGCGAGGTTCTAAATGAAGAAGAGGGCCGTTAGTCATAAGCGCAAGACCACGGAGACCGACATAACGGTGGACCTGAACATAGACGGGACGGGTAAGTTCCGCGTATATACCGGGATCGGCTTCCTAGACCATATGCTCTCGCTCTTCGCGAGGCACGGGTGTTTCGACCTGAAGCTTATCGCCAAAGGCGACCTCGACGTCGACATACACCATACAAATGAGGATGTAGGCATAGCCCTCGGCGAGGCGATGGCGAAGGCGCTCGGCAACAAGAAAGGGATACGCCGTTTCGGATCGAGGGATGTGGCTGTCCCTATGGAAGAGGCGCTCGCGCGCATAGCGCTCGATATCAGCGGAAGGCCGTCGCTTTATATCCGCTGCACGGGCAAGCCCGTTCCTCCGACGCTGCTTGACAGGCAGGGCTATAACCTCTCGAGCGCGAAGCAGTTCCTTGAGGCGTTTGTCAGGAACTCGGGCATAAACCTGCATATCGAATACCGCGGAGAGGACCTGCATCACGTGCTTGAGGCGATATTTAAAGCATTCGGCAGGGCGTTGTGCGACGCGACGAGGATAGACCCGAGGGTAAAAGGCGTCCCGTCGACAAAAGGGAGATTATGAAGCAAAAGATAACCGTCCTTGATTACGGTATGGGCAACCTCAGGAGCGTATCGAAGGCCCTCGAAGCGGAAGGCGCTTCCGTCATAGTGTCCGGTAAGGCCCGTGATATCCTTAAGGCGGATAAGCTCGTCTTTCCCGGAGTCGGCGCTTTCAGGGACGCGATGTCTGAGCTCAGGTCCCGTAAGCTTGTAGGCCCCATGATGGAGTTCATAGAAGGCGGAAAGCCGTTCCTCGGGCTGTGCCTCGGCCTGCAATTACTTTTCGACAGGAGCGAGGAAGCCGTATCCTGTAAGGGCCTCGGCGTAATAAAGGGCAAGGTGCTGAAATTCAGGTCGAAGAAGCTCAAGATACCCCACATGGGGTGGAACCGGCTTTCCGGAATAAAGAAGGGCTGCCCGCTGTTCAAGGGCATTCCCGAGGGTTCGTATGTCTACTTCGTGCACTCATACTATGCATTGCCCGAGGACAGGTCATCCGTCAGCGCTTACACCGATTACGGGTTAAAGTTCGCGTCGGCTATATGGTCCGATAATGTTTACGCCACACAGTTCCACCCTGAGAAGAGCCAGGCGCTGGGGCTTAAAATCATGAGGAATTTCGTAAAGATATGATCGTCATACCTGCTGTTGACATAAGGGGAGGCAATGTTGTCCGGCTTTTCAGGGGCGATTTCTCGAAGGAGACGGTATATTCGAGCGATCCCGTCAAGACATCGCTCTGGTGGCAGAGCGAGGGCGCGAAGAGGCTCCATGTCGTAGACCTCGACGGCGCGCTCGAAGGCAAGCTGAAGAACCTCGATTGGATAAGGAAGATAACGGCGTCGCTCGATATACCTATCGAGGTCGGCGGCGGCATAAGGACCGAAGCGGAGCTTCAGACGGTCATAAGGGCCGGCGCCTCATACGCGATACTCGGGACTAAGGCATGCGAAGACGAGCAGTTCCTGAAAAAGGCGGTGGACAAGTACCGCGAAAAGATAATCGTGAGCCTTGACGTGAAGGACGGCTATCTGCAGACAAAGGGCTGGGTGAACCCGACGGAGATAAAAGCTATAGATTTCGCCCAAAGGATCAGGATGTTCGGGGTCCAGACCGTCGAGTATACCGACATATCGAGGGATGGGACACTGCAGGGCCCGGGGTTCGGCAATATACTGAAGTTCCTGGGGGACGTCAAGATAGACATGATCGTCTCAGGGGGCATATCGACGCTTGCCGACCTGAGGATACTCCGTGATTACAACAGGAAGGAAGTGGTCGGTGTCATAGTCGGCCGCGCGCTGTACGACAAGAAGATACTGCTTAAGGACGCTAATAAGGTATGCTCGCAAAAAGGATAATACCCTGTCTTGACGTGAAGGACGGGCGTGTCGTCAAGGGGGTCAATTTCGTGAACCTCAGGGACGCGGGAGACCCCGTAGTCAACGCGTCCTTCTACGAGAAGGAAGGCGCTGATGAGCTCGTATTCCTGGATATCACGGCAAGTTATGAGGACAGGGATACGATGATAAGCGTGGTCCGCCGCACCGCCGAACAGGTATTCATGCCGCTTACCGTGGGCGGAGGCATAAGGAACATCTCGGATATACGAAACCTGCTGAACGCCGGGGCGGACAAGGTATCGATAAATACCGCCGCTGTAAAGGATCCCGGGCTGATCAGCGGGTCTTCGGACAGGTTCGGCAGCCAATGCATAGTTGTGGCGATAGACGCCAAGAGAAAGGGCGGAAGGTGGGAGGTATTCACTCACGGGGGCAGGACGCCTACCGGCATCGATGCCGTTAAGTGGGCAAAGGAATCCCAGAAACGCGGGGCGGGAGAGATACTGCTTACTTCCATGGACAGGGACGGCACTAAGATAGGTTATGATATCGAGCTTACCAGGGCCGTATCGGAAAATGTCGGGATACCAGTCATAGCATCGGGCGGCGCCGGGTTGCCCGCGCATCTCTATGACGGGTTAGTGAAGGGCAAGGCGGACGCGGTACTGGCGGCGTCGATATTCCATTTCAGGGAATATTCGGTAAGGCAGGTAAAGGAGTACTTAAAGAGAAAAGGAGTCGCCGTAAGGATATGAATAAGTTCATCAAAGGGCTGAAATATGACGAAAACGGGCTGATACCGGCGGTAATACAGGACTTCGCTAACAACGAGGTCCTGATGGTCGCTTATATGAACGATGTCGCCGTAAGGAAGACGATAGAGACGAAGAGGGCCCACTTCTATTCGCGTTCAAGAAAAAAGCTTTGGCTCAAGGGCGAATCATCCGGGCATGTCCAGAAGGTCAGGGAGATCCGTTTCGATTGCGATGCCGACTGCCTGCTCGTGAAGGTTGAGCAGGTCGGAGGCGCATGCCATACGGGTTACAGGTCATGCTTTTACAGGAAACTGAAGGACAATAAGGGGAATACGTCCGTGTCGGGAAAGAAGATGTTCGACCCCGACAAGGTCTATAAAAAATAATGGAATACGTACCGTCCAGGAAAGAATTCGGCCGCCTCTCCAAAAAAGGCAACCTTATCCCGGTCTATGCCGAGATAACGGCTGACCTGGAGACGCCGGTCTCCGCCTTCATGAAGATCGACAGGGGGGACTATTCTTTCCTGCTCGAATCCGTGGAAGGCGGGGAGAAGATAGCCCGCTATTCTTTCCTCGGTTCCGGGCCTTCTCTCGTATTCAGGAGCAAAGGCGAAGGTATAGAGATGACCGAAGACGAAAACACGAAGCGCTTTACCGCGTCATCCGACCCGCTTGAGGAGATGAAGGCCATACTTGGCAGGTATAAGTTCGTCCATACCCCCGGCCTTCCGAGGTTCTGCGGGGGGCTCGTAGGGTTCATGGGATACGATATGGTAAGATTTTTCGAAAAATTGCCGTCGAAAAATCCGGATGAGCTCGACGCGCCGGACTCAGTCTTCATGCTTACGGACACGATATTGATATTCGACCACGTGAAGCACAAGATAAAGGTCGTCTCGAACGCCCACGTCGAGGGTGATCCTTCGCGGGCGTACGATGCCGCCATAAGGAAGATAGACGGCCTCATAAAGATGCTCGGCGCCCCGCTTGCGGCCGCGCGCAGGAAGATCCGCGCGACGGAACAGGGCATAGATTCCAATTTCACGAAGGATGAGTTCGTCGCGCTGGTCAGGAAAGCAAAGAGCTATATAAGGGCAGGTGACATTATACAGGTAGTGCCGTCCCAGAGGTTCAGCACTAAGATATCATGTTCCGGCATCGACCTCTACCGTTCGCTGAGGATGATAAACCCTTCGCCCTATATGTATTATCTGAAGATGAAGGAGATGTCCCTTGTAGGGGCATCTCCCGAGCTCATGGTCAGGTGCGAAGACAGTGTAGTGGAGTTGAGGCCCATAGCGGGTACGCGACCGAGGGGCAAGACCGAAGCCGAAGAGAAACGCCTTGAGAAGAACCTGTTGTCGAGCGTGAAGGAACGCGCAGAGCATATTATGCTCGTAGACCTCGGCCGAAATGACATAGGCAGGGTCTGCAAATACGGCACAGTAAAGGTATCCGAGCTCATGACCATCGAAAAATATTCGCACGTGATGCATATTGTCAGCGAATGCACCGGGAAGTTAAGGCCCGATAAGGACATGTTCGATGTCATCAGGGCGACGTTCCCTGCCGGCACGGTATCTGGAGCGCCGAAGGTAAGGGCTATGGAGATAATCGAGGAGCTCGAGAATACGAGGCGCGGCCCTTATGCGGGCCTCGTAGGGTATTTCAGCTTCTCGGGGAACACCGACACATGCATAAATATCAGGACTATAGTGATGAAGGGCGGCAAGGCATTCGTCCAGGCGGGCGGGGGGATCGTGGCTGATTCCGATCCCGCTAAGGAATACCAGGAGACCGTCAATAAGGCCAAGGCCACGATTAAGGCGATAGAAGCCGCGGAGAAGGGGATATTTTAGATGATCCTTATGATAGATAATTACGATTCCTTTACCTATAACCTCGTCCAATACCTCGGCGAGATGGGGCAGGCGCTTAAGGTCATCCGCAACGATAAGATATCCGTCAGGGCCATCTCGGGCCTCAAGCCGCGGTGCATTATAATATCCCCCGGTCCGGGATCCCCGAAGGACGCCGGCATATCCAACTCTGTTATACGTGAATTTGCGGGAAAGGTGCCTATCCTCGGTGTGTGCCTGGGCCACCAGTGCATCGGCGAGGTGTTCGGCGGGAGGGTAGTCAAGGCCTCAAGGCCCATGCACGGCAAGACGTCGCTGATCTACCATAACGGCAGGGAGATATTCAAGGGGATCCGCAACCCGTTCGCGGCCATCAGGTACCATTCGCTTATAGTGGAGCGAAAGTCATTGCCGGACTGCCTCGAGGTCATCGCCCGGACGAAGGAAAAGGAGATAATGGGACTCAGGCACAGGAAACATCCCGTATGGGGAGTGCAGTTCCATCCGGAATCTATACTTACTGCCGAAGGCAAGAGATTGCTTAAGAACTTCCTGGAGCTTTCCGAATGATAAAAGAATCGATCGCGAAACTTGTAAGGTCTGAGGACCTTTCAAGGCCCGAGATAGAGCTTTCAATGGAGGAGATAATGACGGGGCAGGCGCTCCCGTCGCAGATAGCGTCCTTCCTTACGGCCATGAGGATGAAAGGAGAGACGCTAGATGAGATAGTCGGCGCCGCTTCCGTCATGCGAAAGCACGCCACGAAGATAAAGACAAAACACCCCGTCATACTCGACACCTGCGGGACCGGAGGCGACGAGTCGCAGACGTTCAACGTATCGACTGTTTCCGCATTCGTAGTGGCGGGCGCCGGCATCGCTGTGGCGAAGCACGGCAACCGCTCCGTCTCCTCGAACTGCGGCAGCGCGGACCTGCTTAAAACCCTCGGAGTGAACATAGACGTGCAGGAACATACCGTGTCGAGATGCCTCGATGAGATAGGTATCGGGTTCCTTTTCGCCCCAATGCTGCACAAGGCGATGCAATACGCGATCGGGCCGAGAAGGGAGATAGGCATCCGCACGATATTCAACATACTGGGCCCGCTTACGAATCCCGCTAATGCGACACACCAACTTCTCGGTGTTTACGATTACAGGCTCACGAGGCCGTTGGCCGAGGCGCTTGGACGTCTTGGGTCAAGGCACGCGCTTGTCGTTCACGGTGATGACGGGCTCGATGAAGTGACTACAACAGATGCGACGCAGGTATCCGAGCTTAACGGCGGCAACGTCACGAATTATGAGATAAACCCTAAGGAGTTCGGGATAAAGATGGCTAAGCCCGGGGACCTTAAAGGCGGCGATATCACGCAGAACGCGAAGATCGCGCTCGCTGTACTCGGCGGCGATAAAGGGCCTCATCGTGATATCGTCCTTATGAACGCGGGCTGCGCGATATATGCGGCGGATGGGGCGGCCAGCATAAAGGAAGGCATAAGGATAGCCGGGGAATCTATTGATTCCGGCCAGGGCCTGAAGAAACTTGAGCAGCTTAAGGAGGTCACAAGCAGATGATAGGATTACAGGAGATAATTGAGCACAAGAAACACAAGCTTGAACGCGCGCAGGAGATCCTTCCTCTTGAAGATCTGGAAAAACGAGCAGTTCCCGTAAAGAACAGGGGATTCAAGTCCGCAATATCTAAAGGCGGAAGGATTAACCTTATAGCCGAGGTGAAAAAAGCGTCGCCGTCGCACGGAGTCATCAGGCACGATTTCGATCCTTCAGGAATAGCGAAGATATACAGGAAAAGCGGGGCCTCGGCATTGTCCGTCCTAACGGAAGACAAATATTTCCAGGGAAGCATAGATGACCTTAAGTCTGTCCGTGACGCCGCCGACCTGCCGGTCATGCGCAAGGATTTCATAATCTCCGAATACCAGGTATTCGAATCGGCTGTCGCGGGTGCGGACGCGATCCTTCTCATCGCTACGGCTATGGACAGGGGAATGCTCAAGGCTCTGTTCCACGAAGCGAAGTCCCTGGGGATGGATACGGTCGTCGAGGTGCATAATGAACGCGACCTCGAAAAAGCGCTCGGGATAGACGCCGAAATAATCGGTATCAACAACAGGAACCTGACGACATTGGAAGTCGACCTCCAGGTGACGCGGGAATTGATACCGAAGGTGCCCGCCGGGAAGATAGTCATCTCAGAGAGCGGGATAAAGGACCCCGAAGATATCCTTTCGCTGGCGGATACAGGCATAAAAGCGGTCCTTATAGGCACCGCGTTCATGGAATCCGTCGACATACCCGCCGAAATCAAAAGGATCATGGGTTGGTAAGGGTAAAGGTCTGCGGGATAACGAACCTTAAGGATGCCGAGGCCGCTTGCCGGCTTGGGGCGGATGCGCTCGGTTTCGTCTTTGCGAAGAGCCCGAGAAGGATAGATGTATCGAAGGCAAGGTCAATCTCCTCAAAAATGCCTCCATACGTGTCTCTGATAGGCGTTTTTGTGGATGAAGATATCAGGAAATTGCTGAGGATAGCAAAAATTTGCAGGCTTGACTGCGTCCAACTCCACGGCAGCGAATCGATTAACTATTGCAAACAACTTAAGAAATATTATAAAATAGTCAAGGCGGTCAGGATAGGGGAAAAAAGGTATCTTGACGGCCTGTCCGGCTATGACGTTGACGCCTTCCTGCTTGATACATACAGGCCCGGCAAGGCGGGAGGTACGGGAGAAATGTTTGATTGGAACCTGGCCCTGCGCGTAAAGAAGCTTGGCAGGCCCGTAATACTGTCGGGCGGGCTCAAACCGGGAAACGTTCGCGGCGCTATCGGGAAGGTAAAGCCGTATGCCGTAGATGTATCGAGTGGAGTCGAATCATCACCCGGCAGGAAGAGCATGAAACTCATGAAGGAATTCATACAGGAAGCTAAAAAGACATCTTAGGAGAGGGGCCGCGATGAGTTCAAACAAAAGATTACACCGCCGACTGGCGCTTGATGTAGAGGTGAAGTGGCACAGGAAGAAAGACAAGTCGTCCAGCAGCAAGGCATACATGTTCAGGTCGAAGAACTTCGCGCGGCACGGCCTCTTCCTAAAAACCGACAAGAAATTCAGGCTCGGCATGGATATGGACCTTGAATTCATGCTGCCGACGGTATCGCATCCTGTGCTGGTTTCCGGGAAGGTTGCGTGGATAGCCGATAAGGACAGGAACCCGACATACTACCCGGGCATCGGCATTAAATTCACGAAGATCGACCCTGAGGACAAGAAAGACCTGACGAAGTTCCTGAACCGCAAGTTCAGGAATTACAAGGATGCCCAGGAACTCAAGAAGATGTACCTTACGCTTATAGACATGGGCGCGAGGTTAGTGGAACTCGGGGAGAGGCATCCGGGCGCCATTTACTTCAAGAAAGCGGTCGATAATTCGATAAAAGAGATCTCGGAGGTCGCACACCTGATCGATAAGGAAGTATCCGAGATAAAGAACTTATAGGAGATGCGCCTAGAATGAACGTTTTTAAGACGGTGTTCTTCCTCACGTTATTGACCCTATTGCTGATCCTTGCGGGCGGATGGATAGGGGGCAGGGAGGGGATGGTCATCGCCTTCTCCATAGCGCTCGCGATGAATTTCGTCACATACTGGTTCTCAGACAGGATAGTCCTCGCGATGTATAAGGCGAAGCAGGTTACGAGGGCCGATTATCCGAAACTTTTCACGATAGTATCCAACCTGTCGACAAAAGCGGGGCTGCCGATGCCCAAGGTCTATGTAATGCCGGTCGAGACCCCCAACGCGTTCGCTACCGGCAGGGACCCTTCTCACGCCGCCGTGGCGGCGACGGAGGGCATCATAAGGCTCCTATCCGACGATGAACTTGAGGGCGTCATAGCACATGAGCTTTCGCATGTCAGGAACAGGGACACGCTTGTGATGACGGCGGTTGCGACCATTGCGGGCGCCATTTACATGTTGTCCGATATGGCAAGGTTCGCAATGATCTTCGGCGGCAGAGGAGATAACGACAGGGACGGCGGTAACCCGATGGCCGCGCTCGCCATGATAATACTTGCGCCTATCACGGCCACGATGATACAACTGGCGATATCCCGTTCGCGCGAGTATATGGCCGACGACTCGGGAGCCGATATATGCGGGCGCCCGCTCTCACTGGCGAACGCGCTAAGGAAGCTCCACGGCTACTCGCGCAGGATGCCTATGGAGGCGAATCCAGTGACCGCGCATATGTTCATAGTCAATCCCCTGACAGGGCGCGGATTCCTTTCATTATTCAGCACACACCCGCCGATCGAGCGCAGAATAGCGCGCCTTGAGGAGCTAGCCATAAAGCCGAGATAGATGGACTGCTCGCATTTCTTTGGCAAAAAGGGCGTGCTTGCCGGTAACTTCAGGGATTACGAGTCCCGCCCGCAGCAAGCCGAGATGGCCGGGTCGGTCGAGCGCGCGATAAAACAGAAATCCCACCTAATAGTCGAAGCCGGGACCGGCGTAGGAAAATCGTTTGCATACCTTGTCCCCGCCATAGATTTTGCGGTATCCTCCGGGAAGAAGTCGGTCGTATCCACGAACACTATAAGCCTGCAGGAACAGCTCGTAAAAAAGGACATACCTTTCCTGGAAAAGGTCCTGCCGCTCGATTTCAGGCATTGCCTCGTAAAAGGAAGGTCGAATTACCTATGCCTCAGGAGGCTCAACAGGGTCCTGTCGTCAAAGACCGACCTGCTTGAATCAAAGGAGGAAGTGTCGAACCTGCAGGAGATATTCTCCTGGTCTAAGGTCACCGAAGACGGTTCGCTGTCCGATTTTGAGGCCGAGCCGGACCGGAAGGTATGGGAGAGGGTCTGCTGCGAGCATGATACCTGCCTCGGGAAGAAATGCGTGCACAAGGATGCCTGCTTCCTGATGAAAGCCCGCCGCAACATGCAGGAATCGGACCTGATCGTCGTCAACCACCATCTCTTTTTCTCCGACCTTGCCCTCCGCCAGTCGGAGTGGGCGCTGTTGCCCGATTATTCGTGCGTAATATTCGACGAAGCCCATACGATCGAGGACGTCGCGACCGAACATCTTGGCACCGAGATATCGAACTACAGGATCAAGCACCTTATGGATTCCCTTTATAATCCCGCGAAGAGGAAAGGGTTCCTCGCCTCGATAAAGGAGCCGGGCCTTAAGGACGCTGTAGCCCGGGTCCGGAAGGCGTCGGAGATATTCTTCGACGAGACATCGGATTGGCTCGGCAAGGACCCGATACGCCGCGTCAGGAACGTTGATTTCATAGAAGATAACCTTTCCGCTCCGTTGAAGGATATCAGGGGCCTCCTGAAAGACAGGGCCAAGCGGTCCGTCTCAAAAGAGGAAGAAACCGACCTTAAATATTACACGGCAAGGGTCGATGCCCTTGTCTGCGCCCTTTCCGCCTTTATGGGGCAGGAGATAGGCGACTATGTCTACTGGGCGGAATCATCAGGCAGGCGTTTCAGGAGGATAGCGCTCGACTGCGCGCCGGTCAACGTGGCGCCGGTATTGAGGGATATGCTGTTCTCCAAGGTAGATACCGCGGTATTGACAAGCGCCACTTTATCGACGGAAGGCGGTTTCGGGTTCATAAAGTCGCGCCTCGGCATAACAAAGACGGACGAGATGCTGCTCGGTTCGCCTTTTGATTATGAGAGGAATGTGAAGATATACATCCCGAAGAAAATGCCGGACCCGAACGACTATATCAGATACAAGGAAGAGGTCGTGAACAAAGTGAAGGATTACGTCACTAGGACGGAAGGAAGGGCTTTCGTCCTGTTCACAAGTTACAGGTTCATGGATGACGTATACGAGCAGACATCCGGCTATTTCTCCGACCTCGGCATACCGCTTATGAAACAGGGGTCAGGCCTGCCGAGGACAAAGATGCTCGAGGCGTTCAAGCGCGACGTCGGCTCAGTGATATTCGGGGTCGATTCCTTCTGGACCGGCGTCGATGTGCCCGGAGAGGCCCTCGGCAACGTGATAATAACGCGCCTTCCTTTCGCGGTCCCGGACCACCCGATATCCGAGGCTAGGATGGACAGGATAAAACAGGACGGAGGCGACCCGTTCTCCGAATACAGCCTGCCGCAGGCCATACTTAAACTCAAGCAGGGCTTCGGCAGGCTGGTAAGGACAAGGAATGATGCCGGTATAGTAGTGATACTTGACAGCCGCATCCTGCATAAGCCTTACGGAAGAAAGTTTTTGTCGGCCTTGCCGAAATGTGAGATAATAATAGAATGATGAAAAAGAAAAGCGGACTCTATATCGGGTTGATATGCTGCACTGTCATCGGTTTGGCTTATCTTCTCGGGTTTTTTGAGCTTGCCGAATACCAGGGCATGGATATATTGTTCAAACTGAGAGGCCCGCGTCCCGTAAGCCCCGATATAGTGATCATCGAGATAGACGATGCATCCCTTAAGGCATTCGGCAGGTGGCCGTGGGACAGGGGATACCATGCCGAACTGCTCGACATAATAGAGGATTACGGGCCGAAGACCATCGTATTCGATATCCTGTTCAGCGAACCGCAGGAAGATAAGCCCGGCGAGGACAGCAGGCTTGCCGCGCAGACCAGGAAGACGGGCAATGTGTTCTATTCCGCATTCTTTGACCTTTCACAGGATAATATACGCAAGAATATAATCAAGCCCCGCGATATTACCATGCCGCTTCCCGCGCTTCGCGAGAGCGCGAAAGGCGTCGGTTTCGTGAATATACTCGTTGAACCCGATGGAAAGGTTCGCAAGGTCCCGCTGACGATAGGGCATGACGGCAGCGATTACGTCTCGATAGACATGCTCGCCGCAGCGCATTTCACGGGCGTCGAGCGCGAAAAGCTGAAGATACAAACTGACGCGAACAGCATGATGTGGATCAACTATCCGGGAGAGTTCGCGCGGTTCAAGCGGCTCTCGTTCGCCGAAGTGGCACTTTCAGGCATACAGGCGCAGGACGGGGAGAAGCCGTCTACCGACCTCGGGATACTGAAGGACAAGATCGTGATCATAGGAATGACGGCCACGGGATCGGAGGATTTCTGGGCAACGCCGATGTCGACCCTGTATCCCGGCGTAGGCATAAGGGCAAGCGCGGTCAATACGATATTAAGGAAGGACTTCATACACAGGGTTTTCAGGCCTGAGATCCTCCTCATACTGTTCGCGATAGGCATCGCGCTCGGGACCGTCCTGCCGAAGAGGACCCCGGTCGAAGGTCTTGCACTCTTCGCGGCCATGCTGTCGGGGATCCTGCTCATCTCCTACATCTCTTTCGCTTTCTTCAATATATGGATAGATTATGTCACTATCCTCCTGCTGCTATGTGTCTGCTATCCGGCTATCACGCTTAACCAGCTCATAATAACGAAATTCGAGAAAGGCCTGATCGAGAAGGAGCTGCAGATAGCCAGCCGGATACAGCAGTCGATATTGCCGCAAAGCCTTCCGCACTCTATAGGGATCGAGATAGGCGTCAAGTGCGTCCCCGCGAAACATGTAGGCGGCGATTTCTACGACTTCATAAAACTCATCTATGATTTCATAAAATTAAAGGAAGACAGGCTCGGTGTAGTCATCGGGGACGTTTCAGGCAAGGGAGTGCCCGCAGCGCTGTATATGGCGAAGGCAATGGCTGATTTCAGGGGATTAACGCATGACTTTACGGAACCGGACGAAGCGATGACCGCGATAAACGACAGGCTAGTCGAGGAAGGCGTCTCCGGGATGTTCGTGACGCTTCAATACCTGATATATAAACCTAAAGAGAGGACCGTAAAATATTCGAACGGCGGGCATAACCCTCTTGTATGGGTAAAGGAGAACGGCGAAGTGCTCTCGCTTACCCAGTCGGTCGGCAGCCCGATAGGCATAATACCGGGTTCTGAGTTTACCGCTGACGAGTTTAAGGTGTCGGCAGGCGACGTATTCGTCATGTATACGGACGGCATATCTGAGGCGCGGGACAGGAACCTTAAGGAATTCGGGGAGAAGAGGATATTGGATACCGCTCTTATCAACAGGCGCCTCTCCGCCCAGGAGTTATCGGATAAGCTTGTGGATGAGGTCCAGAGATTCAGCAGAGGAATGCCGCAGCACGACGATATGACGGTTATTGTACTGAAGATAGCCTGAAGGGGAGATTGTCTATTTGCGTCTCAGCAAACGCCTTCCGAAAAGCACCGATCCTCCGGCGAGGAACAGCATGGTCGAAACAGGCTCAGGGACCGTAGTCGTATTCTTCATCGTGAACGTAGCATATCCCGAGTCGGAGGATATGACATATCCGCTCCCGAGCATTTTATACCAATAATCGGCGTTTATCGTCCATGTCCCGGCGTTGGAAACATCCGACCAGTCATGTCCTGTCAGCTCTATATGGTATACCGATTGAAAACCTGTCCTGTCGGCATCACCCTCGAACAAGCTACCGTTCCACCAGTCACTCTCGACCTCAGAGTACCAAAGCCCCCCGGGAGGGTTCGGAAGCTGAATATACAGATAAGGCGTTGAACCCAGCTCGAAATCCGAAACGGCAAAAGAGGAAGTATTGCTTGCAACGGTGTACATCTGGAAACCCTGGTAATTCGGGTCATATTCGGCGTAAGCGGGCGATAAGGAGACAAAAAGGCACGTAAATACCGCAAATATTAATGATATTTTTTTCATAGAAACTTACCTCGCTTGGTTGGCTGGTTGGCCTGAATTTGTTATTATTATACCAATTTTACGACTCTTGTCAACAAATATTTACTTGACATAACCCTCTACAAATGGTATATTTATTCAAATCTACTTCATTCATAATCTTTAAAAACTAACCTAATATAACCAAAGGGGCTCAGCAGATGCCGCAAAAAGTATTTCCTGCCTTTACGGTAATTTTCGTCTCAATATTGCTAACTCTCCCCGGTTTACTTATCGCTGAAACGGATCCTCAACTGGAACAGGCCATCAAGTTATACAAACAAGAGAATTTTGATGAAGCGGCATCAGCCCTCAGGAAAGTCAGGGAAACAGATCCGAAATCATCGCTTGCGGCATATTACCTCGGTATAACATATAAGCAGCTGCAGGATTACAAGGAAGCTAAAAAACAGCTGGTCGACGCGGTTACCCTTACGCCGAGGATAAAGGAGGCCCTGCTCGAATTAGTGGAAGTCCTCTACCAGCTCGGAGACCTTAAGGAAGCGAGAAACTATATCGAAGTGGCGGAACGCGAGAACGTTAAGCCGGCACAGACGGCATTCCTTAAAGGGCTGGTATTGCTCAAGGATAACGATAATGAAGCGGCGATCACTTCCTTCGAGAACGCTAAGGCGCTCGATACTTCCTTGTCTCAATCGGCGGATTACCAAATCGGGCTTGCCAACATAAAACAGAAGAGATTCGATGAGGCAAAGAAGGTCTTTAGGGATATCATAATCCTCGACCCGAACTCGGACATAGCCGGGCTTTCGAACGAATACATTGATGCCTTGAAAAGGAAAGAGACGGCAGAAAGGCCTTTCAGGGCCACGCTGAACGTTTCAGGCCAGTATGATACGAACGTGCTGCTTAAACCCGGGGACGATACTGTCGCGTCGGGCATAAGCGACGAGAGCGACTGGAGGGAGGTCGTGACGTTCATGGGGCAGTACCGGAAGAAATTCGCCGAAAGGTTCGGGGTGGACGGCCAATATTCGATGTATTTCGCGCACCAGAACAAATTGGGGCTCTATGACGTGATGAGCCATACGGTAACGGTGACGCCTAACTATTACCTCGACAAAGGGACCGCGGGGGTCGTTGTCGGATACAACTATACCGATGTCGGCGAATCCAAATACATGACAACGCTGAGCGCAAGCCCTGTAGTCAATTATATATTCGCCCGGAACCATATGCTGCAGACAAATTTCGATTACAAGAAGAAAGATTTCGCGAGGGACCCGTTCATACCTGATGAGGACCGCAATTCCAACGACTACGGCGGCGGGCTCGGATACTACTTCTTCTTCGCAGAGAACAAGGGTTTCCTCGGACTGCGCTACGGTGTCAACAAGGAAGACACGAAGGGAAAGAACTGGGAGTACCTCGGCAACAGGATCACCGCAACGGTCCTGTATCCTTTCCTGAAGAGATTCAAGGCGAGCCTTGCCGGCGACGTCTACCTGCAGGATTTCTCGAACACGAACTCGATCTTCGGTGTCAGGAGGGATGACCAGACATATACGCTATCATCCATGCTCGGGTATAACTTCTGGAAGGAAGCCGAGCTCCAATTCAGGTATACATACGTAAAGGACCATTCAAATATAGCGGTATACGATTACGACAGGAGCATTTACAGCCTCGGCATCGAGTACAAATTTTAACAAAAGGAGATACCTGAAATGAAAGACCGCAGCATCAAGACCATTGCACTGGCAGCCCTTCTTATACTCGGGAGCTCAACGGCATTTGCCTCCGGTATAGGCAGCATAACCTCGCTTGAGGGCAGTGTAGACCTTTTCAAGGCGGGATCCATGTCTTCGTCTGCGGCCGTGCTCGGATCGGAGATCGAAGCAGGCGACTCCGTGCGCACGAAGAGCGCCTCAAAGGCCGAAATAACCTTCGCGGACCGGTCTGTGGTCAGGCTTGCGGAAAAGACAAAACTGGATGTTGCGGAGTACAGGACCGGTGACGACGGCAAAAGGATAAGCGCCGTTTTGAACGTCGAACGCGGCAAGATCAGGGCAATTATATCAAAATCCTCTGCAAAGGACAGCTTTACCATAAACACGCCGAACGCGAACGGTTCCGTAAAAGGGACGGACGTAGTGGTAATATTCCAGAAATCCTCGACCGCCGTAGCCGTGCTCAACGGCAGGTACTCGCTGTCGAACCCTTCCTCTCCGGATAAGAAGGTCGAAATAAAAGGCGGGGAGGTCTCCGTAGTCGCTGCGGATAACGAGCCTTCCTCACCGAGGATGATGCTCGCCTCAGAGAAGAGGTCGCATGAGGCCGATACATCGGTCATGAAAAACGAGGCCGCATCTTCCGACATCGCATCAGGCAAGCGTCCTGTTGCCGAAGGATACAGCCAGGCGGGAGAGATGAAGGCCGTGATCGTTAAATTGGCAGGAGATGTCAGGATAAAGAACAAGGGCTCAAAGGCCTGGCATGACGCTAAACTCAACGAGACGGTGAAGACCGGCGATTCTATCGAGACGAGGCAGAACGGCAAGGCGGAATTCAAGGTCGAGAACGGGAATATCATAACGCTGCAGCAGAATTCCAACGTCACGATCTCGAAACTGTCGAACGGAAGCAATGGCGAATACGAAAACCTCTTTGAATCTACGGGCGGCAAGCTCAGGGCACAGGTGGAAAAGCTCAAGGGTAATTCGAAGTTCGAGGTAAAGACCCCCAACGCGGTAGCATGTGTCCGCGGCACCGTGCTTTTCATGAATATACTGCCGAACCTTACCAATGCTTACTTCGAGGAAGGCAACGGCGTGCTCAGAAGCCTGATATCCGGGACCACCCAAAACGTACCGATGGGGACCGGCTCCACGGTCGACGGGAACGGGAATATCAGCAATCCCCTGGCGCCTTCAGACGACCAGAGGTCGAACTGGCATGAGGGCTGGGAATTCGGCGGAGAGGCCGAGGGGTACAGCGGGCCTGAGGGCTACACCGGCGGCGGGACCGGCGGCAACGAGAATCCGGACAACAACCCCAATAACGTATTTTCCGACAAACCCTTTACAGACATAATAGGCCCCGGCGAGGGCGGCAATACGGGCAGCGGTGGCGGGGAAGAAGTTATCGTCGCTCCCGTTACGATGAACGGCATGATCGAAGGCGCATTCGGCTATGAAGGGCCCTCGGAGAACAATTTTTTCAATTTGGCGCTTTCGAGCACTACGCCTTTGAGCGAACAGTGGTCCGGCACTATTTCAATGGATGCCGCCGGCACATATGATAACCCGTATAACAGGGTCTTCATCGGTAACGTCGAGGGCGAAGGCGTGGACGGAGGCGTGTTCTACGGCTGGAGCGGCGGTATCATGCACAGCTGGGACACCGTCGTATCTTCTATATATATAGACCCGTCCGGCATGGCAGGCAACCTGTTCGGAGTCCTCTCCGGTTCCAGCACAGCAAACGAAATGGATGGATACTACTGGGGCGACATGGCAGGAAGCGGCGACCTTTACGTCATTCCGATGGCTCAACTTGACCCGGAAACGGAATATAACACGGTCGAGGGATGGGGTTATGGCAACCTGAATTTCGCCTTTGACGGCGGCAACGGGTATTTCGAAACGGAATTCGACAGGCAGATGGCCAAGATCGAGGGCCAGGATTGGGGTATCTGGCGCGAAGCACATTACGGCGGATACATGAACCAGAACGGCCTTACGAACTGGAGCGCTGTCGCCGGAGGTGATTATAATGACGGGTATTTCTTCTCACTGATCGAAGGGGCTGACGACCTTAACGGCGCCTTAAGGTTGGATATCTCGGGTTCCTATCTTGACACATCCCATCTCGGCGCCTATTACGGCACTATACTCGCGTATGCGGGAGAAGGCGTAGAAGGTACGGGAGCGGGAGGGTTCGTAGAGCAGGAGCTTTCATCCAGCGCCTATTTGTACAATTGCGCGTATACCCCGTACCAGTATGAGTACGAGTATGACGAATACGATTACGATGATTACGGCGGGTTCGAGCATGCCGGCCACATCGGCGGCCTCGCAGGGACCGTCGGAGACCTCTGGGGTGAGGACGGATTCTATCTTGTTTCGATAGGCGAGATGGAAGAGGACGAATCCGGCTCTCTCGGAGATTTCGTCTGGATGACCGACTTCTCAAGCGATGTTAACGGATCGGAAGACAGAAGGGAGTTCAGCGATGAGGGGCAGGAGGGCGCATATTACGGGCTATCCTCGGTCACAGGCAAGGACAGTGCTATAAAAGGGTCCGCGCGCATCATATACATAAATCCCGACGGCTATGCTGGCGTGAAATCCGGAAGGGTCGAGGGCGCGTATTCCAACCTGGCCGGCGCCTATATGTTCGAAGGTGATTTTGGAGATGACACCAATATAACACCCGTCATAGCCGGCATAAGCGCGGGGGAACTTTCGGATTCGATATGGTCCGAAGAGGGCGAGGGGAGGCTTGAAGGCAATTACTCCGGTGAAGGGTTCTTCGGCGGTCAGGATGAGCTTTATACGGCCGGCATAGTGGACTACGCCAACCATACATCATACGACTGGGGCATATACAGCCAGAGGCTTACGGGAGAGTATGAGCTGCCGGAAGTAACTGACGGAATATTCTACGCGAAGATGGGCGGCAACGACTCGTTCGGTTGCTACAATCCCGGGTTATACGTCAACGGCCAGTACCAGCTCAATGACGGCGGAAATTACTATTACCAATACTATGATAATAACACCTATGGCTATACATCCGAATATCACTATGTAGATAATACCCAACAGTATTCTTACACGAATTACTACGATGACGGGTCCACATACTCATACTCCTATTCGTATGACAGCAACGGGAATTATCTCGGCGGCACGTCCGAATACGGGACATGGGATACGTCCACTCCGCTGGCGGAACTTATCGGGTCCGCTCCGGAAGACGCTTCCTACCTGTCGTATGAGGACTCATACGGTACGGCTGAGAATGATTACGGATACTGGATAGCGGATGTCAACGGGCAGGGAGAGGAATGGTTCAGCGGCTCGCTCGACGGCGTATTCCTGACCGGCACGAGGATGGGAACCATATCCGGCGACATAGACGGCGCATATTACGACGACGGGACCTGGATGGGCTCGGGATCCGGAACATGGAACGGAAAGAGGCTGACATTCAGCGGGTATTGGGGCGAAGGCAAGAGCAGCCTTTATGCCGATAATGAGGAAGATTATATATCCTGGGCCGGCGAAGAACACGGGCTTATGGGCTCGACCGTGGAGGACTGGTGGAATAATAAGTCGTTCATCGCCCGCGCTATAGGCGGTTTCTGGTACGATTACGATGACGGCGCGCCGAAGTTCTGGAATACCGAGATCGAAAGCAATAATGTGGAAAAAGACGATAATACGACCCTTGACGGAGGAGCGTATTACGGCTTCACGACCGGCATCTGGAAGGATGGGATCATGTCGGACGGCAGGGTCATCGCGATATTCGCGGCCCCGGACGGCAGGGTCGGCATCATGAAGGGCGGCGCCGAAGGAGAGTATTATGACGGGATAGGCCTATGGCAGGTCTCGATGGACCTGTCGACGGAGACTGTAGAGGGCTATTCCTTCGCACCCGCGGACCTGAGATACGAAAACATCAATGAGGAATACCTGGGAGATATACAGGTCGGCGGCTCGTTCGCCGGTAACGGCACGATCTACGGCGGTATTGAAGAAGCGTATAGCTACTCATTGCCGGACATGCCGTGGGGCATCTTTAACGTGAAGATGGGCGGGTGGTTCGAGAAGGATGACGGCGACGTTGCCGAGAACGGCCTCGCGTTAGGCAGTTCTGAAGAAGGTTACGGCGAGCGCCTGCTTATCACTGCCAAGAACGTTATCTACGGCGACAACGCGATCTCGGCGGACGTTGCCGGTGCGTTCATCGACCTCGAAGAGGGCATGATAGGCAGGATAGACGGCGACCTCCGCGGAACGGCGACAGACCACTACTATTATGACGGCGGCGAATACTATGACTATACTTCATGGGCCGGAGCCGCTATAGGAGAATGGAAGACGGAGCCGCTCGCTTATTCAGGCATCCTGATGGACGGCGCGTTCGGTTATGTAGAGGATTACTACGGCGGATTCAACTGCGATTACGGATATATGGACGGCGTCTTCGGAGGGTCCGGCAATATCTGGGAGGGGCCCGCGGACATGACCCTTATCGGAGGGTTCTGGAATCCCGATTATAACGAGGACGGCGTTCCGGAATACAAATTATGGGCTTCCGATTTCTACGTAATAACGGATGACAACGCCGTCGCTTACGGGACCATGGGAGGCACCTCGCTCGACAACAGGCTTAAGGGCATGCTTCTCTCTATTTATATAAGGGAGACGGACGAAGGCAACCGCGCCGGTTATATCATGTCGGTAGACGGCGCCGGCAACTCAGATTATTTTAACGGCGATTTCTACCCGTCTATCGGGATGTACGGGGCGGAAGGAAAACTCGCGTATTTCCTCGACATGCCGACGGATTACGACCCTACGGTGCTGCTCTCGGGCACAAGCGAAGTGATCGATTCGGATGATATTTACGGTGTCATCGGCGGTGATATAAGAGGCACGCTCGACGGAGAGACGATGGGCCTGGTAGACCAGGATTGGAGCGTCTGGAGAGCGGGCAGTTCGGGCGTATTTGTCGGCGATCCCGAGAGCGCATGGACCGCCGTAATGGGCGATGTGGAAGATGAGGGAGACGGCTTCTACTCGACGTATACGCTCGCTTTCATCGACGGCACATCATGGGAAGACGGCGGTTTCAGCGCCGATGTATCCGGAAGAGTGTTGTCAAACACAACCCTGATCTCATTTAACGGCAAGATGCTCGGGGCATATGATACGGAAGAAGACGCATGGGAAGCCCTTTCGCTTGGCGTAGCGCAGTCCGAGGACCTTACCCTGAGCGGTTCGTCCAGCGGCGGTATAGGTGTTTACGGCGAAGGATTCATGCAGGACGGCATCACCTACGGCAATATAGGAAGCACCGCGCAGGATTGGTGGGCTAACGGGGCCTTTGATGTGATCGCCATGGGAGAATACGAGGGGTACCTGGACCGCAGCTCATATCTCGTAGGATCCGAGATCAACAGCTTCAACGGTTATGACGGGTCTGACACAACGGCTGACGGCGAAGGCGCGTTCTGGGGATGGACCGTGGGCACCTCCCGTTCCGGTAATATGTCGGTCCTGTCCCATATGTATACCGCAGCTTTGTTCATTTCTCCGGGAGAAGACGGATACCAGGCGGGCATACTGCGCGGAGATGCGGAAGGCATTTATTGCGCTATGCCGAATGAATACCTGGATTACGGCGAAGACATGCAGGTAGGCATATGGGAGGCCGACGGCACCTGGACGCCTCACGTCGTAATGCAGTATATAGACATGGACCCGGCGGAACTTACGAATAATATGGCAGTCGCCGAGGACGCTTTCAACGCGTACGGCGAAGGAAGCATCAACGGCAATCCGCTCGAAGCGCAGATAGCCCAGGCCTCTATCGCAAATATAGAGGGGTATGACACCTGGGGCATTGTCAGCGGCGTAATGCTCGCGCAGTCGGATGCCGTCGTCACCGATGGCGTATGGCGGACGGCTTTGGGCGGCGTGGTTTCTGAAGATGACACCACGGACAGCTATGTCCTGTTTAGCGCTTATGGAACCAACGGCGCCTGGGACTATGACAATGACGGCGTAAAAGAAGGCGATGTTACCGGCTCTTACCGCGGTATATACCTTGCGCCCGAGAATTGGGATCCCGAGGCCGAGGAATACACGGCGATGAAAGTCGGACGCGTAAATGGCGACATCTCCGGTTTCTACGAAGCGGGTGTCGATACCACCATACAGGCCGCGTTCGTAGGCGAATGGGTAGACCTCGCGGAGCTGGATACAAGCGTGCTTCGTTTCGATAATTACGCGATCGCCGAAATGGTAAATATGCCTATTACGGAGACTTATACGGCCCTTCTGAAAGGCAACGGCCCGCTTGGCGCCGCGGGAACAATAACGGGCAGCATGGACATAAGCTTCTATGCCCAGAGCGCGCTCGACATGAACGGCATATGGGCCGCGCTCTTCGGAGGCAGCTATTCCGGTTATACCGGCGGAGAGAACTGGTCGTTGAATTTTAACGACGGGAATATAAACGCCACCCTTACCGGTACACAATGGAACGAGGGTCAGTGGACCGCTAATGTAACGGGCACCGCGCCCGGAGACGTGGGTTTCAACGGCCAGGCCGGCGGTACTTACACCGGAACCGAAGCCGGCACGTTCGAAGGTGTGGGCGCAGGAACCTGGAACCAGGGAAATTAAGTGATACGC
This sequence comes from uncultured Planctomycetia bacterium, assembly GCA_964650515.1. Classification (GTDB taxonomy): domain Bacteria; phylum Omnitrophota; class Gorgyraeia; order Pluralincolimonadales; family Pluralincolimonadaceae; genus UBA6215. Next base: position 12,436 of record CAZYUB010000011.1, on the reverse strand, counting down.
GCGGCGGCAATATTGTTGCTTGCGTTCATTGTGGCAGGATGCGGGAGGCCGGCTGAAAAGCCGGCTTCCGCAGTTTCAGCGGGTAAGGTGATAGCCACGGTCAACGGAGAGCCGATATTCGACAAGGACCTGAAACTCGCGCTTGCCCTGAAGATGAAGGATGACCCATCCATGCAAATAAAACCATCAACGAAGGGCGATATACTCCGATCCGTCATAGACGAACGCCTTAAGCTTCAAAGCAAAACACGCGAGAACTCCGAGATAATAATCAAGTAACTTTCTTTCCGGCACGCTCCCCGCCAGTAATATGAATTGACTATACCTCTACTCTGTGATAAACTTCTATTTTATTCAGTCAAAATAAAGGGGTTATGACGTGAAACAGCCTGACATAAAGGGCCATTTCGGCGTCTTCGGAGGAAAATACGTCCCCGAAACGCTGATGACGGCGCTTGAAGAGCTTGAAGCCGCCTATAAGGCCGCAAAAAAGGACAGGAGATTCTCCGAGCAGTTACGGTATTACCTCGAAGAATACGCCGGAAGGCCGAGCAAGCTCTATAACGCCCGACGCCTTAGTAAATTCCTGAAGGGCCCGAAGATCTACCTGAAGAGGGAAGACCTGCTCCATACGGGCTCCCATAAGATAAATAACACGCTCGGCCAGGGCCTGCTTACAGTGAGAATGGGCAAGAAGAGGATCATTGCCGAGACCGGGGCAGGGCAGCATGGCGTCGCCACCGCGACTGTCGCGGCGCTTTTCGGGCTTGAGTGCGAGGTCTTCATGGGCGAAGAGGACGTACGCCGCCAGTCATTGAACGTTTTCAGGATGAAATTGCTCGGGGCGAAGGTAACTACCGTCACGAGCGGCAGCAGGACACTGAAAGACGCTATGAACGAGACGATGAGGGACTGGGTCACGAACGTCCGGGACACCCATTATTGCATCGGCTCGGTCGCAGGGCCGCACCCTTTCCCTATGATGGTAAGGGATTTCCAGTCGGTCATAGGCGCGGAGGCCAGGAACCAGATACTTAAGGCGGAGCGCAGGCTTCCGGGCTACCTTATTGCGTGCGTAGGCGGCGGTTCGAATTCCATGGGCCTCTTCTACAGGTTCATCGGCGACAGGAACGTGAAGTTCATAGGCGTCGAAGCGGCGGGAAAAGGGCTTTCGACCGGAATGCACGCGGCCACTCTCGAACGGGGCGAGGTCGGCGTCCTTCACGGAAGCAAGAGCTACCTGCTGCAGGATGATGCGGGCCAGGTAAAGATAGCGCACTCCGTCTCCGCAGGGCTCGATTATCCGGGCGTAGGGCCCGAGCACGCATATTTCAAGGAAACGGGACGGGCAAGATACGTATCCGTGACGGACAGCGAGGCATTGGACGCCTTTCGAATGTTGTCAGAGACCGAAGGCATAATACCGGCCCTGGAATCGTCCCACGCGATCGCGTACCTCGCGAAGATATCGAAGAAACTCAGGAAGAGCGACCTAGTGGTCGTCTGCCTTTCCGGCAGGGGCGATAAGGACGTGGACATGGCCTCACGGATGCTTCTAAAATAATATGAACAGGATAGATAAAAAATTCAGGGAACTTAAGAAAGACGGACGAAAAGCGCTGATAGCTTTCTTCACAGCCGGCGATTACGGCCTGGCGAACACGAAGAAGCTTGTCCTCGAATTCGCGTCGCGCGACGCGGATATAATAGAGCTCGGCGTCCCGTTCTCCGACCCCGTGGCGGACGGCCCCACGATACAGTTATCGTCCGAAAGGGCGCTTAAGAGGGGCACTAAGCTCAAAGATATAATCGCCGCCGTTAAAGAGCTCAGGAAGAAGACCGAGGTACCGATAGTCCTCATGGGCTATTACAACCCGATACTGAAATACGGCGTAAACAGGTTCGTATCGGATTGTTCGAAGAGCGGCGTCGACGGCGTCATTATACCCGACTTGCCTCCGGAAGAGTCGGCCGAGCTTATCGCCCCGTCGAGGAAGAAGGGTTTCGCGACCGTATTCCTTTTGAGCCCGACGAGCACCGCTAAGAGGATAAAGCTTGTCTCGGGCAGGACGAGGGGATTCATATATTATGTCTCGCTTACAGGGATAACCGGCGCGAGGTCATCATTGCCCGCGGAGCTTGCGCAAAGGGTGAAGCTCATCAAGAGGCATTCGAAACTCCCGGTGTGCGTCGGATTCGGCGTATCGAGCCCCGGGCAGGTAAAGCAGGTATGCGGTGCGGCCGACGGGGTGATAGTCGGCTCTGCAATAGTCAAAGAGATCGAGAGGAATTCCGGGAAGAGGCGGTTCATACGCAATGTAGGCGAATACGTTCAAAAACTGACGGAGGCGGCCCATCAATAAGAAGAATATCTATGCCGTAATAATAGCCGGCGGCAGGGGCGAGAGGTTCTGGCCCAAGAGCAGGATAAAGACGCCGAAGCAAACGCTTAAGCTTATGGGCAGGCGCTCGCTGATACAGGAGACGGTCTCGCGGATCAACGCGATAGTCCCGAACGACCGGATATACGTCATCACGAACAAGGAGCAATTGGGCTCTATCAAGGCCGACCTTCCCTCGATAAAGAATATAATCGCGGAACCTGCCGCGAGGAATACCGCGGCGGCTTGCGGCCTTGCGGCAATGCTCATCAAGAAACGCGACCCGCGCGGGGCTATGATAGTGCTGCCGTCCGACCACCTCATAAAGGAGAAGGATAAGTTCATCGACGCGCTACTCACGGGCGTACAGGTCGCGGAGGCCTCGAACGGCCTCGTTACGATAGGGGTAAAGCCCACATTCCCCGCGACCGGGTACGGATACCTCAGGATAGACACGAGCGGCCAGTTCAGGATAAAGGGCCCGGGGCTAAAAGCCGTGGTCCACAGGGTAATGGCATTCGTCGAGAAACCAAGTTTTCCGAACGCTGTCAGATTCGTCAAGGAGAAGAGGTATTACTGGAACAGCGGAATGTTCATCTGGAAGGCGACGAGCATACTCGACGCCATCAGGGAGAACCTGCCGAGGCTATATCTCGGCCTGCAGCTGCTGGAACCGAGCATAGGCCGGCTCAATTTCAACTGCAGGCTTAACGAGGTCTACCCGAACCTCGAGGAGATATCGATAGATTACGGCGTGCTCGAAAAAGAGAAACGCATATTCGCCGTGGAAGGGAAATTTTACTGGGACGACCTCGGCTCGTGGGATTCTCTCGCGAGGCACCTGTCTACCGACGCGAACGGTAATTTCTCGATCGGCCTGCACAAGTCGGTCGAGACGAGGGATTCGGTCATTGTATCGTCTCAGGGCGTGATAGGTACCGTCGGGCTCGACAACGTCATAGTCGTCCGCGACGGGGACTGCGTGCTCGTATGCCGCAGGGACCTGGCGCAGGACGTAAAGAAGCTTGTCTCGCTCATGAAAAACGAAAAGGAGCTGAAAAAATACCTCTGATGCGGGTACTTGGCCTTGATGTCGGGGATAGGCGCATAGGTGTCGCGGTCAGCGACCCTCTCGGGATAATAGCGCAGGGGGTCACCGTTATCGAAAGGAAGACCCTCGAAGAGGACCTTAAGGCCATAAAGGATATTATCGCGCAATACGGCGCCGAATCCGTAGTGGTGGGCATGCCTATAAACATGGACGGCACGAGAGGAAAGAGCGCGGATAAGGTAACGGAATTCGTCGGCGCGCTCAGCTCGTCCGCAGGGATACCGGTTGCCACATACGACGAGCGGCTGTCCACGAAAGAAAGTGAGAAGTTCCTCATCTCTTCCGACGTATCGCGCAGGAAGAGGAAGGACGTGATAGATAAGATCGCCGCGCAGCTGATACTTGAATCATACCTCGAGAGGATAAAAAATAATGTACGAGCTTGACGCGCTTGATAACGGTACGCGTTGCTCCGCGCGAAGTTTGCCGGACAGGGACTCGCTTGCCATCGGCATCTGGCTCGGCGTAGGCGGCCGTTACGAGCCAGGCAGGATATCCGGGGTGTCCCATTTCATAGAGCACCTGCTCTTCAAGGGGACAAGGAAGCGTTCGGCGGAGGACATAAAACAGCAGATAGAAGGCCGCGGCGGGGCCATGAACGGCTTCACATCCGAGGAGTTCACCTGCTACCTCGTAAAAGTCCTTAATAGGGACATGGATAACGCGCTCGAGATACTCTCCGACATGGTATTCAACGCGAGGCTTTCCGCAGGCGACATCTTCAAGGAGAGGCATGTTATAAAGGAAGAGATAAAACTCTACGTAGACCTTCCGAACCACCATGTCCACGACCTGCTTATGGAGCTGCTCTGGCCGGGGCAGGCGCTCGGCAGGAACCTCGCGGGCACGCTCGATACCGTATCGTCGATGACAAGGGCCGATATAACCGGCTATAAGGAAAAATACTATAATTCGAGAAATATCGTAATATCCGCATGCGGCAACCTAGATACGCCGCAGTTCTTCTCAAGCTGCAGGAAATATTTCGGGCGCGTAAAAAAAGGGGATAGATCCTCGTACAGGAAGGCGGACGAGGCGCAGAAAAAGCCGATGCTGAACGTCCTTTCCAAGAAGACCGAACAGGCGCATATGGCAATAGGCATGCGCGCGTTCGGAAGGAACGACCCGGACAGGTACGCGCTGACGCTTTTACACATAATACTCGGCGGCAACATGTCGAGCAGGCTGTTCCGCGAGGTCAGGGAGAAGAAGGGGCTCGCGTACGAGATAGGGACTTCCGTAAAGAAACTGCACGATACCGGCGCGTTCATAATCTCCGCGGGGCTCGATAACAGGAACATAGCGAAGACGCTGGATATCATAATGAAGGAACTTCGCAGGATAAGGACCGATTACGTCGGCAAGGGCGAGTTCGAGAGAGCGCGAGAGTTCTACAGGGGCCAGATGCTCCTCGGCCTCGAGGACACTATAGACCAGATGCTCTGGATGGGTGAGCATCTCTCCTCGAAGGGCGAGATACCAACCCCTCAGGAGGTCGTCCGGAGGATATCGAGCCTGACGCCCGACGACATAAAGCGGGTCGCGGGAAGGGTGCTTGGAAATTCACGTCTTAACATGTCTTTGATAGGCACTATAGATAAGAAGCAGGAAAAGGAGATCTCTAAGGCGCTGGATATCGGGTGAGGGAGCGCATCTAAAGGAGACCTAAAATGGCGGTAAAGGCAAAACAGCGGGATAGCGCGATAAAGTTCGGCACGGACGGATGGAGGGGGATCATCGCGGATGATTTCACGTTCGATAACCTGCGTATAGTCGCGCAGGCGTGCGCGGAATATTTCAACAGCGAGTTCAAGGCGAAGCGCGGCATAATCGTCGGGTATGACACGCGTTTCATCTCCGATAAGTTCGCCCAGGCCGTCGCGGAGGTGCTCGCGGCCAACGGCATAAAGGTATACCTGTCCGACAGGCCTTCACCGACACCGACGACCAGTTTTAATATCCGGCATATGGGCCTCAACGGCGGCCTCATAATAACGGCAAGCCATAATCCCGGCGGTTTCAGCGGCCTTAAGATCAAAACGCCGCAGGGCTCGCCGGCCGACCAGACCGTGACGCATAAGGTCGAATCGTTCCTTTTCAGGAACAAGCCCAAGGCCGTCACTCTCGCAGAAGCGGTAAAGTCCGGCAGGATTGAGCTCATCAACCCGATGCCGAAATACATCGAGACCGTCAGGAAATACCTCGACCTCGACCTGCTGAAAAACTGCGGCCTTAAGGTATTAGCGGAGGCGATGCACGGGGCCGGGAACAGCTACCACGCGGAAGTGTTGAAGGGCACCAAAGTGGCGATCGATATCGTCAACGCGGATCCGAACCCTACCTTCGAAGGATTGAAGCCGGAGCCGCTTCCTCATAACATGCCGAAGTTCATGTCCATGATGAAGGAAGGCGAATACGATATCGGCATCGCCACCGACGGTGACGCCGACAGGGTGGGCGCCGCCGCGCCGGGCGGAAGGTTCATAAACCCGGGCGAGATCATGTGCCTCATTGCCCTCCACTTCATAGAGAACAGGCGCTGGAGGGGAGCGCTCGTAAAGAACATAGCCGGCCCGATGCTGATGAACAAGATAGCGAAATATTACAACCTTAAGTTCTTCGAGACGCCGGTCGGCTTCAAGCATATAGCCAAACTGATGCAGACAGACAATGTGCTCGTAGGCGGGGAGGAGTCCGGAGGAATCGGCGTGAAGAACTACATACCCGAGAGGGACGGCATCCTCACGGGCCTCCTGCTCGTCGAGATGATGCAGCAGGAGAAGAAGCCAATCCTCGCGCTTATAGACGACATGGAGAAGAAGTTCGGGAAATTCAGGTACCACAGGCAGGATGTCGAGATACCCCTTAAGACGAGGGAGAAGGTCGTCAAGGGGCTCTTCGATAAACTGCAAAGCAGGAATGCGCGCAGTATATTCAAGCGCAAGGTCGTCGATACGAAGTCCTACGACGGCCTGAAATTCATATTCGACGACGAGAGCTGGCTGCTGATCAGGCCCTCCGGCACCGAGCCGATATTGAGGGTATACAGCGAGGCCCACACGGACAAGGAAGCGAAGGACCTTATAGCTATAGTGGACAGATTATCGAAAAGCATTAAATAGATAATGGATAAATCTTTAATCCGCAATTTTTGCATCATTGCGCATATTGACCACGGGAAATCGACCTTAGCCGACAGGCTGCTTTTGAAGACCGGCGCCATATCCCAGAGGGAGTTCCATGACCAGATGCTCGACGGTATGGACCTCGAGAGAGAGCGCGGCATAACGATCAAGGCGAAAGCGGTAAGGCTGGTCCATAACGACCCCGACGGTAATGAGTATATACTCAACCTCATCGATACGCCCGGGCATGTCGACTTCACTTACGAGGTCTCTAAGGCGCTCGCTGCCTGCGAAGGTGCCCTGCTCGTCGTCGATGCGGCGCAGGGCGTCGAAGCGCAGACCGTAGCGAACCTTTACCTCGCCCGCGAACACAACCTCGCTATAATACCAATTATCAACAAGATCGACCTGCCGAGCGCCGAGCCCGACAGGATAAGGCAGCAGCTGAAGGAGACCCTGCACATCACCGATGCCGACCCGATAATGGCGAGCGCGAAGACGGGTATAGGCGTAGATGAGATCGTCAGCGCTATCATAAGCCATATACCGGCGCCTAAAGGGGAGCCGGATAACCCGCTCCAGGCGCTTGTATTCGATTCAGCTTTCGATACGTTCAAGGGGGTCGTCATCTTCATAAGGATAAAGAACGGCACCATACGCAAAGGCATGAAGATAAGGATGATGGGGACCGGCCGCGTTTATGATGTCGAAGAGGTGGGTGTTTTTAAGCCGTCTCCCGTGGCGATAGGCGAACTTGCCAGCGGTGAGGTAGGGTATATTACGTGCAATATAAAGGCCCCGAAGGAGATCAACGTGGGGGATACCGTTACCGATTTCAAGAGGCCCGCCTCGGACGCGCTGCCGGGATACAAGAAAGTCAGGCCGCTCGTGTTCTGCGGACTCTATCCTGTGAACGCGAAGGATTTCCCGTTCCTCAGGGACGCGCTCGAAAAGCTCGAATTGAGCGACTCGTCTTTCATATACGAGGTCGAATCCTCGGTCTCGTTCGGTTTCGGTTTCAGGTGCGGGTTCCTCGGCCTGCTCCATATGGAGATAGTCCAGGAGAGGCTCGAGAGGGAGTATGACCTGAACCTTATCGCTACCACTCCCAGCGTGGTCTATAAGGTAAAAAAGCGCGGCGGGGATATCGTCGAGATCGAGAACCCGAGCAAGCTCCCTCCGCCGCAGGAGATCGAACATATAGAGGAACCGTACATACGCGGGTTCATAATAACCCCTTCGGACGCGCTCGGTAACGTAATGCAGTTATGCCAGGAGCGCCGGGGCATATATAAATCGACGGAATACCTCGACCCGACGAGGGCTATGCTCGTCTATGAATTCCCTTTATCCGAGATTATTGTGGATTTTTATGATAAAATAAAATCGATGACGCGCGGTTACGGGTCGCTCGATTACGAATTCAAGGAATACCTCGAGAGCGATCTCGTAAAACTCGATATACTCATCAACGGAAAACCGTGCGACGCGTTGTCTTTCATAGTCCATAAGGACAGCGCGTATATGAAGGGCAACCAACTCGTGACAAAGCTGAAGGAGCTTATACCCAGGCAGCTCTTCGAGGTCGCGCTGCAGGCCGCCATAGGCAGCAAGATCATCGCGCGCGAGACCGTCCGTCCTGTCGGAAAGAACGTCACCGCGAAATGCTACGGCGGGGACATATCGAGGAAGCGCAAACTTTGGGAGAAGCAGAAGGAAGGCAAGAAGCGCATGAAACAGTTCGGCAAGGTCGAGATACCTCAGGAGGCCTTCATGGCCGTACTGAAGCTCTAAGGAGATAAAATGTCAAAGGACCAAAAAGCGAAGAAATCATGGGCGAGGGAGCTCGCGGAGATAATAATCACCGCGTTGCTGCTGGCATTCGTGATAAAGGTGTTCGTCTTCGAGCTGTATAAGATACCGTCGGGCTCGATGATACCCACGCTCCTTGTCGGGGACAGGATCGTAGTCGTTAAATACGTTTACGGCCCGAGGCTGCCGTTCATAAGCGTCCGCCTGCCCGGCATTAGGGAGCCGAAGATAGGCGATATCGTCGTCTTCAAATCCCCCGACGACCCGAACAAGTCGTTCATCAAAAGATTTATCGCGAGCGAAGGGGACACGGTCGAGATAAAGAACGGGAAGCTTCTGGTCAACGGCAAGGTTGTCGAGGACCCTCCGGCCTTCAGGCGCGTATACTACTACAATAGGGGCGATTACGGTATCGAGGGCAAGCCGATAACCGTGCCTAAGGACAGCTATTTCGTCCTCGGGGACAATTCCGCCTCGAGCAAGGACAGCAGGTATTGGGGTTTCGTCCCGAAGAACTACCTTATAGGTAAGGCCGTGCTCGTCATCATGCCGTTTAACAGGATGCAGCAAATAAACGACAGGTAGCATGAACATAGCGAATAAGATAACCATACTGAGGGTCCTGCTGACCCCTTTCTTCGTAGGGCTCGCGCTCTATTACCGGCCCGATAAGGATTACCTCAGGTATATAGCGCTATGCGTCTTCAGCATCGCGGTCCTGACAGACGCGCTCGACGGTTTCCTTGCGCGCTTCCTCAAGCAAAAGACAACGCTCGGGACCATAATGGACCCGATAGCGGACAAGCTGCTGCTCATTACCGCGTTCATCAGCCTCACTGTCTGGAACGCAAGCATCAAGCTCCCGTTATGGCTTCCCATTATCGTGGTCAGCCGTGATATAATAATCGTCATAGGCGTACTCGTCATCTTCCTCGTGCACGGGGACGTCAAGATAGCACCGAGCCCTCTCGGCAAGATAACGACATTCCTGCAGATGGCGGCGATAATAAGCGTGCTGATGCTATACAGGCATTCGGAATACATTTGGAACACCGCCGTCGTCTTTACGGCGTTATCGGGGATCGACTACATCTTCCGCGGAGCGCGGCTCATGAACGGGGCCGCGGGAAAGAAATGATATGCCGTTAATAATATCGATTTTTACATGCTACCTCATAGGTTCGATACCGACGAGTTACCTCGTTGGCAAATATCTTAAAGGAATCGACATAAGGGAGCACGGCAGCGGAAATGTCGGCGCGACTAACACCGCGAGGATCGTCGGCAAAGAATGGGGGTTGCTCGTCCTTGCCGCGGATATCCTTAAAGGCCTCATATGCGTGACGCTTGTCGCGAGGCTTTTCATGAGATGGGGCGTCCCGATCGACGAGAACGTATATCCTCTCATCCTCGGCTCCCTTGCGATCACCGGCCATATCTGGCCCGTATTCCTGGGATTCAGGGGCGGCAAGGGGATAGCGACCTCGTCCGGTGTATTCATCGGCGTGGCGCCGAAGGTCCTGCTGATCGCCCTTATCATCTGGATCATCATCTTTGTTTGGAAAAGGTACGTATCGCTTGCGTCCGTAATAAGCGCCGTATCAATACCGCTGACGGCGTCTTTCATGGCGTATCCGTCCATGTTCGTTATCATCAGCTCGGCCATCTGCGCAGTGACCGTATATAAGCATTACCCCAATATAAAGAGGCTCGTCCGCGGCGAGGAGCACGCGTTCGAGTTCAAAAAACATGGCTGATAACAGGAAGATATCCATAATAGGCGACGGCGGATGGGGCACTACGCTGGCTATCCTGCTCGACTCGAAAGGAAGCAAGGTCAGCCTTTGGGGCGCGTTCGCCGATTATACGGAAAAGATGAAAGCGTCGCGCGAGAATACGAAATTCCTGCCCGGAGTGAGGATACCGGATTCCGTGACGCTGACATCCGAGATCTCGGACGCCGCGGACGCGGACGTCATAGTGATGGCGGTGCCTTCCCAATACATGCGCAGCGTCGCGGGCACGATGAAGGGGATCCGTCCGGGACGGAAGCTGTTCGTCAGCGTATCTAAGGGCATCGAGAACGGCAGCCTGATGAGGATGTCCGAGGTAATAAAGGACGTGCTCGGGAAGGTCCGCATAGGCGCGCTCTCCGGCCCCACGATATCTTATGAAGTCGCGAGAGGGCTCCCGACTACCGTAGTGGCCGCATCGGAGGACGGAACATCGGCAGAAGAGATACAGGACCTCTTCATGACAGATAATTTCAGGATATACACCAATACCGACATGACCGGCGTTGAGCTCGGCAGTTCCCTCAAGAACGTGATAGCCATAGCCGCGGGAATATCCGACGGGCTCGGTTTCGGCGTCAATACGAAGTCCGGCCTGCTAGTAAGGGGCATAGTCGAGATCGCGCGCCTCGGTGCGGCCATGGGGGCGAAGCAGGAGACGTTCTACGGCATAAGCGGCCTCGGAGACCTCGTCACGACCTGCGTGAGCAACCACGGCAGGAACAGGTGGTTCGGCGAAGAGATAGGAAAAGGAAAGGCGCCCGGGTCGGTCCTGAAGAGCACCGAGATGGCGGTCGAAGGCGCCGGGACGGCACGGTCCTGCCGCGAACTATGCAGAAAACACGGTATCGAGATGCCGATCGCAGATGAGGTCTATAATGTCATCTTCGAGGGAAAGGACCCTAAGGCCGCGGTCCGCGACCTCATGACCCGCAGGAAGAAGTCCGAAGACCGCAGTTAAATCCCCCTAATTCTTTCTATACTTTTTTGCCGTGATTTGTTATAATTAATGCCTATTCGATCAAAAAGCCGGATATCGGGGCGTGGCTCAGTTTGGTAGAGCACTTGTATGGGGTACAAGTGGTCAGCGGTTCGAGTCCGCTCGCCCCGACCATCTTTTTTGCGGGAGATAAATGAAATGGAAAAGATCAATGTAGGTATGATAGGCTTCGGCACCGTCGGAGTCGGCGTAGCGCGCGCCCTCATCGATAAGTCCGCGCATATAGAGCGGCTCGTCGGGGCAAGGGTGGTCCTCAAAGCCATTTGCGACAATGATTTAAGGAGGAAGAGGCCCATAAGGGTGAACCGCAAGATCCTGACCAGCGACATAAACAAGGTCCTCGGGAACCCCGATATAGATATCGTCGTTGAGCTTGTCGGAGGCATACATCCCGCCAAGGAATTCGTGCTGAAGGCGATAAAGAGCGGCCAGCACGTCGTGACCGCCAACAAGGCCCTCATAACCGAACACGGCCAGGAGATATTCGACGCCGCGATGAAGGCCGGGGTGGAGGTCTTTTACGAGGCGTCCGTGGGCGGCGGCATCCCGATTATCAAGGCGCTCAGGGAAGGGCTCGTCGCTAACGAGATAGATACCGTGCTCGGAATAGTCAACGGGACCTCAAATTACATATTATCATGCATGGCGGAGGACGAGCTCAGCTTTTCCGACGCGCTCGAACAGGCAAAAAAGAAAGGATACGCCGAACGCAACCCGGCGCTTGACATAGAGGGATACGACTCGGCCCACAAGCTCGCGATACTTACCCTCCTCGGGTTCGGGAAATTCGTGAAGCTTGAGGAGATCTACGTGGAGGGCATCCTCGATATATCGCAGAACGACATAAGGTATGCCGACGAGTTCGGCTACGCGATAAAACTGCTCGCGATCGCAAAAAGAAGCGATAACGATATAGAGGTAAGGGTGCACCCGACCCTGTTGTCGAAGGAGCACCTGTTAGCGAACGTCAACGGCGTCTACAACGCCATCTATGTCCACGGAGACATGGTGGGCGGCACCTTGTTCTACGGCAGGGGCGCGGGACAGAATCCCGCCGCCAGTTCTGTTGTGGGCGATGTCATCGACCTCGCGCGCAACCTCAGGTTCAACGCGGTCGGCAGGGTGCCGATATACATGAAGGACAGGTCGATAAAGAAGATCGTGAAGATAGATGATATCGAGGCGAGCTATTACATAAGGATCTCCTGTATAGA
>CAZYUB010000010.1:0-96877 GCA_964650515.1 uncultured Planctomycetia bacterium | reverse complement strand
AGGCGGGGCTGCTCGGCTCAGTTCCCGGGGTCATAGGGGCCATACAGGCCACCGAAGCGTTGAAATTGCTGGCCGGCATAGGAGAGCCCCTGTCCGGTAAACTGTTAAGGTATGACGCGCGGACGTGCAGTTTCAGCGTCCTGTATTTCAAGATGAACAAACATTGTCCGTCCTGCGGAAGGAGATAGGCACCTTATGACTGCGCGAGTTGAACTGTGGCTGATATTCGGCGTTGCCGTTAGCGCGATGATGTACTTCGACCTGTTCGTGCAGAACAGGAAGGCGCACGCAGTAAAACTGAAAGAGGCCCTGGCCTGGTCGGCAATATGGATAGGCGCGGCGTTGTTATTTTGCGCAGGCATCCATTTGCTGCTCGGAAAGACCAAGGCCCTGGAGTTCCTGACCGGTTACGTAATAGAGAAATCCCTCAGCGTCGATAATCTTTTTGTCTTCATAATGATATTCGAGTACCTTAAGATACCCCCTACATACCAGCCGCGGGTCCTGAAATGGGGCATCCTCGGCGCGATAGTCATGAGGGCGCTGTTCATAACCGCCGGTGTCGGCCTATTCAACGCTTTCGACTGGATAATATACGTATTCGGCGCGCTGCTTGTTTTTACCGCGTTCAAGCTCGCTTTCAGGAAGGAAGAGAAATTCGATCCCGAGAAGAACCCGGTACTGAAGGTCTTTCGCAGGTTCTTCAGGGTCACGGTCGATTACCACGGCGACAGTTTCTTCATATTGCGTTCAGGCGTATGGTCGGCGACGCCGATGTTTATAGCCCTTCTGCTGATCGAGTCGAGTGATGTCATATTCGCTATGGATTCCATACCGGCCGTTCTCGCGATAACAAAAGACCCCTTTATTGTCTATACGTCCAATATATTCGCGATACTCGGGCTGCGTTCCCTGTTCTTCGTCATAGCGAGCATGATGGGGCTCTTCCGCTACCTGAAGCTCGGGATCTCGGTAATACTGTGCTTTGTCGGCGTCAAGATGCTGATATCGCACTATTACGAGATACCGGTTGCTGTATCGCTCGAAGTCGTGTTCGGCGTGCTGCTAACGTCTGTCCTCGCGTCCCTTGTGCATAAAGAAGGAGACAAATAATGCCCGAACTCAGGGAGAATCCCGCGACCAAGAGATGGGTGATAATCGCCACCGAAAGGGCGAAGAGGCCGGAAGATTTCAAGAAGAACGTCCCCGACGCGCCGGATGTCCCGCCGTACGACGCGAAGTGCCCGTTCTGTGAGGGGAACGAAGCCCTTTCGGGGGAGGAGATATTCGCAATAGGGGGCGTTAGGGTCATCCCGAACAAGTACCCGATGCTTGTCCCTCCGGCGAAGGGCTCACCGACGGAACCCAAACGCCACAAATCCGGCATATACCTGCATATGGAAGGCGTCGGGAAACACGAGCTCGTGATAGAGGGCCCTGCGCATAATAAATGCATAGCGACGATGAGCGTAGATGAAGTATCGATGATAATCCGGGCCTACCAGGAGAGGTATCTCGCCCTCGATTGGGACCCGTCATATAAGCTTGTCACGATATTCAAGAACCACGGCCCCCGCGCCGGCGCTTCGCAGCAGCATGCCCATTCGCAGATAGTGGCCACGTCATTCATACCTTTGCACGTTAGGTACGCGATAGGGGAGGCGCAGCGTTACTATGACGAGCTAGGAAGGTGCGTTTACTGCGACATGATAAAGAGCGAACTGTCCGAGAAGGAGAGGCTCGTAACGCAGAACGGGAGATTCGTCGCGTTCGTGCCATATGCGGCGATGCTGCCGTATGAGGTGTGCATAATCCCGCTCAGGCATTCCACGACCTTCGCGGACCTGCAACAGGAGGATATAGAGCCGCTCGCGCAGATACTACATGAGGTCCTGGCGAAGTTCTACCGCGGCATGAATAACCCGGACCTGAACTATATCATCCGGACGGTCCCGCACCATTCTGCCTGTGAACCGTATTACCACTGGCATATACAGGTCCTGCCGCGCCTTACCACGCCGGCGGGTTTTGAGATCGGCTCAGGTATCACGGTAAACGTCGCCCTTCCGGAGGAATCCGCAAAATTCTTGAGGGAGTTCAAACTATGAGGAAGAATTACGCTGTATTTTTTGCCGTTGCCGCCGCATCACTGCTTTTACTGCCGTCCTTTTCCGCCGCCGCGCAAAAAAAAGCATCCAGGGCCCCCGAACTCAAGGGATGGCACCTTATCTGGAACGATGAGTTTGCCGGTGATAGCGTCGATAAGAAAAAATGGTATGTCGAGGACGCCGCGCTGGTCAAGAACAACGAGCTGCAGTATTATACGCCGAGGAACGTGTATATAAAGAACGGCAAGCTGGTGCTCAAGAGCAGCAAGGAGACGATGGGCGGGCGCGCTTATACGTCGGGCCTCGTCGAAACGAAGGGCAGGTTCACTTTCCAGTACGGCAGGGTCGAGGTATGCGCGAAACTGCCCGGCACGAAGGGCCTGTGGCCGGCGCACTGGATGATGCCGGAGCGCGGCTCATGGCCGCCCGAGATAGATATCATGGAATTGGTGGGCAGCAAGCCGAACGTCATACACATGACGAACCATTACGGAGTATACCCGCATAACCGTTACGATACGAAAATATTCGCGGGCCCGGATTACACGAAGGATTTCCATGTCTATGCGCTCGAATGGGATGAGGACGAACTGCGCTGGTTCATAGACGGGATCCAGAGGTCGTCGGCGGCAAGGAACGTGCCGAAGGAGCCGTTCTATATAATACTCAACACCGCCGTCGGAGGGATAATGCCCGGCAATCCGGACGCGACGACCGTCTTTCCCCAGTACCACGAGATAGATTACGTGCGCGTTTACGCAAAGGAGATACCCGGGACGTTCTTTCTCATGACCTCGGCGGAGAACGGCAAGGTGGTCGTGGACCCGCGCCTGCCGAGGTATAACAAGGGCGATAAAGTCAAGCTTACCGCGGTACCGAAGATAGGTTATAAGTTTGCCGGTTGGACGGGAGACCCGTCGCTCGGCGCGAATAATCCCGTCAGGGTCCAGATGACAAAGCATAAGAGCATATCGGCATCCTTTATAGAGGACCCGAACGCGCCCAGGCTGCTGTCGCGCGGCAAAGAGGCATCCGCCTCGACATTTGAGAGCGAAGCGATGCCCGCGAAGTACGTTACCGACGGCGACATGAACAGCAGGTGGTCTTCCGAGTTCTTCGACCCTCAGTGGGTGAGCATAGACCTCGGCAAGCCCTGTGTAATAGAAGCCGTTCGGCTCGAGTGGGAGACCGCGGGCGCCAGGGCCTTCAAGATCCAGGCCTCGGACGACGGCAAGCAATGGGAGACATTCTACTCGACCGACAACGCTTCCGGAGGGACGGAAGAGATAACGGGATTGAACACCGTAGGAAGGTATGTACGCATGTACGGCACAGAACGCAGGACAAAATACGGTTATTCGCTTTGGGAATTCGAGATATTCGGAAAGGAGTCCCCGCAATGAAATACCTGGTGATCTACGCGCACCCGAACCCGAAAAGTTTCAACCATGCGATCAAAGAGAAGGTCGAAGCGAGGCTGAAGAGGGAAGGAGCGCAGTATGACGTGCGCGACCTCTATGAGCTCGGGTTCGACCCGGTCCTGAAAGGCAGCGACTTCATGGGATTCAAGCAGGGGAAGCCCCCCGAGGACATCATGAGGGAGCAGGACTTCATAAAGAATGCCGATACGCTCATATTCATCCATCCGGTCTGGTGGTTCGGCCAGCCGGCGGTCCTGAAAGGTTATATAGACAGGGTCTTCTCGTTCGGTTTCGCCTATACTTCTGACGAAAAAGGCCTCAGGGGCCTGTTGAACGGCAAGAAAGCCGTGATATTGAACACTACCGGCGGTTCGGAAGCGGACTATAAGGACAACGGCTTCAAGGATGCGCTGGGGAAGACGATGGATATCGGCATATTCGGGTTATGCGGCATAAAAGTAATACTGCACAAGTTCTTCCATGCCGTCCCGGCCGTATCGAACGAGGCCCGCGAAGAGATGCTGCAGGATATAAGCACCCTACCGCTCGCATAACATCCGTTTTTTATTGACAAACCGGCTTTGGCGGTGTAAACTTTGTAGTTGAGTGAGCGCTCACTCAATAGGAGACCATATGCCGGGCGTTGCAACAGCACATACCGATACAAGACGAAAGATAATTGACGCGGTCATGCTCCTCGCCGCGAAAGAGGGCTTTGACCGCGCCACCACACAGCAGATATCCCGCCAGGCGGGAGTTTCGGAAGGCATTATATACCATTATTTCAGGAGCAAGGAAGAACTGTGCCTGGACATGGTAAAAGAGAAGTCCGCCGAGTTCAGGGCGCATGTGATCGACGGCATAGCCGGCATATCCGAGCCCGACAAGAAACTCGATAAACTTATAGACCTGCACGTAGACCTGGTTACGAGCGGCGGCGGCCTGTTCAGGATACTGTTCAGCAGGGCCGGCGGCGTCCCTATAATATTCAGGCAGGCGCTCAGGAACGGCATCCTGCCTTATGCCCAGATAATACAGGGGATAATCAAGGACGGCGTCGATAAGGGCATCTTCAAGCCTATAGACCCGAAGATCACCGCGCTTAACCTGATAGGCATGATGCAGGTCGCGCTTATAGCTATATTGCTGGAGGAAGTCCCTTTCACGGCGAAAGAAACTAAAGAGAACATCAAAAAGCTGTTTTTCGGAGGTGTCCTGAAATGAAGAAGAAGATAATAAAGCTGGTCGTCCTGCTGGTGATCATCGCGGCGGTCGGCGCGGTCGTCGCTTTCCTGCTGCCGAAGAAATTGCCTAAAGGGACGTTCCAGACGACCGGCATAATCGAGGGCACCGAGGTCAACCTCAGCCCGAAGATAACCGAACGCATAAAGGAGATAAGGTTTCAGGAAGGCGATTACGTGAAGGACGGCGAGGCGGCGATACTTCTCGACCCCGAGAAGAAGACCGCCGAATATGAGCAGGCGCAGGCGAACCTCGATGTGGCGAAAGCGGGCGAACGCAACGCGGCCGCGGACATCGAGAAAGCCAAGGTAAGGATAGTCGATACGAAACGCGACCTCGAGAGGAATTCGCGCCTGCTGGAGAAAAAACTGGTCGCGCAGAACGACGTCGACAAGGCGCAGACAGCCTATGATACCGCCGTCGCCGACCTGAACAAGGCCGAGGCGCAGAAGGCCTATGCGGAGGCCGGGGTGAAACAGTCGGAGGCGGTCCTGCGCGTCGCTAAGGTCAACCTTGACGATACCGTCATAAACTCCGCGATAAGCGGCGTCGTCACGCTGAGGGCTTTCGAGCCGGGCGAATTCGTGCCCGCCGGCTCGACAGTACTGACTATAGTAGACCTCGAGAATATCTGGCTGCGCGTAGACATGGAAGAGACCGCGGTCTCCCGCGTAAAACTGGGGGATATCGTGAAGATAAAGGCCGACTCGCTCCCGGAGAAAGGGTTTACGGGAAGGGTGACCGAGATAAACAGCGAGGGCGAGTTCGCGACCCAGCGCGACGTGAAGCGCGGGCGCCAGGACATAAAGACGTTCAGGGTCAAGGTCAGGATAGACGAGCCGAAAGGGCTGCTGAAACAGGGAATGACTGCGACAGCCACCTTCGGGGAATAAGGAGCCGATGGCATACGCGGCGGAAGTAAAAAATATAGTCAAGAGGTTCCCGTCCGTTACGGCCGTAGATGACGTCAGTTTCTCCGTCAACGAGGGCGAGATATTCGGTTTCCTCGGCCCGAACGGCGCCGGCAAGACGACGCTCATAAGGATATTGACATGCCTTATGAAGCCGACGTCGGGCCGCGCGGAGATAAGGGGCACCGATGTAGTGAAGCATCCGTCCCTCGTAAGGCGCAACATCGGCGTCGTCTCTCAGGCGCTGACAAGCGACCTCGACCTTACCGCTTATGAGAACCTGAACATCTACGGGAAATATTTCGACGTGCCGAAGGGCGAACGGAAAAAGAGCATCGATTACCTGCTCGAGAAGGTCGACCTCAAGGACAGGGCGAAAGACCTCGTCGCGACGTATTCCGGAGGCATGAGGCGCCGGCTCGAGATTGCGCGCGGCCTCATACACAAGCCGTATATCCTGTTCCTTGACGAGCCGACGATAGGGCTCGACCCGCAGTCGCGCCGCGTAATATGGGAGCTGCTCCAGAAGATACGCGAGGAGACGAAACTCACGATATTCATAACGACGCACTATATGGACGAGGCCGATGTCCTATGCGACAGGATAGCGATAATAGATTACGGCAAGATCGTCGCGCTCGATTCTCCCGCAAACCTGAAAAGGAACATAGGCGGCTTCGATATCATAGAGGTCACGCTGGGAAATTCCGGTCCGGAAGCGATGGAAAAGCTGAAAGCGATGAGCTTCATAAAGAACATCACCGAGAAGGACGAGAGCCTGCGCATATACGTGGAGGACGCGGCAAAGTCGATGCCGGTGCTCTTCGATGAGTTCAAGAAGATGGGGGTAACGACGCAGTACCTCGCGATACACGAGCAGACGCTCGAGGACGTCTTCATACATTATACGGGCAAGACGATACGGGAGGCGGAAGCCCAGAAGGTCAGCTTCCTTATCGGGGCGGGCGCCCCGAGGAAGATGCCGGGAGCCAGGATATGAGAGCATTGGCGGTGACAGAGAGGGACCTCAAGCGTTTCATACGCAACCCGTTCGTGATCATAGCGAGCATATTTATGCCGCTGATGTACCTTATAATCATGGGCAACTCGTTCCAGGGCGAGCTCAAACACCTTCCTGTCCTGCTGGTCGACCAGGACAAGGGCCCGTATGCCAGGCGCATGGTCGAACTGATGCAGGCGCTCGAGGACGGCCCGCGCACGCTCGAGATTACGAGGGAGAGCGACCAGAAGAAGGCGGTCTCGATGGTAAGGGACGGGTTCTACAAAGCAGTCATAATAATACCGCCCGATTTCAGCAAAGACGTCGTCAAGAACACGGAGCCGCAGGTAGGCCTGCTGCTCGATAACACCGATTCGATATCCGCTAACAGCGTCTCCGGGGCGGTTTCAAGGGCGACGGCCTACCTGAAGACGGAATACAGCGCGGTCCGCCCCGACAGGTCTAGGCCGCAGCTGCGTTCGATAGAGCTGTATAAGAAGATAGATTACGACGCCTCGCTCGTCCCGGGCATAATCGTCATGGCGATATTCATGGGAACGACGTTCACCGGCGCGTTCAGCCTGGTCATGGATAAGTTCCTCGGCATACACGAGAGCTACCTCTCTACGCCGCTTACGCGGTTCGACCTCGTCGCCGGCACGATAATGAGCGGAGTGCTTATCACGACGATAATGTCCATAGTCGTCATGGTGGGCGGCCTTATGATAACCGGGATCAAGCTCGCCGGAGGAGCGAACACTTTCATCCTGTTGTTGGCGACAATGGTCCTTACCGCGCTCGGGCTCCTGAGCATGATATTCACGGTCCTCGGCAGGGCGGACCATCCGAGGATAGTCGGGGTGCTCGTCGGATTCCTTAACGTCATATTCTATTTCCCGAGCGGCGCGGTATACCCGATAGAGAGCCTGCCGGGATGGCTCAGGGCCTTTGCCACGGTCAATCCCGAGGCGTACGCGGTCCATGCTTTCAAGGAGCTGATACTGAAGGGCTCCGGTTTTGTAGCGGTGCGCGGCGACCTCATGTTCCTCGCGTGCTTTACCGCATTTATGTTATTGTTGGCGACGTTGACGTTCAAGAGGACGATGTGATGGATCTCATAAGAAAGCTGATAGCGTTTTTTACGGTCCTTGCCCTGATGGGAGGAGGGGTGGGTTTCCCCGAGGAGTTCCGCGAGCTCCCGGTCCTTAATATCGACGATTGCGTCAGGGCTTCGCTTGCCAATAACCCGAAATTGAAGGAGGCCGTAAGCAATGTCGATTTCAACAGGGCGATGATAGGCGCGGCGAAGTCCGCATACCTCCCGCAGGCGTCCACGAGCCTCGGCTATACGCATTACGACACGTCGAAGATAACATTGGGCCCCGGCAGCGAAGCCCTGGCGTCGGCAAGCGGATTCGCGAAGCGTTATAATATTGCCGTGGAATCGACAGGCGTGGAACAGCTCATCTGGGATTTCGGCAGGACCCTGAACAGCATAAAACTCGCGAAGGAGAACCTTACTTCGGCGCAGTGCGCGTTCCTCGAGGCGCAGGAGAATACCGTCCTGCGGGCGAGGACGGCTTATTACGATGTCCTGAAGGCGCAGCTGATGCTCGAGGTCGCGAGGGAAGACCTCAGGCAGTCGCAGGTACATCTCGAAAGGGCCGAGGGATTTTTCGAGGTCGGCTACAGGCAGAAGTATGACGTCACGAAGGCCGAGGTTGCCGTGTCGAACGCGAAGCTCAACCTCGTCACCGCCGAAAAAGATTACAAGCTCGCGAAAGCGGCGCTGAACAATGTAATGGGGAATAAGGATAACGCGGATTTTGCCGTCGAAGAAGCTCCGGGCATCGAATTTGCCGATGTCGACACGGATATGTCGCTCAAGACCGCGATGGAGAACCGCGTTGAACTGCTCAAATTGCAGTCACAGGCGCGGGCCGCGCAAGCGGACCTTGAAGTGAAGAAGAAAGGCAACTGGCCGACGGTCACCGCGGGCGGCGCGCACCAGGTAAGCGATACCGATACCGACGGCGTCGGCAACGTGAAGAGCTGGAATGCCGGCGTATCCGTGAGTTTCCCGTGGTTCGACGGGTTCAGGACGAAGGCACAGGTTGAGGCCGCGCAGGCGGGCCTCAAGATGGCGCAGTACGCTATAGAGGACCAGGCCCTCGGCATAACCCTGCAGGTCCAGGACGCGATACTTAGCTTGAGGGAAGCGAAAGAGAGATTTGACGTAAGCGAAAAACTTCTGCAGCAATCGACAGAGAATCTGGAGATAGCCAGCGCGCGATATGATGAAGGCCTCGGTTCCATAATTGAGGTGACCGACGCCGAAACCCAACTCGTGTCCGCCAAACAAAGCCGCGCGTCGGCGATCTCCGGTTACCTCTCATCCCGCGCGAAATACGAGAAGTCCGTCGGCATCATCTCACAGTCGATAAGATGATGCGGGTTGCCGCCTCCCGCCGGTTTTTATGCTTGAAATAGCCGTTTTCGGCACTATAATGGTATCCGAGAGGGTAAAAGTTACTTTCATTAAGTGACCATGAAAAGCAGAATAGCATCCGTTATTGTAATCGTCTGCGTGATCTTGCCCGGTCTTTTCGCAGCGGACATTATGGCCATCCCCAAGCTCGTATACAGGCCCGTCGCCGCGATAAAGGCCGTGCTCCCTGACGGATGGTCCGTCAAGGAAGTCACGGATAACGCTACACCTGTCGGCTGCGCGGAAGGCAGCGGCTATGCGGTCTTTCTCGCGTCGCCCCGCCAGGCCGCGGCGGAGACGAAGCCCGATTTCGAGGCCGCGGTATACATAATGCCGTCCAACTACAACGACGGCGCCGGGGGGCCGGCTGCGGTCACGGAGAACGAGAAGATATACATCTGGACCTCCCCGGATGTTGCGGAAGCCGGATGGGCCGGCATAAAAGACGATATCCTTAAGGCCATACTTATAAGTTATTAGGCGGGAATGGACGTGGTAGCCAAAAGACCCAGATTACTACTGCATGTCTGCTGTGCCCCGTGCTGCACCTATCCGGTGAAACTCCTTCAGGATGAGTTCGATGTCGAGCTGTTCTTTTACAACCCGAACATCCATCCTGCGGAGGAATATGCCGCGAGGCTCGAAGAAGCGCGCAGGTATGCCGAAAAGGCGGGCATAGAGTTCCACGAATACGGCTATGACAGCGAAGCGTGGTTCCGTGCGACGAGCGGGTTGAAGGACGAGCCTGAAGGCGGCGACCGCTGCGAGATATGCTACAGGATGCGGCTCGGGAAGACCGCGCAATTCGCCGTGACCAACAATTTCGATTATTTTACGACGACGCTGAGCATCAGCCCGCATAAGGATGCCGCCAAGATAAACGTGCTCGGCGCGGCGATAGCGGACATGTTCGGCCTAAAGTTCTATGAGGCCGACTTCAAGCAGGACGGCGGCTTCAAGAAATCCGTCGATCTGTCAAAAGAGGCGGGGCTATACCGCCAGAACTACTGCGGTTGTATCTACAGCAAAAAGGAGAGATGATGTTCGATCTTAACAAGTTGGGAGACCTTTCGAAGATCGCCGGCGAGGCGAAGGTCATGCAGGAAAAGCAGGAGAAGGTCCAGCGCGAGCAGATAGACATGCTCAGGAAGATATCCGGCCAGCTCGACAGGGTGATATCGCTGCTGGAGAAGAGGTAAGATGAAGAAATGCCCGTTTTGCGCCGAGGAGATACAGGACGACGCGATAAAATGCAAGCATTGCGGCGAGTTCCTTAACAAGGGACAGCGCAAATGGTATTTCAAGACGTACGCGTTCGTCATCGCTTTCCTCTGCATCGGGCCGTTAGCTTTGCCGATGGTATGGTTCAACCCGAATTACGGCAGGATGAAGAAGCTGAACATAACCCTGGCTGCCCTTATCGTGACCGTGGTTATAGCGGTGGCTTTTGCGAAGTTGCTCGAAGTTATAGGCGGCTATTACGGACAGATAGAAGATCTGTTCCCAAAAAGGTAAAGGAGGGACAAAATGGCTGATAAGGACCTGAAATCGAAAGTGCAGGAAGCTTTGAACAAGATACGCCCGATGCTCCAGGCGGACGGCGGCGATATCGAGCTCGTGGATGTCGTAGGAAAGATCGTAAAGGTGAAGCTTAAGGGCGCCTGCGGCTGCTGCCCGATGTCGCAGATGACGCTGCAGATGGGCGTCCAGCGCGCGGTCAAGGAAGCGGTCCCTGAGATAGAGAGCGTCGAATCCGTATAAGAGGGTACTGAAATGAAGCGAGTGACGATATTCGGGCTGGAGGACTGGGAGAAGGATTATCTTGCGCCCTTGCTCAAGATACCTTCCGAGGTATTCTTTTGCCGCAACGGCCTGGGCGCCGAAACAGCGTCCAAGTTCGGGGACAGCGAGGCGATCTCCGTTTTTATCCATGATAAGGTCACGCCGGAGATACTCAAGCTTATGCCGGCGTTGAAGCTTATAGCTACCCGGTCTACCGGTTTTGACCATATAGACCTGAAGACCTGCAAAGAGAGGGGAATACAGGTCTCGAATGTGCCTTCCTACGGGGAATCGACGGTTGCCGAGCATACTTTCGCGCTTATATTGTCGCTTTCCAGGAATATCCATAAGGCCTACGTGCGCACTACGAAAGGCGACTTCAACCTCGAGGGGCTGATGGGTTTCGACCTCAAGGGCAAGACGATCGGCGTAATCGGCGCGGGGCACATAGGGCTGCATGTCGTCAAGATGGCGAGGGGCTTCGGCATGAACGTGCTCGTCTTCGATACGAGGAGGGATTCGTTCCTCGAGGAGATAATGATGTTCAAGTACGCCGCGTTCGACGAGCTGCTCGGGAACTCCGACATAATCACGCTGCATGTCCCGTACAGCGAGAAGACCCGCCACCTGATAAATACAGGCAATATCGGCAGGATAAAGAAAGGCGCGCTGCTGATAAATACCGCAAGGGGCGGGCTGGTCGAGCCCGAAGCGCTTACGCGCGCGCTTGACGAAGGCATCCTCTCCGGCGCCGGGCTGGACGTGCTGGAAGGCGAGGAGCTGATAAAAGAGGAGAGGGAGCTGCTGTCGAAGGATTTCCCGGCCGACAAGATGAAGTCCCTGCTGCGCAACCATATCCTGATGAAGCGCGACGACGTCGTCATCACGCCGCATATCGCATTCAATTCGCGCGAAGCGGTCCAGCGGATACTCGAGACGACGGCGGAGAACATAATAGGGTACCTCGAAGGGAAGCCCCGCAATATCGTTCCGTAAACGCCGGGAATTTATCTTGACAAAGCAATACGTGTTTAGTATACTTATGCCAAAAGAAAGGGGGAAACACATATGAAGAACAGATTCCTGATGACAACGATCCTGGTATTGTTTGTTATCGGTCTGCTGACCGTGGGCGCGCCGAATTCATACGCGCAGGATGCCTGGAAGAAGCTTGGCCGCGGCGTCGTCAATACCTTCACGGGATGGCTTGAGATACCGAAGGGTATAGTCGATGAAAGCAAGGCCAATAACGTCTTCACGGGCCTGACAGTCGGAACGATTAAAGGTCTGGGTTTGGGTCTCGTGCGTACCGGCGCCGGTATATATGAAGCCGTTACGTTCCCTTTCCCGATACCGGAAGGTTATGAACCGATAGTAAAGCCTGAATTCGTATATTCAGCTGAATAAGTAATATATTGTAGCTGGAAGAAACATTATTGCGGGGCCTTGAAAAAGGCCCCGTTTCTATTAAATAGCAAATTCGACACGTGAAAAATTACCCTTGACAAACATATTGGCATGTGGCATCATATAAACAACCTACTTATTAACAATACCTTATATACCTGTTTTATAAAGTCCCCTGTTACAAAACATGAGGGGGAAGTGTTGCTCAGAGCGGTCTGTCTGATAATTGTATTACTGGTATCGGTTCCGGTGTCTGCGCTGGATGATGCATCGGGAGGTTCAGAGGTGTTATTAGAAGGTTTCGAATATCTTAACCGGAAGGACCTTGTCGAGAACTTTGCGTCCAGGGTATGGGCATCCTCCGCGGAGTATGAGATAACATTCGAGAGGGGCGCATACAGGACAGGAGAATCCTCGATGGGCCTCGAGTATAAGCCGTCCTCGGGTTCGGGGTACCTTAAGGTACAGAAGCAGTTCCTCGCGCCGCTTAACTGGTCGGATTTCATGGGAATATCTGCTTATATATACGGCGATTCATCGGATAATGAGGTATCGATGAAGTTAAAGGACGGTTACGGCAATATATGGCGTTCGCCGTGGCTAAAGGTCGACTGGAACGGATGGAAACGCGCGGAATTCCGGTTTTTAGAGTTCAGGCCGGACCTTTTCGACGCGGACGGGGGGAACGGCAACAGGCCCATGATGCTGCGGGAGGTAAGCGCGTTCGCAATAACAGAAAAGGGAGCAAGGAATTCAAAGCTGTTGTTCGATGATATAAAGCTCATATCGGATAAATACGTGAGCGGGATAAAACTGGCGGGAGAGAATGAACCTCCCGCCGGTTGTTTTTTGTGGGGTATCGAGGTGCCCGGCGGGAACGCTGTGAAATACGCGGCACCGAAGGACTGGTCTGAGGCAAGCGGCATCTCCTTCAGGGCAAAAGGGGATATGTCCGGAAACGAGTTCGCGATAATGGCGGCGGACAGCGATAATGAATGCTACAGGACGCCGTGGATAAAAAACGTCTGGAACGGTCGAAAGGATTTCTATTATGATTTCGACCTGTTTGTCCGCGAATCATGCGGGGAAGGCGCGGAAGGGGACGGTGTCTTCGGGCAGAAAAGGATTAAATCGCTGTCTGTCATAGTGAAGGGCAAGAAGGCATCGGCAGTTTACCTGGATAATCTGGCATTGTCATGCCATAAAGAGGTCCGCCATTCCTCAGTCGAAGGCCTGAAGGGCTTCTCTTCGGGCGGGAAGGTATTCCTCTATTGGGATTCCTCCGATAATCCGTTCCTGTTGAACTATAAAATATACAGGGACGGTTCGAGGATCGCGGCCGCGGACGGCCAGTTCTATTCGGAAGGCGCGCCCGCGGCGGAAAGATTGCACGAGTACGGGGTGGCGGCGGTATACAGCGACGGATATGAAAGCGCGCCGGCTCAGGTCAAGGTCATGACGCAGTCGTCCGGGCGCCTGTCGCGCAGGGAAGAGGTCGCGGTAAACGGGAACTGGATATATGTCGGCGGGAAGAAGTTCTTCGTTAAGGGCGTGGCGTACGACCCTTACAGGCCCGGTCAGGACCCGCGTTTCGATACGCCTTCTTTGAAGTCGGTGGAGGATGGCATGGCGCGCATCAGGCAGGCGGGATTCAATACGATAGCCGCCGTATCCCCCCTTTCCGAGCGGGACATCATAATCGCGGAAAAGAACGGCCTTATGGTCATACAGGGCCTAGATATCGCGCGGATCCAGCAGATAACCGGCTGGTCGCGCCGGCACGGCAATATCCTATATTATACGATACCTGCAGGCGTAGAGCCCGGCAAAATCCTGGCCTTCGGGCTCGAGGCGAAGTCGATGGACCCCGACAGGGAGGTATCCGTATCCTACGGCGAACGCTGCGATTATCCGCAGCTTCCCGTGTTCGGCATAGCGGGTGTCGTGTCGCCGGAATCCGGTACCGGCGGGCTGATGCCGTACGATTACGCCAGGTGGTATAAGGATGTTTACGCTAAGGACAGGCCCATGGTCGTCAGCGGGATAGGGGGCGCGCAGGCTTTAGAGCTTTTGGACGGGATGATAGCCGCGGGTGCCACCGGAGTATGCGTGACGGAGCGCACCGCGGCCCTGAGCAGGGTATTCCTGGATTTCTGGCCGCACTATTCGAAAGCCTCGCGCAATGATATGTATGACCCTTCATCAGCGCTGGATATAAAGACAGACAAGCAGTCGTATAAAGCGGGACAGAAACCCGGGGTCTCCTTTGCCCTGACTCCCGCATCCAGTGCCGCGATATATTATTCCATTAACGACACGAGGAACGGCATATCCAACAGGTTTGCCGCAAAGATGAACGCGTGGGGGGCATATAAGTCCTCTTTCACGCTTCCTTATAATACGGACGACAATATATTTTCGGTGTTTGCCGTTGCCGTGACTGCCGGAGGAAAGAGGGCCGTAGGCCTGAAGCACATAAATGTCTCCGAGGACAAGTCGCTTAAGGAGAAGTTCAGGGCGGAAGTGAAGGTCTACGAAAGGCCTCCTTACGAAATAAAGCATACCGCACAGCGGGTGCAGGTCGACGGCATGGCCGGGGACGAATGGTCGGGAGCCTCCGTCATATATATGGACAGCTCACGGGCAGATAAACCGGTATTGAAGTCGGGGGATTGCGCGGGCGACAGGGACCTTTCGGGCAGGGTAAAGCTGCTTTGGGACGAAGATAACATTTACGTCCTCGCGGAGATCAAGGACGATATGCCGATGGTCAACAGCAGGTCACGCCATAATATCCGGAACGGCGACGCGCTGGAGCTCTTCCTGAGCTCGGACCCGGACAACCTCCCGAAGGAAGGTTATTCCTCGAGGGATTTCCAGGCGGTGTTAGGGGCCAATGAGACGATGTGGATATACGGACAGGCGGGCACTGGGACGAGGAATGCCGCCCCGGAGGATTCCGATATAGCCGTCAGGAAGACCGAGACGGGCTATATCATCGAGGCGAGGATCTCTACCGGCAACTTTGGGTACGACGATTTTACCGCGGGCAGGGAACTCGCGCTTGATCTGGCCCTTGATGATGCCGACGGTACGGGCGCCAGGGAATGCCAGCTGATATGGAACGGAGCCGAGGACAACGACAGGAATTCGAGGTACTGGGGAAGGGCGGTCCTTAGGCCGGGCCAATAGCGTCTTGTATTGATTTTATGCGCTTAAAAGGTATAATTGTATAGGCGCAAAAGGCATGTTACTTTTAACATATTCACGATATCATGAGGAGGGTTACATGGTGGTTAGAAGGTGTTTTTTATGCGTTTTGATAATCACGTTTTTAACCTGTCCTTTATCAAAGGGTGCGGTTGCGGCTGAGATCAAGCCCCTGTTCGACCCCGGGACCGAGGAGATAGTCGACTACGCGAAATACGGTGAATTCACTAATGTCGGCACCGAGCAATATAAGTATACCATCAAGGACAGGAAAGGCCTCTCCGCCGCCGTAGGCGAAGGGATATATCCCAGCACGAGCGTATATAAGGACCCTGGTTACAGGGAAGCCCAGGCCACCGGCAAGCTTACCGGCAACCAGTGGGAGTTCGTCAACAACGACGACCAGGTCCTTACCTTCTATAAGTGGGCCACGACGAGCGAAGAACCCGGGGTGAAACAGCATTATACCGCCGTAGCGCTCGCGAAAGCCGGTTACACGCTGCAGGCCATAAAGGCGCATTACGCGGTCCTCGTGAATTTCCCGAAGTCCGTCGGCTGGACGTTCTGGCATACCCCGCTGTACATATCGAAGATGTCGCTGAACGACCTCGAATACCTCATAAGGACGCATCCCGAGCTCGGCATAAAACTTGTTGACGCGAAGATAACGATAGAGAATTCCTACGATAACGAAATATCCAACGACAAGTTCATGATAAACCCCGGCAAGCTGGTCAAGGTCAGCCCCGGGGAAGTGGTCCCAGCTAAGGTCGACGTTTCCAAGCTCAAGGTCGTAAAGAAAGCGGGCGGAGAGCACGTAAAACTCGTCAAGTACGAGAACGGGCACTGGCAGCTCCTCGTGGACGGCAAGCCGTT
Source organism: uncultured Planctomycetia bacterium (assembly GCA_964650515.1). Classification (GTDB taxonomy): domain Bacteria; phylum Omnitrophota; class Gorgyraeia; order Pluralincolimonadales; family Pluralincolimonadaceae; genus UBA6215. The sequence continues at coordinate 80,432 of CAZYUB010000010.1, read as the reverse complement.
CCCGATGAAAGCCATGGCGTATTCGCCGAACAAGGTTGGGCTCTCGCCCGACAACGGTACGCTAAACGTGCAGACCGACTGGATGACCGCGGATTTCAACAACAGCGGGAAGGCGGACGGGCCGTTCGACGCATATATCGATGCCAACAAGAACAACAAGAAGGACGCGGATGAGGCCGTTATCGGAGATTTCCAGCTGATGAAAGACATGGGCGTGAATACGATACGCCTCTACCACCATTCCACGAACAAGGACCTGCTGGAAGAAGGGTATGAGAAGTACGGTTTCATGTACCTGATGGGGGATTTCCTCGGCATGTACGCGGCAGGTTCGGGGGCCGACTGGTACAGCGGCACGGATTATTCGAATCCGGAGCACCAGAAAAAGATGATGGAGAGCGTCCGCCAGGTCGTCACGGAGTATAAGGACGAGCCCTATATACTGATGTGGGTCCTCGGCAACGAGAACAATTACGGTTTTCCCGGGACGCCGGAAGTCGAGCCCGGGATGGGCTGCCGCGCGAAGCTGCAGCCGGACGCGTATTATGCGTTCGTGAACGAGGTCGCGAAGATGATAAAGTCGATAGACCCCAACCACCCGGTCGCTATCTGCAACGGCGAGACGGTCTACCTGAACTATTTCGCGAAACACTGCCCGGATGTGGACGTCTTCGGCGCGAACGTATACCGCGGGCCGAACGGGTTCGGAAGGACCTACTGGGAAGACGTCAAGGACATGACGGACAGGCCGTCGATAATTACCGAATACGGTTGCCCTTCCTATATAAAGGATGACCCGCAGAAGGGCGAGGAGCTGCAGGCACAATACCATAAAGGGAACTGGGAGGATATCGAATATAATATGGCAGGCTCCGGATACGGCAACGCTTTGGGAGGTGTCTGCTTCGAGTGGGTGGATGAATGGTGGAAAGCCGGCCCTCCGCCGCAGCTTGACCCGGCAAAACAGGATTGGGAAGGCTGGGATTACAAGGCAAAGACGAGGATACCGGGCAATTTCAGGGGGCCGTTCCCGGATGGATGGCTCCACGAGGAGTACCTTGGCGTCGCAAGCCAGGGAGACGGTGCGGACAGTCCGTTCTTGAGGCATCTGAAGAAAGCGTACTTCTGGTACAAAGAGAATTGGACAAAATAACGAAAGGGGGTTGAGCAATGAAGAAGTTAGCAGTGGCGGTAGTGACCTTGGCGGTACTTGCCGGCGCAGTCGGCCTTACGTACGCCGAGTTCAAGAAGTTCAACGTTTACTCCGAGAGGAGCGCGAGGGATAACCATTATATCCCCTCGGGCTGGATGGGTGACTGGGGCGACATAAAGCTGGATACGGGGTGGAAGGATAACCCGCATTCGGGTACGACCTGTATAAAGATCACCTACACGGGCGAGCAGAAGCAGGGAGCCGGGTGGTGCGGCATCTTCTGGCAGAACCCCGCGAATAACTGGGGCAGCAAGCCGGGCGGTTTCGACCTGACAGGCGCTACGAAGCTTGTCTTCTGGGCGAGGGGCGAGAAGGGCGGGGAGATGATCTCCAAGACCCAGGTAGGCACATTGGCGGAAGTCAAGATGGGCGGGATCACGGGCGAGTATGCTGATACCGATTCCGCATCGATAGGCCCTCTGACGCTGACGCCGGAATGGAAAGAGTATTCGATAGACCTTACGGGCAAGGACCTCTCGTATATATCGGGCGGTTTCTGCTTCGCGGCGAGCGCGGCCGACAACCCGGAAGGGTTCACGATCTACTTTGACGACATATATTACGAGTAGACCGTAGGGTAATTAAGGGGTATAATAGGTAAACGAAGAAGCAGGGATCCCGGCGCTTCTTGAAAAAGAAGCGCCGGCTCTTTAAAAGTGTTAGGTGTAAACCTTTCCCGGGCCATGAGCATCTAACAAGATAGAAGGGGGATTTGAGATGAGGTTTTCGGCAGTCATGATATTGGCCGCGTTCATTGTTTCGTGCGCGCCGTCGGGCACGGCTTCTCCGGGCGCCGACACAAAGTCGTTCAACGTCTATACCGAAAAGACGGCCAGGGACAATCATTTCTTTCCTTCCGGATGGATGGGGGATTTCGGGGATATAAAACTGGATGCCGGATGCAAGGACGGGCCCCATTCGGGCGCGAATTGCATCAAGATAACCTACAGCGCCGAGCAGAGCCAGGGTGCGGGTTGGGCCGGGATGTACTGGCAGAATCCCCCGAATAACTGGGGGAATGAGCAGGGCGGTTTCGACCTGACGGGCGCTTCCAGGCTCGTCTTCTGGGCGAAGGGCGCGAAGGGCGGGGAAAAGATAGCCGAGTTCAAGACGGGCGGCATCACCGGGGAATTCGCCGATTCGGACACGGCCACGATAGAGAATATAGTACTTACCAAGGACTGGAACCAGTATTCGATTGACCTTTCGGGCAGGAACCTCTCGCATATTTCCGGCGGGTTCTGCTGGGCCGCGAGCGCCGCGGACAACCCGGACGGGTTCACGATATACCTGGACGACATATATTTCGAAAAAGCGCAATAAACCGTATCAGCTTCGCGAAAAAAAGGGGGATCGCAGATGAAAAAGGCAGGGGCATTGTTGCTTGCGCTGGCTGTTTTTACCGGCGCCGCTTCACTGGCTTACGGCGAATTCAAGAAGTTCAACGTATATACGGAAAAGACCGCCAGGGACAACCATTACACTCCTTCGGGATGGATGGGCGACTACGGCGATATCAAGATCGATACCGGAAGCAAGGATGCGCCGCATTCCGGCACGACCTGCATCAAAGTGACATACACCGCCGATCAGAAGCAGGGCGCCGGCTGGGCGGGCGTATACTGGCAGAATCCCCCGAACAACTGGGGCACGCAGCCGGGCGGTTTCGACCTGAAGGGGGCCACAAAGCTCGTCTTCTGGGCGAAGGGCGCGAAAGGCGGAGAGAAGATAGCCGAGTTCAAGACCGGCGGCATCACGGGCGAATATGCGGATAGCGATTGCGCCGGCACGTCCGAGATCACGCTTACGTCCGATTGGAAGGAATACTCGATAGACCTGACGGGCAAGGACCTTTCCTCGATAGCGGGAGGTTTCTGCTGGGTGGCAAATGCCGCCTCTAACCCGGACGGCTTTACGATATATCTCGACGATATAATCTACGAGTAAAGTGGAGAACAAGGAGGGTAATGTAATGAGAAAGTCAGTATTAATTATTGCCGCGTTAGTCCTGTTAGTGAGCGCGGCAGGCGTTTCGTATGCCGAGTTCAAGAAGTTCAATGTTTATGCCGACAGGTCATCGCGCGATAACCATTATATCCCCTCCGGCTGGATGGGCGATTATGGCGATATCAAGCTTGACACCGGATGGAAGGAGAACCCGCACGGCGGCACGACCTGCATCAAGATAACCTGCACCGGCGAACAGAAACAGGGAGCCGGCTGGTGCGGCATCTACTGGCAGAATCCCGCGAACAACTGGGGCATGAAATCGGGCGGTTTCGACCTGACAGGTGCCAAGAAACTGGTCTTCTGGGCCAGGGGCGGCAAGGGCGGCGAAGTACTTGCCGAGGTAAAGACAGGAGGCATTACCGGGGAGTACGCGGATACCGATACTGCTTCTATCGGGCCGCTGACGCTCACGCCGGAGTGGAAGGAATATGTCATCGACCTTACGGGCAAAGACCTGACCTATATTTCGGGCGGGTTCTGTTGGGCAGCGAGCGCTGCGGATAACCCGGACGGTTTCACGATTTATTTTGACGATATCTATTACGAGTAAAGAATAAAAAATGGATCAACATAACTTACGCTACGAGCATCACGAGCACCACGCGGGGCAGGGGGCGCATCACCATGGCCACCACACCGCGCATGCGCATCACCACAAGCGCAAGGATGGCAAGAAAGGGTTTTACCTGTTATTGTTGCTGGCGTTGTTGATGTCATTCATGATAGGCGGATGTTTCCTCTTCAGCAAGATGTCCTCAAAACCCACGGCAAAGGGCAAGAAGACGTTCGTCGAGAAGATGCCCAACGGCCATTTCCGTCTTGTCGTAAACGGCGAGACCTATGTGGTAATGGGCGTCTGCTACCAGCCGGTCCCTCCGGGGCAGGATTATACCTATAACTGGTGGGGCGACCCGACCAAGCCGTGGCTTGTGGACGGGCAGCTGATGAAGGACGCCTCGATAAATACGGTGCGTTTCTACCAGCCGGGAGAGAGCCAACAGGAGACGAAACAGGTCCTTTCCGACCTCTACAGCAAGTTCGGCATCCGCACTATAATGGGCCATAACCTCGGCATCTATGACATACCGCCGCCTAACTACGCCGATGAGGGCTACAGGCAGCAGGTGAAGGACGAGGTCCTCAGTATCGTTAAGGCCTACAAGGACGAGCCCGGGATACTCTTCTGGCTTCTCGGCAACGAGAATAATTACAGTTTCGACGACCAGATCGCCCCGTGGGGTTCCGACGAGCTCGACAGCATAGAAGACCCGAAGGAGAGGGCGAACGCGAAAGCGAAACTGTATTACAGCTTCGTTAACGACATTGCGAAGGAGATCAAGAAGATTGACCCGAACCATCCGGTTGCGATGGGCAACGGCGAGGTCTTTTTCCTCGATGTTGCCAGCACGGTGACTCCCGATATAGACATACTCGGGCTCATATCCTACAGGGGCATGAGCTTCGGCAACACATGGGAGCAGGCGAACAAGAGGTTCGGCAAGCCGATAGTCCTTACTGAGTTCGGCTGCGACAGGTATAACGCGCTGACCAAAAAAGAGGATGAGGATATACAGGTTAAGTTCCTTATATCGCAGTGGAAGGAGATTCTCAGGAACACCTGCGGCAAGACCGGCAAGGGCACAGTGCTCGGCGGGTGCATATTCGAATGGAACGACGAGTGGTGGAAGCATGATGCCGCGAACCCCGCGAGCTGGTATGTCCAGGATGAGACAGCCGGCTGGACTAACGGCGCCTACTATTTCGACATCGAGGTCGAAGGCCACATGAACATGAACGAGGAGTGGTACGGCATAGTCGGCATGAGCCTCGAGAAGGAGAACGGTGTCAATAAGAGGATCCCGAAGAAGGCATACTACGCCCTCAAGGAATTATGGGCGAAGGGCTGCGATGTAGTAGAGCCTCCGAGGGTAGGCAAGAAACCCAACTAGTAACTGGAGCCATCCTCCGGGGGGACACCCTCGAAGATGATAAAAAAGGGGACATCCTGCATAAAGCAGGGTGTCCCCTTTGTGCATGGCTCCGTCAATCCTTATTCTCTTAGATGTGCGTCGGCGTATTGCGCGATCATTTCGGCGACCTTTGTGGGAGGGATCACCGAGAAATAATGGTCGACGATGCAGTGGGCTATCTCGTGGGCCATCACGTTGGCCGATATCTTCTCCTCGCTCATGAAGAGCGAATTAAGCTTGAAGATGTAATATGCGATAAAATTATTATTCTGGTCGAAGATCTCCATATATATCCTGTCGAGGTCATCCTGCCCCTTATATATCCGGACGTTCAGGTGCAGGCCCTTTGGCCTCATGTCGAGGATCTCCTGGACCTTGAAGAATATAAGGTCGAACTTATAGGCGATCTCCCCTTCGGTATCATTCGAGGCGCGGGAGGGTTTTTCGGTAAGGCCGAAATCTATCTTATATGTGTCGATCCTGTTGTTGACCTTCCTGATGTCCACGTCATGCTTGAAAAAGATCGTGCAAAAGATACTGTCGATCGCCGTCCAGTCGCTGCCGTCCGTGAATGTCCCTTCGGCAGTGATGCTCGCATGCGCGGCGCTGACCGAAGCGCATGCCAACATAACGGCGAACGCCAATATCGAGCATATCTTAAAGAAAGAGAGGCCGCGCTTTATCTGCCGGACCTTGTTTTCCGCCGGCCCGACGGCCTTTTCTATATCGTTGTCGGAAAGGCCCTTTTTCCTGAGCATCTCCCTCAGGGAGGCGACCTCGGCCTCGAGCTCTTCCGCCTTCGCTTTAGACGCCGCTATCGGCTCCTTCAGGTTCTTCATCGTCTTGTTTAGGGTGTCGGCGAGCGCCTTGATCTCGTCCGCCTGCCTCAGGTGGACATCCACGGTCAGGTCGCCCTCTCCCAGCTCTTCCAGTGATTTCTCGAGACGGAAGAGCGGCCCCGCTATCCTGTGGGATATGAAGAGGACTATGACTATCGTGGCTATGCTGACGAGGACCACGGCCGTTATTCCGCTGGATATAAGTATCGGCATCATGAAATCGGATGTACTCTTGACGGTAAAGCGGAGGTTCTCGAAGCTCGCCGTGGACGTATTTCCCATGAAAAGGTAGGATACGAACGACATTATGAGGCATGCCAGTATGAGCAGAAGGCAGAATTTCACGATGAAGCTTGCCTGGAAACCTTTTTTAATGAAGTAGTTGCGTCTGCGGTTCTGGCTGCCGGTCGTCTTCATTTTATGGTTATCTTCTCCAGGGCATCGGCGTTGATCTCAACGGGGGTCTTCTTCTCGAGCTCCTCTATCCACGACCTCAGCGCTTCGCCGGCCTTTATGTTCCGGTCCTTGTCCGTTTCCGGTATCTCAGAGAGTATCTCTTCGGACCTTGTATCCAGCAGCGAACGCAGCAGGCTCTGTTCCCAGAAGCGTTCGACCATCTTCATGAACTGGGGGTCCCTGTCGAGCCCGCGGCGCTGGGCCTCCAGAAGCAGCACCTTCTTCTGTATTATCCCGTCGAGGATCTGTTCTTTTGTGACCTTTTGGAGGTATTCCGGAGGGTATAACGCAAGCTCGGACATGAAATCGTCCCTGTATAGGGAGTAGCTGCCGATCGTCGCTATGGCTTCCTTCTTATGTTGCTGTTGCGAACAGCCATGGAGGCAGCAGGCTAGCGAGGCCACAGCGAGCGCGAGGCAGATCGTCTTATTCATAGGGCTATTATAAGTGCTTTACTTCCATTTTTCAATATGATAATTTATCCGCATGGCGAAGATAGCGTGTTTTGCGGCGATAATATGCTTCTTATCCGTTGCGGCGGACTGCCCGGCAGAATATAACATGGTTACCGGGAAGGACGAGAACATCATCGTCTCCCCTGAAAAGGAGATGGAGATGGGCGATTCGATCGCAAAGAAGGTCGAGGCCGTATATAAGCTCGATCCCGACAAACACGCCCAGGAGAGGGTGGAGCTGATAGGCCAAAGGCTCGTGAAGTACTGCGACCGCAAGGAGCTAATATACCATTTCAAAGTGCTCGCGGTCGACGATATCAACGCCGTATCGCTGCCGGGCGGATGGGTCTATGTATTCTCGGGCCTCATCGATGTCTGCAAGAACGACGACGAGCTCGCCGGCGTACTGGCGCATGAGATCGGGCACATAGCCGCGCGGCACCATATGAAGAAGCTCCAGCAGAGCTCAGTGGCCAGCATAGCGATGATACTTGTCGCGGCGACGCAGGGGGGCAACGCCGCTAGGGCTACCGACCTCGCGATAACCTCCCTTATGGCGTCGTATTCCCGCGAGGACGAGTTCGAGGCGGACAAGCGCGCCGTCCTCTATACGAGGGAAGCGGGGTATGACCCGCACGGGGTGCTGACCTTCATGGAGACGATGAAGAGGGAGAAGAAGAACGACATAAGGCCGTATTCCTACTTCAAAACCCACCCTTACGTAGGCGAGAGGATGGGCAAGATAGAAAGCGCGATCGAGGGGAGGAAGACCTTCAGGGAGTGGATCAACAAGCCTCTCGATAACAAGTGGTAAAGTACCCGCCGTAATACGCACCCAAAATTAACAAATATTTACCCTTGACTTATGCCCGATATATAATATACTGGTATACGTCCAGTATATATATGGGGAGATGGTGACGGGAAGGGGGTGAAAAAGAATAATGAAGAGATTCTCTATTTTAGTTGTTTTGGCTGTGTCCCTCCTGTTCGCATCAGGCGTTTCGGCTGCAACCTGGGAGGATTTTGAGACCTCGACTCCTCCGGCCCTGCCTTCCGGTTCTTACGGATTCCAGGATACGGGAGAGCTTTCGGAGGCCACGGTTGCGGGAGGGCCCAGCGGTAATTACCTCAGGCTTAACGGCACCGATGTGAACGGCAACTGGTATTTGGGCGGATGGGGAAATTACAAACCGCAGAACTGGTCGGGCCTGTCAGACCTGGTCGTCAGCGTGAAGGGAGACGGCAGCTACGGCACGATCAAGTATGAGCTGTACGAGAACGACGGCGATGTATTCGCGGGCGGCTATTACGGCTCTCCGACCTACACGCCCATCGATTGGACGGGCTGGAAGACGATATCGCTGCCTTTCGCGAACTTTGTCGACCAGAACGCGGGGACCGGCGATGACGTATGGACCGGCGACCTAAAGCAGATCAACCTGGTCGTGGCATGCGGCGGCACCGCACCCGGAGGCAGCGTAGACTTCGGCGTCGATGACATCCAGGCGGTACCGGAACCGGCAAGCTTGCTGCTTCTCGGCTCGGGTTTGGTCGGGATGTTAGCGGCCTCCAGAAGGAAGAAGTGATCCGCTTCTAAGTATAGACAACCCAGTTCGTTTGGGGAGGCCTGATAGTAATGCAGTCCCCCAACTCTCAGGCCTCCCTAAACTATTTACAGGCGGGGATAAGATGCGCGGAAAAAAAGGCGTGGCTCTGATACTCGTGGTGGGCGTGTTATCGCTGATGGCGCTCATAGGCACGACCTTTGCCGTGAACATGCTTTTGGCCGGCAAGGAGGCCGTGAGCTACTCAAGGGGCTTAAAGGCGAGATACCTCGCGGAAGCCGGGATCGCCAGGGCCATAGCCGAGCTCAAAAACGGCCCGGAGGGGGCCGCGAATACCGCTTTCGATACGTCTTCGGAGGCATGGTATTCCGGTTATTCTGAAGGCGGCTATACGGTCACGGTGATAGATTGCGCGAGGCAGATAAACGTGAACAATACCGAAAACAGCAGGATCGGCCAGATGATGCAAAACCTTAACACGGCCCTGGGCAACCCGCTGACTTCCATAGAGTGCCAGGCTGTCGCGGATAACGCCCCGTACACCACAAAGGAAGAGATAAAGATCAGGGCGGGCATAAGCGCCGCCAAATACGACTCGATAAAGGAATATGTCACATTATACGGTTATAAGGACCGGAATACTTTCCTGCCTGACGATACCACGACGGAGGAAAGGGCGCCGGTCAATATCAACACGGCTTCGGAACCCGTCCTGCGGGCGGTGCTCCGCAGCCTCGTAAACAGCGACGCGAAGTCGCAGGGCCTTGCGCAGGCGATCATCGCCGCGCGGCCGTTCACCGGCTGGCAGCAGTTCGACGCGTTCATTGACAATTATATCGGGCTGAACCCTGCGGAGAGCAGGGAAGTAAAGGACGGCGCGAACCCGAACAGGACGAAGCCGGCGGCCTATTCGACGGAGTTCTGCTTCAATTCCGGCGGTTATTATGAAATGACGTCGTCGGGGACCGTGAGAAATATCGCGGGGATCGCCGTTGCGTCAAGGCAGGCCCATGCGGTAATAAAAATTTTCGATATATGGAACGAGACGACAAAGGGCCAGTTCGCCCTGGTATGGCGCAATGACAACTGGGCCTCCGGAGCGGGGGAAGGGGATATGTCGAACGGGGAGATGGTCCGGGTGAATTTCATGGACAGCTGCCCGGTAAGGTCCGACCAGGACTGGAACGGGGCCGCCGCCGCGGATTACGACGTAATAAAGAACTCGATAAAGGCGGGGTTCTGGGACAATTTCACCGAGAATATAGACGGCAATGTCGGACAGCAGACCGACTGGACGAATAACGAATGGAACCCGAGGGACGGGATATGGAACACGACGGTCATCGGGCAGTACGACACGGAAACCTCCGATAATACGAAATTATGGCCGACCTGCGACCTCGGCCTTGAGGCCTCCCCGAGATGGATGTGGGCTAACCATAGCGCGCAGGTATACATAGACGACAAGATAAGGACCTATGACATGCGCATGAGGTTTTGGTGGGACGCTATGGAGCCGATCGACTACGAGTATCCCATAACAAACCCGGCATCGTACGCTTTCAGGTTCCAGAACGACGTGGGCAGGATCGTCTTCAAGAGGACGAGCGCCGGGGACGCCAGCTATTACATCGAGGACATGCAGCAGGGCGTCGCGTACGGCGTGGACCCGGGGCCTTTGCCCCATACGGGGATGCTGCATATGTGGGCGAGCCCTTCGTGGGCCAATTATTCGGAACCCTATGTCCTGCGCAAGACGCTGCGCGTGGTATGCCAGAACAGGGTATATTGGGCTTATTACAATGCTTCCTCGGGCAGGATACAGGAAGGCAATTATACTTTCTCGAATATCAACGGGGGCGGTACGAACGCGGCCGGGCTTGTGAGGTTATACGGGGAATACCACCTGCCGGCTTTCGACAATGTCAGGATAATACCGCAGGACGGCTATTATGTGTCGGCCCCGAACGGCACCGGCGCCGTCGTGGCCTGGGGTTCGATCGCGGGGACCGTAACCGTCCCGTCCACGGCAAATGCGTCCTCGGAAAGGGTTGACTTGCTCACAAGCGTTGACGGCGGCAATACGTGGCAGGCACCGGGGGCCGGCGGCGGGATCACCTCGCCAGCGGCGTCCTCGATACAGTACAGGGCGAATTTCGTTTCCAACGATAACGCGCTGGCGGCGACAAAACCCTGGTATAGCGAGACCGCGGTCCTTGAGGATGTTACCGTCTCGTTCATGCCAAGGGCGCAGATTGTCTACTGGCAATGAGGAGATGCCGGATGAAGAGCCTCGTATTAGCGTTTGCGGCAATGTTAAGTTTCGGGGCCTGCGCGGCCGATGATGGCATATTCATGCCGAACTGCGATTCCGACGTGAAGATCGCGGTAGGCAGGATAAGCCGCATCGAGGACAGGCAGGAGCGCGAGTCATGCTGCAGGGCATACCTGGACCTCGCGGAGAAGCTCATGAAGCGCGCGAAAGAGCATGATATACCGTTGAAGAAGAGCAGGTACTTCATCCTCGCAAGGGGATGTTTTGAGGTCGTAAAAGGGTGCGCCAGTGAAGGCATCGCCTGCCGGGCGCGGGCAGGCGCGGAAGCGGAGGGATACAGCCCTCCGGAAGGCATGGAGACGCTGGCAGAAAAGGGCATTGCGCTGTGCAACGGCGGCCTGGCGGGCCAGCTGAGGCTGCCGGGCATCGAGCCGGGCGGCAGCGCGGAAGGTATAATTGCGGGCCTGCGTTCGAAGACAGGCGACGAGAAGAAACAGGCATCAAGGAATTATCTCGAGGCGGCGAAGTACTACGAGGGCCTTTCGAAGGCCTGCGACGGGCCCGACCGTGCGGAATACGGGCAGGCGGCCATGATGTGCTATCTTATCGTCTCGGAGATAGACCCCGACCCGAAGGTAAGCGGCAAGGCCTGGGCCGGATATAAGAGATGCGGAGCATATACCGCTTCCCTGCGCGCCGGCAGGGCGATGTAAAATATTTGCAATTTACGAATGATGTGGTATACTACCTGTATAGAAAGGCAAACCAATGAGATTGATACCGGCCATGATACCGTTATTCCTGTCCATCGCGCTTTTCGCCTCCTGCGGAAGGGCGGATTGCGCGGCAGCGGACCCCGCGGCGCAGGACATCCCCGAAGGCTGCCTGTGGGGCATATTCATGGAGAACACCCCCATACGCATCGCGCCGATAAACCGTTTCGACGCCGCCGCAAACAAGAAGTCCGGCTCCGTGATGTTCTACATCGATTGGCAGAAGATCTTCCCGCTGGAGGACTGCCAGGCGATCGTCGATTACGGCGCCATACCCCACGTAACATGGGAGCCCTGGATAAAGAAGGACGGCAAGGACATAATCTACCTCGACAACATAATCAACGGGCAGTATGACGAATATATAAGGACGTTCGCGAAGCGCGGAAAGAGGCTCGGGACCTCGTATTTCCTTCGTATGGGCCACGAGATGGACGGCAACTGGTACCCGTGGTCCGGCGCCCAGAACGATAAGGACCCGAAGAAGTACATTAAGGCGTGGCGCCACGTATACGACCTCTTTAAAGAGGTCGGCGCCGATAACGCGATATGGGTCTGGTGCGTCATGGATACCGAGGTGCCGTGGACCCAGTGGAACACCTACAGCAATTACTACCCGGGAGACAACTACGTCGACTGGGTATCTATAGACGGTTATAACTGGGGCACGGCCGAGAAGTGGAGCCGCTGGAACCCGTTCGAGAAGGTATTCGCGAAACGTTATAAGCAACTGACGGAAAAATATCCAGGTAAGCCGATAATGATAGGCGAATTCGCCTCGGGCGACGCCGGCGGCGACAAGATACAATGGATAAAAGACGCCTTTGTTGCGCTCAGGCAAAAATTCCCGCGCGTAAAAGCGATCGTGTGGTTTAATATAAAGAAGGAATGCGACTGGCGGCTTCACGGGAAAAATGATATACTCAAGGCGTTCTCGGAAGCGGTATCCGACCCGTATTTCAAGAGCGATCCCGTGTATTTTTCCAAACTGCTGAAAGGGTTCAAGCTTCCGGAAGGCGTCACGGCGGAACTCAGGCCGGCCCCGCAGGCGGAATACGCAAGGCCGGTGATCGAGATTATGAAGGCAGCCGCACCCGTCACGGCGGACGGCGACCTCTCCGAATGGGCGGATGTTGTGCCGGTCGTGATAAGCGACAAGAGGAACGTGATCATGGGCCAGGATATCTGGAAAGGCCCCGACGATATAAGCGCGGAAGTATACCTGATGTGGGACGAGGCGAACCTTTATGTCGCGGCAAAGGTAAAGGACGACAAGCCCTTCATCAACGATAAGCGCGGCGACGCGATATGGAACGGCGACAGTTTCGAGATAGCGTTCAGCCTCGACCCTGAAGCCGACCCCGACAGGATGGCTTTCGATGCGGCGGATTACCAGATCGGTTTCAGCACCGGCAACAGGAAGGAAGTTATCCCGCAGAGATGGTCATGGCAGTTGAAGAACAGGGTCGAAGGAGTGCAGTCGGCGGTATATAAGCCGGAGGGTGCGCAGGGCGCAGCCGGCGGGTATATTGTCGAGGCGGTGGTGCCGTGGAAGTCGTTCTCGCAGGACTTTGTACCGTCGCCCGGCATGAAGGTCAGCTTCAACGTGGCATTGAACGATTCGGACACAAAGGACAGGCACACTCAGATGGTCCTCTCGGGGGACGAGAGATTTTATGAGGAACCTTGCCAGTGGGGCTTTGTCGTATTCAAAGAAAGGGGGCAGTAAAGATGGGAAAGAGGGTGTTTGCGGTAATGTTCTTGTGCGGTTTGGCGCTTGTAGGCGCAGCGAGGCTTGCGCAGGCCGAAACGGTAGATTATTACATCGACGTGATAGACGAATCGAACGGCCAGTATAAATACGTATACGGAGGAGGCACGGAGTTCGAGATCAACAAGTCCGGCGCAAAGTCGGGAGACGCCTGCCTTACGGCGACGCTTGACTGCACGCAGTGGTCCGGCGCGGCGGTGGGGCATTATCCGCTCGCGGACCTTACGCAGTATAAGAAACCCGGCATAGAGTTCTGGGTGAAAGGCGCGGAAGGCGGGGAGAACTTCGAGGTCATACTCATAGACGCGGACGACAGCGACGGCAACAAGACGGAGATAGGCGTAATGGCTACCCCGAACTTCGTCAGGACTACCAAGGAGTGGCAGAAGGTGGTCATACCGTTCACCGCCTATCCCAAGAAGGGGCAGTATTGGGACGCGAACAACAGCAAGATGGTTACCGGCATAGATTTCAACCCGGCCGAGCTTAAAGAGATCAAGTTCGCGGTCGGCCCGGCATATAACAAGGGCAAGAAATCCGTCACGATACACATCGACGAGCTTAAGGTCGTCGATATCAAATAACAGGAGGATCCCGTGAGCCCGAAGGTGGACAAGTCGAGCGGAAAGTTCTTCTACCAGCAATTCGCCGATATACTGCGCAAGCAGGTCCAGGCCGGCCAGTTCAAGCCCGGGGAACCTATCCCTTCGGAACGCATCCTGAGCAAGGAGCATGGGATCAACCGCATCACATTAAGGCGCGGCATCGCGCAATTGATAAGGGAGGGCTTTCTGTATTCCGTACCCGGCACCGGGACGTTCGTCTCGGACGCGGAAGGGCTGCAGAAAGCCCATGCCTTTTCGTCGATGAAGCGCCAGTCGAGGCGCAAGAACATCGCGTGCATACTGAGGCGCCTTAACCCGACCTCGCAATCGCCCATATTAAGCCCTTACTACGTCGGCATATTCTCGACGATGCAGAAGGAAGCCCTGAGGATGGGCTGCACGCTCTCGTTCAATTTCGTGACATCGGTAAAGGATGAGCGCGATATCGCGAGATGGGCGATGGAGAACAACGTCGACGGTATCATCGTCATCGGGGGGCTCGACCGTACGACGGTCCTGAGCCTCTACGACAAGAAGTTCCCGCTCGTCCTCGTCGATAACGAGATCTCGAAGCCCGCGATTGATTCTGTCATACCCGACAACCGTCTCGGCGGATACCTGGCCGTGAAGCACCTTACGGACCTCGGCCACAAACGCATAGCGATGATACGCGCGCCGCTTCAGGACCAGCCCGCGTCGATAGGCAGGCTCGAGGGCTATAAAGAAGCCCTCCAAGAGGCCGGTATCAAATACGACGACGGCCTCGTCATAGAGGCCTACTACATGGTCGAGGAAGGGTATAAGGCGATGGAGAAGATATTGAAGAAGAGCCCTCTTCCGACCGCGGTCTTCGCGATAAACGACGAGGCGGCGATGGGCGCGATGAAGGCAATACGCGACAAGAGCGGCCTTTCGATACCGCGCGACATATCGATCGTCGGCTTCGACAACATAGAATGGGCCGCGCTCTCCACACCGCCGCTTACCACCGTTAACGTGCCGAAGGAAGAGATGGGCTCGATAGCGCTTAAGAAGCTCATAGACAGGATAGAAGGGCGCATAAATATCGCGACGAAAGAGGTGATACCTGTCGATCTCGTCGTAAGGGAATCGAGCGCTAAGCCGAAATAACGGTTATTTTTTTTGATTAATATGGTATACAACCAGTATATATGAAAGGCACCTAAATGGATTACGGCGGGTTCTCGAGGGACAGGAAGGAGTTCATAATAAACAGGTTCGATACGCCGACGCCGTGGATAAATTACCTCTGCAACGGCAAGTACGCGGCGCTGATATCGCAGACCGGGGGCGGTTACAGTTTCTTTGAGGACCCCAAGTACCAGCGCATAACGAGGTACAGGTACAATAACGTGCCTCTCGACAGGCCCGGCAGGTACGTATACCTCAGGGACGCGGAGACGGGGGAATACTGGTCCGCCGGCTGGCAGCCCGTCTGCAAGGCGCCGGACGCGTGGGAGTGCAGGCACGGCCTCGGATACACGAAGATATCCTCCGAGAGCAAAAAAATAACCAGCGAGGTCACTTATTTCGTGCCGTTGGATGACAACATCGAAGTGTGGTCCGCCGTAATAACGAATTCCGGAAAGGAGAAACGCTCCATAACGGCCACGCCGTACGTTGAGTTCGCGCTCTTCGACGCGTCTGAGGAGTTCATGTTCCATCCGAACCTCCACTATTTCTCCATGGCCGAATACGACAGCCGCGACAAGGCTATATACTATTCTTTTTACAACAAGAAAAAGGGATATTTTAAGCGTAACTTTTCCAGGGTGTTCTTCGCCGTCACCAACCGGGCAGTCCGGGGTTACGATTGCGAGAGGGAAGCTTTCATCGGCAAGTACCGCAGCGAGACAAACCCGGAAGCGGTGAAATCCGGCAGGCATAAATGTTCAAAGGTCATCGGCGGGAACGTGATAGGCGCGCTCTCGGTGCGCCTCGAGCTCAAGCCCGGGGAGCGGAAGGAGGTAACGGTCGTCCTCGGCGTCGACGCGTATGAGAACAAGCTGACACCGGACAGGATATTGCGGAAGTACTCGGACGAAAGCCATGTAGCTCATGAGCTCGAGCGCGTCAAAAAATACTGGGAGGAGTATACGTCGAAGCTGATAATCGAGACGCCGGACCCCGCGGTCAATGCGAACATAAATATATGGAACCAGTACCAGTCGAGGACTACGTTCGACTGGTCGCGTTACGCGTCGCTAATGTATAACACGGGCACCGGCCGCGGCATCGGCTTCAGGGACACGAGCCAGGACACGCTCGGCGTCGTCCACGCGATAGCGCCGCAGGTGAAGGATAAGATAAAACTGCTCGCGAAGAACATGTACGAGGACGGGCACGCGTACCACCTCTTCTACCCGACGGTAGGCACCGGCGAACCGAAGAAATATTCCGATGACCACCTCTGGATGATCCCGGCCGTATACTCGTATATCTGCGAGACAGGCGATTACTCCGTGCTTGAGGATAAGGCCCCGTATATCGAGGGGTCCTGCGGGACGATCTACGAGCATATGGTCCGGGCGGTAAATTATACGCTCGCGAACTGCGGGCCGCACGGCCTGCCGAGGATGTTCTACGCGGACTGGAACGACTGCCTCAACGACATCGACAGGAAAGGCAGGGGCGAATCGGTATGGGTCGCGATGTTCCTTTGCTATACCGCGAGGCAGATGGCCGAACTGGCTGCGAAGATGGAGAAGACCAGGGACGCGAAGAACTTCACGAAGATATACGACGAAATGAAGCAGCGGATAAACTATACCGCCTGGGACGGCGAATGGTATATACGGGCTTTTACCGACGACGGGCGGCCCGTCGGCTCGAAGGAATGCGAGGAGGGGAAGATACATATAAACACGCAGAGCTGGGCGGTATTGAGCGGTGTCGCTGGCCGCGCGCGCGGCATCAAATGCATGGACGCCGTCAGGAAATACCTCGATACGGACCTCGGCATCAGGATATGCTGGCCTTCCTATACGAGCGGCCCGGACGATATCGGCTCGCTGATCAACTATCCGGCGGGCATAAAGGAGAACGGCGCGATATTCTGCCACGCGAATACCTGGGCGGTGATCGCCGAGGCGATGCTCGGCCGCGCGGACAGGGCGTTCGGCTATTACCGCAAGCTGCTTCCGGCCGTCGCCGCGAAGAAAGCCGGCGCGGAGACCTACAGGGTCGAGCCGTATGTCTACAGCCAGTTCCTCTTCGGCCCCGACCACCCGCAATTCGGCCGCGGGAGCCATTCATGGCTTACCGGGACGTCCGCGTGGATGTTCCGCGCCTTTACCGACTGGATACTCGGCGTGCGCGCTACGCTCGACGGGCTGACGGTAGATCCGCGCCTTCCCTCCTCATGGGACGGGTTCACGATGAAGCGCTCCTTCCGTGGCAAGCAGTATGATATCAAAGTGACGAAAGGGAAGGTGTTCATTAACGGTAAGACCTGTCCCCAAGTGACACGTCCCCATTGGACACGTCCCAGGATTTCTGATAGAATATAAGAAATCCTGGAGGTCCAGATGAAAAAGCTATTTAAGCTCACGGCGGCAGCCCTTTTCCTGTTTTTCTTTTCCCTCCAGCAGTGCCAGGCGCAGGATAAGCCCGTGCCGAAACCCGAAGTCCGCATCCATAAGGCAACAAAACCGGTCAAAGTCGATTGCGACCTAAGCAAATATCCCGGTTATGCCATAAGGATGGACAAGCAAACCTACGAAATACTAATGTATAACGTATGGTCGGGCAAGGACGACCTCAGCGCGGACATCTACCTGTTATGGGATGACGACGCTCTGTATGTGGCGGCGAAGGTGACCGATGACGTGCCTTTCGACAACAGCAAGGAAGGCCCGGACATCTGGGACGGCGACGCGTTAGAGATAATGCTCGGACTCGACGAAACCGCGGACCCGAAGAGGATGTTCTTCGTGAAACAGGATTACCAGATAGGCATAACCCCCGGAAATGAAAAGGATATAAAGGCGGGGGAGTGGGTCTGGCGACGGGACGACTACGAAGGCGGCATAGAGGTCGCTTCGATCAGGTGGGATAAGGGCTACATAATCGAGTCGAAGATACCCTTCAAGGCCCTCGGCGGGTTCAAGCCCGAGGCCGGAAGGAAGATAGATTTTGACATCTCGGTGGACGACGGCGATACGCACAAGAGGGAGCTGCAGTTCACCTGGCACGGGACGAAGAATGTTTATGCAGACCCGAGCGAATGGGGCATAGCGGTCTTCGCGGGGCCCGCCCCGGCTCTGGCATTGTCGTTCTCGTCGGTCATGATAGTCATAATAGGGCTTATCGTGATCGCGGTATTCCTGGTTTTTGCCGCGCGCCGCCCGAAATAGCGGTTGAAAAAAGCGCCGCATATTGATAGAATCATCAAACCGGAGGACAACAAATGAAATGCGATACCTGCGGACGTGAAGTCCCTGAAGTGAAGAGGGTGGTCGTGGCTCCCGGCTACGACAGGACGCTGGCGAAGCCGATGTATAACTGCCCCGAATGCTACGAGAAGAAAGAAAAAGCCAAGAAAGATGCAGCAGATAAAAGTCCTCGATAACGGCTACGTCGCGCTCATCGATTCGATGGGCGGGGACAAGGCCGTCATAGAAAGCGCGCGCCGCTGCTACATGAGCGAGCCGCAAGGTGCGGATGCCGATGCTAAGCTGGTCCGCCACCTGATAATAAAAGACCACGGCACGCCTTTCGAGCACGCCTATTTCCGTTTCGACGTCAAATGCCCGATATTCGTCGCGCGCCAGTGGATACGCCACCGCATCGGTACGTATAACGAGATGTCGCTGCGTTATTGCCTGGCTAAGAGGGATTTCTACACGCCCGAAGGCCTGTCGGGCGAGGAACTTCTTAAATATAAGAAGGCCGTTAACGGCGCTTTCGACGCCTACGAGTCGATGGTATCGTCCGGGATAAAACGCGAGCAGGCGCGCGGCGTGCTGCCGCTCTCGATATACACCCTTTATTACTGGACAGTCAACGCGCGTTCCCTGATGAACTTCCTGAAACTGCGCCTCGATAAGGGGGCGCAGCCGGAGATACGCGAATACGCGAAGGCCCTGCTTAAGATATTCAGGGATACGATGCCGGTAACGGCCAATGCTTTCGAAGAAAAGATAATGCCTAAAGAGTGATGGACCCGAACGAAAATCCCGAAGAACTGGTGCTCGGCTGCATAAGGAAGGACAGGAGATCGTGGGACGCGTTCG
This sequence comes from uncultured Planctomycetia bacterium, assembly GCA_964650515.1. Taxonomy (GTDB): domain Bacteria; phylum Omnitrophota; class Gorgyraeia; order Pluralincolimonadales; family Pluralincolimonadaceae; genus UBA6215. The sequence goes on along the minus strand of CAZYUB010000010.1, from coordinate 61,242 downwards.
TCGAAAGGTATTCGAAGGTGGTCTATTGGGCTATACGCGACCGGCTCAGGCGTTACGGATACGAACATAGCGAGGAAGACATCAACGACATCCACCAGGATGTCTTTGTCGCTTTATGGGCCGGCGGCAAGTTAAGCCAGCTCAGGGAGCCCGGAAAGGTCGCGGGGTGGCTCGCGATGGTCGCGGGCAACGCGGCTATAGAGCATTTCAGGAGGGCGAGGAGGCAAAGCCCCCCGTCATCCGTATCATTATATGAGCAGATATACAAAGAAGACGACGGCAGGACGCTCGAGGATGTCCTGCCTTCCGCCGCGGCCGGCCCGGACAGGCAGGCGCAACTGAATGAGGCCCGCGCGGAACTGGTTTCGGCGATAGAAGGGCTCAGCCCGAAAGAGAGGATGGCCGCCGGGATGAGCCTGCTGCACGGGATGAAGCACGCGCAGATATCTGCGGCCCTTGGGCTCCCGGTGAACACGGTCTCCACGATTGTCGCGCGGGCGAAAAAAAACCTGAAAGAAAAACTCGAAAAGAAACGTCTACTATAATATGGAAAAGAGCATAGGCAACCTCCGCGAAACAAAGATAACGTGCCCCGACGAGGCGGTGCTGGCCAGGTATGTAGGCGGCGCGATGACCCCGTGGGAGAAGGACCGCCTTGAAGAGCACGCTTCGGCCTGCGCATCATGCCTTGAGAATATAAGGGCGGCGCATACGGCCGAAAGCATGCTCGCCGAAGGCGCCCTCGCGGATACGCCGGCAAAATTAAAAGAAAAAGCGAAAGGCCTTGCGAAGATGGATACGGGGAAGAAGAGGATGCAGAGTTATATCTGGCTTGCCGCCACGGTAATAGCGTTCACGCTGTCGTTCACCGCGCCTAAATATTTCGCGCAATTCCTTGTGGCGACGCTTATACTCGGGCTCAAATGGGTATCGGAGAGCGAGGGTATACGGACATTGATAATATCGATGGACGCGAAACACCGCCATGAGCAGGAGAAGGAGGCATCGTCAAGATGGAAACGATAACCAGGTCATACGAGACGAAGAACGGGCTTGTGGAAGGGGTCCAGGTAAAATGGCCGGGGTTCAGCATACTGATGGTGACAGGAAAGAAGGGTTTCCTCGTCTGCGGCGTCTTCGACCTCGAGGCGATAGACAGGTTCAATGCGGCCGCGGCGATGGTCGAGAGTACGCCGGATAACCCGATCGGCACGCTCGACCGTTTCCCTAACAGGAAGATATCGAAGGTGAACAAGAAGGCCGCGGATCTCGGGATTGCCGTGGGGATGGAAGTCACGAAGGCGTTCGAGCTGATCGCATGAAAGACAATAATAAAAAAGCCGCGATGAACCTTATTATCCTCTTCGGGCTCGTGAGTTTGTTCGGGGATATCGTTTACGAGGGCGCGCGCAGCGTTAACGGCCCGTACCTGAAGACGCTCGGCGTCAGCGCCGCGACGGTCGGTTTTATCGCCGGGCTCGGGGAATTTATCGGTTACGCTATACGCCTGCTGTCGGGTTATTTCGCCGACAAGACCAGGGCATACTGGCTCTTCACGTTCATCGGTTACGGCATGCTCGCGACCGTCCCTATGCTGTCGCTGACGGGGGTTTGGCAGGTAGCCGCGCTCTTCATAGTCCTCGAGCGGCTCGGCAAGGCCCTCAGGGCTCCCGCGCGCGACACGATCGTATCGCAGGCGTCAAAACAGGTCGGGACGGGTTTCGGCTTCGGGCTGTCGGAGTTCATGGACCAGCTCGGCGCGTTGACGGGCCCTTTGATATTCATGGCGCTTTTTATGATGGTCGGCAATACCCAGAGCGATATCGCGAAATACCAGGCGGGCTACAGGCTCTTCTGGGTGCCGTTCCTGCTCGTGATGGCGTGCGTATTCTTCGCGTACCTGCGCGTGCCGGATCCCGAGAAACTGGAAGCCGCGCTCAATAAACCGCCGGAACCGGATAAGTTATCAAAGGTCTTTTGGATATACACGGCGTTTACTCTCGTCGCGACGGTGGGTTTCGTGAATTTCGCCCTGCTCGGTTACCATTTTAAGGCGAAGGGCGTGCTTACCGACGCGCAGATACCGCTTTTCTACGCTATTGCGATGGCGGTCGACGGCATCGCCGCTCTTGTGATAGGCAAGGCCTACGATGTCATGAAACACAGGAGCAGGAACGAGAAAGCCGGCCTGTTGACCCTTGCAGCCATTCCCGTCCTTTCGGCGGCGATACCGCTGTTCGCTTTCTCGGCTAATATTGGCCTCGTAGCGGTCAGTGTCCTGCTCTGGGGCGTTGTCATGGGCATACACGAGACGATAATGAAATCGGCTATCGCGGACCTTACCCCGATGAAGAAGAGGGGGACGGGCTACGGCATCTTTAATACGGTCTACGGTGTGGCTATGTTCATCGGCGCCGCGCTTATGGGCGTGCTTTACGACGTCTCGCTGCCGGTCTTGATCGGGGTAACGATAGGCATCGAGCTTCTTGCCGTTCCTATATTCGCCTACATGTGGTATGATATCAGGTCAGTGAGGGCTTAACGCATGGCATCAGGATCGGGCATAGGCAAGAAGCTTAAAAATATAGTGATCGGCGGCGCGCATGACCCGCACGACAAAAAACTTTTTCATAAGATATCGCTCATAGCGTTCTTCGCGTGGGTGGGAATAGGCGCGGACGGGTTGTCGTCCTCGTGCTACGGCCCCCAGGAGGCCTTTGTAGCGTTGCAGGGCCACATGTACCTAGGCATCTTTGTTGCCCTCGCGACCGCCATAACCATCTTCATAATAAGTTCCAGCTATTCGCAGCTTATAGAGGTGTTCCCGTCCGGAGGAGGCGGCTATCTTGTGGCGAGCAAGCTGCTCTCCCCGACCGTGGGCATGGTATCCGGAAGCGCGTTGCTGATCGACTACGCTCTGACTATCACGGTATCGATTGCCGCCGGGGCGGACGCCGTCTTCAGCTTCCTGCCGGCGGAATGGCTCCCGTATAAGCTGTTTTTTGCCTCGATGGTGGTCATCATCCTTATAATGTTAAATCTCAGGGGCGTCAAGGAATCGGTCATGGTCCTAATGCCCATATTCATTACGTTCGTGGTCACGCATGCTATCGTCATAATTTACGCCATAGTGACGCATGCCATGAACCTGCCCGACGTGGTGTCGGCCACAAAGGCCGACCTTTACACCACATCCGCCTCACTCGGGACAGTGGGCATGATAATCATGGTAATGCGCGCCTACAGCATGGGCGCCGGCACGTATACGGGTATCGAAGCCGTCAGCAATTCGCTGCCTATGCTTCGCGAGCCGAGGGTCCAGACGGCCAAGCGCACTATGAATTATATGGCCATCTCCCTGGCGATAACCGTGCTTGGCCTCATGCTTGCGTATGTCCTTTTCAGGGTGCAGTTCCAGGAAGGCAAGACGTTCAACGCCATCCTTCTTGAGCGGATAACGGAACCCTGGGGCGCGACCTGGGGTTATCCTTTCGTGCTCATAACGCTGGTATCCGAGGCGGTGCTGCTTTTTGTCGCGGCTCAGACAGGTTTTGTCGGAGGCCCGAGGATACTCGCGAACATGGCCATAGACCGCTGGGTGCCGAGCAGGTTTGCCACACTGAGCGACCGTTTCGTTACTCAGAACGGGGTCCTTATAATGGGCGTGGCGGCCCTTGTAATGATGCTCGCGACGCGCGGCTCCGTCGCTCTGCTCGTGGTCCTCTACAGTATTAATGTGTTCATCACATTCCTTCTGTCACAGCTGGGCATGGTCCGTTACTGGTGGAAGAACCGCAAGAGGCTCGACCATTGGCGCAGGAAGATGGCGGTCAACGGCGTGGGGCTGATAATGACCGCTTTTATCCTCGTTTCGGTAACGGTCATTAAGTTCAACGAGGGAGGATGGGTAACCTTGTTCGTAACGGGCACGCTTGTCCTGATAGTCCTGGGAATAAAGCGCCATTATGAGAATACCGCCAAACTGCTTAAGAGGCTAGATAACCTTGTCATGGCGGCGGGCTATTCGAGCTCCGAGAACATCCCCGGCATAACTAAGAAGGAGAAGGGCGAGTTCGATCCCGAGGCGAAGACGGCCGTGCTGCTCGTAAACGGGTTCAACGGGATGGGGCTGCACACGCTGTTTAACGTATTCAGGCTGTTCGGGGATTCGTTCAAGAATTTCGTGTTTGTGCAGGTAGCCATAATCGATGCCGGTAATTTCAAGGGCGCAGAGGAACTCGAGAAGCTGGAAGCGCACGCGAAAGGCGAGATAGACAGGTATGTGGATTTCGTCGAAAAACACGGCTATCACGCTGAAGGCATGTTTTCCATAGGCACGGATGTGGTCGAGGAGACCTCCGCGCTCGCTCCCCGGATAACGGAGAAATACCCGCAGGCCGTATTCTTCGGCGGCCAGATCGTCTTCCCTAAAGAGACGTTCCTCACCAGGTTGCTCCACAACTACACCGTATTCTCGATGCAGCGCAAGTTCTACCACGAGGGGATACCGGTGGTGATACTTCCGATAAGAGTTTAAATAGGGGACGTGTCACTTAGGGACGTGTAAAAAGGGGACACTCCGCTGTTATAAGCACAGGGCAAAATATATCCCGCGTCCAAAGCGCCGGTCGGATTTCCTTGAAATCCTCACCGGCTGAACACGGGATATTCCATAACATCCATTAGCGGGGAATTATGGTGCCGGGGGAGGGAGTTGAACCCTCATGCCCTTACGGACATCAGTTTTTGAGACTGACTTGTATGCCAGTTCCAACACCCCGGCAATAGCTTATTTCATCGCATCTTTAGTATTCTTCACGAACGGCTCAAGCAGGTTCATGAACTCCATCGGGAAGATATACTTCGTAGCGGGGCTCTGGCCCAACGCCTTCAGTGTTTCGAGGTACTGGAGGGATAATGTTTTCGAGTCGACACCCTTCGCGACCGAGAATATCTTGTCCAAAGCGAGCGCGAAACCTTCAGCCCTCAAGATAGCAGCCTGCCTGTCGCCCTCGGCTTTAAGTATCTCCGACTGTTTCTGGCCTTCGGCTACGGTTATCGCCGCGGCCTTCGTGCCCTCAGCCTCAATGATCACGGCGCGGCGGGTCCTTTCGGCGGACATCTGTTTGATCATCGCGTCGGATACGTCCTTGGGCGGCATGATCTCGCGGATCTCGACGGTCGTTACTTTGACGCCCCAGCGTTCGGTGACCTCATCGAGTTTTTGGCGCAGTATCTGGTTTATCTGTTCGCGTTTCGAAAGGACCTCATCGAGCGCGATATCGCCGACGACAGCCCTCAGTGTAGTCGTCGCGATGCCCTGCGACGCTGCGGCAAAATTGCCGACCTTTATGACACTGAGGTCAGGGTCTATGACTTTCCAGTAGATAAGGAAGTCGATGGATATCGGAGCGTTATCCTTCGTGATACAGGTCTGTTGCGGTATCTCGAGGAAGAGCTCGCGCAGGTCGACGCTTATCGCCTGGTCTATTATCGGTATCAGGAAGACGATGCCGGGGCCGCGCTGTCCTATCGAACGGCCGAGGCGGAAGACGACGAGGCGCTTGTATTCCCTGACGATCTTTATCGAGTTCGACAGGATTATAAGGCCTACTATAAGGATAAAGAAAAATACAAAACCCGTAATAGCCATCTGTTACCTCACTTTCTCTACTTTGACAACCAGTCCGTCAACCGATTTTATCTTTATTTTTTCCCCCGCCTTGATCGTCCCCTCGAGCGATTCGGCGTACCATTCCTCGCCCTTTACATGTACGATACCCTTAGGTACAAGGTCCGTCTTGGCTTCGCCCGTTGCGTCGGTCAGGCTCTCCATGCCGGATGACGCCCTCCGTACCTGAGCTTTGATTATAAGCGGCAGGACGAATACCATTAGGGCGGTAGTGCTTATTACTATCGCTGCTATCAACGCTTTAGATAAACTCGTGAACTGCGGGTCCGCCTTGAACAGTATAAGCGAGCCGATAGTCAGCGCGAGTATGCCGCAGACCGACAATATCCCGTGGGTCGGGGTCTTGACCTCCAGCACAAAGAAGATGAAGCTCAGCAGCATCAGGATCAGGCCAGTATAATTAACCGGCAGCGAATTCATGCCAACGAAGGCAAGGATAAGCCCCGCTACGCCTATGATGCCGCCTACGGACACGCCGGGCGTCGCTATCTCGAATATTATCCCGTAAAAGCCGATCACGAGCAGCAGATATACGATATTCGGGTCTCGCAATCCGTTCAATAGCCCTTCAAGCATGCGAACCTCCTTAGTTATATGCCACGGAGATGACTCTGGTAAAATATACCATCAGAGGGGGGCATTGTCAATGACAACTGGACGGTTGACGGCGGGGCCCGGAAGTGGTATCATTTAAATCCTGTTTGACCGATGATATTGCTACGTGGGGTAGGTCCCCGCTTTAAGATGCAGCGGACCATCCCACATTATCGGTCAACCATAGTATACACAAAATGACCGATAATGTGGGGCTGTAGCTCACCTGGGAGAGCGCCTGCATGGCATGCAGGAGGTAAGGGGTTCGATCCCCCTCAGCTCCACCATTTCTTTCCGGGAGGCCTATGAAACTCGGCGTCCATGTATCCATAGCCGGGCATATCTACGAGGCGGTCGACAGGGCCGCGGCGCTCGGCTGCAATACGTTCCAGATCTTCAGCCGCAACCCGCGCGGGTGGGAAGCGCTAGAGCTTGACCCGGCGGATGCCGAGGAGTTTCGAAGGCGCCGCAAGGCAAAGGGCATCTCGCCTGTAGTAGTCCATATCCCGTACCTGATAAACATGTGCTCGCCCGACGATAAACTGTGGCGCAAGTCGGTCGACGCGTATATAGAAGATATAAAGCGCGCCGACATGATAGGCGCGGATTATTTCGTGACGCACCTCGGCAGCCCGAAAGAGAAGGGCCGCGATTACGGCATAGCCCGGTTCTCGAAGGGGCTCAACGAAGCGATATCCAGAGCCAAGCCGGAGCTGACGATACTGCTCGAGAATACCGCCGGCGGAGGGGACTCGATCGGCTCAAAATTCGAGGACATAGAAGAGATAATCGGAAACGTGAAAGACGCAGGTAAGGTCGGCGTCTGCCTTGATACCGCGCATACGTTCGAGGCGGGCCATGACGACAAGACGAAAGAAGGACTGGAAAAGCTCCTTAAATATATTGATTCTACCGTAGGGCTTGATAAGATAAAGGTAATACATTTCAACGATTCTATGAGCGAATTCGGTTCGCACAACGACAGGCATTGGCATATCGGCAAGGGCAGGATCGGAGCGGAGGGCATGAAACGCATCGTCAACCGCCCGGAGTTCAGGGATTGCGCGTTCATACTCGAGACGCCGAAGGAGACCGAGAAATCCGACAAGGCGAACCTCGCGGCCGTCAGGAAGATGAGGAAGGATTGAATTACGATTTTAAGCAGATAGAAGAGAAGTGGCAGGGGGAATGGGAGAGGAGCGGGATCTTCCGGGCCAGGACCGATCCGTCGAAGAAGAAGTATTACCTGCTCGAGATGTTCCCGTACCCTTCCGGCCGCATCCATATGGGCCATGTCCGCAATTACACGATCGGCGATGTCGCCGCGCGCGTGAAGATCATGCAGGGATACAACGTGCTGCACCCGATGGGCTACGACGCGTTCGGCCAGCCGGCCGAGAACGCCGCCATCAAGAACAAGAGCCACCCCGAGGCCTGGACCTTAAGCTGTATCGACAACATGCGCAAACAGCTGAAGAAGATGGGCCTATCCTACGACTGGGACCGCGAGGTCTCGACCTGCCTTCCCGATTACTACCGCTGGAACCAGTGGATATTCCTGAAGATGATGGAGAAGGGGCTCGCGTATAAGAAGGCGTCCGTGGTCAACTGGTGCCCCGATTGCGAGACGACCCTCGCGAACGAGGAGGTCATCGACGGGAAATGCTGGCGCTGCAAGAATTTGGTCCACCAGAAGGAGCTCGACCAGTGGTTCATAAAGATAACCGCTTATAAGGAAAGGCTGCTTGACGACCTCACGGGGCTCAGGGACTGGCCGGAGCGGGTCATCACGATGCAGAAGAACTGGATAGGCAAGAGCGAAGGCGTCGAGATATTTTTCAAGATCAAGGGGTCGGGCGAGGCCCTGCCGGTATTCACCACCCGCCAGGACACGATATTCGGCTGCACATACGTAGTGCTCGCGCCGGAGCATCCTCTTGTCAAAGGGCTCATTAAGGGAAAGCCGCAGGAGAAACAGGCCCTGCAATTCATAGATAAGGTATCGAAAGAGAGCAAGGTCGTCCGCGTCGCGGCGGACGTGAAGAAAGAGGGCATATTTACGGGCGCATACGCGATAAACCCCGTAAATAACGAGGCGGTCCAGATATGGGTGGCCGATTATGTGCTGATGGAATACGGCACGGGAGCCATAATGGCCGTCCCGACGCACGACCAGCGCGATTTTCTCTTCGCGAAAGAGCATAATCTTCCGATGCGCGTTGTGATACAGCCGAAAAACACAGAGCTCTCTCCGGATAAGATGGCCGAGGCCTATGAGGAAGATGGCGTCCAGGTGAATTCGGCGCAGTTCGACGGCCTTACGAACGCGGAAGGCAAGAAAAAGATCGCCGAGTGGATGGAGAAGACGGGCATCGGCAAGCGCACGGTCAACTGGCGACTGCGCGACTGGCTTATATCGCGCCAGCGTTATTGGGGGACGCCTATACCCGTCATATATTGCGCGAAATGCGGCGTAGTGCCGGTCCCCGAGAAGGACCTGCCGGTCGTGCTGCCGAAGAACGTGGAATTCACGGGCAAAGGCGGGAGCCCGCTTTCGCAGGTAAAGGATTTTACGGAAACGAAGTGCCCGAAGTGCGGCGGCGCGGCGAAGCGCGAGACGGACACGATGGCGACGTTCATAGATTCGTCGTGGTATTTCCTGAGGTTCTGCTCGCCCCATTCAAGCGCATCGGCTTTTGAGAAAGGCGACGTGAAATACTGGATGCCGGTCGACCAGTATATCGGAGGTATCGAACACGCCGTCCTGCACCTTTTATATTCGAGGTTCTTCACGAAATTCCTGAAAGATATCGGCATGCTGGATTTCGGGGAGCCGTTCCAAAAGCTCCTCACGCAGGGCATGGTGCTCAAGGACGGCGAGGTTATGTCGAAATCGCGCGGGAATATCGTAGACCCCGACGAGATAATCGCGAAATACGGTGCGGATACGATGCGCCTCTTCATACTTTTCGCGGCGCCGCCCGAGACCGAACTCGAGTGGGAGGAGCGCGGAACGGAGGGCGCTTTCAGGTTCCTCACGCGAGTATGGCGCATACAGGAGAACCTTAAGGGGAAGGCCGACCCGTCGCTCGTGCGCCTCACGCACAGGACGATAAAGAAGGTCACGGATGATATAGGCGAGTTCAAGTTCAACACGGCTATCGCCGCGATGATGGAGCTCGTCAACGCTATCTACCAGTCCGGCGCGGACAAGGAAGTATATTCGTCGCTCGTTCTGATGCTCTCGCCGATAGCCCCGCATTTCTGCGAGGAGATATGGCGGTCGCTCGGTAACAGGGAGAGCGTCTTAAAGGCCGGCTGGCCGAAGTTCGACCCGAAGATGCTCGTCGACGAGAATATCACGATAGTAATACAGGTGAACGGGAAGGTCCGTTCTAAGGTGGAAGTCCCCAACGACATCAGCGACGAAAAACTCAAAGAGCTGGCCCTGTCGGACGAAAAGGTGAAGCAATGGCTCGAGGGCAAGCCCGTTAAGAACATCGTCGTCGTACCGAAGAGGCTCGTTAGCATAGTTGCTTGACCTGACTGCGCAGGAGAAGAAAGTCCTTATCGCCCTTGGGGCGCTCGCCGTATTGGGCCTCGCGGTCATCGTGTACAGGACATATATCGCCCGCCCGGAACTAAAAGTGATCGCCGGAAAGGCCGCCGGATGTTCCGCGATCCCTGCGGCCGTGCGCGTAAATATTAACACCGACGATGCCGCGACGATCGCCTCGTTGCCGGATATAGGGCCGAAGACGGCGGAGAAGATAGTAAGCTATCGCGACGCTAAGGGGCTGTACCTGCTCAAGGAAGATATTATGAAGGTAGAAGGCATCGGGCCGAAGACATACGGGAAGATAAAGGACCTTATCGTCCTTGAATAGCGGTGGGTTCTGTGGTAAACTCAATCCCTGCCGTAAGACCAAAAAATAAAACAACACGAAAGGAGCAACAAGATGCATAGGACAAGGTATTTTGCCGTGATCTTGGCGGTTTTCGCCGCGGCTGTATTAACAGGATGCTGCGCTTCCCCGAAGCCGGAGACGGCCGCGCCCGAGGCCGGAAAGCCGCAGCCGGCGGGGGTTTCCGGGGCAAAAGCCGGCACGGTGGTCATAGAGATAGGCAGCGAGAAGATAACCATAGAAGAGATAAACTCGATGATAAAAGAGATCCCCGAACAGTACCAGCCGATGGCGGAAGCGCACAAGGACATGTTCGCGGAGAGCGTGATAAACCAGAAACTGCTGTATAACGAGGCGTCGAAACTGAACCTCGACAAGGACGCCGCGGTGCAGAAGCAGATAGAGGAAGCCAGGAAAGAGATAATAATCAAGGAGTTCCTGCGCAGGGAGATAGAGGATAAGGTCGTCGTCAGCGATGAGGACGCAAAGAAATATTACGAGGCGAACAAGGACAAGTTCAAGGAATCCGAGAAGATAAAGGTCTCGCATATATTGGTCGAGACCGAAGCCGATGCGAACGACCTGCTCGCGAAGATCAACGGCGGCGCCGATTTCGCGGCTTTAGCCAAGGAGAAGTCGACTTGCCCGAGCAAAGAGAAGGGCGGGGAGTTGGGCCTTATCGGCAAGGGGCAGACGGTCCCGGAGTTCGAGAACGCCGCTTTCGCGCTTCAGGCGGGGCAGGTCAGCGGGGTCGTCAAGTCGCAGTTCGGATACCATATCATCAAGGTCACGGAAAAGCAGCCGGAGAAACTGCTCTCTTTCGACGACGTCAAGGACCAGCTCAAGCAGATGCTGTTGGCCGACAAGCAGAAAGAGCGTTTCGAGCAGATACTCAAGGACCTGAAAGACAAGAACAAGGTCATCATACACAAGGACCTTTTGATGCCGCCTGCGCCTAAGGCCGAGGCAGCCCCGGCAAAGTAAGCCGGAATGCCTTTAACCTGGATAGCGGTTTACCTGTCTGCGGGGATCTGGATAGCAAGCATTATCCGGGTCCCCGCACTATTTTCCGCGGGGCTTGCCGCATTCTTTCTCGCGATATCAGCCGCCCTCATTAAGAGGGCCAGGGTGTCGTTTACGGCGCTTTCCACGGCGTTCTTCTTTATAGGATGCATGCTCTTCGGGGCCAACCAGATCCTGCCCTCCGGCCATATAAGTGAATTCACCCCTTCCCATCCCGAGGAGGTCCTTATCGAGGGGACCGTGGCGGACGACCCTTCGGTAACGAGGACTTATTACGGCGAACCCAGGACGGATTTTATCCTTGAGGCGCATGGATTGCGGCGCGGCGGGATATATGCCCGCGTCTCGGGTAAAGTAAAGGCCTCCGTCACCGGCAGCCCGAAGAAGAGGGTCTCTTACGGGGACATCGTGTCCCTGCGCGGTAAACTGTCGAAACCCCGGGGGCCGGGCAATCCCGGAGAATTCGATTACGCGAAATACCTCGAGAGGCACCGCGTATTCTCGTCGTTGTCGGCGAACGCGAGGGATATGGAGATCGCCGCCGGGGCGGGCAAAAAGAACCCTATAACCAGTTATGCCTACAGGGCAAGGGCAAGGATCAGCGAACTCATATCCGCTAACCTTCCCGACGGGGACTCAGGGGATTTCCTTATCGCGATCCTGCTGGGGCTGAGGCGGGGGCTGGGCGACGGGCTCAATGATGATTTCATGAAAACCGGGACCGTTCACTTGCTTGCGATAAGCGGGCTTAACGTCGGGCTCATTGCCTTCCTTATGCTGCTGGTGTTCGGGATGCTCAGGGTACCGAAGAAAGCGGGTTATTGCGCCTCGATAGTCCTGCTCATATTTTACGCGGTGCTTACGGGCGGGACGCCGTCCGTGATCAGGGCTACTGTCATGTCCGTAGCGATACTTGCCGGCCTGCTTATCGGAAGGGACGCTTCGCTATGGAACTCCCTCGGGCTCGCCGCGGTGATAATACTCGGCTGCGATCCCGCCGCGTTATTCGATATAGGGTTCCAGCTGTCGTTTTTGTCCGTGGCATCGCTGCTGTATTTCATGCCGAAGATAAAATCGCGGAATTTCGTAGTACAGGGTTGCGCCGTATCGCTTGCCGCATGGGTGGGAGTCGCGCCGCTAATACTGGCGTATTTCAATATAGTTACGCCGGTCGCTATCGTCTCGAACCTTATCGCGGTGCCGCTTTCATTCGCGATAACCGCGGCTGCCATCCCGTTCGTTGTCTTCGGCTTTTTGCTACCCGCTGTCGGGAATGTATTCGCGGCATCCGTATGGTTCCTGTGCGAAGCGCTTTTCCACGCGAACGGCCTGCTCGCGAAGGCCCCGTTGGGCCATTTCTACCTGCCCGCGCCGCCTGCCTATATAATTATCGCGTATTATCTTTTTATTCTCGCTTATACCCGGAGGGAGAAGATCAGGATCAGGGGCGCTAAGATCATCGCCGCGGCGCTCGTAACGGCGAATATCGTCATTTGGGCGAACGCGCTCGCGCCCGCGGGTAAAGAGCTGCGCGCCACATTCCTCGACGTGGGCCACGGTGATTCCGTATTTGTGGAATTTCCCGGCGTCGGCAATATGCTGATAGATGGCGGTTCGGGCGGAGGGGAGGACTGGGATGCCGGCAGGAGTGTCGTGCTGCCATTCCTCAGGAGCAAAGGCGTGCAGGTGCTCGACGCGGTAGTGCTGACCCACCCTGATGCCGACCACGTCGGAGGCCTGTCTGCCGTTCTTGAAGGCATCGCGGTTAGGAACATATTCGAGAGCGGCGCCGGCTCCGGAACGTCGCTGTACAGGTCTTTCGACAGGATCGTCTTTGCGCGACGCATACCGCGCCATGCATTAAAGCGGGGAGATTCGATAACCGGCATAGCAGGCGTGGATATCACCTGCCTTAACCCTTGCGCCGGACGGGTGCCCGACAAAACGGTATCCGCAAATGATAAGTCCGTCGCGCTCGGCATGAGATTCGGGGGCCGCAGGCTCCTTTTTTGCGGGGATATCGGCAGCGGCTTGATATCGGAGGTATTCCTCGAGTATCCGGATGCCGCAAGGTCCGGCCTGATGATGCTTCCGCACCACGGGCAGAAGCTCAGCGAAGAGGCGGAAGCGTCCATCGAGGCCGCAAAGCCGGAATACGCCGTCATCTCGCAGGGCAGGGCCCAAAGGGAGCGTGCTGCGTCGGAAAAGATGCAGGAGCTGATGCGTTCCAAGGGCATAAAGGCATACAGGACGAACGAGGACGGGGCGGTGTTCGCGTCGACGGACGGCAAGGGACTTATTGTGGATAATTTCAAAAGTAGCCGTAAAATTTCACGTTGACAAAAGGTGCTTCCGGGGTATAAAATCATTTATGATTAGGGGGCGCTCTATGCAATCTAAGTCAGATTTCCCTGAAAGAAGGCAGTTCGAGCGGATCAACACGGCCATGTCGGTCCAGTACAGGGGAATACGCCAGGCCAGCGGTTCCGTCATAAGCGCCATCTCCAGGGATATTTCCACGGGCGGCATAAGGATGCTCGTAAATGAGTTCATCTCCGTATTTACGAGGCTAGTCCTCGATATAGCGGTGCCATCCGTCCCGAAACCCGTCAGGGTGGTCTCGAAAGTGGCATGGGTCCGCAAACGCCCTTACGGAGAGCAGTATGAAGTCGGGGTCGAATTTGTCGATATGCCCGATGAAGACAAGCGCAGCATATGTGATTTTGTCGAAAGGTCCGTCCTCAAGCAATAAACCCGCTATAACCCGGAAGGCGAAACGTCTATGAGAAGATATTTTTTTATCATATTAACCGCGGTCGCCGCGCTGTTGCCTCTGCAATACGCCGGCGCTTATTGGATATGGACCCCGCAGACGGGCACCTGGATAAACCCGAAGTGGGCCGTGAAAGACACGCCGCAGGAACAGTTCGACTGGGCGATGAAATTCTACGATTCGAAGGATTTCAAGAAAGCCGCGGACGAATTCCAGAAGCTCGTGCGTTATTACCCGCAGGCGGAACTCTCGGCCGAAGGGCAGTATTTCGCCGGCAAGTCCTACGAGGGCCTCGAGGAATACGAGCAGGCCTTCAACGCCTACCAGAAAGCAATAGAGACATACCCTTTTTCGAAGCGGCTCGACGAGATGATGGAGCTGCAGTATGAGATCGCGAACAAATTTTACCTAGGCGAGAAGGTCCGGCTCTGGGGCATACCGACCTTCCCGTCGGTATACAGGGCGATAGAAATGTACCAGAAGGTCATCGATAACGCGCCATACGGTAAGTTCTCGGACCAGGCGTTGTATAAGATGGGCGAGTGTTACAAGAAAGCCGGCGATTTCCAGCAGGCGCGCCTGACTTTCCAGAAACTCGTCGATGAACATCCCGAGAGCGAGCTCGCGGAGGAGGCGAACTTCCAGGTGGGGCTATGCGCTTCGCAGGCGTCGCTGAAACCGAGTTATGACCAGTCAGAGACGGATTCGGCCCTCCAGGAGATAGAGGATTTTTCGAAGCGCCACCCGGAATCGAACCTGACCGGCGAGGCCGACAAGATGCGCCAGTCGCTGAGGGAGAAGAAGGCGCAGAGCGATTATAATATCGCGGATTTCTACTGGCGCCAGGGGCAGTACAAGGCGGCAGAGGTATACTATAAGAGCATCGTCGATACCTTGCCCGATACGGTTACCGCCAAGAAGGCGCAGGAACGGCTCGACATAATAGAAAAGAAGAAGAAAAAATGAAGAAGATATCCCTGGTGTTAACGGCGCTTATCCTCGCGGCATCCGTGGCCGGATGCGGTTATTCGACGCGCTCTCTCGCGTACAGCAAAGCGACCAAGATATATGTCAAGCCGTTCGAGAACAAAGTCGACCTGAACATCAGCTCCGACCTTTCCGACAAGAATCCCTACCGGCTCTACCGCCCGGGCATGGAGGTCAAGGTCACGAACGCTGTGATCAACAGGTTCATGGTGGACGGCTACCTTAAGGTGGTCTCGGACGAGGACCAGGCGGACCTCATACTAACGGGCGCTTTGATAAATTACGACAAGCAGCCCCTGAGGTACGACCAGCGCAGCGAGAACGTCGAGGAATACAGGGCCAATATCATAGTGAATTTGTCGCTTGAGGACGTGGCCAATGCCAAGACGGCCTGGACCGAGAACGGATTCGTCGGTTTCCAGGAATACGCGCTGACCGGGCCGAAGGCCAAGTCGGAAGATACTGCGATAAACGAGGCGGTAGAAGACCTGGCGGACAGGATCGTTGAAAGGACCGTTGAGGATTGGTAGGGCCTTCAGATGCCCGGTTTAGTATATCTTTTCCTAGGAAGAGAGAACGCACTTAAAGGGGAAGCCCTCGAAGAACTCAAGAAACAGGCCCTCTCCGGCGGCGACGCCGACCTTAATTCTTCCGTATTCTACTCAGACCAGTTCGATCCGCAGGGATTCCAGGACGCGGTCAATACCCAGCCTTTCCTTAGCCCCAAGCGCTTCGTTATCATAAAAAATGCCGACCGGCTCCCGAAGGAAGCCAAGGGGCCTGTCGCGGAATACGTGAAAAACGGGTTCGAGAGCACGGTCCTCGTCATTACCGCGGATATGAGCCCTAAAGAAGCCGCGGACGACCCATTCCTGTCGGAGCTCTCCCGATATGCCAAAGTGAAGAATTTCTCAAGCCCTGAGGGTGCGGACCTCAGGCGTTATATAAGCGAGAGGGCGTCGCTTTACGGAAAACAGATAGGCGAGGACTCCATAGGCCTGCTGACCGGAAAGATAGGAAACGATGTCGGGTATGTACGTATGGCCGTGGAAAAACTTGCGAATTATACAGGAGACAGGAAGGTTATAGATAAGAAGGACGTCGAAAATCTCGTCGGAAGGTCGCTCGAGGAGAGCGTTTTCGAGATGACCGACGCGATGTGCGCCGGCAATAAGGCACGCACGCTGTTGCTGTTATCGGGCCTGTTAAGGGATTCCACGAAGCCGGAGAGCGTAATCGGCGCTATCGGAGCGGCGCTGAAGCGCAAGGCCAGGCATGCGGGGCGGTCCCCCCGCGCGACGGAATGGCTAAAAGAATGCTTCGCTCTCCTTTCGAAGGCAGACCGCGACGTGAAGACAAGGGACCTCGATAAGAAAGTTATCCTGGAATCTCTTGTGGTACGGCTATCTGATCTTAGCGATCTTGGATAGGATGCGGGCTCTCTTGCGCGACACGGTGTTCCTGTGGACGATGCCCTTGGAGCGGGCCCTGTCGAGCTTCGATACGAGAGAAAGTCCGAGTTTCTTCGCATCGTCGTTCTTCTTGGCGGTAAGCGCCATCATGAACTTCTTCGCGAGGTTCTTTATTTCGGACTCTATTTTGTCGTTTCTTTCGCGCCTTTTCTTGTCCTGGCGTATTCTTTTTGCGGCATTTGGTAGATTTGGCAACTGTGTTTCTCCTTTCAAGTTACGGTTATGTAAAAATACCATATAAGGCATAAAATGTCAACTCATAAATCGCTGGCAAAATCGGCCGGGATCATCGGCCTCGGCATATCGGCGAGCCGTATCCTCGGCTTCGTCCGGGACATAATCATAGCAGCCGTATTCGGCACCTCGGTGCCGCTGCAGGCGTTCGTCGTCGCTTTCAGGATACCGAACATGCTCCGCGACCTCGTAGGCGAGGGAGCCGCCAACGCCGCCTTCGTGCCGGTTTTGAGCTCTTATGCCGTCAAGAAGACCAAGGAGGAGTTCTGGGGGCTCGCTCAGGCCCTGCTCAACGTGATGATAGTAGTCCTTGCCGCGGTAACGGCGCTCGGCATGGCTTTTACCCCGGCGATAGTCGCGCTGATAGCGCCCGGCTTCGTCAAGGACCCCGAGAAGTTCCGCATCACAGTCGAGCTGACACGCTGGATGTTCCCTTATATATTCCTTGTCGGGCTTACCGCCTATACGACCGGCATCCTGAACTCGCTCAAACTATTCGGGGCGTCGGCGTTCAGCCAGCCGCTCTGGAACATCGTCTTCATAGCGGCCGCGTTATGGCTTTGCCCTGTGATGCAGGTGCCCGTCATGGGCCTCGCGTTGGGCGTGCTCGCCGGAGGGGTGCTGCAGCTGTCGGTCCAGGTGCCGCAGCTCGCTTCGAGGGGGCTCGCGTTCCCCCGGCTCGACAGGTTCAGGCATCCGGGCGCCGCGGAAGTCGGACGGCTGCTCGTCCCGCGCGTGATTGGCGCCAGCATCTACCAGGTGAATGTCTTCGTCAATACGATACTCGCTTCGCTCTCGTCGATAGTCGGCGAGGGGGCGATCGCCGCCATATATTATTCGAACAGGTTATGGATGCTGCCGCTCGCGATATTCGGGACCGCTTTCTCGCAGGCGATGCTGCCGACGATGTCGGAACACGCCGCGAAGGAGGACATAGAGAAGTTCAAGCAGACGCTCTCGTTCTCGCTGCGCTCGGTCTTCTTCATAACGGTGCCCTCGTCCGTCGGGCTGATAGTGCTAGCCAACCCGATTGTCCGCGCGCTCTTCGAGAGGGGCTCGTTCGACAGCTACTCGACGCGGATAACCGCGGACGCGCTGCTGTTCTATTCAATAGGGCTTTTCGCTTACGCGGGGGTCAAGATACTCGTATCGGCGTTCTACTCGCTTAAGGACACGAAGACGCCGGTAAAGGCCGCGGCCGCCGCGCTAGTGATAAATATCGTATTGAATGTCGCGTTGATGTTCCCGCTGAAGGTCGGGGGCCTCGCTCTGGCCACATCCCTCGCTAGCATCGCGAACTTCTTCATGCTTGTCTCAATGCTCGGGAAGAAGATAGGGCATCTCGGCGCGGGGCCGGTAATAGATTCGTTCCTGCGCGTATTGGCGGCCTCAGCGGCCATGGCGGCCGTATTACTCCTGCTTGACGCGAATATGATGATGCGCCCGGTCGCGAAGGTAGCGGTGATGGTCGCCGCCGGCATCGCGGTGTTCCTTGCCGCCTGCGTCGTCCTGAAGGTCGAAGAATTCAAGGGTGCGGTAAGATGGATCTCAAGGAGAAGGTAAGCGGCCTCCCGTTACGGCCAGGTGTTTATATCTTCAAGGACGGCGACGGGAAGGTCCTTTACGTCGGCAAGGCGTCCTCGCTGCGCGACAGGGTCCGCTCGTATTTCCGGCGCTCGAAGGACCACGGGCCGAGGATAGAGGCGCTTGTAGAAAAGATACGCGATATAGACCATGTGACGACAGCGACGGAAGCCGAGGCGCTGCTCTACGAATCAAACCTTATCAAGGAATACCAGCCGAAATACAACGTCGAACTCCGTGACAGCAAGACCTACCCGCTCATCAAGATAACCATGTCCGACGACTTCCCGCGCGTCATGGTCGCACGCGGCAAAAAGAGCGACGGCTCGATATATTTCGGGCCGTATACCGACGCGACACTTTTGCATGAGGCGGTCAAGGCGATACGCCGGATATTCATGTTCCGCACGTGTTCCAAATCACCCAAAAGGGCGTGCGTCTACGACGACCTCGGGCTCTGCTCCGCGCCGTGCGAGGGAAAGATATCGAAAGAGGATTACGCCGGCAGGATAAAAGAAGTGATACTCTTCATCGAGGGGAAGAAAAGCGAGCTGATCAGGCGGCTGACCGCTAAGATGAAAGAATACTCCGCCGAAAAGCGGTTCGAGGAAGCGGCGGAGATTCGCAACCAGATAGAGGCGCTCAGCACCGCTGTCCATAAGAGGGCGGGGGCCGCGTCCGGCGCGCAGGGCCTTTCCGAACTGGCCGAGGTCCTCGGCATGCAATCGCTGCCGCGGCGCATCGAGGCGTTCGACATCTCGAATATCAAGGGCGAGAACGCCTGCGGCTCGATGGTATCATTCAAAGACGGCCGCCCGGACAAATCGAATTACAGGATGTTCAGGATAAAAGAAGTGGAAGGGCAGGACGACTACGCCATGATGCGCGAGATAGTCCGCCGGCGTTACAGCGGAGTGCTGAAGCGCAGCGATGCCCTGCCGGACCTCATACTGATCGACGGCGGGCGCGGGCACCTCTCTTCGGCCGCTGTCGAGACGAAAGCGCTCGGTTTGGAGAAGATCCCCATGATAGGGCTTGCAAAAGTGTTTGAGCACATATATACTTTGGATAAGGCCCTGCCGATAGCGCTGCCGCCTTCATCGAAAGCGCTGCAGCTTATCCAGCGGGTCCGCGACGAATCGCACAGGTTCGCGATAAGGTACCACCACATATTAAGGCGAAAGGCGCTTGTAGGTGAAACAAAAAAAAGGAAAGGCACAGTCCGCAAAAAAGTCCGCCCTGTTTGACGGGTGCACCGCGTTCGAGATAAGCGTCTACGAATGCATAATGAAGATACCCTCCGGCGAGACGCGCACATACGCGTGGGTCGCCGGGAAGATAGGCAATCCAAAGGCGACACGCGCCGTCGCGCAGGCGCTCCACCGCAACCCGTGGCCTCTCATAATCCCCTGCCACCGCATCGTCGCCTCCGGCGGCGATATCGGCGGTTACGCTTACGGCATCCCCCTGAAGAGGCTGTTATTATCACTCGAAAAGGAAGGGAGCATATGAACAAGATCCTGTGCGTCATTTCGTTTATTTTGCTGTTGCCGTCCCCCGCGCGGGCGGATACACTGACGCTCCTCGGCAATAAGAAAATAGACGGCAACGTAGTCGCGATCGACAAGAATTCGGTCACATTCGCCGCGACAGAAGGCGCCGAAAAGAAATATAAAATGACGCAGGTGGACAAGCTCGAGTTTTCCGCCATCAAGAAGGCGAATATCCGCCTCAAAGGCAATAAACAGCTGTCCTGCACACCCGCTTATCTTTCGCACGGCGTGCTTGTATTCAGGTGTGATTCGGGCCCAGAGCAGAGGATATTCATGCAGAGCGTCGAGGATATCAAGCTGATAGCCGATATGGCCGTCGTCTCAAAAGGAGGCGCTGACGTTGACCTTGCGCTGCTGCTTGAGCCCGGCAAGGTCAACATCGTTGATTTCTACGCAGAATGGTGCGGGCCCTGCAAGGCGATAGCGCCGAAATTGGAGGAACTCGCGAAATCGGACCCCGACGTCGTGCTCAGGAAGATAGATATTGTCAACTGGGGGACACCTGTCTGCGTGAAATACGGCATACAGTCCGTACCTAACATACGGGTGTTTGACAGGAAAGGTAAGCAGGTAGGCGGCTCGACTTCCTCGATAGAGGAAGTCCGTAAGCTTGTAGAACAGGCGAAGAAATGACGGAGGCAAGATGAATAAGATCCTGATTATCGACGACGAGGCGGATTTCGCGTTCTTCCTGAAGAAGAGTTTGGAAACCGGCGGCGAGTTCCAGGTCGAGGCGTTCAAGGACGCGAAGAACGTGGTAGAGAAGGTCCGGCTCTTCGCGCCCGACCTGATACTGCTCGACCTGATGATGCCGGATGTCGGCGGGTTCGAGGTCTGCCAGATGCTGAACAGGGACCCCGTCACGCAGGCCATACCGATAGTCATCATCTCCGCGCTTGGCGGATATACCGATATAAAGAAGGCGTATAACCTCGGCGTGATCGGCTACCTCACAAAGCCGTTCGACCTCGAGCAGGTCAAGCATGAGATACACAAGGCGCTCTCGTATAAGGAGAAGGAATGAACCGCGGCTTTATGCTTTGGGTGATATGGGCGTCGTTTGTCTTGAGCATATTCGTGTATTTATTTATCGCGTATACGGTCAAGGTTGATTACACACCCCTTGTAGGGGCGGCGCCAAAACCTTTAATGGCTATCTTCGCCGTCGAATCCGCAGTGATGGCCGCTATTTCGGTCGCCTTGAGGAAGTACGCGCTGACGGACCTGCTCAGGAAAGGGAAACTTAAACCCGGAAGCCCCGAGGAGATCAAAAGGACGATGACAGTGTTTATTGCCGCGTGGGCGCTGTCGGAGGGGATAGCGATATTCGGGCTCGTCCTGCGCTTCAACGGTTATTTCATCAGGGATATGCTTTATTTCGCCGGGGTTGCCCTCGTGATGCTGGGATACCACGCCCCGCGCTCGTCGGTGTATCTCGGGCAGGAGTTGGAGTGAATTATGGCTTTGCCTAAGGGCCGGCAGATTATCGGATTGGTCACCTGGCTTGCGGTATGTTACTTTGCCGCTGCCATTGGCAGCGCTGCTACTATACAAGCCGGCCCGTTTTATACGCGGCTAGTGCGCCCGGAGTGGGCGCCGCCATCCGGCCTGTTCGGTCCTGTGTGGACAATCCTGTACGCGCTCATAGGTATTTCGGCGTGGCTGGTCTGGCGTATCGGAGGATTTCGGGCCTCGCGTACAGCCCTTACACTGTTTTTAGTGCAACTTGCAGTTAATGCGTTCTGGAGTTGGCCGTTCTTCTATTGGCACTCAGGTGTTTTGTCTTTCGCGAACATCGTCCTGCTTTGGGTGCTTATCGTTGCAACGCTTATTGTGTTCTGGCGTATCAGGCCGTTGGCAGGCGTGTTGCTTATCCCGTACCTGGTTTGGGTCAGCTTCGCCTCCGTGCTAAACTATTCGGTGTGGCAACTCAATCCGCAGGTTCTGGGGTAGCGGGCTGTGATCAATATGTATAACATCCGTGTCGCAGTCATTATATTTCTTGCCTCCTCCGCAATGCTCCTGCCATGCGAAGTATTCCCCGCCGGGCTCCCGATAACCGTGCTGCAGGTCGGCCCCAAGGCCATGAAAGCCGAGCTTGCCGTAACACAGGAGCAGAGGGAGGCGGGCCTCATGCACCGCCGGGAACTCGGGGAAGACGAGGGGATGCTCTTCCTTTACAGGGAACCGCAGCAGATGATGATGTATATGAAAGACACGCGCATACCGCTGTCGATCGCATTCATAGACAGCGCGGGTGTCATCCTCGAGATCCGCGATATGGAGCCGATGGACGAAACGCCGGTAATGTCGGCATCCCGCCAAATCCGCTTCGCGCTCGAGGCCAACCGCGGCTGGTTCGCTAAGAACGGCATAGCCCCCGGCGCGACGGTCAAAGCCGGAAAAGGCGATTTATTGTCCTTGTTTTAAGCCCCCCGAATTGGTATAATTTTCCCATGTTAGAAGACCTGAAAAAGAAGATAGAAGAAGCCAAAACCACGCTCGCCAACCTGCGGAGGTATCTTTGACCTCGATACCGCCGGGAAGAAGATAAAGGAATACGAAGAGCGGATGGCCGCCCCGGGTTTCTGGGACGACCAGCAGAAGGCCAACAAGACCATCCAGGAGATGAAATCTCTTAAGGCGAAGCTTGAGCCGTGGGAGGCATCCGCCGGGGAGCTTGATGACCTCGCCGGTCTCGCGGGCATAACGGAGCCGTCCGACAGCGCCTCGGTATCCCAGCTTTTGAGCGACCTCGAAAACCTCGCGAAGAAGATAGCAGGCATAGAATTCACCGCTTTATTCTCGGGTGAGCACGACAAGTCCGCGGCGATACTTTCGATAAATGCGGGCGCCGGCGGCACCGAGTCGTGCGACTGGGCCGCGATGCTCTTCCGCATGTATGTCCGCTACGCGCAGAACAGGGGCTATAAGGTGGAAGTCCTCGATTATCTCGCGGGCGAAGAAGCGGGCGTCAAGAACGTCACGATGCTCGTGAGGGGAGATTACGCGTTCGGCTACCTAAAGTCCGAGCGCGGCGTCCACCGGCTCGTCAGGATATCGCCGTTCGATTCGAACAAGAGGCGCCACACGTCTTTTGCGTCGGTGGATGTGATCCCCGAGGTCGAGGACGACATAGACATACAGGTCGACGAGAAAGAGCTGCGCATTGACGTCTACCGCGCGTCGGGGCCGGGAGGCCAGGGAGTCAACACGACCGACTCCGCCGTCAGGATAACGCATATCCCGACGGGTCTCGTCGTGCAGTGCCAGAACGAGCGCTCCCAGCTGAAGAACAAGCATTCGGCGATGAAGGTCCTCAAGGCGCGGCTCTTCGAGAGGAGGCAGCAGGAGCAGGAAGAGAAGCTCAAGTCGATGTATTCGGAGAAGCAGAAGATAGAGTGGGGCAGCCAGATACGCTCTTACGTGCTGCACCCGTATATGATGGTCAAGGACCACAGGACGGAATTCGAGACCGGAAAAGCGAACCAGGTGCTCGACGGCGAACTTGATGGACTGATAGAAGCATACGTAAAATGGTCAGCAGGTAAAAATAACAGGGACGCTTCGCGCCCCTAGAGGATGGCTCCGTAATGATCGGTAATATTTTTTCGGCGGTGATAGGCACTCATAACGACAGGGAGATCAAGCGGCTGAGGCCGAAGGTCGCGCTGGTCAACTCCTTCGAAGAGAAGGTCTCCAAATTATCGGACGACCAGCTGCGCGCTAAGACGGACGAATACCGCGCGCGGCTCAAGGATAAGTTCAAGGGCCAGGACCTCGCCTCGATGGGCAAGGACGAGAGGCGCAAGCTCGAGACGGAAGCCCTCGAGGAGATACTGCCCGAGGCGTTCGCTGTCGTGCGCGAGGCGAGCAAGAGGACGACGGGCATGCGCCATTTCGACGTGCAGCTTATAGGCGGCATGGTGCTGCACGAGGGCAAGATCGCTGAGATGACGACCGGCGAAGGAAAGACGCTCGTCGCGACACTGCCGGCTTACCTGAACGCGCTCACGGGCCTCGGCGTGCACATTGTCACGGTCAACGATTACCTCGCGAAACGCGACAGGTACTGGATGGGCCCGATATTCGAGTTCCTCGGCCTGACCGTCGGGATGATACAGCACGACATGAACGACAGGGACCGCCAGGCCGCTTACCGCAGCGACATAACATACGGCACGAACAACGAATTCGGTTTCGATTACCTGCGCGATAACATGAAGTACCGGCTCGAGGACATGGTCCAGCGCAACCTGCATTATTCCGTCGTCGACGAAGTCGACTCGATACTCGTCGACGAGGCGAGGACGCCGCTTATCATATCCGGGCCGGCCGAAGAATCCACCGAGAAGTATTACAGGGCCGCCGATATCGTCAGGGGCCTGCAGAGGGGAGTGAAGGACCAGGAGACGAAAGAGGAGACCGGCGATTTTATTGTCGACGAAAAGAGCCACGCGGTCTATTTGACCGAGCAGGGCGAAGCGAAGGTCGTCAAGGCGTGGGGCATCAAGGACATGCATTCGATGGAGTTCGCAGAGGAGAGGCACTGCGTCGAGAAGGCGCTGTTAGCGAAGGAGCTTTACAAGCTCGACGTCGAATATGTCATTAAGGACGGCGAGGTAATAATAGTCGACGAGTTCACGGGCCGCCTGATGCCGGGACGCAGGTGGTCAGACGGCCTCCACCAGGCGGTCGAGGCGAAAGAGGGCGTTAAGATAGAGCGCGAGAACCAGACGCTCGCTACCATCACGTTCCAGAATTATTTCAGGATGTTCGACAAGCTCGCCGGCATGACCGGCACCGCCGCGACCGAGGCGAACGAGTTCAGCCAGATATACAAGCTCGACGTGGTCGTCGTCCCGACGAACAAGCCGCTGATCAGGACGAATTTCGCCGATTCGATATACAAGACCGAGAAGGAGAAGTTCGAGGCGGCCGCGAACGAAATAACGGAACTTTACAAGAAGGGCCAGCCGGTGCTCGTCGGCACGATATCGATAGAAAAGTCCGAGCGCCTGAGCCATATGCTGCAGCGCCGCGGCATACCGCATCAGGTACTTAACGCGAAATACCACGAGATGGAAGCGAGCATCATCGCGCAGGCGGGCCGCTACCAGGCCGTCACGATCGCCACGAATATGGCGGGCCGCGGCACCGACATCCTTCTCGGCGGCAACCCCGAATATATGGCGCTGGATTATTTCAGGCAGAAGGGCATAGAGCCGAAAGACATAGACCCTAAGGAAAAGATCGAGATGCTCTCGAAATTCAAGTCGAAGGCCGAGGATGAGCACAACAAGGTCGTCTCGCTCGGCGGCCTGCACGTGCTCGGGACAGAGCGCCATGAGGCGCGCCGCATAGACAACCAGCTTCGCGGCCGCTGCGGGCGCCAGGGAGACCCGGGCTCGTCGAGGTTCTACCTCTCGCTCGAGGACGACCTTATGAGGATATTCGGCTCCGACAGGATAAAGTTCATAATGGAAAAGCTCGGAATGGAAGAAGGCCAGCCGATAGAGCACCCGATCGTTTCGAAATCTATAGAGACCGCACAGAAGCGCGTCGAAGCGCACAACTTTGAGATCAGGAAACAGCTCCTCGAATACGATAACGTAATGAACAAGCAGAGGGAGGTAATCTACTCCGAAAGGCGCTCCGTGCTCGAGGGTAAGGACCTGCGCGAATACGTCGCCGCGGCGGTGGAGAACGGCCTCGACGGCGCGATGGGCCGCTTCATGGAAGAGAAGCTGCATCCCGACGAATGGGATTTTAAGGGCCTCGACGAATGGTTCCGCGGGAAACTCGGCATAGCGTTGCCGGCGGGGCGCGATGAATTGTTCAAGGGCTCGCGCGAACAGGCGAGGGAGGCGCTTCTCGGGATAATAAACAAGCATTACGAGAAGAGGGAGTTCGTGCTCGGCGCCGACGTCGCGCGCCGCATAGAAAAGACCATACTGCTCGACATGATAGATTCGAAATGGAAAGAACACCTCTACGCGATGGACGGCCTGAAAGAGGGTATAGGCCTGCGCGCGTACGGGCAGGTGGACCCGCTCATAGAGTACAAGAACGAGGGTTTCGCGATGTTCGAGCAGATGATGAACAGCATCCAGGATGACGCGCTCGAACTGATATTCAGGGTGCAGGTCGTCAGCCAGGAGAAACCGAAAGGCGTATTCGACTCCGTGCCGCAGCAGATGATACACCGCGACATGGGCTCGCTCGCCTCGAGGATTGCCCAGCCTATGGCTGGGCAGAGACCCGAGGTCGGGCATGGGGCCCCGCCCGAGGCGTCTCCCCTGGACGCTAAGCAAGCGCCCATAGAAAGAGATGCTCCCAAGGTCGGCAGGAACGACCCCTGCCCGTGCGGGAGCGGAAAGAAATATAAAAAATGCTGCGGCGCTTAGTATACCTGCCGTTGTTATCGGCGTTACTGCTTACGCTCTCTTATCCGGCGTTCAACGTGTCGTATATCGCGTGGTTCGCGCTCGTTCCTATGCTGATAGCGATACGCGGCGAGCGCCCGCTTCAGGCGTTCTTTACCGGCTACATAACGGGGCTGCTTTTCTTTGCCGGCACGCTCTACTGGCTCGGGTATGTCGCGATAATAGGAATAATCATCCTGACGCTGTATCTCGCGATATTCTTCGGGTTATTCGCGCTCGGCGCTGAGATCCTGTCGATGCAATTCCCGAAGCCGCGCCTCAGGTTCGCGCTGCTCGTCGGCTGCCTCTGGGTAGCGATAGAGTTCCTCAGGAGCAACATCTTTACGGGTTTCGGATGGGCGCTCCTGGGCCATACGCAGTGGGAGACGCTGCCGATGATACAGATAGCCGACACTTTCGGCGCGTACGGCGTCTCGTTCCTCGTCGTATTCACGAACGTCATAATATCGTCGAAGATAAAGAAGAAGATAAAAGGGCACAAGCCGGAAGCGAGGTATCTCGCGCTGCTGGTGATCATAATGATCGCGGTAATGATATACGGCTATTATGTCCAGGACATCCGGAATACGGGCGAGCCGGTGAAGGTGTCGGTCATACAGGGTAATATCCCGCAATCGCAGAAATGGGACGAGAGGTTCGCCGGCGCCATACTCGATAAGTATATCGCGCTGACGAGAGAGGCGGCGAAGGAGAAGCCCGACCTCATCGTATGGCCCGAGACATCAGTGCCGGGTTTCCTCGAGACACAGAAAGAACTGCGGGACAGGATAGCGGCGCTTGCGAAAGAGACGGGTTCCTATATCCTCGTCGGGACCCAGACGGAGAAGGTGCCCGAGGGCGTGCGCTATTACAACAGCGCGGTGCTTGTATCGAACACCGGCGAGATGGCCCAGCGCTACGACAAGGTCCATCTCGTTCCGTTCGGGGAATACGTGCCTTTCGGCAATTCGTACCTCTCGTTCATAAAGAAGCGTTATGACATGGGCGAGGATTATTCGCCTGGCAAGGATTATACTATATTCGAGATACCGACGCAAAAGAGGGGCCGCGTGAAATTCGCCGTGCTGATATGCTTCGAGGACGTCTTCCCGGAGATCTCAAGGATCTTCGCGAGGCGTGGCGCGGAGTTCCTCGTGGTCATAACGAATGACGCGTGGTATATGGATACGGGCGCGCCTTACCAGCATACGCAGTCGTCGGTGTTCCGCGCGGTCGAGAACCGGCTCAATGTCGTAAGGGCCGCGAATACCGGGCAGTCGTGCTTCATAGACCGCAACGGCAGGATCACCCAGAGCGTGCAGGATACCTCCGGAAAGAGGATATTCACGGACGGTTTCGCTACCGCCAATATAATACCGGCAAGGAGCCGTACGCCGTATATGAGGTACGGGGATCTCTTCGCCTGGGTATGCGCCGGGGTTTTTTTGTTTGACTTAACCCTTTATTCAATCTATAATTATATCAATTTGAGGCGGAAAAATTGGAAGAAATAAACGATCTTATCAAGCAAAGATTAATAAAACTCGATAATTTACGGGCTGCCGGCATCGATCCCTACGGTGGGAGATTCACCAAGTCCATAAATATCAACGAGTTATTGCAGAATTTCGATGACGCCGCGGCAAAAGAGCTGAAGGTCGCCATCGCCGGCAGGGTCATGGCCGTCCGTTCCCACGGCAAGTCATGCTTCATTGACGTCAAGGATTCCACGGGAAAGATACAGAATTACATCAAGGCCGCCGAACTCCCGGAGAAAGCTGGGATAGCTTTCGCGAATATCGATATAGGCGATGTAGTCGGGATACACGGCAAGGCCTTCAAGACGAGGACCGGCGAGCCGACCGTCCACGCGGAAGATTTCACGATGCTCTCGAAATCGATAAAGCCGCTTCCCGAAAAATGGCACGGCCTCAAGGATATCGAGATAAGGTACCGCCAGAGGTATGTCGACCTCATAGTAAACGACGATGTCAAGAAGGTCTTCGAGCTGCGCATAAAGATGATCGCGCGCATAAGGTCTTTCCTCGACGCGAAGGGGTTCATGGAAGTCGAGACGCCGATGATGCAGGCGATGCCCGGGGGTGCCACGGCGAAACCGTTCAAGACGCACCACGAAGCGCTCGGCATCGACCTCTTCATGAGGATAGCGCCAGAGCTCTACCTGAAACGTCTGCTTGTCGGCGGGTTCGAGAGGGTCTACGAGATAAACAGGAATTTCAGGAACGAAGGGATATCACCGCGGCATAATCCCGAGTTCACGATGATAGAGGTCTACCAGGCGTACGGCAATTGCGAGGACATGATAAACCTGACCGAGGAATTGATAACCGACGCGGCGAAGCATCTCTTCGGCGGTTATATCGTCAAGCGCGCTGACGCGGGCGAGGCGGTCGACCTCACGCCTCCGTGGGACAGGATACCGTTCCGCGAGGCGATACTGAAATATTCGGGCATCGACTACAAGAAGGAGAAAGACCTCAAGAAGGTCGCGAAGGATATGGGCCTCGACATCAGGGAGGCGAAGATCGACGAGGAGTTCGCGAACAAGATATTCGAAAAGACGGTCGAGCCGAAGCTCATGAAGCCGACTTTCATAATAGATTACCCGGCGGCGCTCTGCCCTTTGTCGAAGAAGAAGCCGGGCGAGCCGGAACTGACCGAGAGGTTCGAGCTTTTCATCAACGGGCAGGAGCTCGCCAATGCCTATTCGGAGCTGAACGACCCGATAGAGCAGAAGGCAAGGTTCGAGGAGCAGGCGACGGCCGCGGGCTCTAAGGCGATAGACGATGATTTCGTGCGCGCGCTCGAATACGGCATGCCTCCGGCGGGCGGGCTCGGCATCGGAATAGACAGGCTCGCGATGCTGTTGGCGGGCTGCGATTCGATCAAGGACGTAATATTCTTCCCGCAGCTTAAACCGGAACAACAGTAACCAAGATATCTTCGAAATATGCGTTATGAACTGTTGATCGCCTCGAGGTATATAACCGCGAAGCGAAAAGAGAAATTCATATCCATCATAAGCCTCATATCCGTGCTCGGGGTCGGGGTCGGGGTCTGCGCGCTTATAGTCGTCATCGGGGTCATGTCCGGGTTCGATAATGAGCTGCGCGAAAAGGTCATCGGAGCGAACTCTCACCTCGTCGTCGAGCAGGAAGGCGGCATCGATGACACGGCGGCCGTCATCGCGAAGATAAAGGCCGCGAGCCCGGAGATAATTTCCGCGGCGCCTTTCCTGGACGGGCAGGCGTTCGCGAAAGCCGGCGGCAGCATGCAGGGGGTCGTAGTCAGGGGTATCGTGCCCGAAGAGGAATCGAAGGTCTCGAAGGTCAGGGATTACATGAGGTCCGGCTCGATCCTCGGCGCCTCCAACGGCGGGATGCTCATCGGCTCCGAATTCGCCTCGAGGTTCGGCCTGAAGGTTGGCGACAACGTATCGGTCGTTTCTCCGGTTGAGGGGACCGATAAAGATTTCAGGGTCGCGGGGATCTTCAACTCCGGATATTATGAATATGATTCGGGGCTCCTGTTCGTCGGCCTTAAGGACGCGCAGGAATTGTTCGGCGCGGGCGAAAAAATAGGCGGCGTCGGGATACGCATAGGCGACGCATTCAGGGCGCAATCCCTGCGGGCGGAATTACAGAAGCAGTTGAGGTACCCCTATTACGTCAAGAGCTGGATTGACCTGAACAAAAGTTTGTTCGCGGCGCTGAAGCTCGAGAAGGTCACGATGTTCTGGATACTCGCGCTGATAGTTGCGGTAGCATGCCTGAACATAGCGAGCACGCTGATAATGGTGGTCATGGAGAAGACAAGGGATATCGGCATACTGAAATCGATCGGTTCGACGAACGCTTCGGTTATGGCAATATTCACGCTTCAGGGTTTCATTATAGGGCTCATAGGCACCGCGCTCGGCGTGGCCGGAGGCCTCGGCCTCGGCTACCTGCTAGAGAAATACCAGTTCATAAAATTACCGAAGGACACGTATTATATAGACAGGTTCCCGGTGGATATACAGGCAGCAGATGTGGCCGCGATAGTCATCGCGGCATTGGCGGTAAGCCTGCTGGCCTGTGTCTACCCGGCGTGGCAGGCCTCGAGGCTCAATACCGTGGACGCTTTGAGGTATGAATGATATGATAGAAGCAAAAGGCCTTCGCAAGGTATACCGCAACGGGACGAGGCAGCTCGAGGTCCTGAAAGGCGTCGACCTTAAGGCCGGAAAAGGCGAGGTCCTCGCGTTGCTCGGGCCTTCGGGCGCCGGCAAGAGCACGCTGCTGCACCTTCTTGGCGGGCTCGATATGCCGACGGCCGGGGAGGTCAGGTTCGGCGGCAGGGAGATATTTTCGCTTTCCGACAGCGAGCGCGCGAAGATCAGGAACGAAAAAATAGGTTTCGTATTCCAGTTCTACCACCTGCTGCCGGAATTCGACGCGGTAGAGAACGTGATGCTGCCGGCGCTCATAGCGGGGAAAGCCCGCGGTAAAGCGCGCGGCGCGGCCGAGGAGCTTATCGCCGCAGTCGGGCTCGCCGACCGCATGCGCCACAAGCCCGGGCAGCTCTCCGGGGGCGAACAGCAGAGGGTCGCGATAGCGCGCGCGCTGGCCAACGAGCCGGAACTCCTGCTCTGCGACGAACCGACCGGCAACCTCGATTCCGATACGGGCAGGAACATAATTGAGTTGTTGTGGGAATTGAATAAAAGGCGTAAAATGACGCTGATAATAGTGACCCACGACGCCGGCATAGCCGAAAAGGCGCGCAGGGTCGTGCACATAAAGGACGGAGTAATAGTATAATAATCAAGGAGACAATGATCATGGCGCTGAAGATCTACATCGACGGGAAATTCTACCATAAAGAGGACGCGAAGGTCTCGGTCTTCGACCACGGCCTGCTGTACGGCGACGGCGTCTTCGAAGGCATCCGCACATACGACGGGCTCATATTCAAATGCAAGGAGCATATCGACAGGCTCTACCAGTCCGCCCACGCGATAATGCTCGATATCCCGATGTCCAAGGAAGAGATGGTCGAGGCGGTCAAGAAGACGCTTAAAGAGAACGAGATGAAGGACTCGTATATACGCCTGATCGTCACGCGCGGCCTAGGCGACCTCGGGCTCGACCCGAGGAAGTGCCTGAAACCTACGGTCATCATCATCACCGACAAGATCAAGCTCTATCCGCAGGAATTTTACGATAAGGGCCTCGAGATCGTGACGATCTCGACGCAGAGGAACATACATGAATCGGTCAATCCGCAGATAAAATCGCTGAACTACCTTAATAATATACTCGCCAAGGTCGAGGCGATAAACGCGGGAGTCGAAGAAGCCGTCATGCTGAATTCCGAGGGTTATGTCGCGGAATGCACCGGTGACAATATCTTCATCGTCAAGAACGGTTCGCTTTTCACGCCGCCCATACACAGCGGCGTGCTGCGCGGGATCACGCGGGGCGCGGTCATCGATATCGCGCACCTGAAGGAGATCCCGATCCATGAGGAGGTCCTTACAAGGTACGACCTCTTCAACGCGGACGAGATGTTCCTTACAGGGACCGCTGCCGAGATAATCCCGGTCGTCAGGATGGACAGGCGCAAGATCGGCGACGGCAAGGTCGGCAAGATGACGTTGAAGCTGATAAGCGAATTCCATAAACTTACGAAGGTCGACGGCGTGAGGTTCTGATGCTTTGCCAGGCCTGCGGTAAGAACGAAGCGACAGTCGAGTTCACCGAGATCGTGAACGATGAGGTCAAGCAGCTCCAGCTCTGCGATGCCTGCGCGAAAAAGAAGGGCATCGAGATGGAGCAGCATTTCAGCATAGCCGATTTCCTGGCCGGATTGAGCGAGCCCGGGACAGGCGTGATGAAATGCGATAAGTGCGGAATGACGTTCGACGAATTCCAGAAGATAGGCAGGTTCGGGTGCGCCGATTGCTATCTCGCTTTCAGGGAGAACCTCCGCCCGCTGCTGAAACGCATACACGGCTCGACGAAGCACACGGGCAAATCCGCCAAAGCCAAGGGTTCGGACGGGCAGGATAACAGGCCCGAAATATCGGCACTGAAACAGCGCCTGCAGCTTGCCGTGGACAGGGAAGAGTTCGAGGAAGCGGCGAAGCTGCGCGACCTGATACGTGACCTGGAGAATAAGCCCGGTGAGAAGAAATGACCTTAGGCGAACTCTGGACGGGCGCGGGGGAGTGGCTCAAGGGCTCCGGGCCGAGCTCGGATATCGTAATGTCCTCGCGCATACGCCTCGCGCGAAACCTGAAAAAATACCCGTTCCCGCACTGGGCGGACGCGGAACAGCTCGAAGCGGTCATATCCGATTTCAAGTCCGCTTACGGGCGCATAGATTTTTTTAAGGACGCGCTGTTCCTCAGGATGGGCGAGCTCGACAGCCTTGAAAAGCAGATGCTCATAGAGAGGCACCTGGTCAGCAGGGAGCACGCGCTACGGCCGGAGCATAAGGCGGTCCTAATAAGCGACCGCGAAGTCATAAGCATCATGGTAAACGAGGAAGACCACCTGCGCGTGCAGGTCCTGCAGTCGGGATTCAACCTTCAGGACACATGGAAGCTCGCCGACAGGATGGACGGGGAGCTCGAACAGTTCCTTGATTTCGCGTATTCCCCCGAGGTCGGTTACCTGACCTGCTGCCCGACGAACATAGGTACGGGGCTGCGCGCGTCGTGCATGGTGCACCTTCCCGCGCTCGTGATGACGAAGCAGGCAGGGAGGATAATCCAGGCGATAGGCAAGCTCGGCATGACCACGCGCGGGCTCTTCGGCGAGGGGACCGAGTCATACGGGAATTTTTTCCAGGTATCGAACCAGGTGACGCTTGGGAACTCCGAGGAAGAGATGGTCGATAACCTCGGCAGGATAATAAAACAGATAATCGAGCAGGAGAACGCGGCGCGCGCCGCAATATACGCGAACCAGCGGCTGCTGCTCGAGGACAGGATAACGCGCTCGCTCGAGGAGCTCAAGAGCGCGAAGCTCATCAGCACCGAGGAAGCGCTGAATTTCCTCTCTACGATAAGGCTCGGCGCCGACCTCGGCATCATAAAAGGCGCCGGCCGCGACATGCTCAACGGGCTTTTCATACAGATACAGCCCGCGCACCTTCAGAAAAAAGAAGGAAAGCAGTTGTCAGCGGAGGAGAGGGACGCCGTCAGGGCGGAATTTATTTCCGAGAAATTCAATTTACGCGATAAATCTTAAGGAGGCAGGGGCCCGATGAACATGTTCTCGAGGTTCACCGAAAGGGCGAGGAAGGTAATAATACTCGCGAAGGAAGAAGCCAAGAGGTTCAACCACGATTATATAGGCACCGAGCATGTATTGCTCGGCCTCATAAAAGAGGGCGAGGGAGTCGCGGCAGCGGTCCTGCAGAACCTCGGCCTTAGTTTGGAGGCGATACGCCTCGAGGTCGAGAAGATAGTCCAGCCCGGCCCGCCGACCGTCGTATCGGGGGATATACCTTTCACGCCGAAGGCGAAGAAGGTCATCGAGCTCGCTACCGACGAGGCGCGCAACCTCGGCCATAATTATATAGGCACCGAACACCTGCTTCTCGGCCTCATACGCGAAGGAGAAGGTGTCGCGAGCCAGGTGCTCACGAACCTCGGCCTCGACCTGAACAAGGTCCGCCAGGAGGTCATGTCGCTTCTCGGTTCCGCGACCCCGGGCTTTACGCAGCAGCAGGCGCAGGCGAAGACGAAGACGCCGTCGCTGGACGCGTTCGGCCGCGACCTCACCTCGCTCGCGCGCGAAGGGAAGCTTGACCCTGTCATCGGGCGCAAGGACGAAATAGAGCGCGTGATACAGATACTCTCCCGCAGGACGAAGAATAATCCCGTGCTGCTCGGCGAGGCGGGTGTAGGCAAGACCGCCATTGTCGAAGGGCTCGCGCAAAAAGTGATCAAAGGAGACATCCCGGAGATACTGCGCGACAAGAGGGTCGTGATACTCGACTTGGCACTTATGGTCGCCGGCACGAAATACAGGGGCCAGTTCGAGGAGCGCATCAAGGCGGTCATGGACGAGATAAAGCGTTCCGAGAACATAATAATATTTATCGACGAGCTCCACACTCTCGTCGGGGCCGGAGGCGCTGAGGGTGCCATCGACGCATCCAATATACTCAAGCCCGCGCTCTCCCGCGGCGAAATACAGTGCATAGGTGCCACTACGCTCGACGAATACAGGAAGCATATTGAGAAAGACGCCGCGCTCGAACGCAGGTTCCAGACGATAATGGTCGAGCCGCCGAGCGTCGACGAGACGATAGAGATATTGAAGGGCCTTCGCGACAAGTACGAGGCGCACCATAAGGTCAAGTTCACCGACGAATCGCTTATCGCGGCCGCGAAACTTTCCGACCAGTACATTTCGGGAAGGTACCTGCCGGACAAGGCGATAGACCTTATAGACGAGGCAGGTTCGCGCGCGCGCCTCAACGTGATGACCACGCCTCCCGACATAAAAGAAGTCGAGAAGCAGATGGACCACGTCAGGAAAGAGAAGGAGGCCGCGGTCAAAGGGCAGGATTTCGAGAAGGCCGCCGGCCTGCGCGACCAGGAGAGGGAACTGAAAGGCCAGCTCGAAAAGGTCCGGAAGGAATGGACGAAGCAGAAGGCGGAGGCGTACCCGCGCGTTACCGACGAGGAGATCGCCGAGATCGTCGCGAAATGGACTGGCATACCCATAGTCAAGCTCGAGGAGAAGGAGAGCGAGAAGCTGCTGAAGATGGAAGAGCAGCTGCACCACCGTGTCGTCGGCCAGGACGAGGCGATAGGGGCCATAGCGAACGCGGTCAGGCGCTCGCGCGCCGGCCTGAAGGACCCGAAGAGGCCTACGGGCTCGTTCGTATTCCTCGGCCCGACGGGCGTCGGCAAGACGCTGCTCGCGAAAGCGCTCGCAGAGCTGATCTTCGGCGACGAGGACGCTATAATACAGATCGACATGTCGGAATATATGGAAAAGTTCAACGTCTCACGCCTCGTAGGCGCGCCGCCGGGATACGTCGGGTATGAAGAAGGCGGGCAGCTGACCGAGAAGGTCCGCCGCCGCCCGTATTCGGTAGTGCTCCTCGACGAGATAGAGAAGGCGCATCCCGACGTATTCAACGTGCTGCTGCAGGTGTTAGAGGAAGGCCGTCTTACGGATTCGTTCGGCCGCAGGGTGGATTTCAAGAACACGGTCCTGATTATGACCTCGAACATAGGCGCGGAGACCTTCAGGAAGCAGGGGTCTCTCGGTTTCAAGTCCGACAAGGAAGAGATGACATACCAGACGATGAAGACGAAGCTTCTCGACGAAGTGAAGAAGACGTTCAAGCCCGAGTTCATAAACAGGGTCGACGACATCATCGTCTTCAGGCCGCTGACCAAGGAGGACCTTTACAAGATAGTCGACCTTGAGGTCGCCGAGGTAAGGGACCGCCTGAAGGAACAGCACGAAATAAGCATCGACCTGGACAAGGGAGCGACAGATCTACTGATAGAAAAGGGTTTTGACCCGGTATACGGCGCCCGGCCCATCAAGAGGACGATACAGCGCTTCCTCGAAGATCCTCTTGCCGAGGAGATCATCTCGGGAAGGATAAAGAAGGGCGGGGCCGTAAAAGTCAGCGCGAAAGTCGACCATCTGGTCTTCGAATAAAGCCGGAACGGAGAGGATT
Source organism: uncultured Planctomycetia bacterium (assembly GCA_964650515.1). GTDB lineage: Bacteria > Omnitrophota > Gorgyraeia > Pluralincolimonadales > Pluralincolimonadaceae > UBA6215. Next base: position 25,280 of record CAZYUB010000010.1, on the reverse strand, counting down.
TGAGGAGGCACAGGCCGAATACGGCCGTTGTCATCGCGGGATTGCTGATCCTTGCGGCCCTTTTGTTCCTGGACCTGCACGGCAGGGTGTTCTTTTCGGGTTTCAGGACGTCCGCGCTCGAAATGATCAGGGACAAGATCGGGCTCGAAGGGGAGATAGGCGGGCTCGAAGGCGGGGTCTTCCGCGGCATAGTGCTGAAAGACGTAAAAGTATTTTTGCCGGCTTCCGCGGAAACTCAGTCGCAAAGGGAACTCTTTTTCTGTGCCGAGGCGATAGAACTCGATTACCGGCTCTGGGACGCCGCGCTCGGCAGGTATGATTCGCTCGACAGGATCACCGTGGTCTCCCCCGGGGTGTTCTTCCCGGATAAGGACATAAAATACCTCATACCAAAGATCTTTGAGCAGTCCTGGGAAGGGGCCGTGATATCGGTCCGGGACGGGACGTTCTATAATCCCCGGAAGATGCGGGTAATATCCGCGGTCACGGGGAATTTCAAGATCAGCGAGAGCGGCATAGAGTCGAACAGCGTAAACGCCGATATTTTCGGCCAGCAATTCTCGGGACGCGGCAGGATAAAGTTCCCGGTGGACCGTTCGGCCGCCATGCTCGAAGGCACTATCAGGGGTCGCGGCTACACGCTGAGGGTGCAGCTCGAAGGCATGATGGACAGGGTATTCGTGCACGGGTCCTTTGACGCGCTCGACAAGCTGAACACGAATTTCGCAGGGAATATCGAGACGTCCGAAGGGGCGGTCGTTTTCAACAATTTCAGGTTTGGGCAGAATACGATGCTTAACGGCCTGCTGCAGACGGCCGGCAAAGGTTTTAATTTCGACCTTTTCCCCGAGGACGACAAGGGAAACGCGACCGCCATGGGGGAGGTCAGCAGGCTGGGGATATCGGGCGACTTCTCGAAACTGCCGGATTTCTCACTCGAGGTCAACGCGAACCACCTGAAGGCGTTCGGCCTTGACCTGATGTCTAATTACACGATAAACGGAAAAGTGAGTTACGGGCCGGACGGCGGCCCCGTGTCGGTAAGCGGGGATTTCTGCACGTCCGGGTCGATAATAAATTACGACCCTGTCAGGGAAGTCAGGGGTGCGTTCGAGATCAGGGACGGCCGCCTGAAGCTGTCAGGCGTAAACTACGGCGATGTCATGATAATGAACGCCTCGGTCTCGCTGGCGGGCCGGAACGACCTCGACGTCCACATGAAGTTCAAAGGAGCGCAGCTCGGAGGGCTCACGGACCTCATGACCGATAAGGGCATGCTTTCGGGGACGGTCACCGGCGACCTTCATATACGCGGCGAACTCGGCAGGAATGCGGACATAGACGCCCAGCTCGAGTTCTTCAACGGGAACATAAGCGTCATCGGCTATAACTCGGCGAAGGTCAACATCAGGGGAAGAGGATCAAAACTTGAATTTATCGATTCAAAAGTTTATACTGATGGTGAGGCATTGGCGCTGGAAGGGAGCATAAATACGGCGGATATCGGGACGCCGCGCGTATTTAACAATATAGAGATAAGGTCAGGCCAATCGGTGGTCTGGGAGGGCGCGACCGTTACGAAGACGCCGATCGGGGATGAATACGTCACGGGCGCTAACCTCAGCGAGCAGTTCAGGGTAAATTTCAAGACGTATGAGGCGCAGAACGAGCAGTACAGGCCCGGCACCGACGAGATGGAGCTCGAGTATAAGCTCGGCGCGCCGGCGAACCTGAAGGTCAGGATGAAGGAAGACGACGAGTTTGTCGGTGTTGAGCATAAAGTGAGGTTCTGAAGATATGAACGGTTGGATCACCCAGCTTGGCGAGAGGTTCATAAGCTTCCTGCATTATGCCGGGGGCATCACGGTCCTTGCGGTCAGGACGGTCTTCTGGACTTTCATGCCGCCGTTCAAACGCAAGCCGGTACTGGAGCAGATGGTCAAGGTGGGCATAGACAGCCTGCCGATAGTGTTCCTGACATGCCTCTTCACCGGCATGGTGCTCGCGCTGCAGAGCGCGTACCAGATGCAGAAGATGGAGGCGAAGCTCTATATCGCGAGCCTTGTCGCGCTCTCGTTGACGAGGGAACTCGGGCCGGTGCTTACCGCGCTCGTCGTCGCGGGAAGGGTCGGCGCGTCGATAGCCGCAGAGCTCGGCACGATGAAGGTCACCGAGCAGATAGACGCGCTCGAGACGCTCGCGACGAACCCGATCAAATACCTCGTGGTGCCGAGGTTTATAGCGCTCTTTTTCATGCTGCCGCTTCTTACGATCTACGGAGATATCGTAGGCATACTGGGCGGGTATATGATAGGCGTGTGGCGGCTTAACATCCTGAGCAACCTCTACTGGGACATGACCTGGAACCCGCTGAAGGTAAAAGATATAGTCACGGGCCTCATAAAGTCGTTCGCTTTCGCGGTCGTCATATGCATAGTCGCGTGTTATGAAGGCATGAGGGTCGAGGGCGGCGCCGAGGGTGTCGGCGCGGCCACCACAAAGGCGGTCGTCATATCATTCATTCTGATAATCGCGGCCGATTGCCTGTTCACGGCGTTATTCTATTTCGGGTTCTCATTCTGACATGATAGAGCTTATAAACCTTTGCAAGGCATTTGACGACAACGTCGTCCTCGATAACGTGAACCTCACGATCAGGGACGGCGAGACGATCGTCATAATCGGGCGTTCGGGGACGGGCAAGAGCGTCATGCTCAAGCATATAATCGGCCTCATGAAGCCCGACTCCGGCCAGGTCATTATTGACGGGCAGGACGTCACGCGCCTTGGCGGCAAGGAGCTCAACGAGCTCAGGCTCAAGTTCGGCATGCTCTTCCAGGGCGCCGCGCTCTTCGACTCGCTGAGCGTGAGGGATAACGTCGCGTTCAACCTGCTCGAGCACAGGAAGATGGACGACGCCTCGATAGACAGGCGCGTAGCGGAATGCCTCGAGCTCGTGGGGCTCAAGGGGATAGAGGGGCTTAAGCCCTCGGAACTCTCCGGAGGAATGCGCAAGCGCGTCGGGCTCGCGCGCGCCATATGCATGGACCCGAAGATAATACTCTATGATGAGCCGACGACCGGCGTAGACCCGATAATGGCGGACGCGGTCAACGACCTCATAAAGGGCCTGCAGTCGAAACTTAAGACGACGGCCATCGCGGTGACGCATGACATGACGTCGGCGTACAAGATAGCCGACAGGATCGCGATGCTTTACAAGGGAAAGATAGTCGAGTCGGGCACGCCCGAGCAGATAAAGAACACGTCTAACCCGATAGTAAAACAGTTCATAACCGGGGCCGCGAAGGGCCCGATAACAGAGGACTCATGATAATATATTCCAGGAGGAGAGCATGAAGAGGAGGATGGACCTCGAGTTCAAGGTCGGCATTTTCGTGGCGATAGGCATAGCCATCGGAATATCCATGATATTCATGGCCCAGGAGATAAAATACTCCCAGCAGAGGTACACGATAAAGGTCCGTTTTGATTTCGCCAACGGCATCGAGATCTCCGCTCCGGTAAGGGTCGCGGGCGTGCAGCTCGGCGAGGTCAAGAACATCGAGATCGTCAGGGACGAGCAGGCCAAGAAGACCGCGGTCGACCTCTATGTACTCCTCGATAAGAAAGCGAAGGTCGAAAAGGACGCGGAGGCCTTCATCAACACATTGGGCCTCATAGGGGAGAAATACGTCGAGATAATACCGGGGACCCCCGGCAGCGAGGTCATCAGGCCCGGAGAGATGTTAGCCGGCAGGGAATCGGTCCCGATGGAGAAGCTGACACAGAAGGGTTATGAGATAGCCAACGGCCTCGGCGATACGATAAAGCACCTGAACACCCTCGTCGGGGACCCGGAGACGCAGGCGGCTTTCAAGGCGACGATGCTCGACATAAGGAAGTTCATGGCTTCCGCGAACGTCGTGATGGATAAGGTAAAGTCGGGGGAAGGCACCGTCGGTAAATTGTTCATGGACGACGGCCTTTATAACGAATTGGATGCGTTCGTCAAGGACCTGAAAGCGCATCCGTGGAAACTCCTCCAGAAACCCAGGGGACAGAAATGACATTTACTATTATAAGGTCTTTTTTCGTATTACTCTGCGGGTTGATGGGCTACCAGCTCGGAGATACCCTCCGGATAGGCGCCCTATCGCAGACGATAGGCGTGGGTGTAGGCGTGGTCATAGCCGGTATCATCATACTGCTGGAATATTCTACGAAGAGGATATCGGTCAAGGGGCTCTCGTCCGCGGTCTTCGGGATCGTCTTCGGCATCCTGTTCGCCTGGCTCATCATAGGCGTATTCAAGCTGATACCGATGGAAGACGACATCAGGGCTGAGTTCAACGGCCTGCTGATATTGATATTCGCGTATCTCGGCATGGTCATGGCGGTCAGGGGCAAGGACGAGTTCAATATCATAATACCTTATATCAAGCTTAAGAGGGAAGGCCAGCGCGAGGAGATAGCGCTGCTCGACACGTCGGTGATAATTGACGGCAGGATAGCCGATATCTGCCATACGAAGTTCATACAGGGCATACTTATCATACCCCGGTTCGTGCTGAAAGAGCTGCAGCAGATAGCCGATTCGGCGGACCCGATAAAGCGGAACCGCGGAAGGCGCGGGCTCGATATGCTCAACAAGATACGCAAGTCGGGGGCGGTCGAGGTCAAGATACACGAGGACGATTTCCCGGACATCACGGAAGTCGACGCGAAACTCATAAAGCTCGCGAAGATGCTTACGGCGAAGGTCTTCACGAACGACTACAACCTGAACAAGATCGCGGAGCTGCAGGGCGTCACGGTCCTGAATATCAACGAGTTGTCAAACGCGCTTAAGCCGGTCGTTATACCGGGCGAGCTCATGGAAGTCAAGATCGTCAAGGAAGGCAAGGAGTACAACCAGGCGGTCGCGTACCTCGATGACGGCACGATGGTCGTGATCGATAACGCGAAACAACTCATAGGGCATACGGCAAAGGTGCTCGTGACGTCGGTATTGCAAACCGCGGCGGGCAGGATGATATTCGCGAAGGTAGAAGCGCAGAGATAGGAGAGAAAAAGATGAAGGTGGCCGCGATAGTTGCCGCCGCCGGGAAAGGCGAGCGGATGAAGGCAAAGGCGCATAAGGCCTTTGTTGCGCTGGGCAAGGAACCCATACTCGCGCATACGCTGAAAGCGCTCGAAGCTTCCGGCATCATCAGCGAGATAATCATCGTTGTCCACCAGGCGGACCTTCCGAAGGCGCGCCTGCTCGCGAAGAAAGGCAAGTTTACGAAGATAAAGGATATAGTCGCCGGAGGGAAACGCCGCATGGATTCGGTAAAGAGCGGCCTCGCCTCGGTCAGTGAGGATTCTGAGTGCGTGATAGTCCACGACGGCTGCAGGCCTTTCGTAAGCAACAAGCTGATATCGTCTGTCGTCGACGCGGCAGATACGTTCGGCGCCGCGATACCCGGGCTTCCGGTGAAGCCGACGGTCAAACAGGTTGAGAAAGGGAATTTCGTGGCGGCGACGCTCGACAGGGCGACGCTCGTTGAGGTCCAGACCCCGCAGGCGTTTCGCAAGGACATCCTGCTCAGGGCCTACGACAAGGCATTCCTGCCCGACGCGCCCGTAGACGCGGCGACGGACGACGCGGTCCTTGTCGAACGCATAGGCGTAAAGGTTAAGGTCGTTGACGGGTCGCAGGACAATATAAAGATAACAACGCCGGAAGACCTGAAGCACGCGAAAATACTGGCAGGTGTGAAATGAGGGCAGGGCTCGGTTACGACATACACAGGCTCGTCGAGGGAAGGAAGCTCTTCCTTGGCGGGGTCGAGATACCGTATATAAAAGGGCTCGAGGGTTACTCCGACGCGGACGTGCTGCTGCACGCCATCTGCGATGCGATACTCGGGGCGATGGGAATGGACGATATAGGCATCCATTTCCCGAACAACGACCCGCAGTTCAAGGGGATAAGCAGCTTAGAACTTCTGCACAGGGTCGCGGAACTCGCCGCAAAAAAGAAATTCAGGATAGTCAATGTCGATTCAACACTCATAATGGAAGAGCCTAAGATCGTGCCTTTCAAGGCGAAGATGAGGAAGACGATCGCCTCGGTCCTCGGCATAGAAGAAGGCCGGGTGAACGTAAAGGCGACGACGCAGGAAGGCGTGGGCGCCATCGGCCGCGGAGAGGCGATAGCGGCCTACGCGATAGCTTCCGTCGAGGAGACAGGATAAAATGCAGATATTCATAATAATCGCGCTTTTGCTCGCTATAATCGCGCTCGTCAAGATGCTCGTGATCTCGCTGGTGTTCAGGACCGAGATAAACGCGATATTCGAGCGCGACCCGGCCGCGAAGAGCGGTTTCGAGGTAATACTCCTTTATTCGGGCCTGCACGCTATCATATATTACCGGATAGCGCACGCTCTCTATTCCGCGAAGGTGCCGATGCTGCCGAGGATGCTCTCGCAGTTCGGGAGGTTCGCCACCGGCATCGAGATACACCCGGGAGCGACGATAGGAAAGGGCCTTTTTATCGACCACGGGATGGGCGTCGTGATAGGCGAGACATCGGTCATCGGAGATAACGTCACGCTCTTCCAGGGGGTGACGCTCGGCGGGACCGGCAAGGAAAAAGGGAAGCGCCATCCGACGCTCGGAAATAACGTAGTGGTCGGCGCGGGAGCGAAAGTGCTCGGGAACATAAAGGTCGGCGATGGCGTTATGGTAGGCGCGAACGCGGTCGTGATCAAGGATGTCCCTGCGGATTCGACGGTAGTCGGCGTGCCCGGAAGGGTCGTGAAGAAGGAAGGCAAGGATATCCCGGGAATACGGCTCGACCATTCGAACCTGCCCGACCCGCTGGCGCAGCTGCTCGACCGCCTTCAGGATGAGATAAACCATATAGAGGGAGAACTGAAGAAGCACCACCAGAATCTTCGAAAATAGCATGCCCATCTCTATTTATAATACCCTCACGAGGAAGGCCGAAGAGTTCAAGCCCGTAAAAGAAGGCGAAGCCCGCATGTATGTTTGCGGCGTGACCGTCTATGACGAGTGCCATCTCGGGCACGCGCGCAGCGCGTTCATCTTCGATTTCATAAGGAGGTACCTCTCCTACCGCGGTTATAAGGTAACCTTCATAAAGAACATAACCGACGTCGACGACAAGATAATCAACAAGGCCCGCGATGAGGCCGCCGACAGGAAGTCACCTCTCTTCGGCAAGGACCTCAATACCGCCTCGAAAGAGATCGCGGAGCGCTATACGAAGAGTTTTTACGGCGACATGGACTCGCTCGGGATCGCGCGCGCCGATATCGAGCCGAAGGCGACCGAGCATATAAAGGAGATAATAGGGATGGTGTCCGCCCTTATCGAAAAGGGCTATGCCTACGAGTCCGGCGGAGACGTATATTTTGACGTCAGGAAGTATTCCGCATACGGGAAACTTTCCCACCAGGATAAGGACCAGATGCTCGGAGATGCTCATCCCGGAAAACTTGAAAAAAAGAGGGATTCGCTAGATTTCGCGTTATGGAAATCCGCGAAGGAGAACGAGCCCGAGTGGGATTCGCCTTGGGGCAAGGGCCGGCCGGGCTGGCATATAGAATGCTCCGCGATGTCCACGAAATACCTCGGCGAAAATTTCGATATCCACGGCGGCGGGCGCGACCTCATATTCCCGCACCACGAGAACGAAGTGGCGCAGTCGGAATGCGCGACGGGAAAGCCGTTCGCGAATTACTGGATACATAACGGCCTGCTCACGATAAACGGCGAGAAGATGTCCAAATCGCTCGGGAATTACGTCTCCATCAAGGGCGTCCTCGAGCGCTACCCGGCCGATGTGCTTAAAATATTCTTCCTCGGGGCCCATTACTCGCATCCGATCGATTTCACATGGGAGAAGATGGAGGCGGCGAAGAGCGGGTATGAGAGGTTCGTGGTGCTTTTGGACAAGATACGCAGGAGAACGGACGGGATGCCCGGCATCCGGCCGGCGAAGGACAAGGACATTGAGGCCGCCTCGCAGAGGTTCATCGAGGCGATGGACGGGGACTTCAATACGCCTTCGGCGCTCGGCGCGCTCTTCGACCTCGTCAACGCCGCGAACAAAATTGTTGATAGAAATGGCGATATTTCTGTGCTAAAATATACCGAAAATACCCTGCTGGAACTTGGCGGGGTGCTCGGGCTCAGCTTCACGACGGCCGCGAGCGGCCTTTCGGACGCCGGGATACAGGGGCTCGTCGACGCCCGCATAGAGGCGAAGAAGAGGAAGGATTTCGCCGAAGCGGACAGGATAAGGAAAGAGCTCGGCGCGAAGGGCATCATACTCGAAGACGACAAAGATAAGACCTACTGGAGAAGGAAAGTTTAAATGCGCATTAAAGCCAGGACAAAAGAGACCATAGCGGCGTACGGGTTCCTCGCGCCGAACCTTATTGGTTTTATGGTATTCACTTTCATCCCGGTCTTTATCTCCCTTGTACTTAGTTTTTTCAAGTGGGACATCCTGACCGCCCCTCAATTCATCGGATTCGAGAATTTCTCCCAGCTTCTCGGTTTCCACAGGGACGCCGCAACCCAGGGCCATATAGTCGCGAACGACCCGAAATTCTGGCAGTACCTCTGGAACACGGTCTTTTTGATGTTCTCGATACCGGTATGCATGATGGCCTCGCTAGGGCTTGCTATAGCGCTGAACCGCAAGGTCCGCGGCGAGTCGATGTTCAGGACGATATTCTTCCTGCCGTCGATATGCCCCGGCGTCGCGATATCGATACTCTGGCTCTGGATATTCAATCCCGAATACGGCATGCTGAACAACATAATATACTGGGGCGGGAAAATGCTCGGGTTCAGTTTACAGGGCCCGCTGTGGCTTAATTCGCCGGGATGGGCGAAGCCGGCGCTAATGCTGATGAATTTCTGGATAGCGATAGGCGGCATGAACATGATACTCTACCTTGCCGCGCTGCAGGGCATACCGAGGGACTTCTACGAGGCGGCCGAGATAGACGGCGCGAACGGGTGGCAGAAGTTCTGGGCGATCACATGGCCGCAGATAAGCCCAACGACGTTCTTCATAGCCATCATGAGCATCATCGGAGGTTTCCAGGGCGGTTTCATGCAGGCGTATATAATGACGGGCGGCGGCCCCGGCGGCGCCACCACGACTATAGAATATTATATCTTCAATAACCTCTATACATGGCAGAACGTCGGCTACGCGGCGGCGATAGCTTGGTTCCTCTTCATGGTCATATTCGTCGTCTCGCTTGTCAACTGGAGATTCGGCGGGAAACTGGTCCACTATTAAAGGGCGGCAGATGGATAACAGAAGGCGGTACGGGGACAAGGCCCACTTAAGCGAAGCGGCGCAGAGGGAGAAGGCGATGCAGGCCTTCGCTTATGCGGTGCTTGCCATCGGTGCGCTCTCGATGATAATGCCGTTCCTCTGGATGATAACGACCTCGCTGAAGACGCTCGACGCGATATATATACGCCCGAAGAACTGGATACAGATGTTCATCCCGACGATGTTCATCTGGGACAATTACGTATCGGCATTCAAGGTGGTGCCGTTCGCGAAATTCTACATGAATTCGATAATTGTCGGCGTAGCGGTCACGGTGGGGCAGGTATTCACGAGTTCGCTAGCGGCATACGCCTTCTCGCGCCTCGAGTTCAGGGGCAGGGACAAGCTCTTCTTCGCGTACCTCGCGACGATGATGATACCCGGCTCGGTCACCATGATACCGGTCTATGTCCTTATGCGGCTTTTCGGGTGGGTGGATACCTTCAAGGCGCTTATAATTCCCGCGATATTCTCGGCATACGGCACGTTCATGCTGAGGCAGTTCTTCATGACGCTGCCGAAGGACCTCGAGGACGCAGCTAAGATAGACGGATGCGGGTTCTTCCGCATCTATACGACGATAATACTGCCGCTTTCGAAACCGGCCCTCGCGACGCTTACGGTATTCACGTTCATGGGCAACTGGGGCTCTTTCATGTGGCCCCTGCTCGTCACGAACTCGATGCATATGAGGACCCTGCCGATAGGGCTTGAATCGTTCAAGACGCAATACTCCACCGACTGGCACTACCTTATGGCCGGCTCGGTGATGGCGATGCTCCCGATCGTCATTATATTCATCTTCACACAGCGTTACTTCGTGGAATCCATAAAGCTTACCGGCGTAAAGGGATAACAGATGCAGCACGGGAAATTCATCACAATCGAAGGACCCGAGGGTTCGGGGAAGTCGACGCACTCGCGCCTGCTCTGCGCTTACCTGCGCGGGAAGGGGCGCCGTATCGTGCATACGCGCGAGCCCGGAGGAACGAAGATATCCGAGTCGATACGCAATGTCCTGCTCAGCAGGAAGAACAAGGGCATGGCCGGCGCATGCGAGTTGCTGCTCTTCATGGCGGCGCGCGCGCAGATAGTCAGCGAGGTCATCAGGCCCGCGCTTAAAAAAGGATACATCGTCGTCTGCGACAGGTTCCACGACGCGACCGTCGCCTACCAGGGTTACGGCTCGGGGATGGACCTCAGGGTGATAGAATCTTTGCGCAAGCTCGCGACTGGCGGCCTGAAACCTGACCTGACCGTTCTGCTCGATGTCGAGAGCCGCGCCGGGCTGAAACGCGGCGGCGCGCATGACAGGATGGAAAGGAAATCCCTCGATTTCCACAGGAGGGTCAGGAACGGCTACCTGAAGCTCGCGAAGAAGGAACCCCGCAGGATAAAAGTCATAAACACTACATACTCCGCTATAAGTCAAATACAGCGGGGAGTTAGGAAAGCGGTGGAGGATGCCGTTTAACAGCGTAATAGGACAGGAACTCGCCGTAGACCTGCTCAAGAGGTCTATAAGCGACGGCCGCCTCGCGCATGCCTACCTTTTCATCGGCCCCGAAGGCACGGGCAAGTCGCTCCTGGCACGGATATTCGCGCAGGCGCTGAACTGCGAAAAAGAAGGCGCCGACCCGTGCGGCGAATGCGTATCGTGCAGGAAGATAGAAGGCGGGATCCATCCCGACGTCGTGGCGGTGGTGCCGGAAGGCAAGTCGGTGCAGATAGGCATCGAGCCGGTCCGCAGGATGGAGGCCTCGATGTCGCTGAAGCCGTATGAGGGCAGGACGAAGGTATTCATCATCGACGGCGCGGACAGGATGACCGAAGAAGCGGCGAATTCGCTGCTTAAGACGCTCGAGGAGCCGCCGAAGGACACAGTGATAGTCCTGCTGGCGTCGAACATGTTCAAGCTCCAGCCGACGATAGTGTCGCGCTGCCAGAAAGTATTGTTCCACCCGCTCGGTGAGCGCTCGATAATGAAGGAGCTCATCGAGCGCTACGGCCTCGACGAGAAGAGGGCGTTATGTGTCTCGAGGTTCTCGGAAGGGCGCCTCGGCAAGGCGGTGGAAGTCCTTGAAGGCGAACTGCTGGCGGGAAGGGACAGGATAGTCGATGATTTCCTGTCGCCGAAGCAGCCCGGCTACGAGGACACGTGGCTCTACGGCGAACCGAGGGAGAAGGTCAACGGGGCGCTCAACGCCCTGGCGGTCTATTACAGGGACCTGCTGGTCTTCAAGCTTTCAAGGGACCAGGGCCTGCTTGTCAACCTCGACAGGGCGGCCGACATCGCGCGTGACGCGGAAAGGTTCACGGCGGAAAAACTCGAGGGCATACTCGATACGATCGCCGCTGCGCAGGACGAGATAAAAAGGAACTCCAACGTAAAGATCTCGCTCTCCTGCATGCGGCTTAACATAACCTAAGGGGGATTGAATTGTTTGAAGTCATACAGATACGGCTAAGGGAAGGCGGCAAGACCCAGTATTTCGAGCTCGGTAACACGAAGCCGAAGATAGGCGATACGGTCGTGGTCGAGGCGGACAGGGGGCTCGATTACGGCGAAGCTCTCTCCGGGATAGAGTCGGTACCGAAGATGCCGGATGATGAGCCCGTACGCAAAGTACTCAGGATAGCCACCGCCGCGGACCTCGACCAGATAAAGAAGAACCGCGAGAAGACGAGGGAGGCGTTCACTACCTGCCAGAAGAAGATACTCGAGCACGGCCTCAAGATGAAACTGATCGAGGCGGAGTACTCGTTCGACAGGTCGAAGCTGCTATTTTATTTCACCGCCGACGGCCGCGTAGATTTCAGGGAACTCGTCAAGGACCTCGCACGTATTTTCAAGGCGAGGATAGAGCTCAAGCAGATAGGCGTGCGCGACGAGGCGCGCCTCCTGGGAGGGTTCGGCCCTTGCGGCAAGGCGCTCTGCTGCGCGACGTTCCTGAAGGATTTCGAGCCGGTCACGATAAAGATGGCGAAGGAGCAGAACCTGCCGCTTAACCCGGCGAAGATATCGGGCGTCTGCGGACGGCTCATGTGCTGCCTCGGCTACGAGCATAAGCTCTACGTCGAGCTGCTCAGGGGCCTGCCGAAAGAGGGCGACAGGATAAACGCCGAGGGCGCCTCGGGAAAAGTCGTGTCGGTCAACGCGCTGAAGCGCGCGGTCACGCTCGATTGCGGGGAAGGCAAATTTGTCGAGATACCTTGCGGATGCCCGCAGGCATGTAAACTGCACATACGGAAAAAATGAGTAAATTCTACCTGACGACATCCATATATTATGTTAACGCGAAGCCGCACGTGGGACATTGCTACGAGTCCACCGTCGCGGACGCGCTAGCGCGCTACCACCGCCTGAAAGGCGAGGACGTCTATTTCCTGACCGGCACCGATGAGCACGGACAGAAGGTCGCGAAGGCGGCCGCCGAGGCCGGCGTATCGACGCAGCAGTTCGTCGACTCCGTCGTGCAGCCGTCTATCGAGCTTTGGAAAACGATCTCGATATCATACGACGATTTCATCCGGACGACGCAGGAGCGCCACATCAAGGTCGTGCAGGCGGTCTTCTCGAAACTGCGCGAGAAGGGCGAGCTCTTCGAGTCCGAGTATAAAGGATGGTACTGTTCCGCCTGCGAGGCGTTCTGGCCCGAGAGCCAGCTCGAGGAGGGATACTGCCCCGACTGCAAACGCCCCGTGGAGCAGATAACGGAGACGAACTGGTTCTTCAGGATGTCGAAGTACCGGGACTGGCTTGTCGGATATATCAGGGAGCACAAGGATTTCATAAGGCCGGAATCGAGGAAGAACGAGATATTGAGCTTCCTCGAGCAGCCGCTGCAGGACCTCTGCATCTCGCGCCCGAAAAACCGGCTCGAGTGGGGAGTGGAAATACCTTTCTCGACGGACCACGTCTCGTACGTCTGGTTCGACGCGCTGCTGAATTACATATCGGCGCTCGGGTACGCGGGCGACGAAGCGAAGTTCAAAAAATACTGGCCCGCCGATGTGCAGATAATCGGCAAGGACATAATACGTTTCCATACGGTCTTCTGGCCGATAATACTCCATACGCTCGGCATAGAGCCGCCGAAGACGGTCTTCGCGCACGGCCACTGGCTCGACGCGAAAGGCAGGAAGATGTCGAAGTCGCTCGGCAACGTCGTAGACCCCGTTGACATGATAAACAAATACGGCCCGGACCCGCTCAGGTATTTCCTGCTCAGCGAGATACCATACGGGCACGACGGGCTCTTCTCCGAACAGGCGCTCGTCAGCCGGCTGAACACGGACCTCGCCAACGATATCGGCAACCTGCTGAACAGGACGCTGACGATGATAGAGAAGTATTACGGAGGCAAAGTGCCGTCGCCGGCAGGGACGTTGCTGCGCTCCGGGGACGCCGGCGATGACGAACTGAAAGCGCTCGCAGCCGCGCTCGCCCCGAAGATGGACGCGGCGATGTCTTACCTCGATTTTCCGAGCGCCCTGGCGGCAATTTGGGAGCTGATAAACAAGGCGAATAAATATATCGAAGTGCAGGCGCCGTGGTCGCTGGACAAGCAGGGGAAGAAGGACCGGCTCTCCGACGTAATGTATAACCTCGCGGAGGTCCTGCGCATCGTCGCGGTCGCCGTTTCGCCGTTCATACCGGAGTCCGCGCAAAAGATGTGGGAACAGGCGGGGATGACAACGCCTCTTTCCGGCGCGCGCATAACGGATATCGAAAAATGGGGCCTCATGGAACCGGGCACGCAGGTAAAGAAGGGCGCCCCGTTATTCCCGCGCATAGATACCAAGGCAAAATGACGAAACTTGTCGATACGCACTGCCACCTGGATTTTCCCGAGTTCGACGCCGACAGGGACGATGTAATAAAAAGGGCCCGGGAAGCGGGCATAGGGAACATCATAAATGTCGCGAGCAGCCTCGAGGGTTCGAGGAGGTCCGTTGAGCTCGCGGAAAAATACCCCTGCGTTTACGCCTCGGTAGGCATACATCCCCACGACGCGAAAGAGCTCTCCCCCGAAGCATTCTCAGAGATAAAAGCGCTTGCATCGCGCGAAAAGGTCGTCGCTATCGGCGAGGTCGGGCTCGATTATTACAGGAACCTTTCGCCGGCGGACATCCAGCAGAAGGCCTTCAGGGGATTCCTGTCGCTCGCGAAGGAGACGGGCCTGCCGCTGATAATCCATTGCCGCGAAGCGCGCGATGATATGCTCAGGATATTGAGGCAGGAGGCGGGCTCTTCGCGGATAAAAGGGGTGGTCCATTGCTTCCCGGCCGACGCGGCGCTTCTCGACGGAGTGCTTGACCTCGGCATGCACGTATCGTTTACCTGCAACATAACTTTCAAGAACGCCTCGGCCCTGCGGGGCCTCGTCGAGGACCTCGTCCCGATGGACAGGATACTCGTCGAGACCGACGCGCCCTACCTCGCGCCGGAAGGCATGCGCGGAAAGCGCAACGAGCCCGCGTTCATGCTGAAGGCCGTAGAGGAGATAGCAAAGCTGAAGAAGATAACGCCCGAGGATGTCGCTCGCGTAACGACGCTCAACTGCGCGAACCTTTTCGGATGCGGAGCGGGGAAAGAAGGTGCGCCCGCGCCGGTTATAGTATACCCGATACGGAATTCCTTATATATAAACCTCACGAACAGGTGCTCGAGCAGCTGCGAATTTTGCGTGACCAAGTCGACGGACTTCGTGATGGGGCACAACCTTCGCCTGAAAGGCGAACCGACAGCCGAGGAGGTCATCAGGGCGGTCGGCGACCCGAAAAAGTACGACGAGATCGTCTTTTGCGGTTACGGCGAACCGACCCTGCGGCTCGACTGCCTTATAGAGGTCGCAAAGGAATTGAAAAAGAAGGGCGCCGTATTACGGCTTACGACGAACGGCCACGGCAACCTGATAAACAAGAGGGATATTACAGGCGACCTCGTTGGGCTCATAGACCGCGTCAGCGTGAGCTTGAACGCCCCGGACGCGCAGACCTATGACAGGGTGTGTAAGCCGGCGTTCGGGCCCGGCACGTACGACGAGGTGAAGAAGTTCATCGCCGCGTGCAGGGAGAAGCTTCACGAGGTAGAGGCCACATGCGTGGATTACGCGGGAGTCGATATGCAGGCATGCGAAAAGGTCGCGGTCGGGGAACTGAAGGTGAAGTTCAGGCCAAGGAGGCATAATGTCGTCGGCTGAGGCGGTCAAAGTATTCGTCAGGCAGAACAGGATATACCTTCTCATGTTTGTCGTGATAGTGGCGATTGAGGCGCTCTTCGCCCTCAGCCCGCATAAGGAAGAGAAGGAGCCCGGGGAGAGCCGGAAGGCCTATCGTATGCTTACTGCCGAGGAGATATCCGCGCAGGAGACGAGGATAAAGGAGCTGCTATCGACGAACAGGCCGCTCGCCTTCGCGCTTTCGGCAAGCACGTTCGCGTGCTCCGCCGCGCTGATGTTCGGGCTCGTGCTTCTGGTCAAGCGCCTCACGCGAAAACTGAACGGTTTCGCCATAATGCCCGCGATCGGCTCCACGCCGGACGTGAAATGGGGCATCATAGACATATTCAGGATAGCCGTCGTCTTCTATTTCCTCGGGTATATCCTCCAGGGGACGGAGATGGCCGCGGCTTCGCTGGCAGGGATAAAAGACCTGGACGAAAAGCTGTTTACGGTCCTGAACGCGACGCTGATGGATATCATAGGCGTTCTTATCGTGCTGTATTTCGTTTTTCGCAAGTACAACGGCGCCGCCGCGGACCTCGGGCTCGGGGCGAAGTATATAATAAGGGATATCAAGATAGGCCTGGGCGGATACCTGATGCTCATCCCCGTCCTTGTAGTCATAATGGTGTTCGTGCTGCTCGCGCTCAGGATAATGAATTACGAGCCGCCGGAGACGAGAGCGCTGGAGATACTATACGAGACGAACCGCCCGAAACTGCTCTTCGCGCTGACCGGGCTCGTGACGGTCCTCGGGCCGGTCATGGAAGAGATGTTCTTCAGGGGGTTCGCTTATCCGGCGGTGAAGAGGAGGATAGGCGCGCGGAACGCCATCATAGCCGTCTCGCTCATCTTTTCGCTGTTACACCTTAACGTCGTGTCTTTCTTCCCGATATTGGCGCTCGGAGTACTGCTAGCGTACCTTTACGAGAGGACGGGCTCGATAGTGCCGTGTATCGCGGTGCACGTTGTGCATAATACGGCCGTTGTGTTTTTTGTGTTCCTTTATAAGCTCATCGCGCTCCCGAGGTAGTCCGGCATGCCGTCCAAAGTATCCATAACAAGGGCTTCTTCCTATGACCGCGCCGAAGTCCATGCCGCGGTCAGGGATGCTATAGCGCTGCTCGGAGGCATGTCGGCTTTCGTCAGGAAAGGCGAGAGGATATTGCTCAAGCCGAACCTGCTTTCCGCGAGGCCGCCCGAATCTGGCGTATGCACGCATCCGGAGGTAGTGCGGGCCGTGGCGCGGCTTGCCAGGGAGGAAGGCGCCCAGCTTTACCTCGGCGATTCGCCGGGAGGGCTCGGCTACAAGAATGCCGGCTCCACCTACGAGGCATCGGGGATGACGAAGGTCTGCGCGGAAGAAGGCATCAAACTGGTAGATTTCGATGCCGCGCGCAATATCAACGGCATGCCGATATCGATCTGGGCGAAGGACGTCGACGGGATAATAACCATCCCGAAGATGAAGACCCACGACCTAATGACCCTGACCGGCGCCATCAAGAACTCCTACGGACTTGCGGTCGGGCATTTCAAGGCCGATTGCCACCTGAAGGCGCCCTTGCCTGCGGATTTCGCGGCGCGGGCGGTAGACGTTTTTGAGACGGCGGTGCCGCGCCTCGCGGTAATGGACGGGATAGTCGCGATGGAAGGCGACGGCCCCGCCGCGGGTACCCTGCGCAACGCCGGCCTTATCATCGCGGGGCATGATTGCGTCGCGTGCGACGCGGTATTCGCGCGTATCGCGGGGCTCGACCCGCTGAAATTGCCCATTACGGCGGAAGCGTACAGGAGAAAACTCGGGGAGGCGGACCTTTCAAATATCGAGGTCCTCGGCGCGGGGATCGAGGACGTAAGGATGCGCGATTTCAAATTGCCGCGCACATCCGTTGTCATGAAAGTGCCGAAACCCCTGCTGAAATACCTGACAAGAGCGATAAGGTTTTTGCCCAAGATAAATGATAGAATATGCAAGAAGTGCCGGATATGCGAAAAGAGCTGCCCGGCGAAATGCATAACGATAGAAGATGAGGGCTCGAGGATAGATTACCGGAGATGCATCAAGTGTTTCTGCTGCCATGAGCTGTGCCCGTACGACGCGATATCGGTAAAGCGCAGTTTGCTGGCTAAAATAATAAGGTAGGCAAATGGCCATACAGACGATCAAGTGGGACGCCGGTAAACCGGCAGCGGTAAAGATAATAGACCAGACGCTGCTGCCCGGCAGGCTCGTATACCTGAAATTCCGCGACGTGAAAAGTTTCTGGCACGCAATAAAGAAACTGCAGGTGCGCGGCGCCCCGGCGCTCGGGGTAGCGGCGGCATACGGAGCTTACCTCGGCATCAGGGATTCAAGGGCGAAGGACTATGCGGGATTCACGCGCGACCTCGATAAGGCGATAAAGTTCGTCGGGTCGGCGCGGCCCACGGCCGTCAACCTCTTCTGGGGGCTCGAGAGGATGAAGGCCGCTGCCGTGAGGAACAGGAACAAGCCCGTCGCCTTGATAAAAAAAGCCCTGCTGGCTGAGGCCCACAAGATATACGAAGAGGACAGGGCGATATGCAGGAAGATGGCCGGCCACGGCGCGCGGCTCATAAAGAACGGCGATGTGGTACTGACGCACTGCAACGCGGGCGCCTTAGCTACTGCGGATTACGGGACCGCGCTCGGCGTGCTCTACCGCGCGAAAGAGGACGGGAAGAAGTTCAGGGTCTACGCCGACGAGACGCGGCCGCTCCTGCAGGGCGCGCGGCTGACGACGTGGGAACTCATGCACGAGGGCATTGACGTCACGCTCATATGCGATAATATGGCCGCGCACGTGATGGGGCTCGGTAAGGTCACGAAAGTCATCGTCGGCGCCGACAGGATAACGCGCAACGGCGACGCGGCGAACAAGATCGGCACGTACGGCGTGGCAGTCCTCGCGAAGTACCACAAGATACCTTTTTACGTCGTGGCGCCGGTATCAACGATAGATTTCAACATGCCTCACGGAAGGCAGATCCCGATAGAGCAGAGGCGCGGCGAGGAGATAACGACGATACAAGGCAGGATGCTCGCCCCGAAGGGGGTAAAGACGTATTGCCCGGCGTTTGACGTGACACCGGCAGCCCTGATAACCGCGATAGTGACCGAGAAGGGGGTTTTCAAGCCCGATGATATTAAAAAGATTAGGTGAGACGGGGCTTATCGAGCGGCTCGCGAGGAATTTCGCTTTCGCCGGGCACGCCAAGGATATAGTCAAAGGCATCGGCGACGACTGCGCAGTAATACGCGTGTCGAAGAGGAAGTACTTGCTGGTGACCATAGATATGCTCCTCGAGGACGTGGATTTCAGGATAAAGGGTTCGGAGCCGTACCAGATCGGGTGGAAATCCCTCGCTTGCGGCCTCAGCGATATCGCCGCGATGGGCGGGAAGGCGAAATACGCCGTCGTCTCCCTCGGGCTGCCGAAGAAACTGCCGGTCGAATTCGTCGACGAGCTTTACAGCGGTATAAAAACGCTCGCCAGGAAATTCCACGTCGATATAGTCGGCGGCGATACGAACTCTTCCGCGAAACTCATCGTAGACGTCGCGGTGCTCGGTTATGTCGAGCCGGAGAACCTTAAGCTCAGGAGCGGCGCGAAGCCGGGCGACATTATCTGCGTGACCGGCTCGCTCGGCGGCTCCTATAAGAGCGGGCGGCACATGTTATTCGTCCCGCGGCTCAGGGAATCGCGCTGCCTCGTCACAGGGTTTAAGGTGAACTCAATGATAGACATCTCCGACGGGCTCTCGACGGACCTCGGCCATATCGCGAAGGCGAGTGGCGTAGGCGCGTGCATATATGAGGACCTGATTCCCGTATCGAAGGATGCGAAGGGTGTAAAAGCCGCGCTCAACGAAGGGGAGGATTTTGAGCTGCTCTTTACGATGCCGCTCAAGGAAGCTCGGCGCCTCGCGAAACACACGTTCGAGGTCAGCGGCGTGAAGATAACGCAGATAGGCGAGATACTCGACAAAAAAGTGGGCGTGAAGATAATAGGCAGGAACGGCAGGGCGACGGAGCTGGAAGCAAAGGGATTTTCGCATTTCTGATGGTCATTATTACAAAGAGCGAAAAAGAGACGATAATGGTCGGCGAGGAGATAGCCGGGCACCTTAAGCCCGGCGACATAGTCGCTTTGTCGGGTGACCTTGGCGCGGGCAAGACCACGCTCGTAAAGGGCATTGCCAAGGGCCTCGGCGTGAGGAACTACCGTTACGTGAACAGCCCGTCGTTCACTATCGTGAAAGAATACAAGGGCAAGGTGCCGCTCTTCCATTTCGACGTATACCGCCTGAATAGCTTGAAGGATATAGAGGACATAGGATACGAGGACTACCTCGCGCGCGACGGGGTCGTCGTGATCGAGTGGTCGAACAAGATGACGCGCATTTTGCCGAAGAGACACCTCGACGTGTCGCTTAAGATAGCGGGGCGGTCGAAGAGGTCGTTGAATATTATGGGGCAAGCCATGAAAACGAGTGCTGTCCACAAATGATGAAGATACTCGCGCTTGACACCTCATCCAAATATATCTCCGCCGCGATAGCAGACGGCGCCGGCGGGAAGATCATCGCCTCCGTCCATAAAGAGGCGGACCAGATGCAGTGCGAGCGGCTGCTGCCCGAAATAGATAAACTGCTGAAAAAGGTAAAGCTCAAGATAGATGATATAAACGTCATCATCTTTTCGAAAGGCCCCGGTTTGCTGACGTCCCTGCGCATCGGCGCCGCCGCCGTGAAGGGCCTCGCGTTCACGCGCAAGATAAGGATCGTCGGCGTCCCGACGCTGGATGTGATATCGGCAGGGTGTTCCCCTGCGGGGGACGCTTCGCAGCCCCAATTCTCGTCCCTAATCGTTCCTATTGTTGACGCGCGCAGGGGGAATGTCTATTGCTCGATATATTCGCGCAAGTGGGGTAAGCTGTCGAGAAAGATGAAATATTCGGTCATCCCCGTCGCGGAGTTGCTGAAACATATAAAAGGCGATACAATATTTACAGGTGACGGCCTCGCGGCATACGCGCAATATATCAGGGACAATTTTAAATATAAGGCGGAGTTCGCGCCGGAAAAATACTGGTATCCCCGCGCCGAGGTCGTCCTGGAGCTCGGGCTCGGGCTTATAAAGAAGAAGAAATTCGAAGATACGGATAAGTTCACCCCGTTGTACGTTTACCCAAAGGACGTCCAGGTAAGATGAAAAGCGTTGCACGCGGCACAAGCAGGCCGACATGGACGGAGATAGACCTCGACGCGATAGCTTATAATTACCGCACAATTAAATCTCGCCTGTCCAAAAAGACGAGTGTGCTTGCCGTCGTAAAGGCGAACGCCTACGGGTACGGCATGGTAGAGGTCGCGCGCCGGCTCGAAAAGGAGAAGGCCGCGTATCTCGGCGTCGCCTGCGTCGACGAGGGCATAGCCCTGCGCAAGGCGAGGATAAGGACGCCGATACTCGTGCTGAGCTCAGTCCTGCCGAAGGAAGCCGAGGCAGCCGTTTATTACGATCTCACGCTTACGGTCTGCGACATATCTCTCGCTGAGGCGATAGATAAGGCCGCGCGCAAGTTCAGGAAGAGGGCGCTCGTGCATGTAAAGGTCGATACGGGAATGGGCCGGCTAGGGGTATGGCACGACGAAGCGGACAACCTCATCGAGGGCCTGCTCGGGTTGGATAACATCTCTATTGAGGGGATATTCACTCACTTCGCGAGCGCCGACGAGGAAGACGTCCATTATACCGCGACACAGATAGAGAATTTCAAACGCCTCGCGACGGAGATGGAGATAAGGGGCCTCGAGATACAGTACGTCCACGCGGCGAACTCCGCGGGCGCGATGCTCTATAAGGATTCGCATTTCAACATGGTGCGGCCGGGGCTCATGCTCTACGGGCTTTACCCGAACAAGAAGATCTCGAAGTCGGTGAAACTCAGGCCCGCCCTTTCATTGAAGACCTCGATAATATATTTAAAGAAGACCCCGCCGGGCAGGTTCATCAGCTACGGCAGGACCCACATGACGCTGAAAGAGACGATAGTAGCGACGCTGCCGGTCGGCTACGCCGACGGGCTCAACCGCCACCTCTCGAACAGGGCGGATATGATAGTCCGCGGCAAGCGCGCCCCTGTGATCGGCCGCATCTGCATGGACCACACGATGATAGACGTGACGCACGTCAAGGGAGCAAAAGTGGGGGACGTTGTCACGATCATAGGCAAACAGGGAAAGCAGCAAATCACCGTCGAGGAGACGGCCGACCTTCTCGACACCATACCTTACGAAGTCGTCTGCTGGATCTCCGCGCGCGTCCCGAGAGTTTATAAATAATATTGAAAGAAAAATACCCTCCTTCACGTCTATTATATGTAAAGGAGGGTATTATTATGCCCAACATGACCGCGCAGGAGATGAAGAATAAGGGCTTTACAAGTTGTACAGAATATTGTACACTTATGCAGGAGGTGAAAATAATGGATCTTATCGTTCCGATATCGGAAGCAAGGAGTAAGCTGCCCGGGTTGATCAAGAAGATCGCTTCGGCAGGAAAGCGCCTTATTATTACGAAAAACGGGAGAGCGGAAGCGGTGATGATATCTCCCGATGAACTGGAGACGCTAGAAATTATGGCCGACCAGAAACTGCTTCGATCCATCCTGAGGGCAGAAGAGGACATCCGCGACGGCAAATTATATTCGCATAAGGATGTCTTCAAAAATGTATAGCGTGCTCTATACAAAGGAAGCGAAGGAATCTATAGACAGGTTATCCATTAAAAAGAAGCGCCAAATCAAAGACGCTGTCGAGCGTATCGCCCAAAATCCGGCGATCGGAAAATGCCTTACAGGTGACCTGCGGGGGCTGTTATCTTACCGTTCAGGAGATTACAGGATAATCTACAGGGTAGATCACAAAGAGATAACGGTCGTAATCCTTACGGTAGGCCACAGGAAAGATGTATATAGGTAGCGGTTATCGTTTGTCCGTTGCCGCGTAGAGCTTATCCAGAGGGCTCTTTGGCGCGTTCGAAATATCGCGTATCACATGCGTATATATCATCGTCGTCTCGACGTGGTTGTGCCCGAGAAGCTCCTGGACCTCCCTGATATTCACTCCGCTTAGCAACAAGTGGGTGGCGAAACTGTGCCTTAAGGTATGCACCGTGGCATGCTTGGCTATACCCGCTTTTTTGACCGCCTCGGACATCGCGTCCTGGATGGTTTTCGGGCTCATGTAATAGCGCCTTATCTTCCCGTCCAGGCGGCCGGGGGAGAGTTTCGCTGAAGGGAACGCGAACTGCCACCCGAATTCCTTCACTGCTTTCGGGTACTTGCGCGCGAGCGCGTCAGGCATCTGCGCTTCCCCGTATCCGGCGGCAAGGTCCTTCTCGTGGATCTTCCTGACTGCCTTGATATGCGCCTGCAGTTCCTTTTTCAGGTATTCCGGCAATACAGTTCTCCTGTCCTTGTCGCCTTTTCCGCTCCTTATGAATATTATTCCCGACTCAAAATCAATATCCTTTACCCGCAGGCAGGTCAGCTCAGCGATGCGCATTCCCGTGCCGTAAAGAAGCTGGAGTATGAGTTTATCCCTGCCTTCAACATGGTTAAAGATCTCGCGCACCTCGTTTTCCGTCAGGACAACGGGAAGTTTCGGGCCGCGTTTCGCGCGGACCGCGCCCGCGATATTCTCTAGCCCTATCATCAGGACGTCCCTGAAGAGGAACAGCAGGGCATTAAAGGCCTGGTTCTGGGAAGAGGAGGAGACCTTCTTTTTAACGGCGAGATAGCTCAGGTAGTCGCGGACATCCTCGCTCGAGAGGCCGGTTTTTGCGATATTTATCTTTTTAATGCCGGCCGTATATTCATAAAAACTTTTCGCCCAGTTAATATACGTGCGTTCGGTTTTGTACGAATAATGCTTGAGCTTGATGGCTTTGCTCATCTCGTTTATTACTGAGGACGGCTCAGATTTTTCGTTTATCTGCGGCAATGAGGGATCCGAGCTGAGTTTCGCGGCGTTCTTATCGAACAACTCAAAGTAAAGTTTCAGGGCGGTCTCGGCCTGGTTTGATTGCCAGTCGGCGGCACCTGCGGAATCTGACAGTTGCTCCAGGAAGAGACGCCGGTTTTCGGTAAAATCATCGTAAGAACTATTATTTGAGAATGTTATGAATTTACTAACCCAACGCGCATAGAAGGGGGCATGTTTCTTGTCGGCGAAGCCGCGTGAAACAAGGAATTTCTGGAAATCAGGCAGGATATCTTCGAGCATTCTCTCCCCAAAAGTACAAAAGCCCACAAATTACGAATTCGCACTTCCTGCTATTATAGGCAAATTACGAATTGTGTCAACAGAAATTGTGTTGAAAAATCGGCCCAGAGTGCTATACTTGACTACAGGGTAGTGGAAAGTGCCATAAACTACGAATTCGTATATTATATGTTATGTGAGGAATAATATGAAAAAAATAAAACTAATAATGGTTATCATGATGGCGTTCCTTATGATTTCGTGCGGGCATCAGCAAGTAAAAGTAGGCCAGATTCAGCCGTTATTGTCTCCATCCGGTAATTATTTAGCAGAAATGCCCGTACTTAAATCAAACGTAAATCTCGATTATCCTGTTTGGACTCCCACAATAAAAGATAAAAACGGGAAGATGCTCTCTCAAGATAATTCCTCCGATTTATCAGGATACCATAACTCATACTGGGATTGGGATAAAGACGACAGATTATGGATATATAATAGCGACACCGGAAGTGTATATATTTATTATTTAAGTAATAGCAAGTGGATAAAAAATGAATACGATCAACAAAATAATAAACTTGATCCACCTGATATAATTAAAAGGAAACTTCATAAATATTAGCACATAACATTTCACTCCAGCGGACGGCTTTTGCCACCTGTTTTATGGTCGCCGCCGCTGAGTTCAAACGTTATGAGGAAAGAATGAACCCAAAAATTAAAACATATATTGTACCAGTAATACCAGTAATTGTATTTATTCTTAGCCCGTTTTGGAATAATTATTTACATGAGGATAATTCACGAATGACTTTTTCATATTGGTTACATTGGTTTGTTATTTATGGTGGTGGTGGCTTAGTCCTATTTGCATTAGGATACTGCTTCTGGGGTGGAGTTCAATTACGTATAAACAAAGTAAAAAAACAATACGATAAAGAAACTGAAATATTATGTAGTAGTATAGACGCATCAAGAAAAGAAAAAGCTCATTTTGAAGGAAGAATCCGAGAACTTACCAATAGACACAACGACAAGATGGATAAATTAAGAAAAGAAAATGAAATATTAAAAAATACAGATGTTAAAAACGTGGATAAATTAAACGAGATGGTGGCTGCGATTCCTGACAAGAAAGTAATAAAAAATGAGACTGACATTGAGCAAATAAAGGATATTATTTACAACCTATACGAAATCATAAATAAACCCAATGCCCGCCCGCAAACATGATGAGGAAACCGGCGCAACAGCGTATAACACCCGCAGCATGGCAATTGCGGAATGGTTGTACTCTGTTGAAAAGGTAGCCGCAACTGCATGCGTGCGGGATCGTTGGGCGCAATTAAATGGCGCGTTAAATAAATAGCCCGGCCGAGAAATATAAA
>CAZYUB010000009.1:0-106236 GCA_964650515.1 uncultured Planctomycetia bacterium | reverse complement strand
TCTGCTTTTCGAGGTTGCGTATCTGGCTTTCGTATTCCTTCTTTATCTTTTCCGTCTCATTGATCTCTTTCTGCATCTCTTCCTTGGTCTTCGACTTGCCGCCCTTCCTGCTGAAGACCTTCACTTCGACCACCGTGCCTTCGACTCCGGGCGGGACGGTCAGGGAGGTGTCCCTTACGTCGCCGGCCTTCTCGCCGAATATCGCGCGCAGGAGTTTCTCTTCAGGCGAGAGCTCCGTCTCGCTCTTCGGCGTGACCTTACCGACGAGGATGTCCCCTGGCTCTACCTCCGCGCCGATCCTGACGATACCGTGTTCGTCGAGGTTCTTCAACGCGTCCTCGCTGACATTCGGTATATCGCGCGTCACTTCCTCGTTGCCTAAGCGCGTATCGCGCGCTTCGCTCTCGAATTCCTCTATATGCAGCGACGTGTAAAGGTCTTCCCTTACGAGCTTCTCGCTGATGATTATAGCATCCTCGAAGTTGTAGCCCCTCCACGGCATGAACGCTACAAGCACGTTTTTGCCGAGAGCCAACTCGCCCTGGTCGGTGCCGGGGCCGTCCGCTATGACTTCGCCCTTCTTTATCTTCTGCCCGAGCTTGACTATTGGCGTCTGGTTGACGCACGTATCAGCGTTCGAGCGCATGAACTTGCGCAAACGGTAGGTCTTGTCGCCTATCGTCACTTCGTCGGCCTGGACGGACTTTACCACACCCTCTTCCGCGGCGACCACTACGGCGCCGGAGTCCTTGGCTGCCCTGTATTCCATGCCTGTCGCGACTAACGGGGCCTCGGTCGTCATCAGCGGTACCGCCTGGCGCTGCATGTTCGAACCCATAAGCGCGCGGTTCGCGTCGTCATGCTCGAGGAACGGTATCAAGCTCGCCGCTATCGAGACGAGCTGCCTCGGGCTGACGTCCATGTAGTCGACCTTCTCCCTCGGGACGAGCGGGAAATCACCCTTCTTCCTGCAAAGCACGTCCGCCTCGTAGAACCTGCCGGATGATTCGAGGCGCGCGTTCGCCTGCGCGATTATATATTTGTCTTCCGTATCAGCGGAAAGATAATCTATCTTCTCGGTCGTCCTGCCCTTCTCGGCCTTCCTGTAGGGCGTCTCGATGAAACCGAACTCGTTGATCTGCGCGTAAGTGCACAGCGACGCTATAAGGCCGATGTTCGGGCCTTCAGGCGTCTCGATGGGGCAGATACGGCCGTAATGCGAATGATGGACGTCGCGGACCTCGAATCCCGCCCTTTCCCTTGAAAGGCCGCCGGGCCCGAGCGCGCTCAAACGGCGCTTGTGGGTCATCTCGGCGAGCGGGTTCGTCTGGTCCATGAACTGCGACAACTGCGAACGCCCGAAGAAATCCCTTATGACACTCGATACCAATTTCGAGTTTATCAGGTTGTGCGGCATTATGTTCTCGAGGTCGTATATCGAGAGCCTCTCGCGTATCGACCTTTCGAGGCGCGCAAGCCCTATCCTGAACTGGTTCTGCAGGAGCTCGCCAACCGTGCGTATGCGCCTGTTGCCTAGATGGTCTATATCGTCTATCTCGCCCTCGCCGTTCTTCAGCTTGATGAGGCACTTGATGATCGCGACCATATCCTCGGGCGTGACGGTCCTCTGGTCGAGCGGCAGTTCGAGGCCGACCTTCCTGTTGACCATATGCCTTCCGACGCGGCCAAGGTCGTACCTCTTCGGGTCGAAGAAGAGACGATTAATAAGGTTCTGCGCGGACTCGACTGTCGCCGGGTCGCCGGGGCGCAGCTTCCTATATATATCTATTAATGCCTCGTCCCTCGACTTTACGTGGTCCTTCAGCAGGGTATGCTCTATCTCCGGGGATACCTGCCTCAACAGCTGTATCGACCTTACATGGTGCTTGTCCCAGAGGTCCTCTACGAGGTCCTTGTCGAGTTTCTTGTATTTTGTGTTTATGACGTCGCCGGTCTTCTCATCCGTAACGTCCGCGGCTATCGTATGCCCGACGAGGTCCTTCAGGTCCTGCTTCTCCTTGAGGTTCTTCGTCTCGATGCCGCAGAACGCGTCGAGTATGTCCGTATCCGTGGAATAGCCCATCGCCCTGAGAAGGACGGTCGCGACGACCTTCTTGCGCCTGTCTATGACGGCGTGCAGGCAGTCGTTGACGTCGAACTCAAACTCTATCCATGAGCCCCTGTAAGGTATGACCCTCGCGGAAAAGAGCTTCTTGCCGTTCGGGTGGGTCTCCTCCTCGAACGATACGCCGGGAGAGCGGTGCAACTGGCTTACTATGACCCTCTCGTCGCCGTTTATGATGAAGGTGCCCGTCGTGGTCATAAGGGGCAGTTCGCCGAGATACACTTCCTGCTCCTTGATGTCCTTCTTTCCCTTAAGGCGTATCTTCAGCTTCAGCGGCACGGCAAAGGTCATGCCAAGCTTCAACGATTCGAAATCGTCATACTTCGGCTTCCCGAGAGAGTAGCTGACATACTCAAGTTTATACGAACCGTCCGGGCTCTCTATGGGGAAGAATTCGTGGAATACCTCTTCAAGACCCTTGTTCTCCCTCTTTGACTTAGGGAGGCCGGACTGAAGGAACTCCTCGTAAGAACGCACCTGTATATCCAAGAGATTAGGCATCTCGTAGAGTTCAGGTAATTTCGCGTAATTCTTCCTTTTTATCGCCATATTCTATCCCTGGATTGGTTTAGTGGGACGTTATTTAAGCTCGACTTTCGCTCCGGCCGCTTCGAGTTTCTTCTTTATCGCTTCGGCTTCCTCTTTCGGTATGTTCTCTTTTACCGGTTTCGGAGCTGAATCAGCGAGGTCCTTGGCTTCTTTCAGGCCGAGGGTCGTTACAGCGCGGATCTCTTTGATGACGTTGATCTTGTTGGCGCCGCAATCAGCAAGCACTACCGTAAAAGACGACTTCTCTTCCGCGGCAGCGGCGGGCGCTCCACCGGCCGGGGCGGCAGCGGCTGCAGCCATCGGGACGGCCGCGGTCACGCCGAACTTCTCTTCCATCGCCTTGACAAGCGTCGAAAGCTCGAGAACGCTCATCTCTTCGACCGACTTCATTATGTCATTCAACTTCTTGCTGAGTTCTACCTTCTCTGTCGCTTCTGCCATCTTAGCCTCCTTCTCCTTCTGTTTTATTTGACTTCTTTTTTCTTAGATATCTCGTTAAGTACCATAACGAGCTTCTGTAAGTTGCCGTTCAACACATTGACCAGGCCCGTTATCGGCGCCTTGAGGCCGCCGACCACCCTGGCGAGCATCACTTCGCGAGGAGGCATCATGGCCAATTCCTTCACATTCTCCATCGAGAGCACCTGGCCGTCCATATAACCGCCCTTGATGGCCATATTCTGCTCGGCTCTCGAGAAATCATACAATATCTTCGAGGCCTTCGTCGGGTCCTCGCTCGAGAACGTCACCGCCGACGACGCCTCAGCGAGGTCGCAGAGCGGGTCGAGCTTCTGCTTCTTCAGCGCGAGCTTCAGTATGGACCTCTTGACGACCTTTAGCTCCGAGGACGATTTCTTCAGCGTCTTCCTGAGCTTCTCGGTCTTCGAGGCCTTGACCTTCTCGAAATTCACGAAGAAGAGGTACGGGTTCTTCTTGAGGAGCCCCGCTACCTCGTCTACCATTATCCCTTTTACTTTGCGGCTAAGTTTTTCCATCTCTCGTTAACCCCTTGCCAGATTCGAAAGGTCCAGCCTGATGCCCGGGCCCATTGTCGTCGATATGGCTATCGACCTGATATAATTGCCCTTCAGCGTCGCGGGCCTCGCGTGCTGGACCGCTTCGATAAGGGTGTACGCGTTTTCGTATATCTTGCCGTCCTCGAAGGACGCCTTCGCGACAGATATGTTTATGTTCGATATCTTGTCCATCTTGAACTCGACCTTACCGGCCTTCACTTCCTTGACGGCCTTCGCGACGTCTTCGGTGACCGTGCCGGCTTTCGGGTTCGGCATGAGCCCCTTCGGGCCGAGCACCTTACCGAGCTTGCTTAAGTCCCTCATCATCTCGGGCGAGGCGACGCAAACGTCGAACTCGAAGAATCCCTTGCCGACCTTCTCGATCAGGTCTTCCGCGCCGACATGCTCAGCGCCGGCTTCCTTCGCCTTATGCTGGGCCTCGCCCTTGCAGAATACGGCGACCCTCTTGGTCTTGCCGGTGCCGTGCGGGAGCACGACAGTCCCGCGGACCATCTGGTCGCTCTGCTTCGGGTCTATATCGAGCTTGATGGCGAGGTCGACCGACTCGTCGAACTTCGCCTTCGGGACCTTCTTCAGTATCGAGATAGCTTCCTTCAGCGAATACCGCTTATTTTTATCTACCATACCTTCGAACGCTTTTGTTCTCTTGCTTGCCATTGTAGTTTCCTTAATTCTCGACATCGATGCCCATGCTGCGGGCGGTGCCGGCGACGATCTTTACCGCTTCTTCCATATCTTCGGTATTGAGGTCCTTCATCTTTATCTTCGCTATCTCGATGACCTGCTGCTTGCCGATCTTGGCTACCTTCTCCTTGTTCGGCACGCCTGAGGCCTTCGCGAGGTTGCACGCCCTCTTCAGAAGAACGGAACAGGGCGGGCTCTTGATGATGAAGCTGAAGGATTTGTCCTCGTAGACCGAGATGACTACCGGCAGTATAAGCCCTTCCTGCGACCTGGACATCTCGTTGAACTTCTTGCAGAATTCCATTATGTTTACGCCGTGCTGACCCAGCGCGGGACCTACCGGCGGCGCGGGATTCGCCTGGCCTGCCGGGCAATACAGTTTGATCGTTGATTTGACTTTTTTTGCCATTTTACAGTTTCTCTACCTGCCAGTATTCCAATTCTACCGGCGTTGAACGACCGAATATCGTGACTGATACCTTTAACTTACCCTTATCCGGGTTTACTTCCTCTATTACACCGTTGAAATTCGTGAACGGCCCGTCCGTTACCCTGACCGACTCGCCCTTCTCGAATATGACCTTCGGAGCGGGCTTGACCTTCCTCTCCTCGCTCTGCTTCAAAATCGACTGCACTTCGTCTTCCCTTAACGCTACCGGCTTCGTCCTCGCCCCGATAAAACCCGTGACTCCCGTCGTGTTCTTTATCAGGTACCACGTGTTGTCGGTAAGGTCCATCTCTACGAGGACATACCCGGGGAAGAACTTCCTCTGCGTTATCTTCTTCTTGCCTTCTTTTACCTCCGAGACCTGCTCGGTGGGTATCAGGACCTGCGTGATGGCTTCCTTCATGTTGTTCGACTCGGCGCGCTTCTCGATCGAGGCCTTTACCTTATCCTCGACGCCGGTCTGCGTATGTATCACGTACCACTTTTTAGCCATCTTGCGTTAGGATCCTCGCTTCAGTATGAAATGTATCAATTTCGAGAACGAGAAATCAAAGATACCGAGCAGCAGCGTAAAGACGAGTACCGACACGATGACTATCCACGCGGAGCTGATAAGCTCAGCCCTGCTGGACCACGAGACCTTCTTCATCTCGGTTTTAACTTCGTTTAAAAATGTTTTTATGTTCCCTATTGCCTTCATAGTATTTTTTCTGGCAGGCCTGGAGGGATTCGAACCCCCAACGAACGGATTTGGAGTCCGCTGCTCTACCAATTAGAGCTACAGGCCTAAAGTCATTTAATTTCCTTATGTGCGGTGTGCTTCCTGCAGAATTTACAGAATTTTTTCAACTCGAGGCGTTCGGTGACGTTCTTCTTGTTCTTCGTCGTTGAATAATTCCTGTTCTTACAGACCGGGCACTCCATTACGGCTTGTTCTTGCATTGTATTAAGCTATTACCTCTGATACTGCGCCGGCGCCTACGGTGTGGCCGCCTTCGCGGATAGCGAAGCGCAGGCCCTTCTCAAGGGCGACCGGGATTATGAGCTCTACCTCAAACTCGACATTGTCCCCGGGCATGACCATCTCCACACCCTTTGCGAGGGTCGTGACACCGGTGACGTCCGTGGTCCTGAAGTAGAACTGCGGGCGGTAGCCGGTGAAGAACGGCGTGTGACGGCCGCCTTCTTCCTTCGTCAGGATGTATACCTGGGCTTTGAACTTGGTGTGCGGTGTGATGGAACCCGGCTTTGCCAATACCTGGCCGCGCTCGAGGTCTTTCTTGTCTATGCCCCTTAAAAGGACACCGGCGTTGTCACCGGCCTGGCCTTCATCGAGGAGCTTGCGGAACATTTCAATACCCGTGACGACGGTCTTTCTTATATCCTTGCGCATACCGACGATCTCTACTTCGTCGTTTACGTGGACGACACCGCGCTCGATACGGCCTGTGCCTACCGTGCCTCTACCTGTGATAGAGAAGACGTCCTCGATTGACATGAGGAACGGCTTGTCGGTCTCTCTCTTGGGCTCGGGAAGGTACTCATCGAGTGCCTTGACCAGGTCAAAGATCGGCTGGCAATTCGGGCAGCCGTCCTTGCCGCAGGCGCAATTGGTGGCGTTGAGGGCGGAACCCCTGATTATCGGGGTCTTGTCGCCGGGGAATTCATACTTGGTGAGGAGTTCTCTTACTTCGAGTTCTACGAGGTCTAAAAGCTCTTTGTCGTCTACTACGTCGCATTTGTTGAGGAATACCACTATATAGGGGACACCTACCTGGCGGGCCAGCAGTATATGCTCGCGCGTCTGGGGCATCGGGCCGTCAGGCGCGGAGACAACCAGGATAGCGCCGTCCATCTGGGCGGCACCGGTGATCATGTTCTTTATGTAGTCGGCGTGGCCGGGGCAGTCGACATGCGCGTAATGGCGCTTCTCTGACTGGTACTCGACGTGGGCTATGTTGATCGTAATACCGCGCTCTTTTTCCTCGGGCGCGTTGTCGATGGAATCATAGGCCCTTACTTCGGCCATACCTTTCTTGTTCAGGCAGAGCGTCATCGCCGCGGTCAAGGTCGTCTTGCCGTGGTCGACATGGCCTATCGTACCTACGTTAAGGTGAGGCTTAGAGCGTACAAATTTTTCCTTTGCCATGGGATATCCTCCTTTTAGGCCGATTCCTTAATCATCTTTTTCACTGGAGCTGCTGATCGGGTTTGAACCGATGACCCCGTCCTTACCAAGGACGTGCTCTACCAACTGAGCTACAGCAGCGCGCGCCGCTATACCTTCTTTGCGGGGCACTTACGTTCATTTCAAGCACAAATAAGCACAATATAAAAAAACGCAAAAAATCCACCCCCCGGTAAGATACTTGCTTTACCGTAAAAACATGTGGATTTTCTGTTGTACTATACGCTGTTAGACGTAGGAATGAAAGTATAGCAGATAATTTAATTTTGTCAAGATTTTTTTTACCAGGTATACTTAACTGTATATGTTATCTTTGTCTCCCCGTTCTTCGGGACCTTAGCGGTGTATTCCATCGTCGAGGCGTCCTTCTTCTCGAAGTTCACCGACTGCGCGACTATATCCCAGTTCGTATATCTCCAGAGTTTCTCGACAACCTTAATTTCCGTGTCCTGCTCCTTGTGGTTTCGCAAAACGATCTCGAATGTCTCATAGGCAATGTGATGCCCTTCCGTCCTGAAATCCTTGCGCGTCCTCTCGCCTAACACATCGAACGCATCTCCTATATATAAGCGTATCTTCTCGTCTTTCGGAGTATGCTCGATCGAATCCTCGCCTATGAACTGCAGCGAGCCGTCGGTGTCTTTTTTGTAAACCTTCACGTTGCCTTTCGGCAGCGGCATGCCGAGTTTATCGGCCTTGCTGTTCATTACCACTATCTCGACTCTCGCGTTCTCCTTTAGTGTCTCGCTGTTGTCTGAATAATACCACCAGTGGTTCTTGCCCTTTGACGGGTCGAATATCAGCTCTTTCTTCACGGGCACGCCGGTAGCGTTCAGCAGGGATATCTGTTTCGTCTGGTTGTCCTTTATCGTTGCCGGGCGCTGGAGAGTATACATATGGTATTCGAAGAACGACTTCTCCTCGAACTCCGATTTTGATTTCTCATTCATCGCAAAATCCGACCTTACCGCGCGCCCTAACACAGCACCGGCGGCGCGTTTTACTTCGCCCGCGATCAGTTTTATCTTCGCGTTCTCGTATATGGCGCCGCAGTTATTGTTTATGCTGACCCACCCGCCGAACTCCATCGACTTGTCGTCTTTATCAAGCACGGTGACGTATTCGCAGTTCCATCCCATGCCTTTTGTCAGGTACGAGACCTCGGTCAGGTGCTTCATCCGCTTGTCGCTGCTGACCAACCATACGAGCGTCGGCTTTGTGATGAGCCCCTCGGGCAGTTTCTCGAAGGTTATCTGGTTTATGTTGACCGGCCTGGCCACCATCGCGATGCCGTTCGCGGTCTGTATGACAAGCTGGTTCTCGTCGTAGCTCATAAGCGTGCCTTCGTAGACATCGCCCTGCTTCGTCATTACCTTTATCTTCCTGTCTATATATTTAGAGAGGAGCTTGCTGGCGCTGACGAGATCGTACTCGTAGTTCTGCTCAAGGATACTTGCCGATGCCGGCGCGGTAATTGAAGTGAAATGCACTGATGTCGGCTCTATCTGCGCGGCGACCTCCTTGAACTCGAGCTTGTTGATGCCCTTGTCGAGGTCGAAATACCTCTGATCCTTTATCAGGGCAAAGTTCTGGTTGTAGACGGTCACTTCCACCGACTCCTGCGCGAAGGCGGGAACGGCGAACAACAGCGACAACATTACCAAGGCGAATCTTTTCATCTGTAACCTCCTTTTACCCTATTAGACAAGGAAGGCGGGAAAAAGTTCCCGGAAATCCGTTCCCTCAGCTGCTTTCCTTTCCCTCTATCGCGCACAGCAGGATGGCCGCCGCGATGCCGAGGCGCCTGTCGAGCAGCGACCTTGTATCCATCGAATAGTCAAGGTGTATCTTCGTGACGAAAGGATTGAAGTTCTGGCTGAAGACGCAGGCCAGGCGGCCGTCCACATATCCGTGGTATTTCTGCGGGATAATATTGCACATGAAACGCCGTATTGCCGCGAGGAGCATCCTGTCTTCGCGGATGACCCCTATCTCCACGTCTTGCCTGTCCAGGATCAGCCACTCGTCCCTCAGTATGGATTTGATGCCCTTGCGCCTAAGCGCGCCGACTTTGATGTTGCTGACCGGGTCGATGACATCGTAGGTGGCCGAGATATCGATGACATTACGCGCGTGGATGGCCAACACTTCGGTCTGCATGTCCTCGCCCGTGTAGACACGTATGTCTTCCTTAAGCTTGAACGCCTTCTGCTTCGAATAGAACGCGACCGCGCCGGAAGGGTCGTAGATGTGGAACTCCGCGCCGAAGAGCGTGAATATCTTCCTGCGCACGAGGTAGCTGTTGTGCCGGAATACGTTTGAAATATTCGACTGGATCTCTGCCATGTTATTTGGCGCTCTTTATCATCTTATTATATTCCGCCGCTTCGCCGTAACCGGTCTTCGAGGCTATCATCGTGCCGTCCGGCTTCGCGATGACCACGAAGGGCAGCATATTCCCGCTCACGGAAAATTTCTTGTAGAATACGGCGCTCTGTTTCTTGTCATCGCAGTTGATGTCGGCGATTACGTATTTGTTGACCTTGATGTCCACGGCGCCGCTCTTTATCATCTTTTTGAGATGCTGGCAGTTTCCGCAGGCCTCGCGTCCGAACATCACGAAGAGCATCTTGCCGCTGGCTTTCGCCTTTGACAAGGCCGTATTGAGGTCATTCTCCCAGGCGAAGGCGGTGCCCGAAACGGCTAATGACAATACAAAGCTTGCCAGCAATGCCTTGACGATATTCCTCATCTTCCCGCTCCTTTTTTTCAACGTGCTTCTCCTATAAGTTCCTTAACTTCCGTAACTGGGCCTATCAATACGGGCCCTCTCCAGATGCCGCCGTTGCCGCCCCAGTCGCTCACGCGGACGGCCAATACATTATGCTCGCGCAGGAGGCCCCTGTCAAACGCGTATATCCTCGGCTTATCGTAGGCGGTCTGCTCGACCGGAGGGAACTCACCGCTCTTGCCTATCTTCTTTCCGTTCAGGAATGTCTCGTCGGCGTCGTCTATTGCGCCCATGCCGACCGCCAGCGGCGCGTCGCCCCAGCATTTCAGGAGCTCAGGCGACAGGTCAAAATGCAGGCGGTACCACGCGATGCCGTCGTAATCGGGAAACGCGGTCTCCTCCCAGCGCAGAGGCACGTAAGACAACTCCCATGCCGCGTCATCGAGATCTGTATCGGCCCACTCCGGCTTGTCCCCCTTCGCTATCTTCCACTTGCCTTCAAGCATCCGGCACATCGGGAAGCGTATCTTCGCCTTGCGTGATGATAGCACGGCCTTGCCATCGACCAGAGAGGCCTCGAAGGTCCACGTCGTCCCGTAAACGGCCTTGTCTGTGGGCACCTTGATATCCTTTACCTTCCTGAGCTGGTGCGCAACAAGCTC
The DNA here is from genome assembly GCA_964650515.1 of uncultured Planctomycetia bacterium. Lineage (GTDB taxonomy): Bacteria > Omnitrophota > Gorgyraeia > Pluralincolimonadales > Pluralincolimonadaceae > UBA6215. Next base: position 95,812 of record CAZYUB010000009.1, on the reverse strand, counting down.
CGCGCCCTCATGCCCCTCGGCGACGGCCGTCCCGGCGCCGTCCGAGACCTTCCAGTCGAGCGTAAGCCCTAGCATTGCCTTGGACGACAACGAACGCGCCCAGAGTACCTTCTCTATATACATGCCCGGAACGTATTCCGCGCCCGGCTTGCTGTCTATCCAGAACGCGTCATACTCTTCCGCCGAAAGGCCGCGGATATAGGCCCTCTGCTCAGCGCGCTTGTCCTTCGCGTTGCGGAAGTCGGTTATTACGCTCTTGCCGTGTTTGACCATCTCATCGCTGCCGAACGTCTTCCAGAGCAGGCCGTTCTCGCAATAGTTGACCAACGACAGGAAGAGCATCGCCTGGTCGAGCACAAGGTATTTATCGCAGGTCCGGCCGTTCTTCCAGTTCACGCTGTCGCGGAACCCGAAATTCTCCGGCTTGCCGTCGACCATAAACGGTGCTCGTAACCCATATTCCTCTAAACGCCTGAGGTTACTCGCAACCTCGCTCGGGAACAAACTGACCGCCAGCACGCTCGCGTGGGGTGTCACCACCTCGTCAACGAGGCCGCCCATCCCCAGATACGGCCCGTTCGGCGAGACGCAGGCCGACCAGCCCCATACGGGCGCGCCTATCTTTGACGCATGTAATATCTGGGCCCACGTGAAATTAACAGACGACTTGCCGAGCAGCGTGCCTTCGTTATCGAGGAACATGTCGCAGATGAACTGCATGAAGAGCCCCCCGCCCTGCCAGCCGTGCTTGTAATACTGGTAGCCGTAGCGGGCTTCGTCCGAGAGATCATGCTTGTCCCATGTGTACGCGGGCACTTTGCCGGAGGCGATCATCAGGAAATGGCCGAGTATCTTGTCCTCTCCGCGGTAGAAATAGACGGGATTGCGCATGCTCTTGTTAGCGACGTCGAACTCATAATATATCCTTCCCGTGCCCGCATCGTGGAACCTCTCCCACGGGATCTCATTAAGGAAGGCCGTGCAGCGCTTATTCAGCTGAGGGAACGTCCGGCGGACGACTATCAGGCCCGCGGGAAGCTTGTTGTAATCCGAAATATTATTCGGGCCGGGCTTTGCCATGCGGTTCTTGCCTTCGGGGTCGAGCCAGTTATTATAGAGTCGGCCCCAGTTGCCGTAGGTGTCTAAGCTGTCCAATATCTTGGTTATGCGGGCGACGGCATGGTCTTCGCTTACATAACCGAGTTTGTAGGCCATGCAGACGGAGGTCAGGTAGAGGCCGACGTTGGTGGTGTTCGTGATGTCCTTCGCCTGGTTGGAGTCGTACGGGAAGCCCGTCTCCGGGGAGATGTAGAAATCTATGTAGTGCCAGGTATCCTTCATTAGTACTTTGAGGTAGGCGCGGTCGGAGTCGGAGACGGAGTTGGGCCAGGGAACGGCGAAAACGCATGACGAGATGGACAAAACAATGGTTAGCAGGCTGATTATGATTTTAGTTTTCAATTGAAATCCTTTTATCTAACATTTGGACTCAGCGGCGGCGCGTCTTTTGCACTGACTGCTTGAACGAATTGTTAGTCAGACTATTTGCAGGAAAGTTCTTTGACAATCTGTCGGATTCCATTCAGTGCGGCTTCTAGCAATGGAATGACCGGGCGTCCTGTCGACTCAAGGTTGAAAGAAACCCAAGTAATCGTCTCGACTTTTCCTCCTTCTATTCGCGGTGGGTTGCCTACGCCGAAGGTTTGTCCGCCTCTAATCACGGCATCCCCGATGGAAATCGATGCCCCAGGACCTACTGAGATGGAGGCCCCTTCTCCCATGCCAATGGATGCGCCGCCTCCGGAAATTCTGAGTTCTTTTGCTTCCCTCCGAACCTGAGGAGTAAGGCGCTGGTGCTTGTTCTCATTGGTAAGTTCCATGAAGTCAGGAAGCTATGTAAATCCATATGAACCAAAGTGCTGCATTTCGAGTAGAGAATGAACGATATCAGGTCTTGAAGTGCAGATACCCGGAATGCACGCTTCAATCCTCCCGCTTTTTATAAACGCGGTGCGGTCTTGGCTAGCTATGGCGTACGGAAAGTAAGTATTAGGATTTACTTTAGATGAAGAACCATACCGGCTAAAGAGCTCTTTTGCGCAAAAATCAAGGGCCGACCGAAGATTTTCTACGAAATTTTTGATCTCAACTTGGAGAGTACCACTAATCTCCTTGGCATGCAAGGATGCCTCGTACGCTTCCCGAATCTTCACCAAATGAGTTTCAGCATGCTTAATCAACTCGCTGGCATCATCAAATGCGTTCATAACTCCTCAGAATTTTATTCTGGCTTACGTTTGAACTTAGTGGCGTCGACATTAAAACAGCTGGCCAGCGCCGTCCGCTGTAGTGAAATGTTATGGGTTTTTATTTTCAACGATTCTTTTGGAATAATACGGTACCTCAACATCGTTTTGCCATTTACCAAATCTTTCTTCATACTCCCTTTTGGGTTTCACATTCTGCAATACTAATTCTCGAGCAACTAGTATTTCGAAGGACTTAAGCTTACCTATATAATCTTGGTCGCTTTTCTCTATTGATTCCCATGCCTTCGTAGGAAGCTGCTCTTCTGTTAGATTATATTCCATAACTTTATACTTAAGTAAACTTACTATATTATTATAGTCTTCTATTTCATAATAAAGAATAGTTAAACCCGCTCTCAAGTTGGGCGTTTTCAGTAATAGATAATGTTTTTCGTTATTCCATTCGTCCGTTTTTAAAAATGTTCTCAACATGCTTTTCTGTCTATGAGACTCCAATTCTAACATAAGGCGATTAGCAGATATCTCATTGAATATCTTCTCTAGCGCTTCTGTTTTAATGCTGTTACCCTTATAATCCTCCTGATATTTCCAGAGAGCGAAAGCTGACCCAAATCCAATTATACTTGATAAAACCACAGAAATCATTTGGGACATAGCCTGTCTGAAATATTCTTCGGTTATCTTTTTGTTGTCTCTCCAGCGTACGAGAATATTAGACAAGCCCGTAACTATCAGAATTATGACGATAGGAATGATTACAAGTAACATTTATTCTCCATAACATGGAATATACCAACTCGTTCTTTTGGTTATTACTACCTATTTATTATTATAAGCCTTAAATTGGGTAATTCAAAGGGAATTTGGAGGATGTTTTTCTTCTGAATTCTTTCAAAACAACGCTCTGCGTTCAAAACGCCGGCTAAATTTCTGCGGAAATTTATCTCGGCTGAACGCAGAGTACATCATAACGCCTATATAGGGGATGTAATGGAGCGGGTGAGGAGAATCGAACTCCCGTGAACAGCTTGGAAGGCTGCCGTTCTACCATTGAACTACACCCGCCCGAAACACGGAAGGAAAAGGAAATGGTGGGCAGGGAAGGGTTCGAACCTTCGAAGGCTAGGCCACCAGATTTCAAGTGCCCTTAAGTTACCTTAAGGCTTGGACTATCTCATCATCCTCAAAATACCTGCGAGGACGGCGGGCGCTTAGTCTCTGCACCTTCACCCCCCTGCTCTCTTGCGAAAGCACTAAGGGGCGCTTGGCTCAGGATTACCTCGGCGTTACACCGGGGCTTCCCTGAATTCACCCGCTTTTCCACCTAACATTACTGTTAGGCGCTGCGTTATCACACAGTCTGGCCCATTTGACCACTTTGGTACCTGCCCAAATACGCTAATTCTTGTATTTGAAAGAACCTTTATAATCCTCGATCCAACCTGATATTGCGTTCAATAATTTCTTATCGTAATATCTTATATGAACGACGCCATATGGCATTCTTCTGCCGGTTTTACCGGAATCAGCGCCGGCTTTTCTAACATAAACCTTAGAAAATTGGCTTATTGGTATTTGTGTAATTTTATTCCAAAACTGTTTCAACCTGCCTATATTTTGGCTCTCGAACGCATATAAATAAAGCCTCAGCCTCTTCTCTCCAATGCCGCAAACTTCGCGCAGGAATCTCAAAAACAATTTTACCATATCCGGGTCGCTATTTACGAAATCAATGCCATCGCCCTTCTTATAACCCTCCGCCCAGTATAGCATTACTCCCGCAATTTTCAGTTTTTCTTCTTCTTTAGTCAATAATGCTTTAAGCCTATACTGGGGTTTATGAACATTGGCGAGATAACCTGATTCACTAAAACCCCTTCGTTCGATCTTGTATTTCTTCATTCGCTTAAATACTGACGTCGGGTGAAGATTATACTGTCCCGCTATTTGCGGTATCGATAACCTCTTATCCCAATACAATCTTCTTAAACTATTGCCGTTCAAAATATCTGCTTTTGCCATTTTTCTCAATTCGCTACATCTTGTAGCGGGAATCATGGAGCTGGCGAGAGGAATCGAACCTCCGGCCCGGTGTTTACAAAACACCCGCTCTACCAACTGAGCTACGCCAGCGATTTAATTGCTTCGGGTATCTTATCCAAGAGGTCCGAGGCGAGCATGCTCACCTGCCCCTTCTCTTTCGCCGCGAGGTCGCCTGCCTTGCCGTGCAGGTAGACGCCGAGCGACGCCGCTTCGAAAGGCCCGATACCCTGCCCTATGAACGAGGCGATCATGCCCATAAGCACATCACCCGTTCCGCCTTTGGCCATCCCGGGATTTCCGGTCTTGTTGACGTAGGACTTACCGCCGGGGCGGGCGACGACGGTGCGGTTGCCCTTCAAAACGCAGACCACATTATACTTATTCGCGAAGGTTTTTGCAACTCTTTCTTTATCCCCCGATACGGCATTTGCGGGCAAACCCGTCAGTCGCGCCATCTCGCCCGGGTGGGGCGTCACGACTACCGGAGCGTGCGCGCGCTTCAGCAGGAGCGTGTAACCCTTTATAGCGTTCAAACCGTCCGCGTCCAGGACTATCGGCTTCCTGAGAGAGACGATAAGTTTCCTGACCAGCCTCTGCGTTGAAGGGTCGCGCGAGAGCCCCGGCCCTATCGCGACGCAATCCGCCTTCTTCGAGAACTCCATTATCTGCGGGAATGCCTTTTCGCTCAACGAGCCCGATTTCGTCTCGGCAAGCGGCTTTGTCATGACTTCGGTGAGTTTCCTCGCCAATATCGTATTGAGGCCCTTGGCTATGCCGAGTGTTGCCAGCCCGCTTCCGCAGAGAAGCGCGGCCCGTGAACAAAGGGCTGCCGCGCCCGTAAAACCGGGCGCGCCGGCTATGATAAATACATGGCCGTAATCGCCTTTGTTCGTCTCTTTTTTCCTCTTGGGGAGCTTAATCATTCTTGAGAAGTATGCAGTTGCCTACGGCATAGTTCTTTGTGTGGGATAAGCTAACTACCGCCTTCTTTACCTTGCGCCTGCGCATCAACCTCCTCGCGGTGCCCTTTAGCACGACCGACGGCTTGCCGTGCCTGTCGTTGACTATCTCGACGTCGGTCCAGGCGATGGGGTTCTTGCCGTCGCCGCCGAACGCCTTGTAGACGGCTTCCTTCGCTGCGAAACGCGCGGCGAGGTGCTGTTCGGGAATGCCCTTCTTTTTGCAATACGCGAGCTCGCGCTTCGTATATATCTTGTTGAGGAACCGCGCGCCGAACTTCTTCGCCGCGGCCTTTATCCTCTTCACTTCGACTATGTCTACCCCGAATCCTTCTATCATCTTATCAGCGCTATCATTTCCCTTACGGCCTTATCGAGCCCGGAGAACGCCGCGCGCGATATTATCGAGTGGCCTATGTTGAGCTCTTCCATGCCCTTTATCTTCGCGACCTCGCGGACGTTGACGTAGTTGAGGCCGTGGCCCGCGTTGACCCTGAGGCCGAGTGATATCGCGTATGCGGCGGCATCCTCAAGTTTTTTCAATTCCGCCTTGCGGGCGCGTATGCCGTTCGCGTTCGAATATTCGCCGGTGTGGAGCTCTATGTATTCCGCGCCGGTATCGCGCGCGGCCTTCACCTGTTTCCTCGTCGGGTCGATGAACAAACTTACCGTTATGCCGCGGTCCTGCAGTTTTTTCGTGACGGATGAGACCTGCTTGCAGAATTTCACGCAGTCGAGCCCGCCTTCGGTGGTAAGCTCCTGCCGCCTCTCGGGTACGAGTGTCGCCTGGTCGGGGACCAGGTCCATCGCGACCTTGACGATCTCGGCAGCGATAGACATCTCCATATTGAGCCGCGTGCGGACGGTCTTTCTCAATAGATAGAGGTCGCGATCCTGCATGTGCCGGCGGTCTTCCCTCAGGTGCGCGACAATTGATTCGCAGCCGGCGGCTTCGCATACGCGCGCGGCAAGCACGGGGTCGGGCTCATTGCCTCCCCTCGCCTGCCTCAGTGTGGCAATATGATCTATGTTGACGCCGAGTATGGGCATATTCCGGTTATCTCTGGGGTGTCTCTGCGGGGGCTTCGTGATGGGATGCTTCCGGTATGTAGCCCGGGGTCTTATCGAGGTCTTCCCGCGCGTATGCCCAGACGATCACCGCGAGCACGAGCGCTATTATCTTCAGCCAGAATTCCTTCGAGAATATTCCCATCATCATCTTTTCCTGAAAAAGTTATTGACCGTGAACTTCACGTGCGGCTTCTTCTCCTTCTTCGGCCTGTAAAGGAGCGCGCGCAGGTGGTTGATGAGCCGGTCCCTGTCGAGGTCGCGCGTCAGTTTGCCCGCGTTCGCGACGGAGATTATCCCGGTCTCCTCCGATACGACCACGCATACCGCGTCGGTCTCTTCGGTGAGCCCTATCGCCGACCTGTGCCTCGTGCCGAGTAGCTTGCTTATGTCTGGGCTCTGCGAGAGCGGGAAGAGGCATCCCGCGGCGACTATCCTGTCTCCGTGGACCACTACGCCGCCGTCATGAAGGGGCGTGTTGGGCATGAATATCGTGTTGAGCAATTCGCTCGTGATGCTTCCGTCGAGGGCTACCCCGCTCTCCGTATACGGCTCGAGCGAGACCTCCCTTTCGATCGCGATAATCGCGCCTATCTTCTTGCGGGCGAGTATCGAGACCGATTTCGCGATCTCCTCGATCGTCCTCTCTTCGGTAAGTATGTTGCCGAAGACCTTCTCCCTGCCTATCCTTGCCAGGCCGCTCCTGAGCTCGGGCTGGAAGACGATCAAAAACGCGATTACGGAAAGCGCGAAGAGCTTCGTGAATATCCAGTTAATTACGTCGAAGCGCAGCTGCTGCGTGAGCAGGAATATCACCGCGATGATTATGATGCCGCGCAATACCTGCACCGCCCGCGTGCCCTTTATGAACTCGAGCAGCTTATATATGACATACCAGATGATGCCTATCTCGATGATGGGTTTCCACACCACGACGATAAGCTGCATCGGTGTCTTTGCCTGCGAGAAATCGAATAATAGGTCAACCATGTATTATCGCTTCCGTCACCTGTAACGCCTGTTTCATCTGTTTTACGTCGTGCACCCTGACTATATCGGCGCCGTTCTGCACCGACAGGACGACCGACGCCGCCGTCCCGAATTGCCTCTCGTCCTCCTGCGCGCCGGTTATCTTGCCTATGAACGACTTGCGCGAAGGCCCCGCCATCAGCGCGTAACCAAGCGACCTGAACTCCCTCAGCCGCTTGAGTATCGCCAAGTTATGGGCGGCCGTCTTTCCGAACCCTATGCCGGGGTCGACCACTATGCCGTCATCCCGTATTCCGGCGGCCTTCGCGGCTTCGGCGCTCTCCCTCAAGCTCGAGCATATCTCGCCGATAAGGTCCTTGTATTGCGGGTCATCCTGCATCGTCGCCGGCGTGCCCTTCATATGCATGAGCACTATCGCCGCCTTGTGCCGGCTTACTATCTTCGCTATCCCGCGGTCCTTCCGGAGCCCCGAGATGTCGTTGACTATCGAGGCGCCCGCGCCGAGCGCTTCGCGCGCGACTTCCGCTTTCGTCGTATCAACGGATATCGGGATCCTTATTTTCTTTGCTACGCTTTTTATGACCGGTATCACGCGCCTGCATTCTTCCTTCGCGGAGACCGGCTTCGCGCCGGGCCTCGTCGATTCGCCGCCGATATCTATTATGTCGGCGCCCTGCTCTGCCATCTTCAGCGCGCGGGCCACCGCGTATTCCCTGTCAAAGTACATGCCGCCGTCGGAGAACGAATCCGGCGTAACGTTCAATACACCCATTATATGCGCGCGCTTGCCGAGATTCAATTTATATTTCCCGGCCCTCAGGACGCGGCCTTTGCCGCCGCGGCCCTTCTCGAGCGCCGATATCATCCTGCCGAACGGCGCAAGGCCCAACGGTTGCTTTTTCAGTTTTTCGCAGAGGCGCGCGATCTGCGCCGCGGAGCCGATGATAATGCCGTCGGTATCCTTCTTCCTCTTTATGAAAGCGTCCCACGCGACGGCGCAATCGCCGCCGGCCGAGAGCATCTCCTGCTTGAGGATGTTGAACGCGTCGGAACTCAGCCCGGATATTTTTATGACGCGCGATACCGACTTCGGCGCCATGATCTCTATGCCGCCCTTATGGACATTGAGCGCGCGCAATTCGCGCGCGGCTTCCTCGGTATCCCTTATGTCCAGGACGCGCAGTTCCATTTAAAGCCCCAGCAGTTCTTTTATCTCTTTGACGTCGAGGACTTCCTTCTCGAGCAGTTTTTCGGCGAGCGCCTTCAGCTTATCCCTGTTATCGAGGAGCGCCTGTTTCGCGCGGTTGTAGCATTCATCCACGATGCGCTTCTCTTCCTGGTCGATCAGCAGGGCCGTCTGGTCGCTGTAATTCTTCTCCTCGTAGAGGTCCCTGCCGAGGAATATCTGCTCCTGCCTCTTGCCGAAAGCCATGTTGCCGAGCTTGTCGCTCATGCCGAATTCGGTTATCATGCGGCGCGCCATTTCCGTCGCGACCCTTATGTCGTTGCGCGCGCCTGTCGTGACGTCGCCGAAGATTATCTCCTCCGACGCGCGTCCGCCGAGCGCCATCGTTATCTCGGCAAGCAGCTCGTTCTTCGATTTATAATATTTGTCTTCCGATGGAGCGGTCAGCGTGTATCCGCCCGCCATTCCCCTCGGCAGTATCGTTACCTTATGCAGCGGCTCGACCTTCGGTATCAGCAGCGAGAGCAGCGCGTGCCCCGACTCGTGGTAAGCGGTTATCTCTTTCTCGTGAGAGCTGATGACACGGCTCTTGCGGGCCGGGCCGGCTATGACCCTCTCTATCGATTCGCCGAGCTCGTCCATCGTTACACCTTCCTTGTTCCTGCGCGACGCGAGCAGCGCCGCCTCGTTGACAAGGTTGGCCAGGTCCGCGCCCGAAAACCCTACGGTCCTCTGCGCGAGCACCTTCATGTCGACTTCCGGCGCGAGCTTTATGTTCTTCGCGTGGACTTTCAGTATCGCTTCCCTGCCGACGATATCCGGCTCGGTTATATATACGACCCTGTCGAACCTGCCCGGGCGCAAAAGCGCCCTGTCGAGCACGTCGGGCCTGTTCGTCGCGGCGATTACTATGACACCTTCCTGCGTACCGAAGCCGTCCATCTCGACGAGCAGCGCGTTCAAGGTCTGTTCGCGCTCATCGTTACCGCCGCCTACGCCCGCGAAACGCTGCCTGCCTACCGCGTCTATCTCATCTACGAAGATTATGCAACCCTTGCCGCCTATCTTCGCGGCGCGCTTCGCCTCCTCAAAGAGGTCGCGCACCCTCGACGCGCCGACCCCAACGAACATCTCGACGAAATCGGAACCGCTTATCGAGAAGAACGGGACACCTGCCTCGCCCGCTACCGCTTTCGCGAGCAGCGTCTTGCCGGTGCCGGGCGGGCCTATCAGCAGCACGCCCTTCGGTATCTTGCCGCCGAGGCGCGTGAACTTGCGCGGGTCTTTCAAAAACTCGATTATCTCCTGGAGCTCTTCCTTCGCCTCGTCCACGCCCGCTACGTCATGGAAGGTTATCTTGACCTGCCCGCCCATGAACTGGCGCGCGCGGCTCTTGCCGAACGACATTATCCTCCCGCCTCCCGCCTGCGCGCTGCGCGAGAGGTACATCCAGAAACCTATAAGCAGCAGGACGGGAACGAAACTCCAGAAAAAATTCGCCCAGAACGGGTTCGCGACGTTGACCCTGAAATCCTTCACGTTGTCGCGCATCAGTTTCGTGAGCTCGGGATCGAAGTCAGTAACATAGACCTTATAGAACGAATTGTCCTTTAGCTTGCCCTGGACGGCATAGTCCTTCTTGACGGCCGTCTCGACCTGTTTGCCCGCGACGAGCGCCGTGAACTCCGACAAGCTTATCTCCTTCGGCTGCTGCATCATCAGCGGCTCGTTCTTCAGCAGCCCCGACAGGTAGAAAAATACCGTCAGCAATATCAGCGCGACAACGACGCGCTGCATTACCGGCGGCATCTGGTTATTGTTCTTTTTCTTCTTGTGTCCGTTTGCCATGTGTTTTCCTTTTTGGGGATTTGATTATAACAGAAAGCCGCAGGACAAGGCAAGCAAATTAGGGCTTTTTATACGAGACCTTAAGCACGCGTTTCGTGCCCTTCGTGACCTTCACTTCGTCGGAGAGGCGCGCCCCGCATACCCATATTATCTGCCTGCCGCATACGAGCAGAGGCACCGAAGCCCTCGATTCCCTCGGTACTTTCATGTCCACGAAAAAGTCCTGGAGTTTCTTTCTCTTCGCCATTCCGAGAGGCCTGAACCTGTCGCCCTTCTCCCAGGTCCTTATGTATAACGGGCCGCTCACGCTGTCGAGGTCGATATACTCCTGCGTCTTCGGCTTGCCGGGCCCCGATGCGCGCGACTTCACGCGTTCCGTCTTGAACCTCAGCCCCAATTCAGGTATGTATGCCGAACCGGGGACAGGCAGCCGCCTGTAAATGCCCGGCAGGACCGGCTCGTCCTTTACCATAGAGAATACGATAAAATTCCCGGACCGGACGGCCCTCGCTTTACCCGGCAGGTCCACGGCGCGCTTCCCGCGCGGACGCATCAGCCCTTCGATATCTTCGATATGCGAATAGTCGAGGTTGCGCAGGCCTCCTCTCGCGGAACCTACCGCCTTGCGCAGTATCCCGCGGCTGATGCCTACCGGCATCCCCGACATCCTGCCGATATCCAGGATGACGGCGCCGCCTTTCATCCTCGCGCATTTGCGGTACGCCTTATCGACCGCGGCTGAGAGCGCCTCGTGATCATGCGTGAGGTTCTGCGCGCTGCGCGCGAGCACTTCTTTTATATTCGGGTTGTATTTTTTCAGGTACGCTATCAGCTCGTGCCGGACCCTGTTCCTCAGGAATTTTTTCATCCTGTTAGTCGCGTCCTGCCGCGCGCGGACCTTCAGCCCCGAGAGGTATGCTTCGACTTCCTTCCTGCTGCGCTCGATCAGGGGCCTGATCACCGTCGCGTTGCCGAGCGGCCTCTTCGGCGGTATCCCGCGGAGCCCGCCGGTGCCCGAACCGCGTATGAGGCGCATCAGCACCGTCTCCGCCTGGTCGTCGAGCGTATGGCCCAAGGCGACCTTCTTCGCGCCGGCCGCTTTCGCCGCCTCGAGCAGGAAGCCGTATCTCTTTTCGCGCGCCGCTTCCTCGAGCGACATTCCCGACCCCTTCGCGCTCGCAGGGACATCTATACTTTTAAATACCATCGGCAATCCGAACTTCCGGGCGAGCTTGGTTACATATTCGCGGTCCTTGAGCGCCTCCGCGGAGGCGCGGAACATATGGTCAAGATGCGCAACGCGCAGCTTGAGCCCGTATTCGCGTTTGAGCGCGTCGAGCGCAAAGAGCAACGCGGTCGAATCCGGCCCGCCTGACACGGCGACGATGACCCCGTCGCCCTTATCGAGCAGCCCGTATTTCTTTATAGTGTCCCTGACGCCGTTTATGAACATCCGTTACTCGTAGACGATCTCGTCGAGGTAGAACGTGCAGCCCTTCGGGTTCAATTTCCCGTCGGCGGTCCAGCAGAACCCTCCTGAGATGTTCGAGAGGTCCCTGCCGGTCAGGTCTATCGAATACTGCTTCCATTGCGAACCGAGTTTCAACGCTGCCAGTTCTTTCGTGACCGTGTCGGGATAATCGCCTTTCACGCCGCCGATCTTGATGCTGACGACTTCCTTTCCGGTTTCGCCGCGGATCCAGAAAGAGAGCCGCTTATGCCCCGACAGGTCCATTCCTTTCTTGCCGCCCCAGTTGTTCTCCGGGTAGAGCCAGTAAACGCCGGCCCATCCCTGCGAGGCCCCTTTGGAATTGTCGTATATCCATTTCGAGCAGAACTTGCCGGTCTTGGGTTTCTCCGTGCAGTTCGGGTCTGCTTTTATGCAGCTGACGTCGCCCATCCAGCCGCTCGGAGCGAAGACGCCTTTTCCTTCCTCGTAGACGGTGACCTTCTTGGCGGGCTTCATGCTGCCAGACGGGGACACCTTCTTCATGACCTGCGCGTGCGCGGAAGACACGACGGAGAGCGCCAGCAGGCAAAGCAAGAGCTTCTTCACGGGTACCTCCTTTTTGGGCCTTCTATGGATGAATTTGGTGGCGGCGATCCGAATTGAACGGATGACATAGCGGGTATGAGCCGCTCGCTCTAACCATCTGAGCTACGCCGCCATCATATTTTGTGCGGGATAAGGATGATTATATTATCACAAATACTTCAGTTTGGCAATAAGTCGCAGAAGTAATAGCGATTGTCCCTCAGGACGATCTCGCCCTTGGCGATAGAGACCTTTTCGCGGAATATCGGCCCGTCGTATACGAACGAATGGAACTCGCCGTTTTCGCCGCACGGGTCTACACTGGCAGGCAGGTCCGCGAGGAACGATGCGTCGAACTCCCTGCCGACAAAGCTTTTGTCCAGCAGGGTCGAGTCCACGCAGGTTATCACGGCCTTGAAACCGAGCTTGATAAACCTGCGCGCGAGTTCAGCGCTTCCGCGTTTCCATAACGGGTATACGCCTTCCATGCCTATGCGCGCGAGGTTGTCGTCCTTGTATTTCTTGACGTCCTCAAGCGCGATATCGCCCGCGGCGTTAAGCAGGACGCCGTTGCCGTAATACCTTTCCATGACCTCGCGGATCTTCGACTCGTTCTCCTCTATCGTCGCGCCCTTCTTCATGAGCGCCTTCTCGAGTTTTATGCCCAGCGCGGAGGCCTGTTTCTCGAGCAGGGCGGTCCTTACGCCGTGCATGCTGATCCTGTCGTAATCCTTAGTTACGGATGTCAGCAGCGCGGATATATCGTATTCGCCGCTTTGGACCAGCTCGTAAAGCGCGAGCGCGCTGTCCTTGCCGCCGCTCCATGAGAATATCACTTTCTTCTTCATCTATACCCCTCCAGGTCTACGGTTATATATTTAAAACCCAGCCGCCTCATCTTTCCGGCGATGCCGGGGGCCGCTTCAAGCAGTTGTTTCATATCGGCGCGCGGGACCTCTATCCTCGCGATATTCCCGTGGCAGCGGACGCGGACGAGGCCGAGCCCCGCGTCCCTTCGCAGCACCGTCTCCGCCGCTTCTATCATCCTGAGCTTCGCGGAGGTTATCGTCTCCCCGTACGGGACCCTTGTCGCGAGGCAAGCGTTCGCCGGCTTGTCCCAGGTCGGGAGCCCGGCCTTTTTCGACAGGGCGCGTATGCGCGCTTTTGTCATCCCGGCTTCCTCGAGCGGGCTCAGTATCCCGAGCTGCTTCAGCGCGAGGCGCCCGGGCCTGTAGTCCTTCCTGTCGTCGAGGTTGCTCGCGTCGATGACCGTGCCGTACCCCCTCTTCAGGGCTTCCTTCTTTATCAGCGAAAATATCTTCTTCTTGCAGTAATAACAGCGCAGCGCGGTGTTCGCCTTGATCATGCGGTCGCCGAGCATCTTCGTATTTATGGTGAGGTGCCGGGTGCCGATGCGCGTCGCCAGCTTCCTTGACTCTGCGGCTTCGGCGATGCCCATGAACTCGGAGCGGACCGTCACCGCGAGGACGTTCTCCCGCCCCAACGCGTCTTTCATCAACTTAAGCAGCAGGGCCGAATCCGCCCCTCCCGAGAAAGCGACCGCTACTCTATCCATCCGCCGCCCAATACTTTCTCCCCGTCGTATATCACCAGCGCCTGCCCCGGGGTTACCGCATACTGCGGCTCATCAAAAACCGCTTTTACCCTGCGCGCCGATAAAGGTATCACCCTGCATGCCGACTTCCGGTGGTTGTACCTGATCTTCGCCTGCGCGCGTGCCGGTTTTGAAAGGCTGGCCTTGCACATCCAGCGGACATTATTCGCCGTGAGCCGCCCGCCTTTTACCTCGTCGGCGCCTCCCACAACGACCTCGTTCCTGCGCGGGTCCAGTTTGACTACATAGATCGGCTTTCCCGCCGCTATACCGAGCCCTTCCCTTTGCCCGATCGTATAGAACGCGATGCCCTTATGCGTACCCAGGCATTTCCCGCGCGCATCGACGACCTTGCCGGGCCTTATGCCTTTTACCCTGCCGCTGATGAACTCCCTGTAACCTTTTCCTTTGATAAAACATATGTCCTGGCTCTCCGGCTTCTCGTTTATCCGCGCGAAACCCGCGGACTTCGCGATCTCCCTTACTTCGCCTTTCGTGAGGCCGCCGAGCGGAAAAAGCACTCTCTTGAGTTGGCGCTGGCCCAGCTCAAATAGAAAGTACGACTGGTCCTTCGTTCTGTCGGCCGCCTCTTTTATGAAATACCGCCCGGATGCGGCGTCGCGGCCAATACGCGCGTAATGGCCCGTGGCGAGAAAGTCCGCGCCGAGGGCTTTCGCCTTTTCGAGCAGTTTCCCGAATTTTATCTTCCTGTTACATACGACGCACGGGTTCGGTGTCCTCCCCTTCCCGTATTCGGAGCAAAAATATTTTATGACATCGCGCTCGAATTGCCTGCGGAGATCTATGACCAGGTGCGGAATGCCTATTTTTTTCGCGACGCGTTTAGCGTCCGCGACAGCATGACGGTTATCCGCCCACAACCGCATCGTGAGCCCGATGACCTCGCAGCCCTGCTTTTTCAATAAAAAAGCGGCGACCGATGAATCCACGCCGCCGCTCATTGCGACAACGACCCTTTTCACTTCTTCTTATTATTCCCCTTATGGGTAAGGTATACGGCCAGGGCAATCACCACGGCGATCACCACCGCGCCCGCCGGGTTGAACCTGCTGGATACCGCCGTCAGCCTGTGTTCGCTCATCTGGAAATCATCGCTGTTGAATTTCCACGTGACGGTGCCGGACTTGATGTCGTTCGTGTTCGCCTCGACTATCTGCCCCGGCAGCGTTACGGAGACCTTGAACGAGTAGCCCATGAATAGCGGCCAGCCGTATACACCGAACGCGTCGCCGTAATTGCTCTCGTTGAGCGACTCGCTCATGGCCGAAAGTTTCTCATCTATCTTCTTATGCAAGGCGAGGAGCTTATCGTAAACGCGTCTCCTGTCCTGGCCCTTATCAACCGAGACGATATAGTCGGCCATATACCCTGCGAAGGCCGTCTCCTCGTACTGCGCTTCGAACTCCGACATCTTCGCCTTGCCCGCGGCGCCGTCGTTGCCCTCTAACGACTTGCGCCCGCTCGTAAGGAATTCCTTTACGAAGTAGTCGTAATACGGCCTGAGCCTGCCGTCTAGGAATGACCTTACCCCGTCCTTCGTCACGGAGCGCGGGAATGCCTTCGCGACCTCATCCGACATCACATCGAGCGCCGAACCGTACCATCCCTCACAGAACTTGCGGATCTTCGCCTCGTCCGCGCAGTCCCTGTATACTTCCTCGTACCTGTATGTCGTGAAGACCATGCCCTTGCGTATATTGAGGGAGCATTCGTTGCCTGAGATGTTCGACGGGTCCGCGCCCTTCCTTACGTAGTCGGGCGAGAGGTCTTTTATCTCCCTGAATCCCCTCTTCACCTCGTAGACATGTAGCGGCGGCTTGCCCTCGACATAGCTGTCGAGCTTCCAGCTTCCGCCTCCGGGCAGGATATAATATTTCAGCAGCTCTTCCTTTTCGCTCGCGCCGTCCGCCGTATAGGTCGTTATCCTGAAACCCGACCCGTCGTTGTTGATCTTCGAGACGGCCGAGATATCGATGAAGCATCCGCTCATGGCTGTAGCGGCAGCCAGCAGAAGGAAAGCTATTAACGCCTTCTTCATTAAACTCCTTTGAGGAACCTGTCCATCGCGGCCGCGGCCTTCTTGCCCGCGCCCATCGCGGCGATGACCGTGCCTTCGCCGGTGGTTATATCGCCCCCGGCAAAGACGCCTTTTATCGAGGTCATGCAATTCTCGTCTATGATAAGCTCCCCGCTCTTCTGGTCGACCGCGATCCCCTTGGACGTGCGCGGTATCAGCGGGTTCGGGCCCTGTCCGACGGCTATCACGACCGTATCGACCGGCATCGTATACTCCGAGCCCTTTACCGGCACCGGGCGCCTGCGGCCGCTCGCGTCCGGCTCGCCGAGCTCCATCTTTATGCATGTCATGCTCTTGACCTCGCCCTTCTCGTTGCCCTCTATCGAAAGCGGGGCCGTCAGGAAGCGGAACTCTATGCCTTCTTCCTTCGCGTGCTCGACCTCCGCACGCCTCGCGGGCGCCTCGTGCTCGCTGCGCCTGTATACTATCATCGCTTCCTTCGCGCCGAGACGCTTGGCCACGCGAACGCAGTCCATCGCGGTGTTGCCCGCGCCGACGACCGCGACGCGCTCGCCTATCTTTACCGGCGTCTTATATTTCGGGAATTCGTAAGCGTGCATGAGGTTCACGCGCGTGAGGAACTCGTTCGCCGAGTATACGCCGTTGAGGTTCTCGCCCGGTATGCCGAGGAAATACGGCAATCCGGCGCCCGAACCGACGAATACCGCCTTATAACCGTCCTTGAAGAGGTCGTCGATAGTTATCGTCCTGCCGACGAGTATGTTATAGTTGATCTCGACGCCGAGCGACCTTATATACTCCGTCTCCCTGTCGAGTATGACCTTCGGGAGGCGGAATTCCGGGATACCGTACCTGAGCACGCCGCCGCTGTTGCTCAGCGACTCGAAGAGCGTGACCTTGTAGCCGTATCTCGCGAGGTCCGCCGCGGCCGTAAGCCCGGCCGGGCCGGCGCCTACGACGGCGACCTTGATATTTTTCTTTTCCTGCGCGGCAGGCGCTTCCTTCGGCTCGGGGTTCGACGCTTCCCAGTCCGCGACGAACCGCTCGAGCGCGCCGATCGCGATGGGCTCCTTCTTCGCGATGAGCGTGCAAAGCGCCTCGCACTGCGTCTCCTGCGGGCAGACGCGGCCGCAGATGGCCGGGAGGTTGTTCTTTTCCTTTATCTTCTTTATCGCGCCCCTGAAGTCCTTCTTGGCGATAAGCTTTATGAACTCGGGGATATCCACCTCTACCGGGCATCCGTTGCAGCACGGCTTCTTCTTGCACGCTATGCAGCGCTGCGCTTCGAGGACCGCCTGCTCTTCGGTGAAGCCGAGCGCGACTTCCTTAAAATCCCTGTTCCTGTCGTTCGGTTCCCTGCATCCTAATACCTGACGTGGTGTTTTAGCCATTTTAGGACTCGAGCGCGCTCCTTTCCTCGGCGAGAAACCTCTTATTCCTCATAGTAAGCTCGTTGAAGTCGACCTTGTAGCCGTCGAACTCGGGCCCGTCGACGCACGAGAAGCGTGTCTTGCCCTCGATAGTGCATCGGCACGACCCGCACATTCCCGTGCCGTCGAGCAGTATCGCGTTTAAGCTTACTATCGCGGGTATCCCGGTCGGCCTCGCGGTCTCGACCACGGCCCTCATCATCGGTATCGGGCCGCAGCAGATGATGCGGTCGACCTTTTCGCCGCGCGCAAAGAGCTTCTTGAGCGCATCGGTAACGAGCCCCTTCTCACCGTAGCTGCCATCGTCTGTCGTCACCATGACCTCGTCGGCAAGCTTCCTGAAGACATCCTCGAGTATTATTAGTTCCTTGTTCCTCGCGCCGAGGACCGTTATTACCTTGTTGCCTTTATCTTTAAGCGCCTTCACGACGGTAAGAAGCTCCGCCGAGCCGACGCCACCGCCTATCATCACGACCGTACCGAACTTCTCTATTTCGCTCGGGTTGCCGAGCGGGCCGAGTATATCCTGTATCGCCCCGCCTTCCTTTATAGCGCAAAGGTCCTTCGTTGACCTGCCGAGTTCCTGTATTATCATCGTCAGGTGCCCCTTTGCCCTGTCGATATCACATATCGTGAGCGGGATCCTTTCCGCGAACTCGTTCAACCTCACGATAACGAACTGCCCGGGTTTTGCCTCGCGCACAACCATCGGCGCCTCGACTTTGAGGAGGGTTATGGTGCTGGCTAAAACCTTCTTTTCCACAACCTTATGCATCTAATGTCACTCCTTGTTGATTTGTTTTTTACCGCCCGCTTCCAGCGTCTTCACCAGGTCCGTCAATACGGAATTCACCGGCGTGGCGATACCGAGGCCCGCGCCTTCGGCCGCTATCGCGCCGTTTATGTAATCTATCTCTGTCTTCTGCCCGTCGAGCACGTCCTGCAGCATCGAACATATGTTATTGCCGCAGGCGGAACATACCGATTCTATCTTCTTCACGGGATCGGTATATTGCAGGTTTATCCGGCGCCTCTTCGCGACCTTCACCGCCTCCGTCACAGCCTGCTTCATGATGTTCCTCGTCCACTCGTACTGGAACAGGTCGCCGTTCTTGAGGCGCGTGACAGCGCCGAGCGCGTTTATGCCTACGTTGATTATAAGCTTCGACCAGATCACGTCCTTTATGCCGTCGGATATCTTCGTCTCGAAATTCGCTTTTTTTAACACTGCCGCGACCTCTTCAAGCCGACGGCGCGGTATATACCATTTCTTGACGTCCTTGCGCGGCGCGGGGGTATACCATCTGCCTATTATCGTCTCGCCCTTGCCGGAGTGCCGGATGCGGCCGTCGGAAAGGTATGTCGAGCCGTGCATCGTGACGCCGCCTATGACCTTCTCCTGGCCTATGGTCTCCGCTATCGCCTCCTCGTTGCCGAGGCCGTTCTGCAACGTCAGCACGAGGGTGTTATCGCCTATTACCGCCTTCGCCTCTTTTATCGCGTCTTCCGTATCGTATGATTTCACGCAGACGATAACCAGTTCGGAGACGCCTATATCCTTCGCGTCGCAGGTAGCCCGGACTTTCGCGCTGAATTCGCCTGTCCCCTCGACCTTTACGCCGTCCTTGTTGATCTTCTTCGCGCGCTCCTGGACCTTATCGAGCAGCCATACATCCTCGCCGGACTTTACCAAAGAAGCGGCAACGAGACAACCAAGCGCTCCGGGGCCTATCACCGTTATCTTCATTTGGCTCTCCTGTTCGTCTTCAGTTTCCTGAGCTCGGACTTGTTCATTTCGAAACAGTGCTCCTTCGACGGGAACTTCCCGCCTTCGACGTCTTCCCTGTATCTCCTGAACGCGTTCGTCAGCTGCGGCCACAGGTCGGCGTATTTCTTCACGAACTTCGGCGTGAACCTGTCGTACATGCCTATCATGTCGTTCGTCACGAGGACCTGGCCGTCGCAATACGGGCCCGCGCCGATGCCTATCGTCGGTATCTCCAGCTTTGATGTTATGAGTTCGGCGAGCTTGTCCGGCACGCATTCGAGCACGAGCGCGAAACATCCGGCCTTCTCGAGCGCGACGGCCGAATCGATGAGCCGGCGCGCGCTTTTCGCGTCCTTGCCCTGGACCTTGAACCCTCCGAGCTGCGTCGCCGTCTGCGGCGTGAGGCCTATATGCCCGAGGACCGGTATGCCGGACCTCACGAGGGCCTTAACCGTTCCCGACATCTCAGAGCCGCCTTCTATCTTGACCGCGCCGCACCCGCCTTCCTTTATGAACCTGCCGGCATTGCGTATCGTCTCTTTCTCTCCGATATTGTAGGTCATGAAAGGCATGTCTCCGATGAGAAGCGCGTATTTGATGCCGCGCCTCGCTGCCTTCGAATGGTGCACCATCTCGTCCATAGTAACGGGTATCGTCGACTCGTACCCGAGGACGGTCATAGCGAGCGAATCCCCGACGAGGATCATATCCATGCCCGCCTCGTCTATGAGCCGGCCGGACGGGTAATCGTAGGCGGTAAGCATCGTTATCTTCCTGCCTTCGAGCTTCTTCTTCCTGATATCGGGTATTGTGACCTTCCTGCGCTCCATTCGCATCACGACCTTTCTTTCATCAGCGATTTCACGATACTGACCGCCTCGATCGCGTCGCGCGCGTATGCCGACGCGCCTATCTCCTTCGCGAACGCCTCGGTCACGACCGCGCCGCCGACTATCGTCTTGAAATTAAGGCCCTTCTTCTTCAGTTCCTTTATGACGCGCTCCATCTGTATCATCGTCGTAGTCATCAGCGCGCTGAGGCCGATTATATCCGCCTTCTTCCTCACCGCTTCTTTTATTATCACATCGGACGTGACGCCCCTGCCGAGGTCGTATATTTTATAGCCGTGGTTCTCGAGGACAGCTATCACGATGTTCTTGCCGATATCGTGTATATCTCCCTCCACGGTCGCTATGACTATGGTGCCCTTGTCCTCCTGCTCGCCCGGCTTGATCTCCTTCTTCAGGCGGCCGAACGCGCGCTGGACGGATTCCGCCGAGAGTATTACCTGCGGCAGGAAATATTCCCTCTTGCCGAACTTCTCGCCGACTATCTCGAGCGCAGGTATAAGGATATCGCTGTTTATCTCGGCCGGGCCAATGCCCTGCGCGAGCGCCTCTTCGACGTAGGAGGAGATGTTGTCCTTGTCCCCGTAGAGGACCGCTTCCTTCAGCCGGCCCCTGACGTCCTTGGGCGTATCCTTGCAGGACGCGGCTATGCCTTTCTTCGATGCCTCCGCCGCCGGGCTCAATGCGTCCTTAAGGAATTTATTTATCCCGGCATCGGGTGCCCGCAGGCCCTTCTTCTTTTGCTTCGCGACCCAGAACATGTTATCGTCGCTCGGGTTGATTATCGCGAGGTCCAGGCCAAACGCTAAAGCAAGGCCGAAAAAGTCCGCGTTTATCTTCCTCCTGTTCGGAAGGCCGAACGAGATGTTGCTTACGCCGAGCGACGACGAAAAGCCCTTCTTCTTCAGCGCCTTTATCGCCTTCAGCGTCTCTTTTACCTGCTCCGGCTTCGCCGATATCGCTAGCGTAAGCGGGTCGACTATTATATCCTCTTTGCGTATGCCCAGCGAAACGGCTTTCCTGATGACGCCTTCGGCGATCTTCATGCGCGCGGCGCAGTCCTTAGGGATGCCGCGGCTGTCCAGCGCCAGCACGAGGACCGCGGCGCCGTATTTTTTCGCAAGCGGCAGGATAGAATCGATCTTCTCCCTCTCGCCGTTGACCGAGTTGATGAGCGGCTTGCCCGCGGCCTCCTTAAGCGCCGCTTCCACAGCAAAAGGATTTGCGCTGTCTATCGATACGGGCGCCTCGCTTACCGCCTGGACCGCCTCAACGGCGGGCGCTATCGTCTCCTGCTCCCGCGTCCCGGGCACGCCGACATTCACGTCGAGTATGTCCGCGCCTTTCCTCGCCTGCTCTATCGCTTCGCGCCTAATGATTATATTCTTTCCCTGCCTTATCTCCTCCTGCAGGTCTTTCTTTCCTGTCGGGTTTATCCTCTCGCCTATTATGAGCGGCCTCGTCTTCGCGCCGAGCTCCACCACCTTCGTCCTCGACGATAACCTGAAGGCGGGCACATATACCCTCTTCGCTGGCTTTCGCTTCTTCAGCGCGGACCTTACCTCTTTTATGTGTTCGGGCGTGGTGCCGCAGCACCCGCCTATGACGTTGACGCCCAGTTTTGCGAACGTAACGGCATATTTCGCGAACGACTTCGGCGTCTCAGGGAAATATGTCTTGCCCGAGCGAAGTTCCGGCAGCCCGGCGTTCGGCTGGCACGATATGAACCTGTCGGTCCTCGGGGATATCTCCTTTATGACGTTTATAAGCTCCCTCGGGCCGGTAGAGCAGTTCGTTCCGATTATATCCGCGCCGAGCGAATTCAGCAGGACCGCGAACGCCGCCGGTGTCGTGCCGTAAGTGCTGCGCTCGCCGCCCTCGAAAGTCATCTGCGCCTGTATGGGCAGGCCGCCGATCTCCTTCGCCGCTATTACCGCCGCCTTGAGCTCTTTTATATCGGCGAACGTCTCGAGGATGATGAGGTCGCATCCGCCTTCCTTAAGCTTCCTTATCTGGTCCTCGAACGCCTTGATCGCCTCATCGAACGACAGGTCGCCCAGCGGGGTTATCTGCCTGTCGAGGGGGCCTACAGAGCCGGCGACGTAAATCTTCCTTGAAGCGCATACCGAGGCGGCCGAGCGCGCGATGCGCGCGGCCTCATAGTTTATCCTGTCGGCGTCCTTCTCGAGGCCGTACGCGGCAAGCTTCAGTTTACTTGCCCCGAATGAGTTCGTCTCGATGACATCCGCGCCGGCATTTATGTAATCCCTGTGTATCTTCTTGACTATCCCGGGATTCGATATGTTCAATTCTTCCGGGCAGGCTCCCGCCTTCAGCGCTCCGGACTCCTGCAGGACCGTGCCGAACGCGCCGTCGAATATCAATATCTCATTTTTTAGCCGTGCGAGTATTCCCTTCATAAACCTTCCTTACCGGCTTCGCGCCGCTCCTGATAAGCCCGATGCAGGCGGTCACCGATTTCTCCGGCACCATTATATAGCTCTTCGTTGCCTTTATGCCTATCTTCGAGGCCTTCAGCGCCTTCAATACCTTCCCCTGGTCGAAGACCGGCCAGTCGCCGTATCCGGGGCTGAAACGCGTGACCGTCGAGAACCCTTCGGAGCACGCGTTCTTCGTCACGACGCGGTCTATCTCGTCGGCAAGCGCTTCCGCCGCTTCCGAGCCGACGGCGTCGAGGACGGTCGCGGACGCTATCTCGCCCCTCTTCACGTAATCGTTGACCTTCTCTCCGAGCCCTTTGCCTATCGTGCAGGCGAACAGCGCGGCTTTCGCCGCTCCCTTCAGGTGTTTCGAGAGGGACGCGCTCTTTATGCGCAGCCCCGACGAACCGAACCTGACTGAGCCGCCCTTTACCGTAATATCGAATACCGCGAAGACGGCCTTTGTTTCGACCAACGAATACCCCTCGTCCATTTTGCCCGTGATGAAGGAGAGTATCCTGCCGTCCGCCTTTGTCCTGTATTTCGCGTACTTCAGGCGCGAAAGGACAAGGTCCGAGGGTATTTTTATCGGGATGTTCTTCAGAAAGACGATCTCAGGCCTCCTAGAGCCCGGCCTTATCCAGTATCTGCGGGATAAGCTTGTTCCAGCCCAACGACATGATATGCACGCCGCCGGCCAGGCCCTTCAATTCTTTTATGGTGCGCGCGGCGATCTCGACTGCCTTCTGCTGCCTGTCGGAGGCGCCTTCTATCTCCGCGATAAGGTTGTCCGGGACGTATATCCCGGCGACATTCTTATTCATGAACCGCGCCATCTCGGGCGACTTAATAAGTATTATCCCCGCGATGATACACGTATTGAAGCCCTTTACCCTGTCGACGAATTTAGCGAACGCGCCGGCGTCATATACGCCCTGGGTCTGGAAGAATTCCGCGCCCGCGCTTATCTTCTTCTCGAATTTTATCAGCTCCGGCTCGATAGGGTCCGATCCGGGATTTACGACGGCGCCAATGCAAAATCTCGGCGCGCCCTTGAGCTCCTTGCCTGCCAGGTCCCTGCCCGCTTCAAGCATGCGCAACGCCCCGATAAGCTGCACGGAATCCAGGTCGAATACCGGCTTCGCTTCCGGATGGTCGCCGCGCATCGGGTGGTCGCCGGTGAGCACGAGGATGTTCTCTATGCCCAGCGCCGCGGCGGAGAGCGCGTCCGACTGCAGCGCTATCCTGTTGCGGTCGCGGCACGTAAGCTGGTACACCGGCTCGATCCCCTCCCTCTGCAGGAGAGACGATACGGCGAGTGAACCCAGCCTCATGACAGCGCTCTGCGAATCCGTCACGTTTATCGCGTCGACCCGGGATTTCAGCATGCCCGCCTCCTGAAGCTGTGACTGCACGTCTATGCCCTTCGGCGGGCCGATCTCGGCCGTTATAATGAATTTCCCGTTCTTTATCTTTTCTTTTAAGGTCATCATTGCCTCTTCCTGACCGCGTCCACGGTGATCCTTCGCGGTTTCACCGACTTCGAATGGTCCTTAGGCGGAAGGATCTTTTTCATGTTATCGAGCCTCCCGGTATTTTTTAAACTGTTATATATCAGCAGCCATCCGCAATCTATCTCGGGGCTTACCTCGCATTTGCCGTCCTTCGCGCCTCCGCAGGGGCCGTTCTGAAGCCCCTTCGGGCACAACGCGTTCGGGCAGTAACCGCCCGTGACGAATAATGTGCAGTCCCCGCAGAGCGCGCATACCTCGTTGAATTTCCCTGCCCTCTCCGACTGGCCGAGGAAGAGCGTATCGTTGGCAGGGACGACGTTCATGCCCGTTCCGACAAATACCGTATGCGCTCCGTCGCCGCAGCTCATCAGCAGCAGCGCTTCGGACCCCTCGAGCGCGCCTTTATTGTCGCGCAGGCGCTTCTTCACTTCGAGCAGGTTGCAGGGCGTATCCCAGACCTCGGCCGCGGCCACCTCCTTGCCTTCCGAAACGAGGAACTCCTTCATCTTCTTTACCTCTTCCTCGCCGCCTGTCTTGCATACCGTCGCGCACTGCGTGCAGCCCACAATATATACCTTCCCGGCTTTTTCAAGCGACTTCAATATATTGTCCAGGGGTTTCTGTTTTGTTATTATCATTTTTTCACCTGCTCCCTGAAGAGCGCGATGCAATTGCACATCGACATTATAACGGTCAGCGGGCCGACGCCGCCCGGGACGGGCGTTATGAACCCGGCGCGTTTTTTCGCGTGCTCGAATTCAACGTCCCCGACTATCCTGTCGCCGACCTTCGTTATCCCTACATCCACGACCACCGCGCCGCGTTTTATCCATCCGCCCTTTATGAGGCCGGGCTTTCCTACCGCGACGACGAGTATCTCCGCCCGCGCGATATGTTCCTTCAGCTTCCCGCGCGTCGCCGTCCCTATGTGGCAGACCGTCACGGTCGAGAGCTTGTCTAGGAGGAACATCGCTATGGGCTTTCCGACGAGTTCGCCGTGGCCGACCACGACCGCTTCCCTTCCGAATAAGCTTATGCCGGTCGACCTGATCATCTCCATTACCGCCGACGCGGTCGGGTTGACCCTCTCGACGTTCTTCGCCGGGTCGATATAATATATCGCCTGCTTCAGGTTTATCGTCTTCGGTACAGGCAGGCCTAACATTATCGCGGTCGTCGCCTTGTCCCTGTTCAGTTTCTTTATCACCCGAACGAGTTCGTCCTGCGATACGGAATTACCCAGGCATATCTTCCTGTATCTTATCCCGAGTTCCTTCGCGAGCTTCTGCTGCGAATTTATGTATATCGTGGCCGGCTTATGCCTGCCTATCTGGATAACGGAAAGCATCGGCGCCCTGCCGTATTTCTTCCTTATGGCGGAGACCTCGCGCTTTATCTGCGCCTTGAGCCTCGATGCGAGCACTTTTCCGTTAAGTATCTTTGCGGCCATTTATCTTCCCGTCCGTTTCCTGTTAAGTTTCACGAGGTTTCCCGCCGACTGCGCCGACGCCTTTAACAACGCTTCCGCGGCATACAGGTCGCCCTTGAGGTTCCTGTTGCCTATCCTACCAAGCCGCGGGCAGAGCTTCAGCGCGGCCGAGGACATCTTCGCGATCTCGGACACGCACAGCGTGGCCTTCCTCATAGACGCGGCGCTCCTCGTCCTCGCGTATTCGTCGTACGCCCTGGCGTCCTTTTCGATATAGGAGCTGAGCCTCTTCGTCAGAGTACCCGCCTTACCAAGTATCGTCTTCGCGTCCTTCTCGTATATCCTGTACTTCTTCCTTCCGATAGTGAAATTCGCTACCTTCATCAATAACGCGGCCCCGAGCGCGCCCGCCAAAGCCGCCGCAGCGCCGCCTCCGGGGACCGGCTTCTTCTGACCGATCGCCTTCATGAAACTGTCTATCCTGTTCCTGTCGGATATCTTCATTAAAATAACCCCGATATATTGCCGTCGTTATCTATATCCACGCGCTCAGCGAGCGGCACCTTCGGCATGCCTGGCATGAGGTTCATCTCGCCTGTCAGCGCAACGAGGAATCCAGCGCCGGCGGAGACCTTCACTTCCTTGACCTTCAGCCGCCAGCCGGACGGCGCGCCCTTGACCTTCGGGTCGTCGGTTAACGAAAGGTGCGTCCTTGCCATATTGACCGGCAATTCGTCGTAGCCGTTCTCCGTAAGGAAATTTATGTCATCTTCCGAAGTCCCGACATATACGACGCCTTCCGCGCCGTAGATCTCGGTCGCTATCTTCTCTATCTTCTCTTTTATCGACAGGCCCAGTTCGTATAACGGCATGAACTTCGAAGGGTGCTCCTGCATAGTCGTTATGACCGCCTGCGCGAGTTTCTCGCCGCCCTCGCCGCCTTTCGCGACGACCTCGGCGACCTCAGCGAGCACGCCCTTGCTCCTGCATGATTCTTTTATCCTCGTCAGCTCGTTATCTGTGTCGCCCGGGAACCTGTTTATCGCGACGACCGGCCAGATGCCGAATTTCTTTACGTTCTCGATGTGCCTCTCGAGGTTGCACAGGCCGTTGTTAAGCGCGCCGAGATCCTCTTTTTCGAGTTGGTCATCCGCGACGCCGCCGTGCGATTTCAACGCCCTCGCGCTTACTACGACGACCGCGCAATCCGGCCTGAACTTGCCCTGCCTCGTGACGACATCGCAGAACTTCTCGAAACCGAGGTCGGTCCCGAAACCGGTCTCGACGACCGCGTAGTCCGCGAGTTTCAGCGCCATTTGAGTCGCGAGTATGCTGTTCGTCCCGTGGGCGATATTTCCGAACGGGCCCATATGTATGAACGCGGGCTGCCCTTCAAGCGTCTGCGCGATATTCGGTTTCACCGCTTCCTTCAGGATAGCGGCCATCGCTCCGACGACTTTCAATTCCGCTGCGGCGACCGGGCGCCCCTTGTTCGTGAACCCTATTATCATCTTTCCGAGGCGTTCCTTCAGGTCTTTGTACCCGGTGGTCAGCGCGAGGCACGCCATTATCTCCGACGCCGCCGTAATATCGAAACCGTCGCGCCTTTTTACGGAGCCCTCGGCAATTCCTACCTGTATCTCACGCAAACTTTTGTCGCAAAGGTCTATGGTCCTGCGCCAGACGATCCGCTTCGGGTCTATCTTAAGCTCATTTCCCCTGGCGATATGGTTATCTATTATCGCGCTAAGCAGGTTATGCGCCGCCGCTACCGCCGCGATGTCTCCGGTAAAATGCAGGTTTATATCCTCCATCGGCAGGACCTGCGCGTACCCTCCGCCGCAGCCGCCGCCCTTGAGGCCGAGCGCCGGGCCCAATGACGGCTCGCGCAAGCATAATATCACGCGTTTCTTCAGGCGGCCGAGCGCTTGCGTAAGCCCTATTGATATGCAGGTCTTGCCCTCGCCGTGTTTTGTCGGCGTTATCGCGGTAACGAGGACGAGTTTGCCGTCCGGCCGCGCTTTCAACCTCTGGAGGACGCCAAGGACCACTTTTGCTTTAAAATTGCCGTAGAATTCCAGCTCATCGGCGTTAAGGCCGATTTTTGTCGCAACCCCAACAATTTGCTTGGGATGCGTAAGCTTCGCGATCTCTGATGTGGAATGCGGTTTTTTAGCGAACATAGTGGTATTTATTATAGGGAAATAACTTTGTTTTTGCAACAGTATTTACTTGATGGCGAACGACGCGATCGTGGTGAATTTCGCTTTTACCCAGATGACCGCGTCCTCTCCTTCTATGGCGTAGCGGAAGTCGGCGTCCTCTTTAAGGTTTTTGCCGTTCATCCTGACAGAGACCGGGTATTTGCCCCAGTTCTTTATTATGAAGACCGGGTTCACGGCCACTGACGAGACGATCTTCGGGAAGAGCGTGAACTCGCAGCCGTGCCTCAGGCTATCCGTCTCGAATATAAGCGCCCTTTGGTGCAGGTCGTTCTTTATGAACCTCGCGCTGTCGGATATCATGTTCACGTCGCTCGGGTTTATCCATGACGCGGCCCTGTCGCGGATATCCTTATCGTCCCATGCCTTCGAGAGCCCGACGAGCATAGCCCACGTGACCGGCCCCTGCGCCTTCGGATGCCCCGCGACAGGCAGCAGCGAGACGTGCCCGGGCTCGCGTATGTACTTGCCGTTGCTCTTGCCCGGCTCCTCATACGGCATCTTGCTTATGGGCCAATGCGAGAAGACGAAGAAATCCCCCTCGTACTCTCCGCCGCCCCTGAGCTCGAACGCCCAGTTCTCGCCGTAATGCCCCCACCATTTCTTGAACGGCACAGGGAACGTCATGTCGGAGACATCCTCGCCCTGCGCGAAGACCTCGAACGCCGCCGGCCTGTTCTTAAGGTTCACGCGGCAAATCGCTTCGGTCCAGTTATTCGGCGTCTCGTCGAGTTTAGACGGGGGCGTCTGCTTATTAAGGTACCAGGCGTAATCTATCTTGTCCCCCTGGATGTTCATCATCGATATCGCCTTCTGGTCTATCACCTCCGACGGCTTTATGCCTCCGCGCTTTACAACCGCGAGTTCCGATATCTCGTTCCAGTCGGGCTCGTATTTTGTCGTTATGACCGGCGTATAGGTGACCTTGCGGACCCCGACGCCGTCCGGGTAGTAAGTATACCATTCGTCCACATAAGGCCTGTCTACCGGGTCGAGCCCCCACCATTTATACTCGAGGTCAGCGAGCAGGTACCTCCAGTGCACTATCACGCGCGCCTTGTTCGATTCGACTATATCGACACTTGACCATCGCAGCAGCCTGTCGCCCATCGGCTCGCAGCAGCCCTCGGTCCCGCCGCCCCATATCTCGACGAACTCGTAATAGACCGCGCATTTATCGTCTATATGCCACCACGGGATATATTCGGCCTCGCTCCAGAATACGAACTTCGACTTCTCATAGAACGGGAATTCCCTGTCGAACGTCACGACTACGGCATCCCCGGAAAAACCCGAGAATACATAATCCCTCCTGACCGCGCCGAACCCCGTATCCCTGTCGGACTTATCGTCCGACGGCGTCAGGACGACCATCGGCCGCATGAAGGTCGCTATGGCCTTCGCGTGCCCGTCGGATTTGACGTACGGGTAGAAATAATACGCGCCATTGCCCGGGTCCGGCAGCGTTGAGAATTCCATCCAGCCCTCAAGCCGTTTCCCGTCCACATCCCTTTCGTATTTATAATAGAAATGCAGGCACTCCGCCTTCTCATCCCTTACTATCCTGAACGCTTTCGCATCATGCCCGAAGGAATCGTTGTTCAGCACGAATTCAAACCTCGGGTTCCATTTCGATTCCTGTTTGACGAGGTCCTGCCCGTCCCTTATCGCAAATACCCTTACGGTCTTATCGCCGCGCTTGTCCTGCTTGCGCTCTATCCCGACGAAATTCGAAGGGTCGGGTTTGCCGTCCTTGTCCCTGAAGAGCATTATCCCGCAGGTCCCGTCGAGCGGCTTAAATTCCGCCTGCGCGTCGAAATTCCCGCCGAATTTGCTCGGGTTATATATCCCGAATACGCCCACCCTGTCGAGCGAGATCGAGACACCCTCGTCGTTCTCGGATACGATGCCGCCTTGCGTCGCCGCGCCGAAATAGTACGGCTCCCATTTCCCGCCCTCTTCCGCAGGGCATATCCCGCATACGAACATCATGGTAACGGTAAATGCCAGCGCTGCGGCTTTCGTCATATTCGTCATTTTCCCTTCGCCGCCTCCCGTAACCGCAGCTGGCCGCATGCCGCGTCGATATCCGCCCCGCGCTGTGACCTGATCGTCGAGCTTATGCCGCCCTTATCCAGCGCTTCCTGGAACGCCTTCGCCTCCCTCATCGACGGCGGGGAAAATTTGAAATCCGCCACCGGGTTGAAAGGTATCAGGTTGACCTTGCAATTCAGCCCTTTAAGCAGCTTCACGAGGTTTTGCGCGTCGGTCAGCGAGGCGTTCACGTCCTTTATCAGTATATATTCGAAGGTTATTATCCTTCCTTTTTCCCTTGTGTATTCCTTGCATACTGTCATCAGTTTCCCGAGCGGGTAGACGTTATTGATGGGCATGAGTTTTGAGCGGGTCTTGTCGTCGGCGGCGTGCAGCGACACGGAAAGCTCGAACTGCTCCTTCTCCCGCATATACCTCCGGATCCCGGGTATATGGCCCGCAGTAGACACCGTTATCTTCCTCGCGCCTATCCCAAGGCCGTGCTCGGAGTTCATTATCTCGACGGCCTTTATGACATTGTCGTAATTCGAGAGCGTCTCTCCTGTGCCCATCATGACCACATTCGTTATCCTTTTGCCTTTGCTCATGAGGACGTCCTGTATCGCAAGCGCCTGCGAGAGTATCTCGCCGCAGGTAAGGTCCCTCTTGAATCCCGCTAGCCCGCTCGCGCAAAAATAGCAACCGTACGCGCAGCCGGCCTGCGACGAAAGGCATACCGTCTGCCTGCCCGGCCCGCCCGCCGGGTCTTTAGCGGGGATTAATACCGACTCGACCGTCTCGCCGTCGGGAAGCGCAAAAAGGTATTTGCTCGTCCCATCCGATCTCGACATCCGGTCGCTGACAAGGGCCACTCCCGATATCACGTATTTATTCGACAGGTAGTCGCGCAGTTTCGCCGGCAGGTCCGTCATGTCGGCAAAGGAATTCGCGCCCTTCTTGTATATCCACTCGAAGACCTGTTCGGCCCTGTAAGCCGGCTCGTTCAAACTCTTGAACTTCGCGTAGAGCTGCGCGAGCGAAAGGTCTTTTATGTCTTCCTTCTTTTCCGGCATCATCACTCCACTTTGAACGACCTGTTGGCCACGGCGACGTTGCCGTACCCGTCGTTCACGATCAGGTACACCCTGTATAACCCCTTTTTGCCCGGGGCCTTCATGCGGAAGACCGTGCCCTCGCATGTGAATTCCACCGGGATTTCCTTGTTCACGTAATAGGCGAGCACGCCCTCCTTCGCCGTTGAGACAAGGAACTGGTAATCGAGCGGGTTGCTGTCGTTGTCCGACGCCTCCGCGGTTATATCCACCGTCTCTCCGGGCGCAATGCCTTTCGTCTTTCCCAGTTTAAAGGTTGTGATCCGCGGAGGAAGGTTCGACGGCTTGCTCCCCGTGTAAATCTTGTATACTTCCCAGAACGCGCCGCGCTTGAAAAGCTTGTAATTCAGGTTCCACCAGGTAAGCGACTCCTGCGTCGTCTCGCCGAGATGGAATACGAAACCTCCTATGTTATAGCCCTTGAACCCGATTATATCGTTCGTCATGTTCCTGTATAAAGCCGCCTTGCCCTGGTCCGGCTCGTCCTGCGACGCGCCGTTAGCGTCCTTCTTCACGTCCCACGGGCCGTGCGGGCCGTATTCGGTCACGCAATACGGTATATTGAGCCCGGACTTGTCCCATTTGCTGTGCGACATCCGGACGCTTCCGTAGATGTTCATCCCGAAGATGTCCAAACTCGGGACATATTTGATGATATACGGCAGCGCGGTCGTATCGGCCGACGTATAGATGACGGGATGGTTTGGGTCCAGCTTATGCACGAGTTGGACCATCTCCTCGAGGAACTTCGAGAGCTCTATCCTTTGTTCCTCGTCCTTCGTGAAGAATATCGCCTCGTTTCCGACGTTCCACATCAGCAGCGCCGGGTGGCATTTGAACCTGTTTACATAGTCCTCTATCTCTTTCCTCTTCTGCTTCTTGAGGTCGTTATCGCCCATATACGTGTATTTGCCGTCTTTTTCCGCGTAATTGAGCCAGATGCCCGCGTCGACCATGAGGCCGTACTCCTGCGCCGCGTCGAAATACTCCTGCGTGCCCTGGTCGGTGCCCCAAGTGCGCACGGCATTCGCGCCGAGCTCCTGGGCCATCTTCATGTAATCCTCGCCGCCTTTTCCTTTCATATTGCCGAGGCCCACGCCTTTTATGTAGAAGGGCTTTCCGTTGACCTCGAGCGCCCAACTTCCTTTTTGCCCGGTTACCTTCACGATACTGCCCTGCCCTTCCTGCTGGGCGCCGCACAGCGGCGAAACGGCCGCCGACAACAGAATTACGACGGCAAGTGCAAGGTGTCGTTTATGCATTGTATTACCGCCTTTCCGTCTTTGTAGGATACCTTGTTTATGCTGCAGTTGTCTATCCTGACCGATTTGAAGAACCTGTCGAAATCCGTCTTCATGACCAACGAGAAGTAGGCCGCTATGACACCCCAGTGCGCGACGATGCAGACATCATGCGAAGCGGCGCCTTTGCCTATGATCGACTTGAACGTGCGCCTGACCCTCACCGTGAAATTGGCGACGCCTTCCCATCCCGGTATCCTCGCCTTCGAAGGCGCCTTCTTCCAGGCCGCGTACGATTTCGGGAAGCGCTTCTTGACGTCGTCGATTGTCATGCCCTGCCATGCGCCGAGTATCATCTCTTCAAGCTCAGGCAGGAGAACGAGTTTCGCGCGCGTCGCGCCCGCGATTATCTTCGCGGTCTGCGCGGCGCGCTTCAGGTCGCTCGAATAGACGGTCTTTATGCCTTCCCTCTTAAGGCGTTCAGCCGCGGCCCTTGCCTGCCTGCGCCCCGCGGCGCTGAGGCCCGGGTCTTTCCTCCCCTGGACCCTCTGCTCCCTGTTCCATACCGATTCGCCGTGCCTTATTATGAATACGTTCATTTTACCAGAGTGAAAGTGCGCCTGTGTATGGGTGACGGGCCGAATTCCCTCAACGCGCCAAAATGTCGCGTCGTCCCGTATCCCTTGTGCCTGCCGAACCCGTATTCCGGGTAAACGGCGTCATAATACGACATGATGAGATCCCTTGTCACCTTCGCTATTATAGAAGCGCAGGCGATGGAAAGTGAATGTGCTTCCCCGTTTATGATAAGTGTCTTCGGGCACCTGATGCCCGGCGGCGTGGAGTTGCCGTCTATGAGGAGGTAATCCGGCCTTGAGCGCAGGTCCAGGACTGCCATCCTCATCGCCTTGAGGGTGGCCCTGAGGATATTTATGTCGTCTATCTCTTTTTCGCCTACTATCCCTATGCCTACGTGCGCTTTGCCCATTATCTCCGCGTACGCCCTTTCGCGGGACGGCCCCGTAAGCTTCTTGGAGTCGGCTATCCTGTTGCTGAAACTGAATTCCTTCAATATCACCGCGGCGGCGACGACCGGCCCGGCTAACGGGCCGCGGCCGGCTTCATCTATGCCCGCGATATTTCTCTTTCCCTGCCTTATAAGCTTTCTCTCATGATACAACATCAGCCTTCTTGCCGACCTTCTTACGCATGTAATAGAGCTTCGCCCTCTTCGGCTTCGAGGACTTCACGACCGTGACCTTGTCTATCGAAGGCGAATGGAGCGGGAACGTCCTCTCTATGCCCTCGCCGTATGATACGCGGCGGACCGTGAACGATGACGAGATGCCGGAGCCCCTCTTCTTTAACACGACTCCCTCGAACATCTGGATGCGGAACTTGTCCTCTTCCCTGATCTTTACCGCGACTTTGACGGTATCGCCCACCTTGAAAACGGGGACGTCCTTCTTCTCGTAACCCTTTTCAATTACCGCTACCTTACCCATCATCTCTTCTCCTTATGTATGCCCCAAATGCGGGATTTCGCCCCGGATACGGGGCTCAACATATCAGGGCGCATCTTCTTCGTTCTTTTCAATGCCATCTCTCTTCGCCATGCGTCTATCTTTTTATGGTCTCCCGACAGCAGTACCTTCGGTACCTTCAGTCCCCTGAAATCGGCCGGCCTCGTGTAATGCGGGTATTCGAGAAGCCCCGCGGAAAATGATTCGAATTCCAGCGATTCCTTGTCCCCTACGACCCCCGGCAGAAGCCTCACCACGCAATCTACGAGCGCCATCGCGGGTATCTCGCCGCCCGTAAGCACAAAATCCCCGAGCGATATCTCGTCGGTAACGCATCTGCTCCTGAACCTCTCGTCTATGCCCTCGTAATGCCCGCAGACGATTATGATATGCCGGGCTTTCGCCAGTTTCCTGGCGGCCGCCTGGTCGAGCTTCCTGCCCTGCGGCGTCATCAATACTATCCTTGCGGCCCTGCTGCGCAGGGCCTTCACCGCGTCAAAAAGCGGCTGCGGCTTTATGACCATGCCGGGCCCGCCGCCGAACGGCTTATCGTCGACCTTGCGGTGCTTGTCGTCGGTCCAGTCGCGCAGGTTATGCACGCGGATATCCGCTTTCCCGCCTTTCCTCGCGCGCTTTATTATCGATTCCTCAAGCGCGCCCTCAAACATGCCGGGAAAGAGGGTCAGGATATCTATCCGCATGTCAGATAATGCCGGATTTCTTCAGTATATGCGATACGGCCACAGAGGGCTTCGCGCCGACTTTCATCCAGTGCAGTATCCTCTCCTTCTTCAGGTTCCCGTATGCCGGCCTCTTGGTCGGATCGTAGAACCCGAGCTCCTCTATCGCCTTCATATCACGGCCCCTGTGAGAATCGATGACTATGATCCTCTGGTTGGGCGACTTCTTAGTCCCTAACCTCTTCAACCTTATTACCGCTGCCATTAACTACTCCTCCTTTTCTCTTCTGATATTGGCTCCCACGTCGGACAGTTTGAGTTCTATCCTATCATAACCCCTGTCCAAATGGTAGACCCTTGATACGTCGGTCCTCCCCTTCGCGGCCATACCGGCAAGCACCAACGCTGCCGATGCGCGCAGGTCCGACGCCATAACCGGGGCTCCGCTTAGCTGCTTTATGCCCTTGACTATCGCGGAATCGCCCTCCAGTTTTATCTGCGCACCCATCCTCGCAAGTTCGCTGACATGCATATACCTGTCGGGATATATCTTCTCCGTTATCACGCTTATGCCGTTTATCACGGACACGAGCGACATCATCTGCGCCTGAAGGTCTGTCGGGAAACCCGGGTACGGAAGCGTGGTTATGTCTACGGGCTTCAGTTGCCTCCTGACGCGCACCCTGATATCCTTTCCGTGCCTCGTTATCGTAACGCCCGCGTCGATAAGCTTGTCCACGACCGCGCCGAGATGGTCGTACCTCGCTCCCTTGATCAGCAGGTCGCCCTTCGTTATCGCGGCCGCTATCATGAACGTCCCTGCCTCTATCCTGTCGGGTATCACCTCGTATTCCGCTCCTCCGAGCCGCCTTACGCCCTCTATCTCCAGCAAAGGCGTCCCCGCGCCCTTTATCTTAGCGCCCATCTTCATGAGGAAATCCGCGAGGTCTACTACTTCCGGCTCGCAAGCGGCATTCTCTATTACCGTCCTGCCTTTCGCGAGCGTGGCCGCCATCATGACGTTATCCGTCGCGAGCACCGAAGAGCCGAACGCGCCGCCGAGAAATATATGCGCGCCTTTCAACTGCTTCGCCTGCGCTATGACATACCCGTGCTCTATCCTTATTTCGGCGCCGAGCGCCTTTATGCCTTTAAGGTGCAGGTCCACGGGCCTGTTGCCTATAGCGCATCCGCCCGGGTACGAAACCTGCGCTATCCTGTGCTTCGCGAGTATGGGCCCGAGCACGCAGAACGACGCGCGCATCTCCTTGACGTATTTATACGGCGCTATATGGCTCTTGTATCCCCTCGGCTCTATTACGGCGCGCCCGCCCTCGAAATGGACCCTGACGCCGAGGTTGCGCAGTATCTTGACCATCGTATTCACGTCGCGCAGCGGCGGGACCCTCTTTATCACGCACTTCTCGTCCGTCAGCAGAGTGGCCGCCATTATCGGCAGCGCGGAGTTCTTCGCGCCGCTTACTTCGACCTCGCCTTTTAATTTCGTGGGCCCTTCTATTACTATCTTGTCCATTCGGGTTTAGCGCCTTTTTGCTATGACGATCCTGTCTATATCGTTATAATCCTTTATGACCTCGACATGCGAATAGGAACCGCATCCCGATATTATCCCCTTTACCGCCCCGGACTGCCCGAAACCTATCTCGAGCGCGAGGAAACCTCCGCGCCTGAGCCGGCCCGCGGCCTCCGGTATTATCCTTGAGTAGAAATCCAGGCCCTTGGTCCCGCCGTCAAGCGCGAGCCGCGGCTCACTTTTGACTTCCAGAGGCAGGGAATCATAATCCTCACTCGGGATATACGGCGGGTTCGATATTATAATATCGAACCTTTCTTTTGCCGGGATCCCCCTGAAGAGGTCCGAGTTGACGAATTCTATTCCCTCGATGATGCCGTTGGCCGCCGAATTGCCTCGCGCCACTTCCAGGGCTTCCTCGGACACGTCGGAAGCCATTATTTTACAGGACGGGCTCAATTTTGTCAAACTGACAGCTATCGCGCCCGAACCGGTGCCGAGGTCCAGGATCCGCGGCTTTTCGATGCCTTCCCTCTCGATAAGCGTTAGGATCCTCTCGACGAGTATCTCCGTCTCCGGCCTCGGTATAAGAACCGAGCTGTTGACGTCGAACTCGAATCCCATGAACTCCGCGAGCCCCGTTATGTACTGGACCGGGATGCCGCGAGCGTAAGAATCGAGCGCCTCATGGAAGGCCTCTATCTTCTCGTCATCGGCCTCGTAATCGCCGGTATATAACTGCGCGCGGTCGCAATTGAACGCCCAGCACGCAAGCTGCTCAAGTGAATCCATATTTATTTTGCCTCTTTAAGCTTCAGGTCCTTCTCCTGCTTCAGTAATTCCATTATTATCTCCTCGAGATCTCCTTCGAGCACGTTCTCGAGGTTATGCACCGTGAGGCCTATCCTGTGGTCGGTCACGCGCCTGTCCGGATAATTATACGTCCGTATCTTCTCGCTGCGTTCCCCGGTGCCTATCTGCGTCTTGCGTTCCCTCGCTATCTTGGCGTGCTGTTCGCTTACGGCCTTGTCGAGCAGGCGCGCGCGAAGCACTTTCATCGCCTTGTTCTTGTTCTTCAGCTGCGAGCGTTCGTCCTGGCACTGCACGACGATGCCCGTAGGGACATGCGTTATCCTGACCGCCGAATCGGCCGTATTGACCGACTGCCCCCCGGCGCCGGAGGACCTGAAGACGTCGACCCTGAGGTCTTTTGTATCTATCTTGATGTCGACATCCTCCGCCTCGGGGAGCACCGCGACCGATACCGTCGACGTATGTATCCTGCCGGACGCTTCCGTGGCAGGCACCCTCTGCACCCTGTGGACGCCCGACTCGAATTTCATCTTCCGGTAGACGCCGTTCCCGTTTATGCCGAAGACGACTTCCTTGAAACCGCCGGCCTCCGATATGCTCGAACCGAGCATCTCGGCGGACCAGCCCTGGCCCGCCGCGTATTTCGAATACATCCTGAAGAGGTCAGAAGCGAATAAAGAGGCCTCCTGGCCGCCGGTCCCGGCGCGTATCTCGACGATGATGTTCTTGTCGGCGTCGGGGTCGTCCTCGAGGAGCATCTCCTCTATCTCCTTCTCGAGGGCCGGCATCTTCTTCCTGAGGCCCAGCAGCTCCTCTTTCGCGAGTTCCGCGAAATCGGCGTCGTGCGACTTCTTCGCGAGGACGCCTTCAAGCTCCTCGATCTCTGAACCCGCCTTCTTGTATTCCCTGTATTTCGAGACGATGCCCCGAAGCGAGGCAAGCTCCTTCGTGAACTTCTGGTACGAGGAGGAATCGGATATCACCTTCGGGTCGGTGATAAGCCGCTCAAGCTCCTCGTAACGCCTGAGCCTCGTCTCTAACGCTTCGAACATCAGCATAGGATGCCGTTACTTCTTCCCGTATTTTTTCTTGAACTTCTCGACCCTGCCGGCGGTATCCATGATCTTCGTCGTGCCGGTAAAGAACGGATGGCACTTCGAGCAGATCTCTACCTTTATGTTCGGCTTTACCGAACGCGTATGTATCACTTCACCGCATGCGCATGTTATCGTCGTCGGTTCGTATTTCGGATGGATCTTTTCCTTCATCTTGTTCTCCTTTTTTATTTTGCGTGCGTTATTTCTGCTGCATGTTCATGAGGAATTCGGCGTTCGTCTTGGTCTTGCTGAGCCTGTCTACGAGCAGCTCCATCGCCTCGTCCGAATTCATCTCGTTGAGCACCTTCCTGAGTATCCAGATGCGCTTCAGCTCATCCTCTTTCAGCAGAAGGTCTTCCTTCCTCGTATTCGACCGCTTGATGTCGATGGCCGGATAGATCCTCTTCTGGAACATGTTCCTGTCGAGCTGGAGTTCCATGTTGCCGGTGCCCTTGAACTCCTCGAAGATGACCTCGTCCATGCGGCTTCCCGTATCCACGAGGGCCGTCGCGATTATCGTCAGCGAACCGCCTTCCTCGACCGCCCTCGCCGCCCCGAAGAACCTCTTCGGCTTGTGCAGCGCGCTCGAGTCGACGCCGCCGGAAAGTATCTTTCCGCTGTGCGGGGCGACCGTGTTGTAGGCGCGCGCGAGGCGCGTTATCGAGTCGAGCAGGACTACCACGTCCTTCTTGTTCTCGACGAGCCTCTTCGCTTTCTCGAGGACTATCTCTGCTACCTGTATATGCCTTTCGGCGGGCTCATCGAACGTGGAGCTCACAACCTCGCCCTTGACCGAACGCTGCATATCGGTGACTTCCTCCGGGCGCTCGTCGATAAGCAGGACTATCAGGACCACGTCCGGATAATTCTTCATTATCGAGTTCGAGATCTTCTGCAGAAGTATCGTCTTGCCGCTGTAAGGCTGCGCGACGATAAGGCCTCTCTGCCCTTTCCCGATGGGCGTAAGCATATCCATTATCCTCATGGATATCTCGCCGGGCTCGGTCTCGAGCACATACCTTTCATTCGCGTAAAGCGGCGTCAGATTATCAAACAATGTCCTCTCCTTCATCGATTCCGGGTGTTCCATGTTGACGACCTCTACCTTCAGAAGCGCGAAATAGCGCTCGCCTTCCTTCGGCGGGCGTATCTGGCCGCTGACGGTATCGCCGGTCCTGAGGTCGAACCTGCGTATCTGGCTCGGTGACACGTAAATGTCATCGGGCGACGGCAGGTAATTATAGTTTGAAGAACGCAGG
Source organism: uncultured Planctomycetia bacterium (assembly GCA_964650515.1). GTDB lineage: Bacteria > Omnitrophota > Gorgyraeia > Pluralincolimonadales > Pluralincolimonadaceae > UBA6215. The sequence continues at coordinate 56,794 of CAZYUB010000009.1, read as the reverse complement.
AAGCCGAACCCGTCCGGCAGTATCTCGAGCACGCCTTCGCCGAACATGAACCCTTCCTTCTCGGCCTGCGCCTGAAGTATCTTGAATATGAGGTCCTGTTTCTTAAGCCCGCTGACGGAGTTTATGCCGAGGTCCTTCGAGGCCTTGGTGAGCTCCTGTATCGTCATCTTCTTCAGTTTGGCGATATTGAGCACCGGCCCGGACGACTCCTTGGGCTCGGCCTCCTTCGCCTCTTTGGCTGACTGTTTTCCGTTTGTCTCTTCGCCGCTACTTTTCATTCCATTCCTCCTCTTCCATGAACACTTTAAAAGTTCCTCCCTCTTTTTGAGCCGATGCTAATGCCTCCACAGCGCATCCCAGCAGCTCCTCACCGGAGAAAGCGAACGAAAAATAGTGCGCTATCCCGATGGATGCCGAGACCTTCAGCTTCGCGGAGGCGAGATCGAGCGAACTGAGCGCCTCCAGTATCCGCGCGCTGCGCTGTTTCGCTTCCTTCAGCGTAACGCCGCGCAGCAGGACAAGAAACTCATCCCCGCCGAACCTTGCGAGCAGGTCGCTGCCGGTTATGTTGTCCCCGATCGTCCGGGATACCGCCGCAAGGACATCATCGCCGGTGTTCCTGCCGTACCAGCGGTTCACCCTCTCTAAGTTATCTATGTCAATCAGAAGCAATACGACGGGTGGAAGCAGCCTTTTATCCTTCGAGCCGGATATCTCCCCGCCGAGTATCGCGAGGATATCCTCGATCTTATGGGGACAGTTTACGCCCCCGCCAGCTTCTTCCATATGGCCCTTACCTGTTTCTCCGTCGATACCATGCTTCCGCCGTTATCTACCACAAAATCCGCCGCCTTTACCTTCCTGCTTAAGGGCATCTGCATCCTTATCCTCTTGGTTATCTGGGCGCGGCTCAGGCCGAACTTCCTGCATGCCCTTCGGACCTGCACCTCCCTTGGCGCCGAGACCACGATAAGCTTGTCAATGTACTTTCGCCCGCCTGTCTCGAGCAGGAGCGGGACATCTAGGACCACTACGGCCGAACTATCGGCCCTCCTCGTCCTGTTGGCTATCGCGCGCATCCGTTTATAGACCTCCGGATGCAGTATTGCGCACAGCTTCCTGAGCTTCTCCCTGTCCGAGAATACTTCTGCCCCGAGCACCTGCCTGTCTATATAACCGTCACGGCGCAATACCTTCCTGCCGAAGCGCGCGACTATCTTCTTCCACGCCGGATTCCCGGGCTCCATTACGCGATGCGATATATCGTCGGCGTCCACTACCGTAGCGCCGAGCCGACGGAGCATTTTTGCCACCGTCGTCTTTCCCGTCCCTATACTGCCCGTGACGCCGATTATGAGCATCTGCTTTACTTCTTCCCGTATAATTCCAGGTATTCTTTTGCCGACTTATCCCAGGAAAAATCGCATCTCTTCGCGTTCGAGACCAGTTTCGACCAAAGCTTCTTCTGCTTATAGACGCCTATCGCGCGTTTTACGGCATCGAAGAGTTCCCATGCGTCATACCCCTCGAACAGGAAGCCGTTTCCCGAGCCCGTATTCGCGTCAAATTCCTTTATCGTATCTGCGAGGCCGCCCGTATTCCTGACCACCGGTATCGTGCCGTACCTGAGCGATATGATCTGCCCGAGTCCGCAGGGCTCGTACCTCGACGGCATAAGGAACATATCGCATCCGGCGTATATCTTCTTCGCGAGCGCCTCATCGAATTTCAGGTTGATCGACGCCTTATGCGGTATCCTCCTGCTTATATCCTCGAATAGCCGGTGGTATTTCTCCTCGCCCGTCCCGAGCAGAATGAACTGCACGTCGAGGTCCAGCATCTGGTTTATCATCTGCGCGATCAGGTCGAGGCCTTTCTGGTCCGCGAGCCTCGATATCACGCCTATAAGCGGCATGTCGGCGTCCTGCACAAGCCCGCTCTCTTTCTGGAGAAGCGCCTTGTCCCTGCGTTTTCCCGCGGTCCCCGGGACCCACTCCCCGTAATCTATGCCGTTCAGTATCCCGAACAGGGAATCCCTGCGCTCCCTCAGCAGCGGGTCAAGCCCGTAGCCGAACTCCGGCTGCTGTATCTCCCTTGCGTATGTCGGGGATACGGTCGTTATAATGTCGGTAAAGACGAGGCCGCCCTTGAGTATATTCACCATGTCGTAAAATTCGAGCCGGTGCATCGTGAAGTATTCCCATCCGAGCCCTATTTTCTCGAACTGCTCCTTCGGGAATATACCCTGATAGCCCATGTTGTGCACGGTCAGGACCGTCTTGATGCCCTTATAGAACCTGTCCCTCCCCATAAGTTCTTCCTTGAGGTACACGGGAATGAGCGCCGTCTGCCAGTCGTTGCAGTGGATGACGTCGGGCTTGAACTTCATCTCCTTCGCCATCGCGAGGACGCGCTTTGAGAAGAATACGAACCTGTCGAGGTTGTCGCCGTAATCTCCGGACTTCTCGGCGTAAAGGTTGTCCCTCATGAAATACCCGTCGTTCTCCACAAAATATACCGGAACTTTACCCGCGAGTAACGCCTTCTTGCCCCTGGCTTTCACGCATTTATATTTCGGCGTGATGACCCTGACATCCGCGCCCGCCTTCTGCAGCGCTACCGGGAGGCTGCCGGCCACATCCGCCAGCCCGCCCGTCTTCGAGAACGGTTCCACTTCGCTTGACGCGAAAAGTATCTTTAGTTTCTTCCTGCTCGCCATATCAGGCGGCCTCCAGCCAGTTATCGCCTACCTTGACCTGAACCTTTACGGGGACGTTCATCTTTACCACCTGCTCCATCCTCTCCTTCACAAGCTCGCGCATCAGCTTCACTTCCTCCGGCGGCACTTCGAATATGAGTTCGTCGTGTACCTGCAGCAGCATCTTCGATTTCAGTTTCTTCTCGTTCATCACGTTATATATATTTATCATCGCTATCTTTATAAGGTCCGCTGCCGATCCCTGTATCGGCGCGTTTATCGCGGCGCGCTCGGCAAACTGCCTTACCGAGTTGTTCCTGCTGTTTATCTCGGGCAGGTACCTACGGCGGTTGAGGATGGTCGTGACGTAACCGTCATTGCGCGCCTCCTCGACAAGGTCGCCGAGGAATGCCCTGACCTTTCCGTATTTTTCGAAATACGCGTCTATAAAATCCTTCGCTTTCGATATCTCTATCTTCAGTTCCTTCGAGAGCCCGAAAGGGCTCATTCCGTAAATGATCCCGAAATTAACCGTTTTCGCTATAGAGCGCATCTCCGGCGTCACGTCGCTTTCTTTCACGTCGAATATAAGCGATGCGGTATGCGTATGGATATCGCGGCCGCTCTCGAACGCCTTCAGCAGTTCCGGGTCTGCCGAGAAATGCGCGAGTATCCTGAGCTCTATCTGCGAATAGTCCGCTGCCAGGACTGACCAGCCCTCGCGGCCCGCTATGAACGCCTTGCGTATCTTCCTTCCCATCTCCGTCTTGACCGGGATATTCTGGAAGTTCGGGTCGGAGGAGCTCAGCCTTCCCGTAGCGGTGACCGTCTGGTTGAACGAAGTATGCACACGGCCCGTCCTCGGGTTGACCAGCTCCGGCAGCGCATCGACATACGTCGATTTCAGTTTCTGTATCTCGCGGTACTTCAGCAGCAGCGCCGGCAGCTTATGCGAACCGGAAAGCGCCTCGAGCACGTCCACGTCGGTCGACTGCCCGGTCTTCGTCTTCTTCACGGCCGGGAGCTTCAGCTTGACGAACAATATCTCAGCCAGTTGCTTCGGCGAATTTATGTTGAATTCGGCGCCCGCCGCCTCATATATCTCCGCGGTTATCTTCTCGACCTGCTTTTCCATCTCCTTTGACATCGCGCCGAGATATGCGGTATCTATCGCGACGCCGCACAGCTCCATATCCGTGAGGCAATCGATAAGAGGCATTTCGACTTCATGGAAGAGCTTGCCCATGCCCTTCTCCTCGAGCTGGCCGTCGAGCACTTTCTTGAGCCTGAACGTCGCGTCCGAATCCTGGCAGCAGTAATCCTTTACCCTGCCTACCTCGACCTCTTTCATCGTTATCTTCTTCTTGCCTTCGCCTATAAGTTCAGTTATCGGCGTCTTCTTCAGGTCGAGATATTCAAGCGTTATGTCTTCGAGGTTATGGTTCGATTTTGACGGGTTCAACACGTAAGATGCGACCATCGTGTCAAAGAGCTCGCCTTTTATATCTACGCCGTTTACGGCCAGCAGCAACTTCTCGTATTTGATGTTCTGGCCGATCTTGGCTATATTCCTGTCCTCAAGCACATGCTTTATGGCCCCGAGGAATTCGGCCTTGTCGAACCCGCCTTTTACGTCCCCTATCGGCACATAATGAGCGCTGCCCTCTTTCCAGCAGAATGATATTCCGACCGGCTCGCACGACATCGGGTCGGTCCCGGTCGTCTCGAAATCAAGCGCGAACTCTTTCTGGCCCGATAGTTCTTTTATCAGCCGCTTAAGGGCTGCGTCGCCTTCCACAAGCTCGTATTTGCCCGATATCTGCTTTCCGGGGGCAGAATAATCCTTTAACAGGCTCCTGAACTCAAGCTCCGAATAGATCCCGTAGAGCTTCTCCTTGTCCGGTTCGGCAAAACGCAATTTTTCGAGGTCTACATCTATAGGCACTCCGGAGTCGACTGTCGCGAGGTCCCTGCTCATCAACGCCTGTTCCTTATGCTCGACTATCTTCCTGCGCAGCGATTCGGACTTGATCTTGCCGGCTCCCGCGATCACCCTGTCGAGGCTGCCGAAATCTTCCATAAGCTTCTTCGCGGTGACCTCCCCGATGCCCGTGACGCCCGGTATGTTGTCCGAAGCGTCGCCCATAAGCGCTATAAGGTCGACTATGCCCTCGGGGGGGACGCCGTAGCGCTCCTTTACGGCTTCCTTATCGTATACAAGCCCCTCCTTATGGACGTTGTATACCCTTACATTGGGCCCGACGAGCTGGAGCATATCCTTGTCGCCCGTAACAATATAGACCTCATACCCGGCTGCCACTGCCGACTTCGTAAGCGTCGCGAGTATGTCATCCGCCTCGTATCCCTGCATTTCAAAGACCGGTATATTGTACGCCCTGACCACGTCCTTTATTATAGGCATCTGGTCTACGAGCTCGTCCGGCATCGGCTTGCGGTGTATCTTATACTGTTCGAATTTCTTGTGCCTGAACGTGGGCCCTTTCAGGTCAAATGCTATTGCGAGATAGCCCGGCTTCTCATCCTTTATGATCTTGTTTATCATCGTTATGAAGCCGTATATCGCGTTCGTCGGCTGGCCCTTCGAGTTAGAGAGGGCGCGTATGGCATAGAAAGCCCTGTAGCAGAACGAATTGCCGTCAATAAGGAATAGGCGCCTTTTATCGGACATATCTTTATATGAAATTTCTACTTTTTAATGGGTACATTTCCGGTGTAGGCAATGTGCGGGAAAAACAAACAGGCGTGAAACCCAAACAAGACTGGTTGCTCTATTCCTTGAGCTTTATTGCCGTGCCATAAGCATAGACGTAGCCGCTATAGTTGAAGTAATTGATGCCTATGACGCAATCGGCTCCCAGGTCCCTGGCCGCATCCTTCAATTTTGCATTCAAACCGTCCAGATTTACTTCTCCACCGCGGGCCGACACGATCCCGACGACCTTATAGGAGTCCTTCATGTCAGCCGTCGTAAGTACAATGTCCTTCTGTTTGCCGGCCGAGGATTTTGTTTTCGTTATGACCTGCGCGAATACCGTCGAAGCGGCAACAGCCGCGGCCAATACCACCGACATGGCTATAAGCTTGCGTTTCATAGCACCGGCTCTCCTCTTGAGTTAAGTACCGTCGCCGTGAGGAATATCACAAGATTCTTCTTTACGCTGTTCGTATGGTGCGTCTTGAAAAGGTTGCCGACCAGCGGGACATCGCCGAGGAACGGGACCTTCTTCTTCGTCACATTCTCGTCTTCCCTGATAAGGCCTCCGACCACGACCGTCTCGCCGCTCTTTATTACTACCGATGTCTGCGCCGTCCTCGTGTCTATGACCGGGTATCCTAGGCCGTCCGGGAACTCGGTAGAAGCCGTTATCGGAAGCTGGTCCACAAGAACGCTTACCTCGGGATGTATATCCATCGTGACCACCTGGCTGTCGCCGGCGACCGTAGGAGTGACCTCGAGCATTATCCCGGTGACCTTCTCGGCCACCTTATAGACCTCGACCATTACCGGGAACTCCGGGCTGCCTATATTCGTCCTCGTGAAATCCGACGCGTAGGGGACTATATTTGCCAGCTGTATGTTCGCCATCTGCCCTGAAAGGGTCGTTACCGTAGGCGACGACAACAGGTTCGCCTTCCCCTCTTCCTGCAGCGCCTTCAAGTATACCTGTATGACGCTGCCGGCCTGGGTGAACCTGCCCAGCTTAAGGCCAAGGCCTGATGTTTCGTTGGCCATACCGAATATCGCGGCATCGTCGGCATTTTCACTTATCGACGGTGAGAACATGTTCACGCCCATATTGCTAAAACGGCCGTTCTTTTCCGAATGCCTGTCCTCCCTTGCCCACCACCACTCAACGCCGAGTTCCTCGACGTCCGTCATCTCTATCTCGACAAATCTCGCCTGGATCTTTACCTGGCTCGGGCCCGTGTCCCAAAGCATTATGAGGTCCTTTGCCAGCGCCTGGTTGCTCGGCGTATCCGTAACCGTAAGCACGCCCGTTACCTCGTCCAGGACTATCTTCCTCTCGGGATTATCAGGAAGCGCCTGCTGCAGGTATTCCTTTATCGTAGATGCTTCCGCAGCCGACACGGATGTCTCGGCAGCCGCCTCGCCTACTTCCTGCGCATAGCACAACGGGATACAAGCTGACGTCACGGCTATCACAGATATTACCAGTGTATATAAGAACGCTCTTATCATATTTTTCACCTTATTACCTCCCCTCTGGCATTGATGATACTCGCCGTGATGAATATAAGGAGGTTCTTCTTGCGCTGTTCTTTGTAATCATACTGGAAGGCCTTTCCCAGGAGCGGTATATCCCCCAATACCGGGACCTTCCTCTTGATGACCTGCTCTTCATCCTTGATCATACCGCCGAGGACTATCGTCTGTCCGCTGTCGACGACGACGCTGGTCTGCGTAGTCCTGACGTCCACCACGGGCCATCCGAGGTCTTCCGGAATGAGCGGCACCGAATCGTCAGCCGTAACGTTGCCGAGCTCGCCGGTCTCGCCGCTTGTCGTAAGTGTCGAGATCCTTACCTGGTCGCGCATAATGCTGACTTCAGGATGGAGGTCAAGCGTTATCGTGTTCGAACCCTCGGTAACGTAAGGAGTGGCCTCGAGGAATATGCCTATCGGCTTCTCCGCGAGGGTCAACTTATAGCTCCATATAGGGTCTTCCGCCGTACCGATATTCTCAAGCGTAAAGTCCGAAACATACGGCTGGGTCCTGACTACCTGGATATTCGCCATCTGGCCGGCTACCGTCGTGATCTTCGGGGACGACAGCAGGTTCACTTTACCCTGTTCCGCCAAGGCCCTGAGGTTCGATACTATATAATCGCCTGATTCAAGCACTTTATAGAGCGCTAACTGGCCGGCAAAATTCCCGGTTATAGGGAACGTGGATTCAAGGTCATTATTCCAGTGGACACCCTGGTAATCGGCGCCATAAGTAGCATCACCCCAGCGCATGCCCCTGAAACCCTTGCCGCTCGGATGCCCCTGCTTGTAGAAGTCCCATTCAATACCGATTTCCATGAGGTCGGTAACGTCGACTTCCACGAACCTCGTCTCGATCATGACCTGTTTCGGGCCTATCTCGAACTGCTTGATAAGGTTTTTTATCAGGTTATGGTTCGACTTGGTGTCTGTGACGGTCAGGAGCTTCGATGCCTGGTTATACGTTATCTTCCTGCCTTCCTGCGGAGGAAGGCTGTCCTTCAGGTAATTCGCGACATTGATGTCCTCTGCGGACACCATGCGGGGGAGTATGAGAAGGGACGCCAGCGCGAAAAGACAGAGATTTTTTCCCATGTTTATTCCGCCTCTTTGGCCTCAAATTCCTTCAGTTTGACTTCCCTCGTCTTGCGCTCCGGGTATTTAAGCTTGTATGTCCTTGTCACGAGGTCTTCAATGTCCCTCATGCGCTTGCTCGTTACGTATACGTAATTCGGCTCTACCTTATAACCCAACTGCGTCGTCTTGAACGCTATATCGAGCACGTCCAGCAACGGCATCGGGGTAGCGGTGCTCAATGATATCTTTATGGGAGCGTCTTTCGTAAGGGCCGCAAGCTCCCTTTCATCCACGACTATCGTGACGCCGGTCATCTCCATGAGCTGGCGTATCAGGTCCTGGATATCCGCGTCAGTGACCGAGATCGCGGGGACCATTACGCTGCGCATCTTGTCGATAAGCGCCTTCTTGGCTTCCTGTTCGGCCCTCTCGGATTCCGATATGACCTCCTCGACCTGTAACTCTTCCTTAACCGGAGCGGCCGGGGGCAGCCAACCCTTGTCGACATCGCGCAGGGCCGCCTGCTCCGCAGTGTCCTTCTCTTCCTTCAGGACCTTCCTGTCGTTTACTATATCTTTACGTTCTTCTTTTGTGGATTTCTCCCTTGAGTACAGCTCCTCCCCCCTGCGCGCCTTCTCAAGCCACAACCTGGCCTCCGAGTCGCTCGGGTTCGCTGCCAACGCCGTCTCAAAGTCCGCTATCGCGGCCGCATACTGCTTGTTCGCGTAATTCGCTTTACCCCTCTTCATAAGGGTGCCCGATATAGACGCGGGGACATCCTTAGCCATGCCTTCCTTGCATAATTCTATATAATGGGAGGCCTGCTTGTTCTTCGGGTCTAATTGGACGACTCTTTCGAATATCTTCTGGGAGGTCTCGTAATCTTTCGCGTCATATGAGGCCTTTGCCTGCTTAAAGAGGTCTGAAACGAGGGATTTTTTTTCTACTTTTTTCTGCTTTGCCAGGTCTTCGGCGATAATCTTTGCCTCCAGGGAATCATTAGAATAACCACTCCCCGTGGCAGCGTGGGCTTCGCCTCCGGCAAAATAATACAATGAGATAATAAAGAATAAATTGAAAGTCAGAAAGATACAAAAAAACGGCAGAACCGTTCTTTTAACCCCATTGGTAATATCCATTTATATCATCTCCCCTTTTTAATGACCCACTCTTGATCCTGGCCGTATAGTATCACACTATCGGCCTTAATGTCAAGAACTTTATAACCGTTTATCTCATCTCCCTTTTTCACTTCAAAGGTCTTATCGTCCATAGAGCTGTAGAGCTTTCCGATCAGTTCCTTGCTCTTTACGGGCTTCTTGAACTCCATTGTAAGCTGCCCGTCCTTGTTCTCGGCCCTTATCTGTTTCGAATTTATCTCGATAACCTTATAATCCTTGAATTTTTCGCCTTTCTTAGCGAAATATGTCTTCCCCGACCAGTTAATCTGGCCTATCATCGTGCCGTCCTGCTTCTGTATGAAACCGGTATACATGAAGGGCAGGTTCGTGGCCCCGATAGACACGACCTTAAGCTTGTCCGGCGTGAAAACGACCGGGGGCGCTTCCGGCCTCATGAACAGGTTCCTGTCGAGGAGCTGCTGGTATCTCGCAGCGGCAAACGGCGATTTAACGCTTTCTATAAGGGCTGAATAAACGTCAGACGCGTCAACTGCTGTATCGTCTGGCTTAACGATATTATCTTCGCCCGTCGGGACGGAGAAATCCTTCGGCGTGAATAAAGACGGCGCCGACCATAGCAATATGAACCATAATACGAACAGCGCTATCGCGGCGATCTTATATATGCCTTTCATATCTTTTCCGCCTGCTGTATGGCAGCCACTATCACGGCTTCCACTTTAAGTTCGCCCTTTTCGCCGGTCTCTTCGTTAAGTACCTTGATCTTGAGTACGTCTACCCTGAAAGGTATCCCGGAAACATAGACCTTATACAGGAAACCGAGAAGGTTATCGTTCTTGCACTTAAACGATATCCTCACAGGGAACTCCCTGAACATCGGCTCCTTGCCGCCGTCATAGGTAATGTTCTTCGACTCGAGGAATTCTACGGACGATACCTCGGGGACCTTCGCCTGAAGCATCAGGTCCATGATCTCTTTTATTATCTCGAGCTGCTTGGCCCTGACGGGAAGGTCGGCAGAAACGGGAATATCATGCTCGTATCTTTCGAAACCGAGCCAGAACGGGAACTGGAAATCTATCGGCACCCCTTCTTCCTTTATCTTGTTCTGGACCCTGTAAAGCTCTTCCTTGAACTTCAGGGCGTCGCCGGCTTCCTTAGGCATCCTGGCCTTCGGGCTGGTGAAAAGGCCGGTATTCAGCTGGTCATTCACGTCTTTCAGGGATTTAAGCTGTTTTTCAAGCTTCAGCCGCTCCCTGTTAAGGACGGAAAGCCCCTGGTCCTCATAGCTTTCGAGCTCTCCTGTCTTGTCCTGTATGGACTTCTCTAAGGAAGACCTGTCGTAGCCGACAAATATGGCGACGCAAAGGGACCCCAGGAATACGAGCCCCAGCACAAGCTTCGTCATCACATGCGGCTTAATGCCCTTTGCCATATTTATTTCCCTGCCTTCAGCTTGAACTTAATAGAAAAGTCCCTCAACTGGCCCATGCCTTCCTCTGAATCCTTCGGGAGGCTCGCGTAGATTATCTCTACCGATTCGAATAACGGGGATGCCGAGAGCTTGTTCTTGAACTCCGTTATCGTAAGGAGGTTCTCAGAGGTCCTGCCTTCTATGGAGATCCAATCCTTCTCTTCGCTTAACGAGGTAAGCCACGTCTCTTTCGGCAGCAGCTTCTCAACCTCAAGCAGCGCCTCCAGCAGCAGGGACCTCCTGACGGCAACGTTCTCAAGCGGTTTTATCCTCTGCTCGCCCTTCTTGATGTCATCCTTAAGCGTCGCTATCTTCGCTTTCACGTCGTCATACTGGGCCAATATATCATCGAGGAATAATATCTGTTTCCTTAAAGCGCCGGACTGGAACCATATGTTCATGGCTATAGTGAAAGGTATAAGCGACAGCATGACCCCCGCGGCGATTATCCAAATCCTTTCCTTCCTGAAATCCCTGTCCTCTTTCCTTTCGGCCGGAAGCAGGTCGATATTCGTCGGGCATCTCTGCAGCAGGCGCAGCCCGAGGCCTATCGCGGCGCCGAACCTCGACTGGAAATCTATGTCCACCCTGAGGTTCGAAGGGCATTTTATCTTCTGGCCGAGGTTGGCGCGCCTTATCTGCATCCCGAGGCCTTTCGCGAGGTAATCCTCTATTCCCTTCAGCTTGGAGCCGCCGCCGGAAAGTATGACCTCGCCGAAGACCATATCCCTGCCGTGCTTCGACTTATAGAATTCGAGGGATTGTATTATAGACGAGACCATGTCGGATACGACGGTATTGAGGATACTTACGAGTTCCTGGCCCGTGGAGCTTATGTTCGAGGGCACCAAACTGTCCGACGGGACGACCATGCCCTCCTTGCGCTTGAGCTCTTCAGCCTTGTCGAACGGGATGTTCATCTTAGAAGCTATCGCGTGCGTCATCTCATCGCCGGCGATGAGCACCGAGCGTACCCAGAAGCCCTTCGCGTCGAGGACTATCAGGTTTGTCGCCTTCGCGCCTATATCTATTATTACGCCTTTCGCGAGCGGCTCATTATAGGTGATCGCGTTGAGCAGCGAGAGAGGGCTTACGTCGACGGATTCTACATCAAGGCCTGTCCTTGAGAAATTCAGCAGCGTGGCCTCGACGAGCTCCTTCTTGGCGGCGACAAACAGCACGTCCTCTTCCGGGCCGGCGCCGCTGTGGAATATCTGGTGGTCCCAGGTTATCTTATCGAGGGGGAACGGGACCTGCTGCTGGGCCTCGTACTTTATTATCTTGTCTACTTTGCCTTTTTGTATCTTGGGGAGTTTCAGGAACCTTATGAAGACCGACTGGCCTGAGAGGGATATTGCGGTATTGCCGCTTCTTATCTTTTCTGTCTTGAGGAGCCCCTCGAGCCCCTCCCTTACGAGGGCCTCGCGTTTCTCCTGGTCTGGGTGCTGTGTGAGGTCAAAAAACTTTGCCCGGAGGAGTTGCACGCCTTCGGATGTCTTTTCAAGCTCTACGAGCTTGACTGAGCCTGCGCCTATATCGATTCCAAGAGCACGTTTTCCCATATGGCTTGCGTATATTCTATAAAATTAGCACCCGGTTGTCAATTATTTCTTTTTCTAAAGCAAGATTTTGACACCGCTACTTGCGTGCTCTCTCCAGGCGCTGGCATTCGATCATGTTTTCTATCGCATTCTCCCTTATCTTGCCGTCTTTGGAGAAATTATTCGCTATAGAATAACTGAAATATGCTGCGGCGGCCTCTTTGCCCTTATCAGGTTGCTTGAGCCGCCTGGCTTTCTTAAGCAGGTCGTCGCCCATCTTCGAGTATTGCGCGCTTATGTCCTGGATGAGTTTCTCGTCATTGATCATCAACATAAGATTTGAAATCAACGAAAAGCTGTAATCATTGTAAGGCGCGGAAAGGTCCGCAAAATATTTCCTGAGAAGATCCTGAATATTTGAATCAGCAACAGCCCTGACTTCCGACTTTTCACTCGACAACGCGTTCCTGTAGCAGTCTATGGCGATCCTGTAATAATTAGCCTTTCTGTTAGCCGGGACTTCCTGGCTCCTCTGCACATAATCCTTAGCTTTATCTATACACTTTAAAAAATACAATTCTTTTTGCTCGTCATTACTAAGACTATAAAGAACCGACTCGAGGTCTTCCCTTGAATAAGCAACACCGGGTAATGGATCCTCTTTTGGCTCCAAAAGAACCAAAACCCTGTCTTTTCCCCATATTTTTGTCAGCAGGCCTTTGGCTTTTGACGCGTATTTCGTTTCACCGTAGGCGAAGATTATAGACAAAGCTTCCTGCTCCGATCTTATATACTCCCCGTTTTCGTATTCCAGCTCAGCTTTTGAGAAAACCTTTTCGGCGGTCTTCTCCCTTACCCTAAGTAGTGCTTCAGGAGCGCGTTTGGCAGAACCTGGGTCCAGTTGCATAGCAATATTTAGATGTGACTCCGCCGCAAAGAGCATACCGTTCTCCGGGGTACCGTTATTAAAACACCAATCGGCAAGTGCGAGATGGTCTTCTGCTGATTTAGGATTTATGGCCTTCAATTTTTGCTGATATATATCACCCTTGGTAAAAAGTTCTTCGTCGGATAGGTCCTTCTTTATTATCCTATTTACCCAATCTCTCGGCATTATACAAGAACCGCCTTTTGACAGCTTAATCGTAAGCATGCCGTCCTTCTCTTCAAGGACCTTCCCGACAATTACCCTACCGCTTTCCTTCAGGATAATGTCATCGGCATGCGCAAACCTTATAGCAGAAAAAATCGTAGCCAACAATATGATTGCAATATATATAATACCCTTACTCATGGCCCACTTCACCTCTGGTAGACAACACTTGCCCTCGGCAAGTAAGTTATGGTCAAATCCTCAAAGACCGGCGTCTCACTGCAATCGGTATCGGTAGATGCCAAATTAATCCTGTATATAATTGAATTTGAGACCCCGCCTATAGCGCCGTTAAACGTCGCCGCAGTCAATCCGCTTCCGGTGTTGAACTGCACGATGCATGTTTCTTTTGCCGGGTCGGCTGTCGAGGGGATACTCAGTGTCCATGAACCGGTGCCCCATACTACAGGATTCCCGCCATTAAATAAGGATCCCGCAAAAACAGGTGATTGATAAAAACCGGTATTTGACAGGACCCTTATTTCTTCCCAGAAACCATCGCTGTGATTCAAAAACAGCGTCAAATACCACGTATTGATACTCCACGTGTTACTCGAACACGGGCTCTTATCGCATCCGTACCTGTCATAAGAAGGTTGAGAGCTTGCATGCAGCGGTACGGCCATGAAATTCGAGGACGGCGCAACACATGGAGTAAACCCGGAATACGTCCCTGCATTATAATCATAAAGCTCGGCAATATTAATATTGCCTACTGCAATCCATGCCCTATAGTTCGGCGATAGGTCTGGGCTTACCGCAAGTTTGAGGGCATATATCTCCGGCATGACACCGTGATACCTATCGATACCCTCTTCGTAAAATGTGACGGGGACTGATGAGGGATCGGTACAAAAATTGTAATGGTCCGTAAATTGGTCCGTATATCCGTACAGGTCTCCCAACCTGTATACGCGGTGATTGCTGCCGTTTAATCTCAAATATACGGTTGTATCTGAAAAATCCTTGCCCTTTTTTGCGTGGGAATCTGCCGTCGCCTGGTCATCCCATTTCACTGTACCTATGGGCTGCGCCACGGTCGGGGGCCTTGTTATATCTCTGACGCCGGACCAATAGTCGAATCCCCATCTCCGCAGCATAAACTGCCCATATGTTGTGCTGCCGTTTGAATTGGTAAATTGTATACGCCCGCCATCCTCGGTGCCGTCACCAGCTGGTATCGGGCACGTAAAACCCCTCAAAGAGAACCTATTCCCGAACACCCAATCAGACCTTAACACGAACTTCGGGAATATCCACGGAGAACCAAAATAGACGCCTTCTCCATACATCTCCCAATCTCCGTCACCATCGCACTCCTTGAATTCCATCTTAGACCCGGCGCCGGATTCATTCGACCATGCCCACAGGCTGAAACCCGTCTCGGCCTTCCCGTCGCCGTTCGTGTCATAATTATCCTCGTCGAAATTATCCCACACTCCTAGCTTCAGCGAATTAGGCACGGTCGTGTAGCCTCCAACCGCAGGGTATTTCACGCCGTCGCCTTCCGTCGAGACCACCGGGCATGAGTTCATCCATGTCACGTTCTGGAACGTAGGGCTATCGATCGCACCATTCCCATTCGCGTCCTCGCCCGCGTCCAGGATGCCGTTGTAGTTCGCGTCCTCGCCGCGGAACTGCTCTTTTGCCGTATAATTAAGGATACTGTATATCCTTGCGATAGCGGTAAGCTCCTGCCTTGCTTTTGCATCCTCGACCGCCCCGTCCGAATTATTATCTATTCCGACTGTGCCGGTCGAGATGATCTCGTAGAAACCTCCCGGATGGAAACAGAAATCCGTAGTATACGCGCCCTGCTTGACCTTATTGGGATTGAAGTTGTTCTTGATGGCGTCTTTCTGGGGATTGGTCAATATTGTAGGGTTGATATTGTCGATAAAGGAATTAAAGCCGCCCGCCGACGCGGCCCCGTTCCAGCTCCGGAACGGCGATACCATAGTCCTCGCCGTAATGATCGCGCCGGCTACCTGCGACGCATTCGCGTCAGTGCTGACAAGAGGGCGCAGGACCGCGCGCAACACCTCTCTCCTTGCGGTATTGATGTTTACCGGCGACTTGCTTTGGTAGTTGTTGCTGGTAGGCATCGGCGCCGTCGCGTCCTCGCTGTACTGGTCGATATAGCTGTTGGCGGTCACGAAATCCCTTATAAGGGCGTAATTAACCCTCTTTGCCGTCAGGTCGGCACCCGGCATAAATTCGACTATCCCTTCTTTGGTCGCATAACCGCCAGCAGGCCTCCCGGATATCATGCTGTCCGCATTTGCCTGGGCCCATCCCGGTATGGACAATATGGTCCCGAGGTTTCCCAGGATGACATTCAGGTTCGGGTTTGTGTCGTTGATGTTTATCTGCGAATTTGTGTCGGTCACCCTCAATGAGCATACGGCGATATGGCCCCTGCCGACATCTCCGAGCAGTCCGCTCGTTGAATTGCCTGCCGCCCCGTCACGCCCGTCAAACGACGGCTGCGTGGCGCTTGTATATGCCCAATCGCACGCGCTTGTAGGCACCGCGTTGAAGTCGCTCGCGGCAAGCTGCCGCAGGTAGGCGATAGACATATTTATTCCCGCCTCAGCCGCGTTCTTCGCCTTCATCTTCAATACATAATTTGCGGCGCCCTTTAGGTCGAACATCATGTTGTAGGCGAAAGAGGTAGCGATCATGGCCAGCAGCGCGAGGATCCCTACCGTAATGATAAGCGCGACGCCCTTCTTTCTTCTCTTGTTCATTGACTGAGGCCTCGGATTGAATTGAATGCCCACGAGGGCATTTCTATGCAAAAAAAATAGTCCTTCTTTTATCTGCTTCTCTTGTTTCATAAAGTATACAAGACCGCCGGCAGGATGTCAAATATTTCTTTTCAAAAGCAAGATTTTATACTTCTACTTGCGTGCTCTCTCCAAGCGCTGGCATTCGATCATTTTTTCGAAGGCATCTTGCTTTATCATTTCGTCTTTTGAATAATTGTTCACTATCGAGAAACAGAAATACGCGGTTTTGGCCTTTTCGGCTTTCTCCGGCTGTTTCATCCTCTTCGCTTTCTTCAGCAACTCGTCGCCAAGTTTGGAATACTGGGCAGTAAGCTTTTCTATATAAGGCGGGTCCTGTATCTTAAGTATATAACCGGCCATCAGCGCGTAACGGGCATCGCTGAACGGCTCCGGTTTGCTGTCAAAATATTTCCTTAATGCCCCCTGCATCTTGAAGTCGGCGGATTTCTTTACCGGGCCGGAGGCTGAACCGGAGACTATGTCATAGCACGCTATCGCCGCCATATAATACCCGCCCCTCTTGTCCTTATCGACCTCCTCCGCCCTCTCTTCATAATCTATGCCGCGGTCAAGGCACTTCATGAAATACGCCTGCTTGCGCTCTTCCGTGCCCATATGCGAAAGCACGGATTGCATCTCTTCGACCGTGAATACGATTTCAGGAAGGTTCTGCGGGTTATCGAATATCTTGGGCGCCCTGGCATTGCCCCAGATCTTATTTATAAGCCCCCTGGCCTTTCCCGCAAAAGAGGTATCCGGATACAGCGAGATCACCGATACCGCCATCTGTTCGGCCTTGAAATACTCGCCCCATTTATATTCGGTCTCAGCGACGGAAAAGAGTTTGCCCGCCTCTTTCTCCTGCGCCGCGGCAAGCTCCTTTCCGACCTTTTCGGCGTATTTGGGGTCGATATCCCTTGCCGCCTTATAGTGCCTGTCGGCCATCTCAAAAAGCCCGTTATCCTCGGTGGCGTTATCGAAGCACCATTTCGCTATATGCATCTGCGCCTCGGCATCCTTTGGGTCAAGCGTCTTGAGTTTCGACAGGTATACATCCTGTTTTGTGTAAAGCTCCCCCTCCGGCACTTCCGCTTTCTTAATGTCCTTGATCCACGCCTTCGGGAAGGTGCTCTTGCCGCCGGACTTAAGTTTTACGGTTATATGGGTATCGCTCTCCTCGATGATCCTGCCGCCTATCTTCTCTCCCCCGTCCTTGAGCACTATAATGTCCGCCTGCGTCGCACCCAGGCATAGGATGGCGGCCGATAGCAATGAGGTAAAGGCCAATAGTTTATGCTCCCGCATCTCTTCTCCTATTTATGGTATACGATCTCAACCGGCGGAAGATAGGTCAACGTTACGTCTTCGAGGACCGGCGTCTCCGCGTAATCGGCGTTATTGCTCGAAAACGTCGCGATAAAAGCCGCGCCAGCAGAAACGCCTCCTATCGGGCCGTCTTTCGATACCGCCCCCGCGCCGGTGCCCGTGTCAACCTGCATCGAGACCTGCTCGGATGACGCGTTAGCGGTTGACGGTATAGTCGTTGTCCAGGATACAGTCCCCCATCTTACGTTCTCGCCGGCCATGAAAGTCGGGCAGCGGTATGTGCCGTCCGACGATATTATCCTCAGCTCATCCCATTTCGGGGAAGCGTTATTCCCGTAAAGGACCGTATACCATTGCGTAAGCTGCCAGCTGTTAAGGTCGTTATTAGTTATAGTCCAGAAACCGTACCTGTCGCGCTTGAGTTCGTTCGACGCGTCGGCATGGAACGGTATCATGACATAAGTAGTGGTCACCGGGCTGAAACCCACATTGCTCAGGAACCATCCGTTACTGAAGTTATAATACCTGTGCCAACCCTGCCCTACTGCGAGATACACGCGGTAATTGGGGCTCTGCGCGTTGCTGACAACAAGCTTCAGGGTCTCCTTAACAGGACATACGCCATGGAACTGCTCGGAACCCTGGTCGCCTGAGGTCGTTGTGTAATCAAAATAATGGTTGAGCTGGGGGTCGCTAAGCCCGTAAAGATACCCGAGGTTATAGCTTCTCTCGTTCCTTAATGCGGGGCTGTTCTTCCACATATGCAGCAGCACTTTGCTGTCCGCGAAATCCTTGCCCTCTCTTGCCGACGACGGTTCGCTTGTGGCGGAATCATTTGCGACCGTCCATCCCGGACGGGTTATATCCCTTCTCGGGGCATACTGGAAACCCCAATTCTGCGTCCACAGCTTCCCCTTGACCTGGCCCGCCCACGAAAAATCTATATGCCCGGAATCCTCCCACCCGTCGCCTCCCGGGGATGGCCTTAAGGAGATGCGGAAAGAGAATGTGTTGCCGAATGTCCATCTGCCGGTATCAGCCAGCGCGAATTTCGGCCATCCTGAGCCCCACATCTCGCATTCGCCGTCAGCGTCGCTGTCCGTTATGTTCAATATCCCGTTCTGCTGCTGCCAGTTCGACCAGCTGTATCCGTTCTTGTTGACATTGTCGTTGTCTTCGTCGAAATCATCCCAGAAGCCGAGTTTTAACGAATTAGGTACCGTTGAATAGTTCGCGCTATAAGCAAGCCCCTGGTCGTCGGTGGACAGGACGGGGCACGAATTCAGCCATGTCACCCTCGAAAAAACAGGCAGGTCAAGGACGCCGTTGCCGTTCCTGTCTTCGCCCGGATCCAATATACCGTTATAATTGGCGTCCTCACCGCGGAATTGCTCTTTTGTCGTATAATTCAGGACCTCGTATATCCTGGCGACCGCAACGGTCTCCCACCTGGCCGATACCATGTCGATCATATCCGAAAGGTCCCCGTCTGAATTGGCGTCAATGCCCGTCGCCCCGGAGGATGTCATCTCGAAGTATCCGCCAGGGTTGAAGCAGAAGTCCGTGGTGCTCGTCGAGGGCTTTATCCTGTTAGGGTTGGCGTTATTTTTTATGTTCGCCCTGTCGGTTAAACCGAGCGCGGGTGTTATTGAAACATTGTCAATAAAATCGTCAAAACCGCCCGCCGCCGACACTCCATTCCATCCCCTGAAAGGGGCGATGCCACGCTGGACGATGATAGTGGCCGCAAGGTCCGCCGCCTGCGCGTCGGTGATCACTCCCCTTAGGACGGCCTGCAGGACCTCGGAACTCGCGGTATTTATGTTTACCGGCGCCTTCCTCTGGTAACTTCCCGGCCCGAATGGGACCGGGGCGGTGGAATCCTCGCTGTTGTCGTCGAAATAGCCGTTCACGGTTATAAAATCCCTGATCACGGCATATTTCGCGGTTGTCCACCCCGTCGAAGTCATCACTTCTTCTTTCGTCGAGAACGGCCTGCTTGCGTTGTCGGCGATAGCTTCACCGTCCGACCTCGCGAGGCCGAGGACCTCCGCAAGATTGCCGAGGATATTCCTTAAATTGGGATTCGTGTCATTGACGTTTATCTGCGAGTTGGTGTCGACAACTTTCAGCGAGTATACGGCTATGCTGTTACGGCCGACATTACCGAGGGAGCCGCTTGTGGAATTGTTCGCGGCCCCGTCGCGCGCGTCGAAAGACGGGCTCGACGCGCTCGTATAGTCCCAATCGCATGACGCCGTCGGTACGGCGTTAAAATCCGTTTGGGCGAGGTTGCGCATATAGGCGATCGCGAGGGCTATTCCGGCATCGGCGGCGTTCTTGGCTTTCATCTTGAATACCTGGTTCGCCGAGCCCTTGAGGTCGAACATCATATTATAGGCGAAAGACGTCGCAAGTATCGCCATGAGCGATAACACGCCTACCGTGATTATAAGCGCGACGCCCTTCCTTTCCCTTAACATGGTCAGTTCCTCTTTTTTCCGCCGGAGGGAAACGCGCCGATATCGCTGCGCGAGCCGTCGGGATCGTTGTACTTCTTATCTGGATCGCCGGCGTCGATACACGGGGAATTACCTGAAAGATGGAAATCGTCCTTTGAGGGGTTCTTCAATTTAGGATCGGCGAACTTATCGAGCTCGCTTCTGGGGTAATTCACTATATCCTTAAGGTTCCAGAATACATTATACTTCAGGTCGATCTTTATATCTGTCCTCGGCCGGTTAGCCACCTTTTCGGCTTCCCCTTCCGGCCAGAGCCTCGTGTCTGCGACCACGGGAGGATTGCCTACGACAAGGCCGACCTTATTGTTATACAGTATCGTGTTCCTTACTGTGAGGCCTATCGGCTCATACCACAGGAATATACCGTAACCGTTGTTCGCTATCGTGCAATTGCGTATCTCTGCGTTTACCGTAGACGATATCCACAGCCCCGTGGAGTTATCCTTGGAGGTGATTATGCAGCTGTCGAGCAGGAAACCGTTCACCCAGTTGACGCGGACAGGCCCTCCTTCCAGGACTATCGTGAGGTCCTTTATCACGATGTTATTCAACGCAGGTTCCTGCCCGCGCGAATCTATCATAAGCCCCGGGGCGGAGACCTTAATAATGGTCCTGTCAGCGCCCTGGCCGACCAGTTTCGTATTCCCCCGGAATATGACGCCGCTTTCTACGGTGAACTCTCCTGCCGACAACAGGATAGTATCCCCGGGAAGAGAGGCCTCGTATGCCTGTTTTATCGTCCTGCATTCCTCCGGCACTTTTATCACATACATGTCCTTTGCCTCGGCAAAATGCCAGGGCTGGGACAAAAACATGGCCGTCATAGTTACGAGGGACATCAATCGCATGATCATTACCTTACTGTTGGTATAATACACGTGCTTTCTGCCTGTAATAAGTAGCCGTGACGCCCGTAAGCACCGGGGTAGCCGAACTTGATGTATAGAATGCGGGGCCATCTCCGGGATTCAGGGCTGCCGTTGCCAATAGGGCCTTATATTGCAGCTTTCTGCCGCCCAAGGCAGATATTGACGCGCCGTTCGCATATATGGTGGCAAAATCATCACTTGTCGAGGGTGTATCGGACGCCCTAGCATACATAGTGACGGATGTGCCTGCCCCGTTCGATGTCCCGTAAGATATCGCGCCCCAGCGTATAGTAGAGTTATCCGTCGACAATTTCGCTATCATAGGCGCCGATACGAGGAATCCTCTTGAATATATCACCCTTATGTTATCGAAGATGGTAACGTTCTCGGAATCGCAGCCGAACCAGTCGCCGTTCCTTTCTGCAATATCTTCCATAAGGTCATAACCGCGGATATTCGGGTAGACTTTGCCCAACACTTCCTGGTCATACCAGAATTCATTTATCGGGGCATAGTACAGGTTGGTTGCCCTGGCCTTTACTACCCTTTGGGGATTACCCACCGGGGGGCCTGGTATGCCACCCACGGTTCCAGCGGCACCGGAGGCCAATCCCGCCGATGATGACGTGCGATAAGAATAATACGCCCTGTAAGTGCTTCCTGCGCCTACCGATCCCAGGACATAATGGAATGTCGTATCTCCGGTATTGATAGAATAAGTGGCCGGAGTCCTGGCGAAATATCCCGGGCATTCCATCTCGGATTTATCCACCCAATAGAGGTCGTTATCGCCGTCATTGATCACCGTATAAAAACCGCCTCCGGGCTTAAGCGTACCCGGTGTAGAAGCGTAATCCTTTGCCACAAGCCACCCCACTATCCAAGACGGAGTATAGACGGGCATGGGTTGGCCGAAATTTGTTAGGCGCTTGCTGGGCGGCCTGTGCCAATCGATACTGTCGGTCTGTTTCTGGCCGTCGTCATATACATAGGCCCTTACGAACATGTCGCCTCCCTGTGGCAAACTGGGAGTATAGAACTGGCCGTTCAATTCCGCAGTCCTCTCTTCCGGATAGCGCCGCGTTGCCGGAGAGCCCTTCATATAATAACCCTCGTTGTCGAACCTGAGGCAATAACTTCCGTTCGCGCCTTCCCTCAACAGGAAAGACGAGAAGCTGCAGTCCCATCTCTGGTCGCCGAACCAGTCGACGCTGTGGGGAATGCTGTATGTATTTCCGCTGGCAAATGTATAGCTCCTGAAATCCGAAACGCCCTGGAGCCGCGACCAGTAACCGCCGCGCCAGTTTATTACCGTGAAACCGACATCGTCATCGAAATTATCCCAATATCCCAATTTCACGGAATCCGCGATGCGGGAATAACCGGTCTCATCCCAGTTCATCTCCCATGTTGAAGCGTTGAAGGCGTCCGTGCCCGTCGGGCACGAGTCGAGCCAGTTCACGTTCTTTATCTCGCCTTCGCTGTAATTATCACAGTCGTTGAACCACGCTGCATAGAACTCGGCCCTTGTCGTCTGGGTCAGCGTATTGAACGCCTCCACCACAGATGTGACGCGTTTTTCCGCAAGGACCGCGCCGTCCGCCCTCTTTGCCCTTCCTATCGAGACGACCTTCAGGATGCCCGCGGAATCGTATCCGGATTGCATCGTCCCGGGGGTCTTGTAGGTAACTGTCGGCGGCACCGTATCCAGGACCCTGTCGCCGTAATACGACGCCGGGTAGAACGCGAAATAATCCGCCGGGACATAATCCTCACCCCCGAACGCGTTCCATTTCAATTCGACCATATTCTGGTTTGCCCTGTTATAATATTCTATCCTTATCGGGTGCCATCCGGAATGGGTGAACATATTCGTCGTGCAGCTCAGGATATTCGTTGCGGGCCATGCCCCCATGCTCCTGTCGGTCCAGTCCTCGATCAGCCTTACCCCGTCTATAAACAACCTGACGCCGTTCTCGCTGCGCATCCTGAACGTTATGTTCTGGTTTACCTTGTCCGGAGGTATATAGATGAAACCTGTCCAGACGGCGCCGAAGCAATCGATGCCGAACGAATGCGCCCAATCCGTGGCAATATAGCCGCCGGCGAACTCCGCATCGTGCGCTTCGGACCAACCCGAATTATCACCGTCTGCGCCGTATGTGCCGAATGTCCCGGATGGCGGCCAAGGGCTGGATGCTCCTGCCTTCGCTTCCTTGAACGCGCCAAGCTCTATGACCTTTCCCTTGTAATAGCCCAAGCTCAATAAAGTGGTATTATCCCAAACAGCGAACCTGTTTGAGTAATATTTCCCTATGAGCCCTCCCTGTATAAGCGGCGCGGACACGGTGACCAGGTTCTTTATCGCGTTGTATTTCGTATCGTTATTAAGGACGAGCCTTACCTCCTCGACCGTCGCGTACGGGGCATTCTTTGCGTTCGTCTCGTTGCCGGCCGCCGCGATCACGCCCGTTGACCTGAGAAGCTGGGTCGTCGCGTTGGAGTCAGGGTCCCTGTAATCTATCAGCCTTGCGACATCAACATCACTCAAACCCGCCGCCATAAGCGTATCTATCCACGGGTAATCCGTCTCGTCCATCGCATTTATATTTATCTTCTGGTCTTCCCTTTCCACGTATACCTGGTAGGTCCCTCCGGGAATGCTTACCTCGGTACCCGGAGAGGAATAATTGGCGCTTATATTGTTCATCGCAACGGTATAGCTGTTATTCGAGATCCAGGACCGCACGTCCGCGATAGCCCTGTCTATGCCTGCCTGGGCGAGGTTCGCGGCCTGCGACTGGTTCACGAAGTTAAGCGTGGCCCTGTATTCCATCTGCATATTGATCGCGAAACTTGTCGCTATCATCGCGACGAGTGCCAGCACACCGACGGCGATTATCAGCGCTACGCCCCTCTTGACTTTCATGGTCCGCGCTTCAGTTTTCATCTTGCACCCGGAATTAGGATGAAATCCGTGAACGTCTTCTGCTGAAGGCCGTCCCTGCTCTGGACGGTCAGGGAGACCTCTACCGCTTCGGGCAAACCGTCCGGTATGAGCGCGTTGCCGGAGGAATCAATATTCTGGTTACCGCCGGTCAGCGTGTCGGTGCTTGAGTCCCAGCTCGTTGCCGTTGCCGACGGCACCGCGCCCACGGCGTTCCTGTAATAGTAAACAAAACTGATCGCCGATACGTTGCGCGCGATTACATCGGCCGACGTCGTGCCGGCGTTATTGACGGCGAAATCGTAGGCCACCGGCACCGTGCTGCCGTCGTAATATTCGAAATGTCTCATGAGGCAGTTATCGTTGCGCAACCAATACCCGACCTCGCAGAGGTCCTGGTCCCCGGGGTTGCCGGCGACCGGCGCGACGAAGAAAAGTTCGTCGCCTACCGAATTTGTCTTTATTATCGCGGCGCTCCCGCTGTCGTTGCCCTCGAACTTCGTCCAGTAGGCGGTGTTGTTGGACCCCTGGTAGAGCACCGATGCCGGTATCTCCTTGCGCATAAGCTCGAAAGTAAACCTCGTGTTCTGGTACATGTCGAGGAGCGTCTCGGACTTGCGCCATGAATCAAGCGCGCCCCTGAAGACGGTAAAAAGCGCGAGGACCAGGATAGTGAATATCACCGCGACGACGAGTATCTCGACGAGAGTGAGCCCGGCCCTGCCGGTTATGCGCCTTCTACCTGTTAGCGACATTTGTAGTGAATGCCCTCTGGAATGTCCTGTTGCCCTGGCCCCAGCTTACGGTGCAGATGACCTGCCTGAGGTCGTTTACCGTGGTCGTCGATATCGTCTGGGTCCATGAATATGCGGGGTCTGCGAATGTGCCGGAGGTGGAGCCGAGCGCGGGAAAGCCGCTGTTCTTCAGCTCGTCGAGATGTTCGTTCGCGAATATGGTCGCCTGCGTCGCGCTGACGGACCTTCTCGCGGAATCAAAACCGATGGGAAAGAGTGAAAGGATCCCCACGAGGCCGACAGCCAGGATGGCCAGCGCGATGACGATCTCAATGAGGGTGAAACCGCTCCTTTTCATCTCATCCCCCCTGCTAAGACCTTATTATCTCGTCCAGTTCGTTATGTCGTCGGTGTTGCCGTAAGTCCTGTCGGGCCCGGCAGACCTTATGTCGACATACGAGCCGCCGTGCGACGTGTCGGGATTTGTATATAAAAATACCGTCCCCCACGCGTCTATTACTCTATTGCCGCCCGTAAGGTCGTTATCCTTGAATGTCATGTACGGCCCTGCCCAGTTCGTGTTGGTAGAGACCGCTAAAGTGCGGGTCCCGATCTCATAGCTACCGCTGGTGCTTGTCATGAGGCAATTATACAAGTCTGTATTAGCAGAGTCGGACGGATAGCCTCCCAGGTCCGACTGGAACATGCCTATCCCCGTCTCGATGCCCGCTATCATTGCGCGTGTGCGCGCTATCAACGCGCGCTGCCTCGCCGTAGACGCGGCCGCCGCGACAAGCCCCGCGAGCATCATTATTATCGTCATGACGACTATGAGTTCTATTATCGTAAATCCCTTTTTACCCTTCCTCATTTTAACCACCTCCTAGCGCGGTTACGAGCTGGAACAGCGGCAGGAACATAGCGATGACTATGAAACCTACTATGAGGCCCAGCCCGATGATCAAGAACGGTTCAAGTATGGACATGAGGCCGGTTACGGTGACATCGACCTCTTCATCATATACGTCTGCGACTTTGAGGAGCATCTGGTCCAGGGCGCCCGTCTCCTCGCCTACCGAGATCATATTTACCGCCATCGCGGGGAAGAGCCCTGCCTTCAGCAGCGGCTTCGCGACCGTCTCGCCTTCCCTTACCGCGTCATGGACAACTACGATCGAGCGCGCCATCGCTTCGTTGCCTGTCGTATCCTTGGCGACCATGAGCGATTGCAATATCGGGACGCCGCTGGAGAGCAGCGTGCCGAGGGTCCTCGAGAAACGCGCTATGGCTATCTTCCTTACGAGTTGGCCCATAACGGGTATCTCAAGCTTGGCCTTGTCTATCAGAAGTTTCGTCGCGGGCAGCCTGTACAGTATATTAAAGAGCATTATGCCCAATCCTATCAATGCGAGGCCTATATACCATTTGCTCTTCGCGAAATCGCTGACGACGAGGAGCACTTTTGTCATAACGGGCAACTCCACGTTCATTTCCTTGAATATCTGCAGGAACTTCGGGACGATGAACGTTATAAGGAAGCCAAGGACCGATAAAGCCATGGTGAGAACGAGCGCGGGGTATATCATCGCGGATTTGATCCTGCCTTCCAACCTCTGGGATTTCTCCGCGAACTCAGCGAGTCGCGTCAATACGACCTCAAGGACGCCGCCCGCTTCGCCCGCTTTCACGGTATTGACATACAACGGCTCGAACGCCCTCGGGAACTTTGAAAGCGCTTCTGAGAACGAGCTTCCTCCCTCTACCTGCTCTGCGAGGCCGCGTATCGTCGCCTTCAACAGTCCGGCTTTTTCCTGCCTTTCAAGGACATATAGCGCGCGGACGAGCGGCAGGCCGGACCCTATAAGCGTTGCCAGCTGCCTTGTGAATATCGTCACCTGCTTCGCGCTGACCCTGCCGAATGAGATCGTCATGCCGGACCTTGCGGGTTTCACGTCCGCCGACCCCTCCCTTCCCCTCGAGGAGGGCATATCCGACTTCGACTTCTCCTCGGTTATGCTAATAGGGTATAGGCCCTTCTGCCGGATCTGGTCCATAGCTTCCTGGTTCCCGGCTACCTCGAGCCTGCCTTTTGTCTCCTTGCCGTCCTTGTCTATAGCGACGTAGTTGAATATTGCCATAACCTGTTCTCCCTTAATCTATAATATAAATATACCCTATGAAAACGCCTTTGTCAAAGGCGCAAAAAACTACAATATCGAGGTCTGGGCTTCCTTCAATACCTCCTCGACGCTAGTGATCCCCGCGTTGATCTTATCAAGCCCGTCTTGCAGCAGGGTCTTCATGCCGCTCTCTATGGCGGCATTCTTTATAAGGGCGGTATGCGCCCTTTCTATGACAAGCTGGCGGATCTTCTCGTTCAATATCAGGAGCTCGTATATGCCGGTCCTCCCTTTGTATCCCGAATTGTTGCACTTCACACATCCGGCCCCCTTATAAAATTTATACGACTTTACCTCTTCGGGCTTGATGCCGAGGTCCGCGATGATCTCCGGCTCGGGCGTATACTCTTCCTTGCAGAACGCGCATATCTTCCTGACAAGCCTCTGCGCGAGGACCGCCTCAAGCGTGGATGTTACGAGGAACGGCTCCACGCCCATGTCGACAAGCCTCGTTATCGTTCCCGCGGCGTCGTTCGTGTGCAGGGTGGAAAATACGAGATGGCCCGTCAGCGACGCTTGTATCGCGATCTGCGCGGTCTCGGCGTCCCTTATCTCACCGACCATGATTATATCCGGGTCCTGCCTCAATATATGGCGCAGTGAAGACGCGAACGTGAGGCCTATCTTCGCGTTGATAGGCACCTGAATGACGCCCTTCAGGTCGTACTCTACGGGGTCTTCTGTAGTGATAACCTTATATTCTATCTTGTTTATCTCTTTCATGCACCCGTAGAGCGTCGTCGTCTTGCCGCAGCCGGTCGGCCCCGTCGCCAGGAAAATGCCGTTTGGCTTCTGTATTATCGAACGAATCTTCTTTTTTGTGTCGTCGAGCATGCCGACCTCATCTATCGACAAACTGACGGTAGTCCTGTCGAGGACCCTCATGACGACGCTTTCGCCGAATATCGTCGGCAGCGTCGAGATACGCAGGTCGACGCTCTTGCCTTCTATCGTGACCATTATACGGCCATCCTGCGGCAGGCGCCTTTCGGCTATATCGAGGTTCGCCATGACTTTTATCCTGGATGAGAGGCCTAAACTCAAATTTTTAGGAGGGCGCGCGACTTCGTAAAGCACTCCGTCGACCCTATACCTTATGCGGTAATCCTGTTCGAACGGCTCGAAATGGATGTCGGATGCCTTCTCCTTGACGCCCTGAAGCAGTATCATGTTCAGGAGTTTTATGACGGGCGCGCGCGACGCGAGTTCCTGAAGTGTCGCGATGTCGTTAACCTCTTCGCCGACCGGGACAAGCTCCATCTTCTCACCGAAGACACCGAGCACGTCCTGTATCGTCTCGCCCTCGGAACCGTAATACCTCTGTATCTGCTCTTTTATCTCTTCGTCGCTGGCGACGACGCCTTTTATGTTCATGCCGAGCGTGAACCTCAGGTCGTCGAACGCGGCGACGTTGAGCGGATCGGCTATCGCGATAGAGAGCTGGTTGCCTTCAACCGAGATCGGCATTATGGTGTATATCTTCGCGACGGAAGCCGGGACCTTATCGATGACCTCCCTCGGGATCTTCATGTCCTTGAGCTTTATGACCGAGAAGCCCGACCTCGCGCCGAGCAACTGCAGGATATCGTCCTCCTTCACGACGCCCATGTCGACGAAGATCCTTCCGAGCAGCTTTCCGGTAAGCTTCTGCTCTTCGAGTGCCTGCTCGAGCTGGTGCTCATTTATCATCTTCTTGTCGAGCAGCAGCTGCCCTATCCTCTTGTATTTTTCCTGCTTCGGCTGGTCTTTTTCGGTAGCCATACCTATTCCTCGTAACCGTGCGTGATGCGCACGACCTCGGATATCGTAGTAATGCCTTCCCTGACCTTGTTGAGGCCGTCTTCCCTTAACAGCTTCATGCCGTTCCTGCGAGCGGCGTCGCGTATTTCGTATGAGGAGAGCCTCTTGACGACCATCTCGCGTATCTCGTCATTGTTGACGAGGAGCTCGAATATCCCTATCCTTCCCTTATATCCGGTATAGTTGCACATCTTGCATCCTTTGCCCTTGGACAGTTGGAGCTCTTCCGCCTTCGGGTCTCCCGGCTTATATCCGAGCACATACAATTCCTCGATCGTCGGCTTATACGGCTCCTTGCAGTTTTGGCAGATCTTTCGCACGAGCCTTTGCGCCATGACCGCCTGGACCGTGGAACTGACAAGGTATGATTTGACTCCCATATCTATAAGGCGCGTGAACGCGCCGGCAGCATCATTCGTATGCAGGGTGGAGAAGAGCAGATGGCCGGTAAGGGCGGCCTGGATCGCGATGGAACCGGTCTCGAAGTCACGGATCTCACCGACCATTATGACGTCGGGCGCCTGCCTGAGCATCGTCCTGAGGCCGGAAGCGAAAGTGAGCCCGATCGACGGCCGCACATGGACCTGGTTGATGCCGGATATCTGGTACTCGACCGGGTCCTCGACTGTGATGAGTTTCTTGTTCGGCTTATTAATATAACTCAGCGCGGCATAGAGCGTAGTCGTCTTGCCGCTTCCGGTTGGGCCGGTGATAAGCAACATCCCGTAAGGGAGATGGATGAGCTTCTCGAATGTGTCGGCGTCCTCATGGAGAAAACCCAACTCCGCGAGGCCGAGCATGAAGCTCGACTTATCGAGGATCCTCATGACGATGCTCTCGCCATACAGCGCCGGCAGCGTCGAGACGCGCAAGTCGAGGTCCTTGCCCATGCCCTGGATCCTTATCCTTCCGTCCTGCGGCAGCCTCTTCTCGGCGATGTTCATGCCGGCCATGATCTTCAGGCGGCTGAGTATCGAAGGCTGCAGCTGTTTAGGCGGGCCCGGCACTTCGTGCAATACACCGTCTATCCTGTACCTCACGCGGAACTTGTCTTCGAGCGGCTCAACGTGGATATCCGACGCGCGGTTCTTGACGGCTTCCGATATTATCTGGGTAACAAGCTTGATTATCGGCGCTTCGTCCTTCTGCTCTTCCTTTACGACCTCGCCTGCCACTCCCTTGAAGGAGACCGAGGCGGAATCGTCCTGCTTCTGCGCGACCGCGTCGAGGATGTTCTTGCTGCCGCCGTAATGTTTTTCGAGCGCTATATTGACGTTCGTCTCCGAACTCAGGATGAAATCGAGCTTCACGCCGGTAAATGATTCGAGGTTGTCCTGGGCAAGAAGGTTGAGCGGGTCATCGGTGGCTACGGTCAGAATACCGTTCTCGAATTTCAGCGGGATCATCTTATGGCGGTATGCTACCGCTGGTTTTATCTTTGAGAGGATATCGAACGGTATCTCCATGTCGAAGATAGGCGCGCGGACCAGGGAGAATTCCTGGACGATGAGGTCCCTAAGCTGTTCGGTCTGCATGAAGCCAATGCCGCTCAGGACTTCGGAAAGGCGGCTGCCGGATTCCAACTGGGATTTCAGGACGCTCTTCAGCTGCGATTCGTCGAGTATCCCGATCGACCTGAGGTATTCGCCTATTAGCCTGCTTCTATTGATCAAAGCCCGACTTTCTCCCCCTTATCTTTTCGCGCCGCGTCGAAGGCCTCGCGCCTTACGCGCGCGAACGGCACCTTCGCCTTTTTTGCGGCTTTTGCGCAATCGTCAAATTCCGGAGAAACCGTTATTAGCTTCCTGTTGCTGAAGCCAAGCTTCACCCTTATATTACCATATTTTGTGTTTACTTCAACTATTTTACGGCCGAGTACGGTCCTTTCGGCATCGTGGCGCCTGATGCCGAATGTCGGCGTTTCTTCGAATATAATTTCCGATAAACGTTGCGCTTTGTTTTTTTCAGCGATGACGGTAAGCACGCATCCGGGGCGTGATTTTTTCATTATGACGGGCGTCGCGTATACGTCGAGCGCGCCGGCATCGAGAAGCTTATCCATAAGGTAGCCATATACCTGCGGGTTCATGTCGTCAATGTTCGTCTCGAGCACTGCAACGCACGCGTCGCGAGGCCCGCCTGCGATGTCTTCTGCCGCCGTCTCGCACAGCATCGCCCTCAGCAGGTTAGCGTGCCCCGGTATCTCGAGAGACCCGGCGCCGTAACCCGACCTCAGTATCCGGCATCCGGGGATATTCCCGGAAACCCGCGCTGCGGAGAACGTCTTGAGTATCGCGGCTCCCGTGGGCGTTATGAGTTCAAAAGGAAGGTCCTCTATGGTTATATCGAACCCTTCCAGCAGGTACGCGGTAGCAGGAGCGGGGTTCGGGAATACCGCTCCGTGCACGAGGACGGTACCCGACCCCGAAACGATATTGGACGCGAATACGCGCTCGATACCGAGCGCTTCCATGCCTATGCACGCGCCGACAATATCGACCACGGAATCGATATCCCCGACCTCGTGGAAGTGGACCTTTGCGGGGATTGTGCCATGCGCTTTCGCCTCGGCTTTCGCGAGGTTCGTAAATACCGCAATAGACATATCCTTCACGCGGGCGGAAAGCCCTGAAGCCCTTATCGCGCGCGAGATGCCCGCGAAGGTCTTCTCCTGCGTGTGTTCATGGCCGTGGTGCTTCTCATATTCCACGTCGAACTTGACGCCCGCTATACCGGAACGCCTGACCTTGCGGGCGGATATGCGGTACTTCCCTATCTTCATCTTACGCAGTCCCGACGCGAGCCGCCCCATGTCGAGGCCGCATCCTGCCAGCGCGCCTATGAACATGTCGCCGCTTATGCCGCTCTGGCAATCAAGGCGGAGTATCTTCATCTGTTTATGAGCCCCGCAAAATAACCTGCGCCGAACCCGTTATCTATATTCATAACGCATACGCCGGGCGCGCATGAGTTCAACATCGTCAGCAGCGGCGAGAGCCCCGCGAAAGAAGCGCCGTATCCGACCGATGTCGGCACCGCGATGACGGGGCAGGCGGCGAGGCCGCCGATTATCGATGCGAGGGCCCCTTCCATGCCGGCGACGACGATTATGACCTTAGACCTCTTTATCAAGGGGATATTCCCGACGATCCTGTGCAGGCCGGCGACGCCGACATCGTATATCTTGACCGTCCTGCAGCCGATAAGCTCGAGCGTCTGCGCGGCCTCTTCGGCCACCGGTATGTCAGACGTGCCCGCGGTTATTATCGTGACAGTGCCCCTCTTCATGCGAGGTTTCTTCTTCTGCATGTATATCATCCCGGCCGTCTCGTTGAAACTCAGGCCTTCTATCTCGCGCGACAGGAAACGGAATAGCCGCGGGCCGGCCTTCGTTATAAGCAGCGTGCCGCCGCCGGACGCGATCCTTGATGCGATACGGGCTATATGGGAATCCTGTTTCCCGGGGGCGAATACGACTTCGGGGAAACCTTTGCGGACGGGACGGTGGAAATCTATCTTCGCGCACCCTATATCATGGAACGGGAAATGCTCCAGGTCTTTCATCGCGGCGCGTTCGGAGATCTTTCCGCCTTTAAGGCGGGAGAGCACTTTCCTTAACGAGTTTTTCGAATAGTCCATGATGCCTATCTTTTGGTAATAATGACGGCTATCAGAAGCGATATCAGGATGAACGCGAGGATAAAGAAATCATTATAATAAAAGAAATCCCTTATCCTGTCGAAGAAAGAGTACCTGTGTTTTGGGTCGGGCCCCTGCGGAGGCGGGGTCAGGTGGTATATCGGGACGGACTGGTGCTTCAGGAGCCTTAACCTGCTGCGCAGGGCCTCCACTTGCCCCTTCCTGAACCTGAGGAACTTCCCGCCGATGTTATACGCGGGGATCTTCCCTTCGGCGACAAATGCCCTGACATCCTCCTCGTTGAGCTCGAGGAGCCCGGCGGCCTCCTCGAGGCCTATGAGCCTCTCGAATTCCTTCCGGTCGTCGTAGGGCCTATTTAACTCGCTCCGATGCAATCCATTCATCGATTTTCGCTTTATCAAAATGGAGTTTATCGCCTTCCCTTATCGAAGGCAGTTTTCCGTTAGAAGCCCACTCCCTGACCACGGCCGCGTCCACTTCAAGATACCTCGCCACTTCATCGAGGCCTATCAGTTCGGCTCCCGGCACCGGCGCGCTCTTGATGCCGGAGGTCATCTGGCAGTTGCCGTTCAGTACCGACCCCTTGCCGATCTCAAGCAAAGGCGCGCGGATGTTGCCGTCCACCCGGGCAGGCGATATGAGTTTGAGGGATTTCTTCGCGACGACTTCGCCCGTCACCCTGCCGGCGATAGTGATCTCGTCGCCCACTATGTTCGCGTTGACGAACGCCTTCTCACCGATCACCAGCGTCCCCCTCGTGTCTAGGGTGCCCTCGAACCTGCCGTTTATCTGCAGGTTCACGGGGTCCTTGAATGACATAGTTCCCTGCATGCTGGCGTCAACGTCCAAAACCTTCTCCTCAACCTTCTTGCTCTTTCCAAGCATCGCCAAGCACCCCCTTTCCTTTGCCGGACACGCGATTAGGCGTCCGACATGACCTTCCACTCGGCCTTTGATACGCCGCTGACCTGCCGTATCCTGGATAATATCTCGCTGTCAGATTCATTAGAGAGCAGTTTCACGTTTATCCTTAACATTACGCCGTCGGAACACGGGGACTTCTTCACGTCAAAATCCTTTATCTCTATGTCATATTCCGACAGGACGCCGCGTATCTGCTCCAGCTCCGCCGTGCCGGACTTCGCTTCTATCTCGAGGGACTTATACCAGTCCTTTCGTATCATGACCTTCTCAAGCCTGCTCAGGAAGAAGAGCGCCGCGAGGACTATTGCAGTAGTTGCGGCCGCGGGCGCGAAAAGCCCCGCGCCTACCGCGAGGCCGATGCCTGCCACCGTCCAGAGGCTCGCAGCCGTAGTCAGCCCCCTAACCGAGGCCTTGAACCTTATTATCGTGCCGGCGCCGAGGAACCCGATGCCGCTGACGACCTGCGCGGCGATGCGGCCGGGATCGGGCACGGCCACGCCCTTATAAACATCAAAGATATGCATAGACGTCAGCATTATCAGCGTTGAACCGACGCCCACCAGTATATGTGTCCTGAAACCGGCAAGCCTTCCGTGTATCTCGCGTTCGTACCCGATCAGGCCGCTCAATAACGCCGCGATGCACAGCCTGAGTATCATCTCATAATCGGTCAGCGCCATATTCTTCTCCTGTTCAGATTTCCAGCCCCGGCTCGGCAGTAACACACGCCTGCGGCTTACCGCCCTTCCTGCATAACAGGTATCCCGTCGAGGCGATCATCGCCCCGTTATCGAGCGAGAGCCGCATCCCGGGAAAAACAACATCAATACCGTTCTCCGCGCAAGCCCCGGACAAACTAGACCTCAATAACCCGTTCGCGCTGACCCCTCCGCCGACTATCAGCGTATTTATGCCTTTCGAGCGGCATGCCGACACCGCGGTGCCGACAATCGAACCGACCGCGACCTTCTGGAAGCTCGCCGCGATGTCGCTCGCCTCTTTACGGCCTATGTTCCTGCCCTTCGTATGATATAATACCGCAGTTTTAAGCCCGCTGAAACTAAAATCGCTGGAACCGTCACCAAGGAACGGCGGTGTAAACTTCACCGCGCCGGGATCCCCGCTCGCCGCGGCCTTCTCTATGGCCGGCCCGCCCGGATATCCGAGGCCTATTACCTTCGCGACCTTATCGAACGCTTCGCCGGCCGCGTCGTCCCTCGTCTGTCCGAGCAGGGTGAACTTACCTATATCCCTGCACAATACGAGGCTCGTATGGCCTCCGGAAACGACAAGGCCGATGAACGGGAACCTTATATCCGGCCGCCCGATAAGGCCCGAATATATATGCGCCCATAGGTGGTTGACCCCGACCAGTGGGACGCCGAGCGAATAGCTCAGCGCCTTCGCGAACGATATGCCAACGAGCAACGCGCCTACGAGCCCGGGGCCTTTCGTGACCGCGACCATATCTATATCGCGCGGCTTTATCCCTGCGGAATCGAGCGCGTCCCTTACGACATAATCTATTACTTCCACATGGTAACGGGTAGCTATCTCGGGAACGACGCCCCCGTATTTCTTATGGAACTCAAGCGAAGACGCGACAATATTCGACAGTATATGCCTGCCGTCCCTTACGACGCTCGCGCCGGTCTCATCGCATGATGTCTCTATCCCCAGTACAAGCATCGCCTATTTCGCCAATACCGATACGGGTACGACGTCTATGCCGCGCGCGTCCAGTTTCGGGACTACTTCCCCGAGGACAGCGATAGTATTCGGCCTGTCGTGCCCTATAACGACGGCCTCGCCGCTTTTTTGCGCGATGCTCACCGCCTTTTCGAACTGCTTCTTTATATAGGTATGGCTGCTCTCGTTATCGAGGAATATCGACCTCTTCACGAACCTGATGCCCATCTTACCGGCCAGGTATTCCCCCGCGGAATCGTTGGTCACGAGGCTGTCAAGGAAGAACATGCCGCGCTGCTTTAATTCTCCAAAGAGCGTGCCCATCAGTTTAATATCTTCCGTCGCCTTGGACCCCTCATGGTTATTGATCCCGCTCGCATAAGGGACGCTCTTAAGCGCCTTGTTAAATGTATCACGGATCTCCTCATCGCTCATTGAAACATAAAGCGTCAACAGTTCAAGCCTCATCTTCGCTTTCGGCTCCATCGGCATGTGCATTATGACTTCGAAGCCTTTCGCGTGCGCTTTCTCGGCAATGGCCGTAGAATACGGCAGGGCCGGCAATACCGAAAGCGTCAGCGGCGCGCCTATGGCTGTCACGGCATCTACATTCTTCGTATTATAACCCCAGTCATCGAGGACTATGGCTATCCTCGGGCGCGCGGCTTTCGGGGGTACTGGCACAAGCGCAGGCACGGGCAGTTTATGTATCAGCGTAAGACGCAACAGGGGTATACCTGAATTCTTTTCCGTTATCAGGTAAGACACCTCTTCCTTAGACCGCTCCGCGCCCTTGGCCGACATCCGTTTCACGGCCCTCGACTCGTCGCGTATCGCGAACCCGCCCTTGCTCAGCGAGCTTTCAAGCCTGCGGCGAAAATCGGCGAACTGGAAATCGTCTTTTACCCAATACCTCTTCTCGAGGTAGAAATGTTTTACCCGCCCGACGAGGTCTTTAGAGGTCACCTTTGTGTCGGACAACACATTGTCCACCACCTTGTTCAGCGCCCTCTCCTCGAGGTAATTCACGGCAACGTTATAAACGAACGCTATGATTATCACGGCCGCGGCAGCAACGGCTATATATAACGGGTTTATCTTTTTCATTTCTTTACTGAGAACGATTTATATATCTTTATCGTCTTTATGACATCTATGGCGCTCTGCAGCTGGTTGTCGTAATCTTCCTTCTTGACGGACGGCTTTTCATCCTTCGACTGCTCGAGCTTGTCGAAAACCTCTTCGGGCTTCTTCTTTTCATCGGGGTCGTCCTTCTTCAACTGCTCGCGTACAATGACGAGGTCGGG
The DNA here is from genome assembly GCA_964650515.1 of uncultured Planctomycetia bacterium. GTDB lineage: Bacteria > Omnitrophota > Gorgyraeia > Pluralincolimonadales > Pluralincolimonadaceae > UBA6215. The sequence continues at coordinate 20,711 of CAZYUB010000009.1, read as the reverse complement.
AGTTATCCCCTGCCCGTGTATCGAGCGCCCGCCCGGCGTATAATACTTGCTCGTAGTGAGCCTGAGCGCGGAACCGTCGGATAACGGTATGACCGTCTGTACCGAACCCTTCCCGAACGACTTCACGCCGACGATCACGGCCCTCTTCAGGTCCTGCATCGCGCCCGCAACGATCTCGGACGCGGAGGCCGAACCCTGGTCGACCAGGACCACCATCGGCATCCCGGTGCGGGGGTTCTTGTCCCTTGCCCTGAACTCCATCGACTGCCTGTTGTCCCTGCCCTTCGTGTATACTATCATCTCTCCGGTCGGAAGGAACTTGCCCGCGACATCCGCGGCGACGTTTAGCAGCCCGCCCGGGTCGTTCCTGAGGTCGAGTATCAGGCTGTCCATCCCCTTCTTCTCGAGCTCGACGAGCGCGTCCTCCAGGTCCCTTGCCGAACGCTCCTGGAATACACTTAGCTTGATATATCCTATCTTGTCCTCGATGATCTTTACGTTCCTGACCGATTTGACTTTTATTATATCGCGCGTAATGTCAAAATCGAGCACCTTGCTCTCGTCTTCCCTCAGCACCGTTATCGCGACGGTCGTACCCGCCTTCCCGCGCAGTTTCTTCACGGCCTCTATGAGGGTTATCCCGCGAGTTATCTCTTTGTCTATCTTAACTATCCTGTCACCCGCCTTGACTCCCGCCTTGTAAGCGGGCGTATCCTCTATCGGGGCGATGACCGTCAGCAGGTCGTCCTTCACGGCGATCTCTATACCGATGCCGCCGAACTCCCCTTCGGTCTCGACCTTCATCTCCGCATAGGTCTCGGGGTCCATGAACTCGCTGTACTTGTCGAGCGACTGGACCATGCCCTTCAGCGCCCCGTATATGAGTTCCTTCGATTTCACGCTGTCGACGTATTCCGCCCTGACCAGCGTCAGCGCGTCGGAGAAGAGCTCGAGCTGCTTGTATATATCCTCTTCCTTCTCGGGCGCGGCCGGCGCCTGCTCCTGTTTCTTTACGGGATCCTCTTTCGCCTTATCGGCGGAAGCCGCATACAGGCAGCTCGGGGCCAGTATGGCCGCCGCCAAAACCAAGAACAATATCCTTTTCTTAAACATCTCTTCTCCTCCCCCGGTTATTTTTTAGCCGCAAGCCTTTTCCTCAGGACTTCGTTGACCATCGCGGGGTTCGCCTTGCCCCTGGTCTTCTTCATGACCTGCCCCACGAGGAACATCAACGCGCTATCCTTGCCATTCATGAAATCCTCTACCGTCTTAGCGTTCTCGGCTATCGCCTGGTCGGCAAACTTCTCCAGCTCCGAGGTATCGGATATCTGGGAAAGCCCCTTCTCCGAGATTATTGCGGCGGCGTCTTTCCCGGACTCGCACATCTCAAGCACTACATCTTTCGCCATCTTACCGCTTATCTTCCCGGAATCTATCTCCCTGAGCAGGCCGGCAAGCCCCCGCGGCCGCATCTTCAGCTCCGTTATCGGCATCCCATTTGAATTAAGGAAAGCCGCGACGTCACCCATGAGCCAGTTGGATATTATCTTCGGCTTATCGTAATGCTCCAGGCAAGCCTCAAAATAATCCGCGTTATCCTTCTCCTGGACCAGGACATCCGCGTCGTATTCCGGAAGCCCGAATGTGCCGATAAACCTCGCTTTTTTCGCTTCGGGAAGTTCCGGCAGGCCTTTCCTCTCGGATTCCACTACCGACGGGTCCAGCGCGAACGGCACGAGGTCCGGTTCGGGAAAATACCTGTAATCGTGGGCTTCTTCCTTTGAGCGCATGGACACGGTAACACACCTGGCCGGGTCCCAGAGCCTCGTCTCCATCACGATCCTCTCGCCCGCCTCCGCGCACTTGACCTGCCTTTCGATCTCGTATTCGAGCGCCGACTTGACTCCCTTGAAAGAGTTCATGTTCTTGACCTCGGCCTTAGTCCCGAGGCCAGTATCGCCCTTCTTCCTGATCGATATATTCGCGTCGCAGCGCAGGCTGCCCTTCTCCATGTCGCAGTCGGAGACATCGAGATAACGCAGCAGCAGTTTCAGTTTCGTAAGGTACTGGTATGCCTCTTCGGGGGAATTAATATCCGGCTCGCTGACTATTTCCAATAGCGGCATCCCCGAACGGTTAAAATCCACGAGGCTCGAGTTCTCTCCTTCCTCATGGATGAGCTTGCCTGCGTCCTCTTCCATGTGGACCCTCTTTATGCGTATAGTCCTCGTCTTCCCGTCCGCGAGGACATCTATCTTACCGTCCTCCGAGAGGGGCTCGTCGTACTGCGATATCTGGTAATCCTTCGGCAGGTCCGGATAGAAATAATTCTTCCTGTGGAATTTCACCTCGTTCGACACTTTGCAGCCGACCGCGAGCGCGGCCCTTATCGCAGAGAAGAGCGCTTTCTTGTTAAGCACCGGCAGGACGCCCGGGAACCCGAGACAGACCGGGCATGTATGGGAATTCGGCGGGCCGCCGAATCCGGTCGCGCAGCCGCAGAACATCTTCGACGCGGTCTTCAGCTGCACATGGACTTCAAGTCCTATTACGGGTTCGTAATCCATCTAAAGCTTCGGGCTCCTCTTGTGCCAGTCCGTATTGCTTTCATACGCGTGCGCCGCCCTGAATAGCTTCCCTTCCTCGAAGAAATTCCCGATCAGCTGCATGCCTATCGGGAGGCCGGACTTCGTGAAACCGCAGGGCAAAGATATGGCGGGTACGCCCGCCAAGTTCACGGATATCGTGAAGATGTCCGACAGGTACATCGACAGCGGGTCCGATGACCTCTCGCCTACCTTGAACGCGGGCGTCGGTGAGGTCGGCGTCAGGATGCAATCGAACCCCGCGCCGAAGACCTTGTCGAAATCGTTCTTTATCAGCGTACGGACCTTCTGCGCTTTAAGATAATACGCGTCGTAATACCCGCTCGATAAGACGTATGTCCCGAGTATTATCCTGCGTTTCGCCTCGGCGCCGAAACCCTCGCCGCGGGTCCTTTCGTACATATCCAGTATGTTGCCGGGGTCTTCACAGCGGTGCCCGTACTGGACGCCGTCAAAACGCGCGAGGTTCGACGATGCTTCTGCGGTGGCAAGTATGTAGTATACCGCGACGGCATATTCCGTATGCGGCAGCGACACCTCGGAGACCTGCGCGCCTTTGCCTTTCAGCAGCGCGACCGCCTCTTTGACCGCCGCGTCGACTTCCTTATCCATGCCGTCCACAAAATATTCTTTCGGTATGCCTATATTCATCCCCTTCACATCGCCGGTAAGGCACTGCAGGTAATCCGGCACCGGCGTGTTGACAGACGTGGAATCCTTCTCGTCGTAGCCGGCTATCACCCCGAGCAGTAATGCCGCGTCGCGGACGTCCTTTGTAAGCGGGCCTATCTGGTCGAGGCTCGACGCGAAAGCTATGAGCCCGTAGCGGGATACCCTGCCGTATGTCGGCTTCATCCCCACTACGCCGCATAATGCCGCCGGCTGCCTGATCGAGCCGCCCGTATCGGAGCCGAGCGCCATGATCGCCTCGTCGGCGGCGACAACCGCGGCCGAACCGCCGCTCGAGCCGCCGGGGATCCTCGATGTGTCCCACGGGTTCAATGTCGGGAAATATGCGGAGTTCTCGCAGGAGGAGCCGAACGCGAATTCGTCCATGTTCGCCCTGCCGAGGACGACCGCTCCCTCGGCCTTCAATTTTTCTATGACAGTTGCGTTATAAGGCGGCCTGAAACCGCGCAGTATTTTGGACGCGCAGGTCGTCAGTTCGCCTTCGACGCAGATGTTATCCTTAACGGCGACCGGGATTCCCCTGAGAGCGCCCGATGGCGCACCCGGTGTTGCACGGGGCTTGTCGATATTGACATAACCCTTCACTTTGCCGTCGACCGCGGCGGCGCGCGAACAGACCGACCCGATGATATCCTCCGGGCTCACGGACCTTTTGTCCAGGAGGCCTAGAAGCTCATGCGCAGTAAGGGTATAAAGGTTTTCCATTTATAAAGGTTACTCTTCTATTATCCTGGGGACTTTGAAAAAATCCCCCTTTTTCTGGGGAGCATTGGAGAGCACGGACTCAACGGGCGACGAAGCCCTTGCCCTGTCCTCCCTGAACGGGTTGGATGCCGGATGCGGATGGCTCATCGGAGGGGTATCCTTCGATATATCGAGGCGCTCGTTGAGCTTGTCGACATAGCCAAGGATGCCGTCCAGCTGCCTCGCGATGAGCGATACCTCATCGTCCGTCAGCTTCAGCCTGGCAAGCCGCGCTACATATTTGACCTTATCGTCTTTTATTCCCATGTTATCCGTCTAAATTATCATAAGTCACGCGCCATGTCAATCCGGCCTCATACGGCCGCCGGCCATAACGCGTCTGCGATCGCCGCGAACTGCTGCAACGTCAGCCGTTCCGCGCGTATCCCGGGGTCGATGCCTATTCGTCCCAGCAAGGCCGCGAGCCCGGGCTTATCAAGCGTTATCTCCCCGTTGGAGAGCAGCGAATTAAGCAGCGTCTTTCTCCTCTGCCCAAAACCTGCCTTTACCACGGCGAAGAATTTTGACTGGTCCTTCACCTGGACCGAGGGCTTCGCGAGCACCGAAAGCTCAAGGAAGGTCGAGTCGACTTCGGGCTGAGGATAGAAAGAATGCCTGTTTATATCGAGCAGGACTGAGGGCTTCGTGTAAAACTGGGCATAGACCGACAGAGACCCGTAATCCTTCCCGCCCGGCTTCGCGCATATCCTGTCCGCCACCTCTTTCTGGACCATGATGAAGACCGATTCGAAATTGTTCCTGTTCTCGATGAGCCGCTCTATTATCGGGGTCGTGATGTAATATGGAAGGTTACCTATCGCCTTTACCTTGAACGGCGCCTCGACTAGCGCCGACTCTAAGTCCATCTCTAGGAAATCGTCGCACACTATCCTTACGTTGCTGAAACCCTTCAGTATGTCGTTGAGGGCAAGGCAGACATTCCTGTCTTTTTCTATCGCGAGGACCCTTTTGACGTCGCGCGCAAGCCTGTTCGTGAGCGCGCCGAGCCCGGCGCCTATCTCCATGACCCAGTCGATGCTCGTGAACCTGCAGGCTGTCATGATATCCTCCACGACATCGCTGTCCACGAGGAAATTCTGCCCGAGGAATTTCTTCGGGGTTATCCCGTATTTCTTCAGCGTGGACTTGAGCTCCGGAAGGGTCAGCATGACGGCTTACCGCTCCTTACGGCCATGGATATCGCGAGCTTTATCGATTCTTCCATGGGGCCCGATCCCGCGATGCCCTTACCCGCGATATCGAACGCGGTGCCGTGTCCGGGCGAGGTCCTCGGGAACGGAAGACCAAGCGTGACATTGATGCTGTTGTCCCTGGCTATCATTTTCAGCGGCGTGAGCCCCTGGTCATGGTACATCGCGACTACGCAATCCAGTTTCCCGCGGTACGCGGAATAGAAGAGCGCTTCGGAAGATACCGGGCCTATCACGCCCGGGCATGTCCTTCTTGCGAGCTTTACGGCAGGACCTATGACCTTGATCTCCTCGGTCCCTATCTTGCCGCCCTCGCCGCTGTGGGGGTTCAGTCCCGCAACGCCTATCCTCGGCTCAGCGATACCGAACAAACCCTTCATCGCCTCATGGCTTATCTTTATGCAATCCGCGATATTCGCGCGCGTAAGCGCGGATGGCACATCCTTGACGGGTATGTGCCTCGTGACCAGCGCGACCCTCAACGGGCCGCCGATCAGCATCATCGCGAATCTCCTGACACCGAACCTCGCCGCAATATATTCCGTGTGCCCGGTAAAGCCCCTGCGCGACAGCGATACGGCCTCCTTGCTCAGCGGCGCGTTCACTATGCAGTCCGCCTCGCCGTCCTCTATCATGTCGAGCGCGATATCAAGGTACACCAGGGAAGCCCTGCCGGACGATCTTGACTGCCTTCCGAAACGCACATCGCGGGCTTTCACCGCTCCCGCGTCGACCAGCCGTACCCCGGCGCCTCCGCGGCACATCGGCACACCGGCCGCCTCTGAGGCCGCCGAAAGCACCGGAATGTCCCCCACGATAATAAAATCGGCAAGCCCGCGTAATGCAGGACTTGCCATGGACCTCAGTACTACTTCAGGGCCTATACCGCACGGGTCGCCTATCGTTATTGCGACCTTCGGGCGCCCCGGAGCCGTTCTTTTACTTGATCTGTATGAAGGCATCGCGTTTTAATTTCGCTATCCAGTCCTTGTAGCGCTGTTGGGCCTTCTCCCTGTATATGATGTTCTCGATATTATCGCGCGCTTCCTGAAGCGTCAACGTCCTCGCGTCCCTCTTCTGCTCGGCCTTGAATATGAAATATCCGGTATCCGTCCTGAGCGGTTCGGAGACCTCGCCCTCTTTCATGCTGAAGATCACCTTGTCGAAATCATCGCGCATCTGGCCGCGCTCTACAAAACCGAAATCCCCGCCTTCGTCGGATTTCAGGCCCTGGGAATAAAGTTTCGCCAGCTCGCCGAAATCCCTTCCTTCCTTTATGAGCTTCAATATGTCATACGACTTCTGCTTTACCGCGTCCTCGCTCTGCTCGCCCTCGAAACGCAGCATGATACTCCTGACCCTGACCGCCTCGGGGGCCTTGAGCTCCGCCGAATGCTTCTTGTAATAATCGTCTATCTCCGACGGGGTCACTACGACCTTCTCCTTTACCTCATGGGAGACAAGCTTTCCCATCATTATATTTTCCCTGTAGCGCTTCTTAAGCACCTCGGTCGAGATGCCGGCCTTCTGCACCTCAGCATAGAAAATATCTTCCGAAGGGAATTTCGATTTTATCTGCTTGAACTGCTCCTCGACCTCTGAATCATCCACGATTATCCCGAGTTTCTTCGCTTCCTGCAGGATAAGCTTGTCCTCGATCATCTGGTTCAGGTATTCTTTCCTGGCTTCCTCTATCTTTGCGGCCAGTTCGGCCCCGGAATACTCGTTCTTGAGCTCTTCGGATATCTGGTTCAGCGCGAAATCCAGGTCGGACTGCGTCAGCACTTCGTCGTTGACGACAACGAGTATCTTGTTGGCCGCGGCCGTTTCGGGCGCGGGAGAGGCGCCGCACAATACCGGCGCGGAAAGCAACGCCAACGCGAGCATGAACGCCGCCTTGCGCGTCATTCTGCCTCCTCTTCCAGGAGCTTCTCGTTTATCTTTATGCGGGCTTTCGACCTCAGGTTCTTTATCATCTCGTCCATATTCGCCTGCTGCGCCTTGTCCTTCAGTTCTTTCTCTATAGCGTCCCTTACCTCGGACAGCTCCACCGTCCGCGGCTCTATCTTCTCCGTCATCCTTATTATATGGTACCCGAATTTCGTCCTGATCACGTCGCTCGTCTGCCCGACGTCGAGGCCGAGCGCGACCTCTTCTATCTGGGGCATGAGCTGGCCTTTGACGAAATACCCTATGTCGCCGCCGCGGTCTTTCGAGGGATCCTTTGAATATTCCCTCGCAAGCTGCGCAAAATCCGCGCCGTCGTTAAGTTTCTGCTGGACTTCCCTGGCCTCGGCTTCAGTATCCGTCATTATATGGCTCGCGCGCATCTTCATCGGCGTGACGAAATCATCCTTGTGCGCGTCGTAGAACTCTTTTATCTTCTCTTCGCTCACCGCCGTCTTCCTGCCTTCGTTCTCGAGCAGTTTAGCTACAAGGATCTTCCTCTTGGCCTCTTCGATCAGCTCCCGGACGTCCCTGTCCCTGTTTAGCCCCCTCTTCAGGGCCTCTTTGTACATAAGCTGTTCGCTGATCATGTCGTCGAGGAAGTCCTTCTTCCGCTGCGCGGCAAGGGCTTTATAGTACGCGGGCATCTTTGACAGCCTCGTCTCGAAATCCCCGACGGTAATGGCCTTGCCGTTGACCCGCGCAAGGGTCTTCGACCTCGTGTCGGAACATCCCGGGAGGACTGCCGCGGCCGCGAATATTGCGGCAGAAACGCATATTAACCTGACAGTTCTGTTTGGCATAATGTTGTTCCTGGTAAGTTGTTGCGAATAATATATTACCATACCGAAACGCGGCTAAGCAAGCCCTTTCCGAGCGGAAGCCCTGCGCTCCTTGAGCCCGGCTATAGTGCTCCTGAGCAGCCTGCAATAGAGGTCGAACCCTATGGCCTGGATGAAGCCGTGCTGTTCCGTTCCGAGGAGGTTTCCGGCGCCGCGCAGCTCGAGGTCCTCCATCGCTATCTTGAACCCCGAACCGAGTTCCGTGTGTTCCTCGATGGCCTTAAGCCTGGCCTCGGCGTCCTTCGGGAGCTGCCAGCCCTTCGGATATAAAAAATACGAGTATGCCTGCACCGTATACCTGCCGACCCTGCCCCTTAACTGGTAGAGGTCGGCGAGCCCGAACATGTCCGCGCGATTCACGAATATCGTGTTCGCGTTCGGGATATCTATGCCTGACTGGACTATCGCCGTGGATACGAGCACGTCTATCCTGCCCCTGATGAAACCTACCATTATGTTCTCGAGCTCATGCGCGGGCATCTGCCCGTGCGCCTGCTCTATCTTCGCCTTCGGGACGATCGACTTCAGTTTCTCCGCCAGCTTTCCCAAGCCCTGGATCCTGTTGTTCACGAAGAAGACCTGGCCGCCGCGCTTGAGTTCGCGTTCGATCCCCGCCTTTATGGCCGCTTCGCTGAACTCCGAGACCTTCGTCGCTACCGGTATCCTGTCCTTAGGCGGAGTATCTATGACGCTCATGTCCTTTATTCCCATGAGGGACATATAAAGAGTCCGCGGGATCGGCGTCGCAGTAAGCGTAAGCACGTCTACGAGCAGCCTCATCCTCTTGAGCCGCTCCTTGTGCTTAACACCGAACCGCTGCTCCTCGTCTATTATGACGAGGCCGAGGTCCTTGAAGTTTACATCATGCGAAAGGAGCCGGTGCGTGCCTATCATGATGTCCACGGAGCCGTCTTTGAGGCCCGTGACTATCTGTTTTTGTTCAGCGCCGCTCCTGAAACGCGAGAGCATCTCGACCTTGACCGGGAATCTCTTGAGGCGCTCCCTGAACGTCGAATAATGCTGTTCGGCGAGTATCGTCGTCGGAACGAGCATCGCGACCTGCCTGTTGTCCATCACTGCCTTGAAGGCCGCGCGCAGGGCTACCTCGGTCTTGCCGTACCCGACATCCCCGCAGATGAGCCTATCCATCGGCTTCGGGCTCTCCATATCGCGTTTTATCTCCCGGGACGCACGCGCCTGGGCCGGCGTATCCTCGAACGGGAACGACCTCTCCAGCTGCCCCTGCCACTCGGTATCGGGAGGGAATGCGTGGCCTTTCAGCGCTTCGCGTTTCGCCTGTATCTCGACGTACTCGAGCGCGAGGGAATAGATGCCTCTCTGCGCACGGGCTTTCGCGAGCGCCCATGCCCTCGTTCCAAGTTTGTAAAGTTTCGGCGGGCGCCCCTCGAAACCGATATACTTCTGGATGAGGTTCATATCGCCCATCGGCACGAAGAGCTTCGCGCCTTCCGCATACTCGAGCACTATATAATCGACAGTCCCTTTATGCTCCCTGACCCTCTCGATCCCCTTATACCTTCCGATGCCGTGCTTGACATGTACGGCGAGGTCTCCCGGGGATATATCTATGAAATTGCTTATCGGCAGGTCTTCGGACGTTCCGGGCACCGCTTCGGCCGCCCTCCGGGCCTTTAACCTTTTCGGTATTACGCCTTTGACCGGCAGGACGATGGCCATCTGGTGGTCAAGGAATGAGGAACCGGTTGCAATATCGAAAGACCTGATGCGGGTGAGCCTGTCCGCGTCGAATTCCAGGCGTATCGGCTCGTCGAACGTCACCGGGAAGATATCGAGTATGCCGCCGCGCTGGGCAAAATCCCCCTCTTCGGCTACCTTTGCCTGCCGCCTGTAACCGAGGCCGGCCAGCCGCGCGTGGACCTTGTCGAGGGAAAGTTCCTCGTTCTTGTAAAGTTTAAGGGCTTCGAACATAGGCTACATCTTTACGGGACAGGAGACTCCGAGCAGCGTCAGGCCGTTGGCCAGGACCCGCTTCACGCACGATATGAGGTACAGCCTCGAGCCGGTAAGCGCGGGGTCCTCCGATATGACCTTATTCGCTTCGTAGAATTTATGGAAACAGGCCGCGAGCCCCTGCAGGTATGTGATTATCCTGTAAGGGTCGAGTTCCTGCGCGCTTAACCTGACCGCAAGAGGATACTGCCTCAATTCTTTCAGAAGGTTGATCTCTTCCGGAGCGGAGAGCAGGCCGGCATCGGCATTGTATATATCCGCTTCGGGCCTGCCGGACGCAGAGATTATGCTGCAGATCCTCGCGTGCGCGTACTGGACGTAGAATACGGGGTTCTCCTGCGTCTGCTTCTTGGCCAGTTCGAGGTCAAAATCCAGGTGCGCGGACGCTTTCCTCATCAGGAAGAAGAACCTCGCGGCGTCCTTGCCTACTTCGTCGAGCACCTCCCTGAGAGTGATGTATTCGCCGGCCCTCGTCGACATCTTTACCGGCTGCCCGTCCTTATACAGCGTCGCGAGCTGGATGATCACTATGTTCACCGAATCCGCGGGATATCCGAGCGCCTGGACGGCCGCTTTTATCCTGTTTATATATCCGTGGTGGTCGGGGCCGAGTATATCGATGACCTTCCCGAACCCGCGCTCGAACTTGTCCTTATGGTAGGCGATATCCGGGGTGACATATGTGTATGCCCCGTCACTCTTCCTGACGACCCTGTCCTTGTCGTCGCCGAATTGCGTCGACCTGAACCACAACGCGCCTTCGGACTCGTACAAAAGGCCCTTGTCCCTGAGCGCGTCGAGCGTCTTCTCTATCTTGCCCGAAGCGCCGAGCGCCTTCTGGCTAAACCAGATGTCGAACCTGACGCCGAAATCAAGCAGCTCCTGTTTTATCTCGTTAAGCAGGTAAGCGCATCCCCACTCCGAGAAGACCTTCAGGTTGCCGGGGGTCTCCGCTTTGTATTTGTCGCCGTGTTCCTTTCGGAACTCCTCGGCCATCTCCTTTATATATTCACCCTTATAGCCGTTCTCCGGGAATTCGCATGCCTCGCCGACGGATTCACGGTACCTCGCGTATATCGACCGGCCGAGGATGGATATCTGTACGCCTTCATCGTTTATATAATATTCCCGCGTCACGTCGAAACCGTCCGCGGAAAGTACGCTCGCGAGCGAATCACCGAAGGCGGCCTGGCGCGCATGCGCTACGCTCAGCGTTCCCGTCGGGTTCGCGCTGACGAACTCCACCTGGACCTTCACGCCCCTGGATGCGGAGCTGCCGAATTTTTCCTTTTGCTGCGCGATCTGCCCCAATGCGCCGCGAAGCGCCTTCGCGGACAGCCGGATATTCACGAACCCGTTAAGGGGCTCGATCGCGTCTATCTCCGCGCGCAGCGGCGAAGATGCGAGCTTGCCGGCCAATAACTTCGATATCTCCTTCGCGAGCTCCACGGGGTTCTTCCTCATCGGCTTCGCGAGCCTGAACGCTATATTGGCAGCTATATCGCCATGGGAGGGTTCTTTCGGGTTCTCGAGCACAAGGAGCCCCTTGGAATAGGACCCGGCGTATGCCTGCTCCTCCGACAACGCGTTATCTATGAATACCGATATATCCTGCTCTATCATCTTCCCGTTCCTTAAAGACGATGCCACCCGCTCTTGCGGGTGGCATCTCCTTATACCTGTATCAGCTGAGGCTCTCTGTGGGGACATCCCCCCACAGGCCTTCGAGACCGTAGAACTTCCGGGCTTCCGGTTCAAAGATATGCACTACGCAATTGCCGAAATCCAGCAGCATCCAATTTGCGTCACTGCCGCCCTCGCGGTGCCAGAGCATTACGCCTTCTTCCTCGAGCTTATCTTCAAGCTCGTCGGATATGGCTTTTACCTGGCGGCGGTTCGTGGCGGTCATGACAATAAAATAATCACAAAACGCCGACACCCCGCCCATATCCATGAGGACTATATCCTCGGCCTTCTTCTCCTTCGCAACCTCAGCTATTAGTTCAGCTTTTGCCCTAGGGGTATCTATATTACTTTCCAAGTATCCTGTACATTCCCGTACCGCAAGCCGGGCACTTGCCCTTCATCGCGTCGCGGCCGTTCTTCATCTTCTCTTTCTGCGCGTCCTTCATCTCCTGCTTCTTCTTGCATTTTACGCAATATGCTTCCATCTAACACCTCCTCTTGATGTTTGGAAACGGTTTTAGTCTACCATACCGCTCAATGGCTGTCAAGGACAGGGTCTTCATCGATCTCGCCTACTATCTCTTCCATGAGGTCTTCGAGCGTAACGAGGCCCACCGCTTTCCTCGGAGGCCCGCTCTCGGGGCCGGGGGCCGGCGCATCCGTTATTATGGCTATCTGCACCCTCATCTTCTGGAAATCCTTAAGCAGGTCGCTGACCCTCTTGTCCTTCTGCACGAAATACGGCTCATGGACGAGGTCCGGTATTATCACGAGCCCCTTGTTCTGCCAAATGTAGAGCAGGTCCCTCGCGTATATGATGCCGACTATATTGTCCGGCGAACCCCTATATACCGGCAGCCGCGAATGCCCCTCTTCTACGAAAAGGTTCAACAGCTCCTCTGCGTCGGAATCGATATCTATGGATACGACTTTTCCGAGCGGTATCATGACCTCGCCCGCCTTCGTGTCCCCGAACTCGAATATGCGGTGCAGCATCTTGCGCTCTTCGTCCCCGACAACGCCCTCTTCCTTGCCGAGCTCGATCATCAGCCTTATCTCCTCCTCGCTGATGAGCGGCGAACGCTGCTTGACCTCCCCGCCGAAGAGCTTGATCATCGCATTGCCGAGCTTCGTGAAGACCTTAGCGACCGGATTGAGCACTATGACAAGCAGGTTTATCGGCTTTGCAACCGCCAGCGAGACCTTCTCCGACCTCTGGACCGCGAACATCTTGGGTATTATCTCCCCGAATATCAACAACATTATCGTGACGACGACGGTCGCGGTGAGCATTCCCACCTTATCCCCCAGGAAGAAAACGAATACTATTGCGCCGATGACCGAAATGGCTGTATTGACCAGGTTATTACCGACAAGGATAGAGGTTATCATCTTCTCGGGTTTTGATACCAGCTGTTGGACAAGTTTCGAGTTCTTGATCCCCTTGGATATCATATGGCGCAGTTTTATCTTGCTCAAAGATATTAGGGCGGTCTCCGACATCGAGAAGAACGCGGAAAAGCAAAGCAGCACGAGTATAGCTATGATAAGCGGTATGAACTGTTGCATGGTCTCCGTCAAAACCACCTTTTACTTTTTAAATACATTATTATCGTTATGGTAAATATGGCGGTAAGGCCCATCACTATCCAGAAAGCCATCATGTTCTCCGCGAACGGAAGCTTGATGTTCATTCCGTAAATACTCGGTATCACGACGAACGGAAGCATGACGGTCGCGATCACCGTAAGGACCTTCATGACCTCGTTGAGCCGGTTCGAGACGATCGAGACGTAGGCCTCAAGCGAGCCCGTCACGATATCGCGCGAAGTGCCGACTATGTCGTTTATCCTGACGAGATGGTCGTAGACGTTCCTGTAGTAAACGTAATTCGCCGGCCTTATGATCGCGAAATCTCCCCGCGTAAGGACCGAGAACATGTCGACCTGGGGGCCTATCGTCCTGCGCAGGAGCATCGTGTCGTTCTTTAAGCGGTATATCTGGTTGAAGGTCTTCGTGGTCGGGTCCTTGAAAAGCTCGGCCTCGAGGTCGTCGACCCTCTTATCGAACTTGTCGACTATAGGATAATAGGTGTCCGCGAGCGATTCGAGTATAGCGTACGCGAGGAAGTCGCTGCCGCGGGTAATGATCGGGGAACCCTTATCGACCCTCTCGAGGTTCAGGTCGATCGCGTCGACCTTCTCCGTATGTACGGTAACGAGATAGTTCCTGCCCATGCAGAAATCGACTTCAAAAGTCCCGATCTTTCCCGTCTCGGGGTCTATCCTGACGCCCTGCGTGATCAGGAACAGGTAATTCTTGAAATCCTCGACCTTCGGGCGCGCGTTCGGCATGATGCAGTCCTCGACGGTCAGCGGATGCAGCCCGAAGACATCCATGAGAACCTCTATATCGCTGTCGGAGAGCTCCTCCATATCGACCCAAAGCAGCGAGTTCTCCGCGGCGAGGGCTTCGCGGAACCGCTCGGCCGGTATGTCCTTTATTAATTTGCCTTCGGGATCAAAATAATAGTTCTTCATGCGGACACCTCTTTATTTATAGAGCCTTCTCGCTATGATATATTCCCTTACCGGTTCGGGAACAAGGTACCTTATCGACTTGCCCTCTTTTATCTTCTTCCTGATCAGCGACGAGGATATCTCGAGCGAAGTGATAGTCACATGCTCTACGCCGTTCGGGACCTTTGAGACGTCGTATCCGGGACGGCTCGCGACTATGAAATTCGATAGCTTGAAGATCTGGTCGATCTCTTTCCATGTATAGAGTTCGCCGAGCGAATCTGCGCCGGTCAGGAAAAAGAGCCGCGCTTCCTCGCCGTATTTCTGCCTGAATGCCTTCAGGGTCTCGACCGAATACGAGGTCGTCTTCGCGTCTATTTCGACCGATGATACCTCGAAGCCCTGGTTGCCCCTTATCGCGAGCTCCACCATCTTGAACCTGTCGTTCGGCTCCGCGATCTCCTCTTCCTTCTTGTGGGGCGGCACGTAGGCCGGCACGAGTATGACCTTATCGAGGTTCAGTTTCTCCCTCGCCTCCTCGGCGAGCACTAGATGCCCCGTATGTATCGGGTTGAACGTCCCTCCGAGTATTCCTATACGCATGTTGTCACTCCCTTATCTGCCCGTTGCCGTAGATGATATATTTGTAGCTCGTCAGCTCTTCGACCCCGACCGGGCCGCGCGCGTGGAACTTATCGGTCGATATGCCTATCTCCGCGCCGAACCCGAACTCCCCTCCGTCGGTGAACCGCGTCGACGCGTTCACGTATACCGAAGCCGAGTCCACTTTTTTCAGGAACTCCACCGCGTTATGGTAGTTCTCGGTCACGATAGCGTCCGATAATTTCGTGCTGTACGTATTTATGTGCTCGACGGCCTCATGTAGGTTCTTTACCACCTTTACCGACAGTATGAGGTCCAGGTACTCCGACGACCAGTCCTTGTCGGTGGCGGCCTTCAGGCCCTTGACTATCCTGCGCGTCATGGCGCATCCGCGTATCTCGACGCCGGCTTCCTTGTATTTCTTTATCATCGAGGGCAGGAAACGCGCGGCGACGTCCTCGTTGACCAGCAGGGTCTCCATAGCGTTACAGACCGAAGGCCTCTGCACCTTCGCGTTGAAACAGATGCGCTCGGCCATGTTGAGGTCCGCGTCCTCGTCGACATAGACATGGCAGACGCCCTTGTAATGCTTCAGCACGGGTATCTTCGACCTGCGCGAGACCTCTTTTATGAGGCTTTCGCCCCCCCTCGGGATGATGAGGTCGACCAGCTCGCTGAGCCCGAGCAGCGCGTGGACCGCCTTCCTGTCCGTCGTCTTTATGAGGCTTATCGCCCCGTAGGGAATGCCGGATTCCTTCGCCGCCTCGTTGAGTATGTCGAATACCGCTATATTCGAGTTGATCGATTCGCTGCCGCCGCGCAGTATCACGCTGTTGCCGGCCTTCAGGCAGAGGCCGATACAGTCGGCCGTGACATTCGGCCGGGATTCATATATTACGCCTATTACCCCGAGCGGGACGCGCAGCTTCCCTATCCACAGGCCGTTAGGCCTGGTCCACATCCTGATGACCTCGCCTATAGGATCCCGCAGTGAAGATACAGCCCTGAGGCCTTCGGCCATCGATTTGATCCTCTTGTCGTTTAGCGTAAGCCGGTCTATGAACGCCGCGCCCAGTTTTCCTGATTGCGCCGCTTTCACGTCTTTCTTGTTCGCCGCGTATATTACGGCCTTGTCCTTTTCGAGCGCGTCGGCCATGGCGCAAAGCGCCTTGTCTTTCACGGCCGAAGAGAGCTGGCCCATCCCGAAGGACGCCTTCTTCGCGTCCCGCGCTATGCTTACAACCTGCGCCTTAATGTCTCCCATTTATGACTGGCTCCTTCTCGAACGGGGAGCGAATATGGTGCCCACCCTCTCCCTGCCTGTTATCCTCAAAAGTATGTCCTTCGACTTTGCGTTAGCGATGACCATCGGTATTCCTGCGTCGGTGACCGCTTTCGCGGCTTTTATCTTCGTGGCCATGCCTCCTACGCACACTTCCTTGTCAGTGCCGCACGCTAGCTTCTCGATTCCGCAGTGTATGTCCTCGACGGTGTCCACGACCTCTTTCCTGCCGATGTGGCTGTAGAGGCCGTCGACATCCGACAATATTATCAGCAGGTCCGCCGCGAGCAGCGTCGTGACGAGCGCCGCGAGCGTGTCGTTGTCTCCGAACTTTATCTCGTCGACCGAGACCGTATCGTTCTCGTTGACTATAGGCACCGCGCCGTATTCGAGTATCGTATTTATCGTGCCCTTGACGCTCGTATACCTCTTATGCTCCTTGAAATCGTCCCGCGTCAGCAGGACCTGCGCCACTTTGCGGCCGTGCCTCCTGAAATATTCGTCATATGACTTCATCAGTTGCGCCTGGCCTATGGCCGCGGAGGCCTGCAGGTGGTCGAGCGACTTCGGGCGCGACTTCAACCCGAGCAGGTGCATTCCGGCGCCTATGGCGCCCGAGCTTACGAGCACGACCTTTATTCCCCTGCCAAGCAATTCGCAGACCTGGTCCGATATCTGTTTGACGGCGCGACGGTCCATAGGGTGCGACTTCGACGTGAACGCAGACGTCCCGACCTTGACAACCACAAGCTTAAGGTTTTTTAAATAATTATCCCTCATTCTGCCTTTCCAGTTCCCCGGCTATGGCTTCCTTCAGTTCTTCGATCCCTTCGCCGGTCAATGCCGATACCGCTATTATATCCTTTTTTACTTTCGACTTAAACTTTTTTAGGTTCGCCTGCGCGGCAGGCAGGTCCATCTTGTTCGCGACTATTATCTGGGCTTTTTTGCCGAGTACCGGGCCGTACTGCTCCAATTCGTTATTGAGCGTCCGGAAATCATCAAGCGGGTCCCTTTGGTCGACCCCTGCAATATCTATGATGTGTATCAATATCTTCGTGCGCTCGATGTGGCGCAGGAACTTGTCCCCGAGCCCCTTTCCGGCATGCGCGCCTTCTATAAGCCCCGGTATGTCCGCGACCTTGAATGTGCGGCCGCGCGCCTGTCTGGCGGAGCCGAACTCGACTATGCCCAACACCGGCTCCTTCGTCGTGAACGGGTACGGCGCGATCTTCGGCTTCGCCTTGGAGATCTTCGATATCAGCGACGACTTGCCAGCGTTCGGGAAACCGATAAGACCGCAATCCGCGATCAGTTTCAGTTCGAGTTTCAGGAGTTTTTCTTCGCCGGGCTCCCCTTTCGTTGAGGGTTTCTTGGACGCGTTGCCGCGCCCTCCTATCCCGCCTTTAGCGACGATAAAACGGTCTCCGGCCGCCCTGAGGTCCCTGAGGACGAGGCCCGACTCAAAATCCTTTACTATAGTGCCGGGCGGGACATCGATGACACAGTCCTCCCCGTTTTTTCCGTTCTTATTGTTGGAAGAGCCGTTCTCGCCTTTGTGGGCCTTGAAGTGCTGGCGGTATTGGAAGTCCAGGAGCGTATGGATGTTGTCGTTCGCGAGGATTATGACGTCGCCGCCCTTGCCCCCCGGCCCTCCGTTCCGGACCGGGTAGCGGGCGAACTTATCCTTGTAGAAGCTCTGGCAGCCGTCGCCGCCTTTACCTGCTTTGACCTCGATCTTCGCAGTATCTACAAACACCTTGGCTTTCGGCTACTTGTTTTATTGTGGCAGGACGCTGACTAATCTGGTTTTGCTGAAAGTTACGATACCGTCCTTCAGGGCGAAAAGCGTGTCATCCTTGCCCTTCGCTACGTTCAGGCCCGGTTTCCACGGGGTCCCGCGCTGCCTTACTATGATGCTTCCGGCAGTGACCTTCTCTCCGCCGTAGGCCTTTATCCCAAGACGCTGGGAATTGCTGTCGCGGCCGTTCCTTGTCGATCCTTGTCCTTTATGATGAGCCATTTCTTCCTCTCCTCTAAGCCTTTATCTCTTTTATCTTTACCTTCGTCAACAGCTGGCGGTGGCCTTTCTTCCAGCGTGAGTCCTTCCTCCTGCGGTACTTGTAGGATATGACTTTCTTCCCCTTGAGGTCCGAAACTACCTCGCAGACCACCTTCGCGTCCTTCAGGTACGGCTTGCCGAACTTGGCATCCTTACCGTCGCAGACCATGAGCACTTCCTTGATTATTATCTCTTTTTCCTTCTCGGGAAGGGTCAGGCGCTCGACTGTGATCGCGTCGCCTTTTTCGACCTTATACTGCTTCCCGCCTGTCAGAATCACGGCGTACATAGAGAAACTCCTCCCATAAGCGTATTTGTGTGAATTTCGTGAGATTATACCCTAAAATCCTGCGGGTGTCAATGGATTCTTGGCAATATTATCTGCGGATTCATCTGGGATGAGTGGTGATGGATGATCGGGCTGGCTAATGCCAGGTCTACGATATAACTGAAACGGGCTTCATACCTTAACAGCTCCCCGTCAAGAGCGAAACGCCAGCAATAGATCCCGCATAAAGCATGTATCTCGTTTTCTATCGGCTGCATGATAAGTGTCTTCTCATGCAGCGTTACGCTAAGTTCTTCGCGGCTTCCGAGTATTTTGAAATATTCCCGGATCTCTTCCGGGCTGCTTAGTATCTTGTTTGAGAATGTCGGGACCAAAACAGCTTTCCTGTCGTATAGGGCAAGAAGGCTTACAAGGTCTTTCTTGTTAACGGCCAGCATCCATTCTTTAAGTATATCTTCCGGTTTTTTCATCTTTGTTTGCATCCGTCAGGTAGCAAGTCTTTTACCCAATTTACGGGCTCGATCCTTATGCCGCAAATTAAGTTCCTGCTTCGGTTTCTGCGCCGCGAGGCCCATGAACAGTACGCCGATCGTCCTGGCGCCGAATGTCTCGGCGGAAAGCTTCAGCAGGTAAACAACGTTCGATGAGAACGGCGCGAATACTGCGGGCGCCGCGGAAGCGGATATCACAACGGCCTTCTTATCTTTTGTTTTTCTCCTGAGTACCGGCGCATGCCCTTCCCACGGCCAGTACGCGTAAGGAAGGAGCCTTTCGATGAACTTCTTCATCAGGGCCGTCACCGTAAAATCATTCATGGGGGAAGCGAATACCAGGGAGTCCGAACTCTCGATCTCATCCAGGATGCCGCCCATATCATCGGAGATAGGGCACTTCCCGCGCGCCTCGCCTTGCTCCTGCGTGCAGGCCCGGCAATTCGTGCAGAACTCGATATGCTTGTCCAGCAGGTATATCTTGGATACATCGGCGCCCGCGTCTTTGGCAGAAGCCAGGACTTCATCGACGGCAGTATCCGTGATACCGCCCTTGCGGTAGGTCCCTACGACAGCGGCCACTTTCATTGTAACCTGTCCCTTTTTGACACGTCCCCTATATAAGCTTTATGTCCTCGACATGCAGCAGGGGATCGGCCTTGACGATTATCTTCGCGCGGAAGATGCGTTCTATCGTCTCTATCGCCGGGCGGTCCTCGTTGAAGAGGCGCGAGGCGACTTCGGGGTGCGCGTGGAGCTCGACCTGCTTCTTCTTCGTCTCCTTCAGGTATTTCTTTACCTTGCGCAGCGCCTGGATCGAGACGGTCGATACCGATTTGATCAGGCCGCGGCCCTGGCAGTACGGGCACTCGCGGAACGACATGCTTTCGACGCTGCGGCGCATCCTCTGGCGCGTCATCTCGACGAGGCAGAGCTCCGAAAGCGGCGATACGTCGGTCTTCGCCTTGTCGCGCTTCAGCGCCTCTACCATCGTCTCGAACACCTTGCGCCTGCGCGACGCCTGCATCATATCGATGAAATCTATTACGATGATCCCCCCGAGGTCGCGCAACCTTATCTGCCGCGCGACTTCTATCGCGGCTTCGGTGTTGACCGCGAAAGCGGTCTCCTCGAGGCTCTTCTTCGCGGTGAACTTGCCGCTATTCACGTCTATGGCCACGAGGCCTTCGGTCGGCTCGATGACTATGTAGCCGCCGCATTTAAGCGGGACTTTCCTCTCGAAGAGCTTCTCGACATCCTTCTCTATCATCTTCCTGTCGTATAGCGGGATATCACCCTCGTAGAGCTCGACCTTCTGCCTGAGATGAGGGGCTACGGCGCTGAGGAAGTGTTGGACTTTCCTGTATTCATCCCGGTTGTCTATGACGAGCTTCTCGACGTCCTCGGTAAGGTAGTCACGTGCGACCCTCAACGTGAGGTCATATTCCTCGTGCAGAAGCGCCGGCGACGATTTCCGTGCCGCGCCTATCTTTATCTTCCTCCAGAGCCCGAGCAGGTATTTAAGGTCCCTTGAAAGCTCGCGCTTCGTCTGCCCTATGCCGGCGGTCCTTATGATGACGCCCATATCGGCCGGAACCTCGAGGCCGCGCAATATCTCCTTAAGCCTCACGCGCTCCTTGTCGTCCGAGATGCGGCGCGATATGCCGAGGTGCCTGTCGAACGGCAGCAGCACGATATAACGGCCCGGCAGGGATATATGCGTCGTCAGGCGCGCGCCTTTTGTGCC